>NZ_LMHN01000001.1:1157369-1388176 GCF_001428165.1 Achromobacter sp. Root170
GTGAAGGCTGGCCAGGGCAAAGGCAGCTGCGAGCTGATGCGCGGTCTCTCGACAGCTTGCAGACCGCCCTCGTCCATGTACCGGCGGATGAATTCCCACTCAGCTTGCAAGTCGTACAGACGACTGCTTGGCTTTCCCACCAACGCAAAGTTCGGAAACGGCAACGGCGTATCGTCTGGAAACCATCCGAGCATAAGGCGCTGACCCGCCATCTCCATCGAGGTTGTGCCGTTCCAGGGCAAGACAAGGACACCGCCACAATGCGAAGGTCGATGAAGATAGACTTGACGAGTAATCCGATTAAACCGAACCAGCAAGTGACGGGACGTCAACACCTCTAGACGACTGAAGCGGAATGCGTGCCTGAAGTAGAGCCAAAGCGGCACGCCAAAAATAATGACGTCGAACGCCAAATCAAAGTACTGCTGCCACCCGATTGAACTGTCATACCACTTCATCGAGCCGAGCAGCACTGCAAAGAGAATTGGTCCGGGCTTGTCAGTAATTTCGTGTTCAAGGCATAACATGCGTCCAAGGAGCATTTATGCCACGCAACCCGAAGTCCAAGCTGGCGGATCTGCCGGCTATTNCGGGCTTGTCAGTAATTTCGTGTTCAAGGCATAACATGCGTCCAAGGAGCATTTATGCCACGCAACCCGAAGTCCAAGCTGGCGGATCTGCCGGCTATTCCCCCTGAGCTGTTGGCGTCGTTCGGCGACGGCCCGATGACGGCCGAAGCGATCAACGCTGCCTCACTGGCCTTCAAGAAGGCCCTGATCGAGCGTGCGCTCGGCGGTGAGATGAACCATCACCTGGGCTACCCGAGCGGTGCCGCCAAGCCGGCCGATGTCGCCAACCAGCGTAACGGCAAGGGAGCCAAGACGGTGCTCACCGGGGAAGGCCCTGTGCGTATCGAAGTACCGCGCGACCGCGACGGCAGCTTCGCGCCGCTGCTTATCCCGAAGCACGAGCGGCGTTTCACGGGCTTTGACGACAAGATTGTCGCCATGTATGCCCGAGGCATGACGGTGCGCGAGATCCAGGGGTTTCTTCTGGAGCAATATGCCACCGAGGTCTCGCCAGAGTTCATCAGCTCGGTGACCGATGAGGTCATGGCCGAGGTCACCGCCTGGCAGTCCCGGCCTCTGGAACCCATGTACCCGGTCGTGTTCTTTGACGCGCTGCGGGTCAAGATCCGCGAGGACGCGGTCGTGCGCAACAAGGCCATTTACCTGGCGCTGGGCGTGTTGCCAGATGGATCGAGGGAGATCCTGGGCCTTTGGATCGAAGGCACCGAAGGGGCCAAGTTCTGGATGAAGGTCTTCAACGACCTGAAGACGCGAGGCGTGGGCGATATCCTGATCGCCGTCACTGACGGCCTGAAGGGCATGCCTGAGGCCCTGAGCGCAGTATTTCCCGCAACCACGCTGCAAACCTGCATCGTGCATCTGATCCGCAACAGCCTGGATTACGCCACCTGGAAGGACCGCAAGGCGCTTGCCGCGGCTATCCGGCCAATCTATACCGCCACGAGTGCGGAGGCGGCTCAGGCCGAGCTTGATGCATTCTCTGAAGGCCCATGGGGACAGAAATTCCCGACGATCCGCGCCGCCTGGCGCAACGCCTGGGACCGGGTGATCCCCTTCTTCGCATTTCCGCCTGAAGTGCGCCGGGTGATTTATACGACCAACGCCATCGAGAGCATCAACGCCCAGTTGCGCAAAATCATCAAGACCCGCGGGCACTTCCCCTCTAACGACGCCGCCACGAAGCTTATCTGGCTGGCCCTGCGCAATATCACCGCAGACTGGGGACGGCCTGCTCGCGACTGGAAGCAGGCCATGAATCAATTCGCTATCCTCTATGCAGATCGATTTATCAGACCTTCCGTGTAAGTCTTAACACCGCCTTGAACACGGAATTTCTGACACCCCCANGGCCATGAATCAATTCGCTATCCTCTATGCAGATCGATTTATCAGACCTTCCGTGTAAGTCTTAACACCGCCTTGAACACGGAATTTCTGACACCCCCTTCGATGACGCGTCTGGCGTCATCAATCTGCGCTGCGATGGCGATGGGCGGGGCTTGGATCATGCAAGGATAATAGCCAAGCGTTTGCGCGTTGCGCAGTCGGATGGCCTCCGCGAGCGGTCCGAATCCATTTTGAGCAGTCCGACGGCCGCAACAAGCCAGTCCGTATCCATAACAGTCTTCATCGAAGCTTCATGACCAACTACCCCCAACTATTCAGTCTCCAAGGCAAAACCGCAGTCGTACTCGGCGCCGCTTCCGGCATCGGGCAAGCGTCGGCGCACGCATTGGGTGCGATGGGCGCCTACGTGATGTGCGCGGACCGCGACGAACTTGGCGCGCAGGCCACGGCGCAGCAGATCATCGACGGCGGCGGCGCGGCGAACTGGATGCAGACCGATGCGGCCAGCGGCGAGTCCATCGCGCAGTTGGCCGCCAGGGTTTTAACCGAGCAAAAAAGGATCGACATCGCGGTGTCCACACCAGCGCTGAACATCCGCAAGCTCATCGTGGACTACACGGAAGACGAGTTCGACCAGGTGGTGAACCTGAATCTTCGCGGCGCGTTTCACTTCATGCGCCACTTCGGACGGCCGATGATGAAGCAGGGCGCGGGCAGCATGATCCTGTGTTCGTCGATGCGTGCCGTGACGATCGAGCCCGGCCTGGGCATTTACGCCGCCACGAAGGCGGGCATCGAGCAGATGGTCAAGGCGTTCGCGGCGGAGGTCGGCCCCTACGGCGTGCGCGTCAACGCAGTGATGCCCAGCATCATCGAGACCCGTCTGACCCAGCCGCTGAAGGAACGTCCCGACATCTACAACAAGTACGCCGGCCATACGGTGCTGAACCGCTGGGGTCAGCCGTCCGAGGTGGGCGCGGCGGTGGCGTTTCTGGCGTCGGATGCCGCGAGCTATATCTCGGGCAGCAGCCTGGCGGTGGATGCTGGGTGGACGGCAATTGATGGGCCGCCCACGGGGCTGACGCAGACGCGGCCATCTGAATAAGCGCGTTGGCGTTACGATGGTGAGCCTTGCATCTGCCCCGGAGAATGCTCACGTGATGACGTTTGAATCGCAGAAGGGGAAATACTTCGTCCTTGGCGCGGGCCTTTGGCGTGATGGCATTGGCCCGGGCCTTGTGATCGCCAACGAGGAAAAGCTGATTCAGCCCGGCATGTACACGATGGATCCGCCCAACGGCGATCCTTCGCAGTACTGCGAACGGCCGCACATCGTCCATGTGCCAGAGCAGGGCGGGGCGCCTCGGCAATTCGAGCAGTGGGCCGGCATTTGGATCGTCTCGGAGCCTTTGAAGCGGGTATTCGAATCGGTCGATCCCGAGGCCTTTGTATTCAGCGCTTGCGACTACACGCAGGCCGACGGCTCGCCGGGACCGCAATACTATTTTTGCAATGTGATGCGCACGCTTGATGCGCTGGATGTGGAAGCGTCGCGGGTCAAGAAGAAGTACGACCGGAATTTCCTGACGGGCGAAGACGAGCTGTACTACAGCATCCTGGGCGGCGCCAATCTCGTCTTTCGAGAGGAACGCATCGGCGATGCGCACATTTTTTGCCAGACGCAGATGTCGATCGACCCGGTTTGCGACCGGGTGATGTATGACGCGCTATGCGCTGCGGACCTGGATGGGGTGGATCTGCGGGACGCGGCGGATTTGTGATCGCGAGTGACGCCCGGCGAGTGCGCTGGGCGTCACTGGCGATCTGCGTGTATCCCTGATCCTTTATCCCTGACGGCCCATGATGCTCAACGCCACAGCCTCGGCGATTTTGATCCCGTCCACCCCCGCCGACAGAATCCCGCCCGCGTAACCCGCGCCTTCACCGGCCGGGAACAACCCCTGCGTGTTGATGCTCTGCAGTGTGTCGTTATCGCGCTTGATGCGGATGGGCGAAGAGGTGCGGGTTTCGACGCCGGTCAGTACGGCGTCGGGCATGTTGAAACCCTTGATGGTCTTGTCGAACGCAGGCAGGGCCGCGCGGATCGCGGTGATGGCGAAGTCGGGCAGAGCGGTGGCCAGGTCGGTCAGGTGCACGCCGGGCGTGTACGAGGGCTTGACGGCGCCGAACTCGGTGGATGCCTTGCCCGCGAGGAAGTCGCCGACCAACTGCCCCGGCGCGCTGTAGTCGCGGCCGCCCAGCTCAAACGCCTGCGATTCCCACTTGCGCTGAAAGTCGACGCCGGCCAGCACGTGCTCGGGGTAGTCGACCTCTGGGGAAATCCCTACGACGATGCCGGCGTTGGCATTGCGTTCGTTGCGCGAGTACTGGCTCATGCCGTTGGTGACGACGCGGTTGGGCTCCGACGTGGCCGCGACGACCGTGCCGCCGGGGCACATGCAGAAGCTGTAGACGGAGCGGCCGTTGCTGGCGTGATGCACCAGCTTGTAGTCGGCGGCGCCCAGGATGGGGTGACCGGCGTTGGGGCCGAAGCGCGCGCGGTCGATGAGGGATTGCGGGTGTTCGATCCGAAAGCCGATGGAGAAGGGCTTGGCTTCCATGAAGACGCCCTGGTCCAGCAGCATCTGGAAGGTGTCGCGGGCACTGTGGCCGATGGCCAGGACGACGTGGTCGGCTTCGATGTGTTCGCCGTTTGCCAACGTGACGCCGGTGACCTTGCCGTTCTCGCGGTGCAGGGTTTCAACCCGGCTGGAGAAGCGGACTTCGCCGCCCAGCTTGGTGATGGTGTCGCGCATGACTTCGACCATGCCGACCAGGCGGAACGTACCGATGTGGGGTTTGCTGACGTAAAGGATTTCTTCAGGCGCGCCGGCCAGAACGAATTCCTTCAGGACCTTTTCGCCGTAGTGCTTGGGGTCCTTGATCTGGCTGTACAACTTGCCGTCCGAGAACGTGCCCGCGCCGCCTTCGCCGAATTGAACGTTGGAATCGGGATTCAGGATGCGCTTGCGCCACAGGCCCCAGGTGTCCTTGGTGCGTTCGCGCACGGCCTTGCCGCGTTCCAGGATGATGGGCTTGAACCCCATCTGCGCCAGGACCAGGCCGGCAAAGAGGCCACAGGGGCCGGTGCCGATGACGATGGGGCGCTTGGCGAGTGTGGCGGGGGCTTGAGCGACGAATTTGTATTCGGTGTCCGGAGACGGCTTGACGTTGCGGTCGTCGTGAAAGCGCTCGAGGATTGCGGCTTCGTTGGCCACGTCCACATCCAGCGCATAGATGAGCAGGATGTTGTGCTTCTTGCGCGCGTCGTAGCTGCGCAGGAAGATGGTGAAGCCGTTCAGGTCGCTGGCCGGAATGCCCAGTTTCTTGAGGATTGCCGCGGGCAGTTCCTCGGGCGTGTGGTTCAACGGCAGCTTGATTTCAGACAGACGCAACATGCTTGGGGTCCAGACAGATGGGCGATCACAACGTCGCCAAACGCGGATTGTACTGGACGGGCGACGACGGTTTTTGTTCACCTTGCTGTCAGAAAGCAATGCATTTCCGATGTTCTTACGTTGTCCTTAATGCAAAAGACTTTTCCACGTCAAGAAATTCCATCTGATACGGTCGAACGAGCGGATCAGAAGCGCATAATGCCGACACCTGCTCTTACGTCCCTTTTCAAAGAGCAGTCTTGATCTTGAGCAAGAAAAGAGCGTGTTGTCACTAGCTCGGGCAGTTCGTGTTTCCAGGTTGCATGTTCGGTAGCGCGCTAGGACAACTTGGAATATTCACGGAGATGTCCATGACTGATGACGCACAACCGCGCCGGCGGTTTCTGCAGGCGATGGCCATTGTGCCAGCGTCGACGCTGGCGGTCGGCGGCCTGACCGTCGGCTGTACCAACGCCGCCGACGGCAATGCCGCAAAGGCGGCCAAGGCTTACGAGCCCACCTATTTCACCAAGGCCGAATGGGCCTTCATCGTTGCCGCGGTGGATCATCTGATTCCTGCCGACGAGTACGGTCCAGGCGCCATCGCGGCCGGCGTGCCGGAGTTCATCGATCGTCAGATGGAAACGCCCTTTGGCCACGGCAAGCTGTGGTACATGGACGGGCCGTTCCACACCGACCAGGTGCCGGAACTGGGCTATCAGCTCGACCAGAATCCCCGCCAGGTCTATCGCAACGGCATCGAGGCCTGTGATGCCTGGTGCGTGAAAACGCACGGCAAGGCATACGCCGAGCTGGACAAGGCCCTGCAGGAACAGATCCTGAAGGACCTGCAGTCGGGCAAGATCGCATTCGAATCCGTGCCGTCCAAGACGTTCTTCAGCTTCCTGCTGGCCAATACCAAGGAAGGCTTCTTTGCCGATCCGATCTACGGCGGCAATAAGAACATGGTGGGCTGGAAGATGGTGGGCTTTCCCGGCGCGCGCGCCGATTTCATGGACTGGGTCGACCAGCCCAACGTGAAGTATCCCTATGGCCCCGTGTCGATCTCTGGGGAGAAGGGTTAAATCATGGCGATCAAGAAAGACAAAGTGGATGCGGTACTGGTCGGGTTCGGCTGGACCGGCGCGATCCTGGGGCAGGAGCTGACCGAAGCGGGCTTGCAGGTGCTGGCGCTGGAGCGCGGCGGCATGCAGGACACGCCCAAGGACGCCGAGTACCCCAAGGTGATCGACGAGCTGAAGTATTCGGTGCGCGGTTATCTGTTCCAGGACCTGTCCAAGGAAACCGTGACGATCCGCCATGGCGTGGATGACGTGGCCGTGCCGTACCGCCAGAACGGTTCGTTTCTGTTGGGGACGGGCGTGGGCGGCGCGGGCTTTCACTGGAACGGCATGCACTACCGCGTGCTGCCCGAAGAGCTGGAACTGCGCACCCGCTACGAAACGCGCTACGGCAAGAAGTTCATTCCGGAAGGCATGACGATCCAGGACTTCGGCGTGACCTACGACGAACTGGAACCGTACTTCTCGAAGTTCGAATACGTCTGCGGCACGTCGGGCAAGGCCGGCAACCTGAACGGCAAGATCGTCGAAGGCGGCAACCCGCTGGAAGGCAAGCGCAGCAAGGAATTCCCGCTGCCGCCGCTGGCCACGACCTACGGCGCGTCGCTGTTCGAGAAGGCCGCGCGCGAAGTCGGCTTCAACCCGTATCCCACGCCCGCGGCCAACGCCTCGGGTCCGTACACCAACCCGTACGGCGTGCGCCTGGGCCCCTGCAATTTCTGTGGCTTCTGCGAGAACTACGGCTGCTACATGTATTCGAAGGCCTCGCCGCAGACCACCATTTTGCCGGTGCTGCTGAAGAAGCCCAATTTCGAGCTGCGCACGCGTTCGCAGGTCATCAAGGTCAATCTGGATTCGACCGGCAAGAAGGCCGTGGGCGTAACGTACATCGACGCGGACGGCAACGAGATCGATCAGCCCGCGGATCTGGTGATCCTGTCGGCCTACCAGATGCACAACGTGCGCCTGTTGCTGCTGTCGGGCATCGGCAAGCCGTATGACCCGAAGACCAACGAAGGCGTGGTCGGCAAGAACTACGCGTACCAGATGAACGGCGCGGTCAACGTGCTGTTGCCCAAGGGTACCCAGCTCAACCCCTTCGTCGGCACCGGCGCGGGCGGCGTGGGCATGGACGACTTGAACGGCGACCAGTTCGACCACGGTCCGCTGGGCTTTTTGGGCGGCGCCAGCATCCGCCACGTGCGCTACGGCGGCCGTCCCATCAAGCAGACGCCGACGACGCCGGGCACTCCGACGTGGGGCACGGCCTGGAAGGCGGGCGTTCAGGACGCCTATCAGCGCTTCATGACGATCGGGATTTCCGGTTCGGTGATGTCGTACCGCGACGCCTACCTGTCGCTCGATCCGACGTACAAGGACGCCTATGGTCAGCCGCTCTTGCGCATGACGTTCGACTGGCATGACAACGAGTTCGACATGCTGGGCTACATGGGCAAGCGCATGGAGACCGTGGCCAAGGCCATGAATCCTGAAAAGCACTTCGTCGCCGTGCGCAAGAAGGGCGCCCGTTACGACACGCGCGTCTACCAGAGCACGCACAACACGGGCGGCGCCATCATGGGCTCCAATCCCAAGGAAAGCGTGGTCAACAAGTACCTGCAGAGCTGGGACGTGCCGAACGTGTTCGTGATGGGCGCCTGTGTGTTCCCGCAGAACATGGGCTACAACCCGACCGGTCTGGTCGGCGCGCTGGCCTACTGGGCGGCGCAGGCGATTCGCGACCAGTACCTGAAGAACCCCGGCCCGCTGGTCCAGGCTTAAGGAGACGGAACAATGATCAAGCACACCATTGTTGCGGCCTTCTCGGCCCTCGTTGCCAGCGCCGCGTTCGCGGCCGACGGCACGCCAGCGTCCGGCGACGCGCAGATGATCAAGCAGGGCGAATACCTGTCGCGCGCCGGCGACTGTATCGCCTGCCACACGGCCAAGGGCGGCAAGCCCTTTGCCGGCGGCCTGGGCATCGATTCGCCGCTGGGCATGATCTATTCGACGAACATCACGCCGGACAAGGAAACGGGCATCGGCAATTATTCGTACGAGGACTTCGACCGGGCCGTGCGCCACGGCGTGGCCAAAGACGGACATTCGCTGTACCCGGCCATGCCGTACACCGCGTACGCCAACGTCACGCCCGAGGATGTGAAGGCCCTGTACGCCTACTTCATGCACGGCGTCGAGCCCGTGAAGCAGGAGAACAAGGACACCGACATTGTCTGGCCGATGTCCATGCGCTGGCCGCTGACGGTGTGGCGCTGGATGTTCGCGCCTGACGTTGCGACGGCGCCTGTCACGGTGAACACGAGCGGTGCGGACAAGCAGGCGCTGCTGCGCGGCCAGTACCTCGTCGAGGGCCTGGGTCATTGCAGCACCTGCCACACGCCGCGCGGCGTGGCCTTGCAGGAAAAGGCGCTGACCGACGCGGACGGCTCGGCCTTCCTGTCGGGCGGCGTGGTGGAAGGCTGGCTGGCCAAGAACCTGCGCGGCGACGCGACCGACGGCCTGGGCAGCTGGAGCAAGGAAGACATTGCGACCTTCCTGAAGTCCGGCCGCAACGGTCATTCGGCGGCGTTTGGCGGCATGGCCCAGGTGGTGGAGGACAGCACCCAGCACCTGACCGATGACGACCTGAACGCCATCGCGGTGTACCTGAAGAGCCTGCCGCCCGTGAACAAGGACGCGACCAAGCCGCTGGCCTATGACGAAACCGTGGCGCAAGCGCTGCGGTCCGGCAAGGACAAGAGCGACGGCGCGATGGCCTTCCTGAACAACTGCGCGGCCTGCCATCGCAGCACGGGCAAGGGCTATACCGAAACGTTCCCGCAACTGGCATTGAGCTCGACGGTCAACTCGGCCGATCCGGCCTCGCTGATCCACATCGTGCTCAAGGGCGCGCAGATGCCGGGCACGGCCTCGGCGCCCACCGCGTACGCGATGCCGGGCTTCGACTGGCGCATGACCGACAAGGAAGTTGCCGATGTCGTGAGCTTTGTCCGGTCGAGCTGGGGCAACAAGGGCGCGGCGGTCAGCGCGTCCGACGTGGCCAAGGTCCGCAAGGAGATCGGTGCGGCACCGCAACCGGTGCGCGCGCAGTGATCTGACGATGTCGTGATTGACTGTCCCGCCTTGTGACGGGCGGGACGCAAACGGCGCTGGAGAGCTCAGGCTTTCCGGCGCCGTTTTTCATGCGTGAGCAGATGAGCCGCCGACCTGCCGAGTTTTCCCTGCGCGAAAGGCGGTGCGGGCAGTTTG
Organism: Achromobacter sp. Root170; assembly: GCF_001428165.1. Classification (NCBI taxonomy): domain Bacteria; kingdom Pseudomonadati; phylum Pseudomonadota; class Betaproteobacteria; order Burkholderiales; family Alcaligenaceae; genus Achromobacter; species Achromobacter sp. Root170. Next base: position 1,167,096 of record NZ_LMHN01000001.1, read on the forward strand.
GGACGGGCGGCGGGTTGCCGGGCGGCCCCGGGCCTGCGGTTCAGCGAAGACTGCCGGCCTGCTATGATTACTGGATAAATAAACAGTCCAGCCGGCCGCCGCCGATGTTGCCCCCGCACCGTTACTACTATCTGCACAATTTCCAGCGCGCGCTGGCGTGGGTCTCGGACCGTTACGCCGATCTGCTGGACGAGGATGATTGCCGCTTTCTGACGGACTTCGCGGCGTTGCCGCAGGCGTCGCAGGCGTTGATGGTGCGCATGCTGATGCGGCGCGGACCGTGGTTTCGGGCCAGCCGGCTGGTGTACGAAGAGATTCCGGCCGTTGAAGAGGCCGCCGGGCCGCTCGAAGCGCTGGGGTGGCTGGACCGGCGCGCGCCGATGGCGCTGGATGAACTGTTCGTGCTGTTGACCAAGCCCGAGCTCTGCCGGGTGTTCGCCTCGCACGCGGCAGCCAGGCCGGGCGTGCGCAAGGCCGACATGCTTGAAGCGCTGCGCGCCGATCTGACGCAAGCCCGGCCATTTTGCGATTGGGCGCCGCAAACCGCGGAAGCCGTCTGGCGCGTGATGGTGGCGGACCGTTGCGAACGCCTGCGCCTCATGTTCTTCGGCAATCTGCATCAGGATTGGTCGGAGTTCGTGCTGGCGGACCTGGGCGTGTTCCAGTACGAAACGGTGCCGTTCGATGCGGCGTCGCGGGCCTTTCAGACGCGGGCGGACGTGGATTGCTATCTGGCGCTGCACGCCTGCCGCCAGGCGCTGGACGAGGGCGGGGCGGTGGACGATCTGTTGCAGGCGGCGCAGGCGTGCATCAGCGGCAACGCATGGCTGGAAAAGCGCCGCGCCAAGGTGTTGCTGCGCATTGGTCAAGCCTGCGAACGCGCACAGGACTGGGAAGCCGCCCAGCGCGTGTACGCGGCCTGCGGCTATCCTGGCGCGCGGCATCGGCGCATCCGCGTTTATGAAAGGATGCAGCGCTTCGAAGACGCGATGGCGCTGGCCCAGCAAGCCGCCAGCGCGCCCGAAAGCGAGGAAGAAAGCCAGCGCGTGGCACGCATGATGCCGCGGTTGCGGCGCGGGCTGGGGCAGGGCGCGGCGGCACGCGCCGCGGCACCCATCCTGCCGCGCACGGAGCTGGCGCTGGCCCGCCCGGCGCAACCGTCCGCGGTCGAATACGTGACGCGCGATCACCTGCATCACGACGACGCGCCGGTGCACTATGTCGAGAACGCGCTGATCAATTCGCTGTTCGGATTGCTGTGCTGGCCGGCCGTGTTCGCACCGCTGCCGGGCGCGTTCTTTCACCCGTTCCAACGCGGTCCGGCGGATCTGGAAGCGCCGGACTTTCATGCCCGTCGTCAGGCGCAGTTCGAGGCCTGCCTGGCCCTCCTTGATACGCCGGCTTACCGGGACGTGATTCTGCAGCGTTATGCGGACAAGGCCGGTCTGCAGTCGCCGTTCGTGTTCTGGGGCGCCTTGTCAGATGCGTTGCTGGCGCAGGCGCTGGATTGCCTGCCGGCCGCGCACCTGAAGCTTTTCTTCACGCGGCTGCTGCGCGACGTCAAGGGCAACCGCACCGGTCTGCCCGATCTGGTGCGCTTCTGGCCCGCCGAGCGCCGCTATGAACTGATCGAGGTGAAAGGACCGGGCGACAAGCTGCAGGACAACCAGATCCGCTGGCTGCAATATTGCGTCGCGCACGGCATGCCGGTGCGCGTGTGCCACGTGAGCTGGTTGCAGGAGGCCGCATGAGCTATGCGGTGGCGGTGCGGGCGTTGTGCGAATTCACGGCGCGGGCGGGGGATCTGGACTTGCGTTTCACGCCCGCGCCCAGCGGCCTGGAAGGCATGGCTGGCCATGCGGCCGTCACAGGGCGGCGCGGGCCGGACTACGAAACCGAAGTGTCGCTGTCGGGCGTGTTTGGCGATCTGCTGGTCCGGGGGCGTGCCGATGGCTATGACGCTGCAGCCAATCAGCTCGAAGAGATCAAGACCTACCGCGGGCAGTTCGACAGCGTGCGCGAAAACCATCGCGTGGTGCATTGGGCGCAGGCAAAGGTGTACGGCCATCTGCTGTGCCAGGCGCGTGGCCTGGCCGACGTGCGGGTGGCGCTGGTGTACTACAACGTGGCGACCGAGGAAGAGACCGTGCTGGTTGAGACCCACCAGGCGGCCGACCTGGCCGCATTCTTCCAGCTGCAATGCGAGCGTTTCCTGGCGTGGGCCAAGACCGAACTCGCGCACCGGCAGGCGCGCGACGCAGCGCTGGAGACGTTGGCGTTTCCGCATGGCGAATTCCGCGCGGGGCAGCGCGATCTGGCGGTGGCCGTGTACCGCACGGCGCGCGATGGGCGCTGCCTGATGGCTCAGGCGCCCACGGGCATCGGCAAGACGCTGGGGACGATCTTTCCGCTGCTCAAGGCCGGTCCGGGCACAGGCCTGGACAAGGTGTTCTTCCTGGCGGCAAAGGGGTCGGGCCGGGGGCTGGCGGTCGAGGCGCTGGAAACCATCAATGCGCAGCCCGCCAAGCCTGGCTTGCGCATTCTGGATCTGCAAGCGCGCGATAAAAGCTGCGTGCATCCGGATCTGGCTTGCCATGGCGATTCCTGTCCGCTGGCGCGCGGCTTCTACGACCGCCTGCCGCAGGCCCGCGCCGCGGCGCTTGAGTACACGCGGCTGGACGCGCCCGCCGTGCGCGCCACCGCGCTTGAACACGACGTGTGTCCCTACTACCTGTCGCAGGAACTGATCCGCTGGAGCGACGTGGTGGTGGGCGACTACAACTACTACTACGACGCCACGGCCATGCTGCATGCGCTGACGCAGGCGCATCAATGGAAGGTGGCCGTGCTGGTCGACGAGGCCCATAACCTGGTGGATCGTGCGCGGCGCATGTACACCGGCGAACTCGACCAGAGCCGGCTGACCGCCGCGCGGTACGCGGCGCCCAAGGCGCTGAAGAAATCGCTGGACGGGCTGCACCGCTCCTGGAATGCGCTGAACAAGAAGCAGGCCGAACGCTATCAGGCCTACGATGCCGCGCCAGCCGGCGTGCTGACGGCGGTGCAGAAGGCGGTGGCCGCCATCACCGAGTTCATCGGCCAGACGCCGCTGCCGCAGGACGATCCCTTGCTGGGGTTTTATTTCGAGGCGTTGCATTTCATGCGGTTGGCCGAGCAGTTCGGCTCGCACGCGCTATTCGATGTGACGCTTGGCGACGCCGGCGTCAGCAGTGCCAAGACCCCGCCTTCGACGCTGTGCGTGCGCAATGTGATTCCCGCGCCGTATCTGGCCGCCCGGCATGCCGCGGCGCACGCGACGGTGCTGTTCTCCGGCACGCTGAGTCCGCAGCAGTTCTACCGGGACACGCTGGGCCTGCCCAAGGACACCCCGTGGATCGATGTGGCCGCGCCGTTCAAGGCCAACCAGCTGGCGGTGCGCGTCGTGGGCAACGTGTCCACGCGCTTTCGCGATCGCGAACATTCGCTGGCGCCCATCGCGGACCTGATCGCCCGGCAGTACGGCGAGCGGCCCGGCAATTACCTGGGTTTCCTGAGCAGCTTCGACTATCTGAAACGTGTGGCCGACCTGATGCGGGAACGCCATCCGCACGTGCCGATCTGGTTGCAGACGCCGGGCATGGACGAGCCGGGGCGGGCGGCCTTCCTGGCGCGGTTTACGGAAACGGGGCAGGGGGTGGGGTTTGCGGTGCTGGGCGGCGCGTTCTCGGAAGGCGTGGACCTGCCGGGCAAGCGGCTGATCGGCGCCTTCATTGCGACGCTGGGCCTGCCGCAGGTCAATCCGGTGAACGAGAACATGAAGCGCGCCATGGACATGCGTTATGGCGAGGAGAACGGGTACGACTACACGTACCTGTACCCGGGCATGCAGAAGGTGGTGCAGGCGGCCGGCCGGGTGATCCGGACCGAACACGATGAGGGCACCGTGCACCTCATCGATGACCGCTACCGGCGTGCCAAGGTGCGCGGGCTGTTGCCGGGGTGGTGGCGGGTGGACTGACCTTGCAAGGCGTCAGGCGGGGCGCAGTTCGGTCAGCGGCTGGTTGGGGTCGCGCGACAACTGGTAGCCGTACCACAGGCTGCGGGCCATGCGCTTGGCCATTTCCTGCGCGGCGTCGGCCAGGGCGCGATTGGGCAGGGCGTCGGTGGTTTCGCCAAAAAGCACCAGCCAGCGTTCGAAGAGTTCAGCCTTCAGGTTGGGCATGGCCGCGTGCTTGGGCATGGGCATGCCCGTGAAGCGCCGGGTGCCCAGAATCACGGCGGACCAGAAATCCGAGAGCGTGGACAGGTGCTCGTCCCAGTCGTGGACCATGCCATTGAAGATGGGGCCCAGGGCTTCGTCGGCGCGCGCCTTGCCGTAAAAGGTGTGGACCATGTCCTGAATTTCGGCTTCGGTGCAGATGTCGTCGGGGGCGGTGGTGGTCAAGAGGGTCTCCGGGCGGGATGGCAGGAGGCGATGTTAGGACGGGGGGCGAATCGCGCGGTTTGACCTGGCGCAATTGTCAGCAGGGTTGCTTGAGCCAATCGTTAAGACCCGCCTGGCGGAAATTGCCGGGATGGGGCTGTGCGGGCTGTCACGCTGGCGGCGTCCGCCGCGCCTGACATCCGGCGCTTTTCCCAGGCGCGGAGCCGCCGATTTGCGTAGTATTGTCGCGATGCGCGCGGCCGGCCGCCGCGCTGCGCCCCATGACAATATGCGCGCCCGGCGGATCCGCGGCGTGCGCCCAGGAGACGAATAGCCATGCCGACTTCCGCCCCGCTCAATGACATCGTGGCCATGCCCGCGCATGCGCTGTCGGACGCCATCCGTGGCCGCCGGGTGTCCTGCCGCGAAGTGATGCAGGCGTATCTGGCGCATATCGACCAGGTCAATCCCAAGCTGAACGCCATCGTCGCGCGCCGCGACAGCGACGAGCTGCTGCGCGAAGCCGATGCGCGCGATGCGCAGCTGGCCGCGGGGCAGTGGCAGGGGTGGCTGCATGGCATGCCGCAGGCGCCCAAGGACCTGACCGCCGTGCGCGGCATGGTCACGTCGATGGGCTCGCTGGTCTACAAGGACACGGTGATGCAGCATGACTCCATCCTGGTCGAGCGCATGCGCGCCGCCGGCGCAATCTTCATCGGCCGCAGCAATGTGCCGGAGTTCGGCCTGGGCTCGCACACCTACAACCGCGTGTATGGCGCCACCGGCAATCCCTACGACGCCACCAAGACGGCGGGCGGCAGCAGCGGCGGAGCGGCGGCGGCACTGGCCGCGCGCATGCTGCCCGTGGCGGACGGCAGCGACTTTGGCGGTTCGCTGCGCAACCCGGCGGCCTTTTGCAACGTGTACGGCATGCGCCCGTCCGCCGGCCGTGTGCCGTCCGGCCCGTCGCCCGAAGTCTTTCTCAAGCAACTTTCCTACGAAGGCCCGATGGGCCGCACGCCGCGCGACGTGGCCTTGCTGCTGTCGGTGATCGCCGGCCACGACAAGCGCGCGCCGCTGTCGCTGACGGACGATCCGGCTCTGTACGCGCAGCCGCTGGACGCGGACCTTGCAGGCAAGCGGGTCGGCTGGCTGGGCGACTGGGACGGCTACCTGGCGATGGAGCCGGGCATTCTGGACCTGTGCGAGCAGGCGCTGAAGGATCTGGAGACGGCCGGCTGCCAGGTCGACGCCTATCGGGTGCCGTTCGCGGGCGACCGCCTGTGGCGCATCTGGCTGGCGCACCGTCACCTGATGGTGGGCGGGCAGTTCCACGACCTGGTCCACAATCCCGACACGCGAAAGCTGGTCAAGCCCGCGCTGGTCTGGGAGGTCGAAGGGTTGGAAGGCATGACGGCCCGGCAGGTCTATCAGGCCACGGAAGAACGCAGTGCGTGGTATCAGGCCGTGCTGCGCATGTTTGAAGACGTGGACTTTTTGGCGGTGCCGTCCGCGCAAGTCTTCCCGTTCGACGTCAACCTGGATTGGCCCAAGGAGATCGCGGGGCGGCCCATGGACACGTATCACCGCTGGATGGAAACCGTCACGCCCTGGACGCTGGCCGGTTGTCCCGTCATCAGCGTGCCGGTGGGTTTCAATGCCGATGGGCTGCCGATGGGCATGCAGCTGATCGGTCCGCCCCGGGGCGATTTGGCTGTGCTGCAACTGGCGCACGCCTATGAAAAGGCCCGCGACTGGGTCCAGGACCGGCCGCCGGTCGCGCTGTGGCGCGCCGCTGGCTGACCGCAGATGTAACCGTTCAGACAAACGCGCGGTTGATTTTATGTAAGAGACCTTTGCTTTTTTCCGACAAGGCCGCCATGTTTGGCGTTTTCCCGCGTTTTTCATGGCTGCGGCGCGGCACCTTTGTAATAATTGTCGAAATTTCCCATATTCCCGTAAAAAACGCCGGGTGCGGCTTGGCCGGCGCGGGAATAACCCAGGGGCGTCCCGGCAGGGCGTCGACGAGTCGATTTAGGACAAAGGTCTCCCGGTATGAAGAATGTGACGCTCCGCCAAAGAATCCTGGTCAGTTTCCTGGCCATTCTGGCCATCATGACGCTGATGGTGGTGGTGGACTACCGGCGGCTCCTGCATGTCGAAGCAGAGGCCCAGATGATCAACAACGACGCGGTGCCGGGCATCTACTACAGCACGTCGATCCGGGCGTCGTGGTTCGCCGGCTTCGTCGTGGTGCAGGACGCGTTCAATGCGCCGACCGAGGCCGACCGCCGTGTCGCGCTGGAAGCCCTGCCGCGTAACGACCAGCAGCTTGAAGAGAACATCGAGTTCTACCGGCGCACGATTTCCCGGCAGGACGACCAACAGATGTTCGACGCGTTCCAGAAAGAGTTGCAGGAGTACAAGCGCATCCGCACCGAGATCCTGTCGCCCGCGGTGGCGGCGGACGCGGCGCGCGCCCAGGCGCGCATCGTGAGCGAACTGCGCCCGTCGTTCTACCGGGGGCGCGACGTCCTGGCAAAGATGGTGAGCGAAAACAAGAAGCAGGCGGACGATGCCGCGGTCAGCATTCAGCAATCCGTGGAAGCGGCCGAAACCGGGATGCTGGTGTCGCTGGTGATGGCCATTGCCGCGTCGATCGTGTGCGGCTACCTGCTCATGCGCGCCATCGCCAACCCCATGCGCGACATCGTCAAGACGCTGGAAGCCACCGGCAGCGGCGATCTGACCCGGCGCCTGAAGCTGGCGCGCAAGGACGAATTCAACGCCATCGAAACGGGTTTCAACGGCATGGTCGACGAACTGACCGGCCTGGTGGGCAGGACGCAGCGGTCGGCCGTGCAGGTGGCCACGTCGGTGACGGAAATTGCCGCGACGTCCAAGCAGCAGCAGGCCACCGCGTCGGAAGTGGCCGCCACCACGACTGAAATCGGCGCCACCTCGCGTGAGATCTCGGCTACGTCGCGCGAACTGGTGCGCACCATGACCGAAGTCTCCAGCGCGGCCGAGCAGACCGCCACGCTGGCGGGCAGCGGCCAGGTGGGGCTGGCGCGCATGGAAGACACGATGCGCAACGTTGTCGGGGCAGCGGGCTCGGTCAACGCCAAGCTGGCGGTGCTGAATGAAAAGGCCGGCAATATCACGCAGGTGGTGACCACGATCACCAAGGTTGCGGACCAGACCAATCTGTTGTCGCTGAACGCGGCGATCGAGGCCGAGAAGGCCGGCGAGTACGGCCGCGGGTTTGTCGTGGTGGCCACCGAGATCCGCCGCCTTGCGGACCAGACGGCCGTGGCCACCTACGACATCGAGCAGATGGTGCGCGAGATCCAGTCGTCGGTGTCGGCCGGCGTGATGGGCATGGACAAGTTCTCCGAGGAAGTGCGCCGCGGCATGGCCGACATGCAGCAGGTGGGCGACCAGCTGTCGCAGATCATCCAGCAAGTGCAGACGCTGGCGCCCCGCGTGCAGATGGTCAATGAAGGCATGCAGGCCCAGGCCACCGGCGCCGAACAGATCAACCAGGCTTTGCAGCAGCTCAGCGACGCGGCCCAGCAGACGGTGGAGTCGCTGCGGCAGTCCAGCCTTGCCATCGAAGAACTGACGCTGGTGGCCAATGACCTGCGCAGCGGCGTGTCGCGCTTCAAGGTGTGATCGCGTCCATGACTGCTTCCGCCGTCCGCCCACGTGCCGCCGCGGGCCATGCCGGCCCGGCGCGCCGGCTGTATCTGCTTTTCCGTATCGGCGCTGACCGCTATGCGCTGGACGCCGCGGATATCGCCGAAGTGCTGGGGCTGCGCGTCTTCAAGCAGGTGCCGGGTGCGCCGCATTGGGTCGCGGGCAAGATGGCGCGCCGCGGCACGGCGGTGCCGGTCATCGACATGAGCGCGCTGGCCGGTGCAGGGGCTTGCGCCGCGGTGACCAGCACGCGGCTTGCGCTGGTGCGCTACCGCGCTGGTCCGACCAGCGCCGAGCGCCTGCTTGGCCTGATCCTGGAGCAGGCCACCGAAACCGTCCACTACGACCCGGCGGCGTTTCAGCCGCATGCGCTGGACAATGCAGAGGCGCGCTACCTGGGTCCTGTTCTGTCCGACGCGCACGGCTTGGTGCAAGCCGTCAGCGTGGATGACCTGTTGCCCGATTTCGTGCGGGCAATGTTGTTTCCGGCTGGTGGCGAGGCTGCGATGACTGAGGCGCAGCCATGAGCCTGATCGAGGAATTCAGCGGGCTGCTCAAGCGCCGCATGGGACTGGACAGCGGGTCCATCGGTCAGGCGGCCGTCGAGCGCGCCGTGCGGCATCGCATGCACGCGGCCGGCGTGGACGACGAGCAGGACTACCTGATGCGCGTGCAGGCCTGGCCCGACGAGATGCAGCAGCTGATCGAAGCCGTGATCGTGCCGGAGACCTGGTTCTTCCGCTATCCGGAATCCCAAGTCGCCATGGCGACGCTGGCGCGCGAGCGCCTGTTTGCGCCGGGCTGCGAAAACCGCGTGCTTCGTGTGTTGAGCGTGCCGTGTTCCAGCGGCGAAGAGCCGTATTCCATTGCGATGGCGCTGCTGGATGCGGGCGTGCCGGCGCATCGGTTCCAGGTGGATGCGGTGGACATCAGCGTGCGCATGGTCGAATTTGCGCAGCGCGCCGTGTACGGGCGCAATTCGTTTCGCGGGGGCGATCTGGCGTTCCGCGACCGCCATTTTTCCGAAGTGCCGGAAGGCCATCAGCTGGCGGCGCGGGTGCGCGGGCAGGTCCGGTTTCAGCCCGGCAACCTGTTCGATCCCAACCTGCTGGCAGGGGCCGCGCCGTATGACTTCGTGTTCTGCCGCAACCTGCTGATCTACTTCGACATGGCCACGCAGGAACGCGCCGTGCAAGTGCTCCGCCGGTTCGCGCGCGAGGACGGCTTGCTGTTCGTGGGACCCGCCGAAACCAGTCTTCTGACGGGCCGCCGCCTGCCGGCGGTGCCGCTGGCGCGGTCCTTTGCATTTCGCGCCACGCCCGCGCCAGCGCCGGCCGGGTTGCCGACCCCCGCGCGCGCGCCGCTGGCCGGCCAGCGGCCCCTCGTGCATGCCTGGACGCCGCCGCGCCGTCCGGTGGCGCAGACGCCCGCGCCCCGGCTGCCCGTGCCGCATGCCGCGATCGCCGACGCGCCGTCCGCGCAAGGCGCGGGGCAGGCGGCCCAGGCGTCGCTGCGCGAGATCGCCGCGCTGGCCGACCTGGGCAGGGTGCGCGACGCGATGGCGCAGTGCCAGGCGCATCTGGACATTCATGGCGCCAGCGCCGAGGCCCTGCATCTGCAGGGCTTGCTGCTGGATGCGCAAGGTCAGTCGCGGCAGGCGCAGGCTGCCTACCGCAAAGCGCTCTACCTGGATCCGAACCACCGCGAGGCGTTGCTGCATCTGGCCGCGCTGGTGGCGTCGGACGGGGATCAAGAGGGCGCCCGCCGCCTGCAGGCGCGCGCGGCGCGCGGGGAGGCGCGACGTGACTGACGCAATGGCATCGCTTTCGGGCGTGGACGACTGCTGGAACCGCATCGGCATCCGCGGCGACAAAAGCTGCGCGCAGCTGGCCGAACACGTGCATTGCCGCAACTGTCCGGTGTATGCCGCGGCGGCCAAGCGCATCCTTGACCGTCTGCCGCCCGCCATGCAGGAAGACGAGGAAGCCGCGCCGCCGCAGCACGCGGCCAACCTGTCGTCGCTCCTGGTGTTCAGGCTGCATCGTGAATGGATAGGCCTGCCGACGCGATCGCTGGACGAGGTTGCCGGCACGCGAGGCATCATCAGCCTGCCGCACCGGCGTGATCCCGCCGTGCTTGGCATGACCAACGTGCGCGGCACGCTGACCGTCTGCGTATCGCTGACGCGCCTGTTGGGACTGGACGCCGCGGCGCCGCAGGCCCGCGAGCGGCCCGCCACCGCGCGCATGCTGATATTCGGCGGCGCGGGCCGTGCCGTGGTGCTGCCGGTGGACGAAGTGGAGGGCATGCACGAGGTGGACCTGGACGCGCTTGAGCCGCTGCCCTCGACGGTGCAGGGCGCCAGCCTGAAGTACTCGCGCGGCGTGGCGCGCTGCGGCGGCCGCGCGGTGGGCGTGCTGGATGAAACCCTGCTGATGCAGGCATTGGAACGGAGCCTCGCGTGAATCCCGATCAGATGCGCGATGCCTCGCTGCTCGAACTGTTCCAGATCGAGACCCGCACCCAGGTGCAGGTGCTCAACGACGGGCTGCTCGCCCTGGAGAAAAATCCCACGTCCGCGCCGCAGCTCGAGGCCTGCATGCGTGCCGCCCACTCGCTCAAGGGCGCCGCGCGCATCGTGGACCTGCATCCGGCCGTGCGTATCGCGCACGCCATGGAAGACTGCCTTGTGGCCGCCCAGGAGGGCCGTCTGCGTTTGCAGGCCGGCGACATCGACGCCTTGCTGCTGGGCACGGACTTGCTGCAGCGCGTGGCCACGCCTGGCGTGGAGCTGGATGCCGAGATCGGCGACCTGGTGGCGCGGCTGAGCAGCGCGCCCAATCTGCCCGCCACGCCGGCCGCGGTGGCACGTTCTTCCCGGCCGGCCGGCCATCTGCCGCCGATAGTTCTGACGGAAGACGCGCCCGTCCCGGCAGCCCCGGCGCCCGCAGACAAGCCCCAAGTGTTGGACGCGGCCGCCGCGGTCCCGCCCGCGCGCCGCAGTTCGGACCGCGGCGCGGGCGAGGGCGAGCGGGTGCTGCGAGTCACGGCCGATACGCTGAACAAGCTGCTGGGCTTATCCAGCGAAACGCTGGTCGAGTCGCAATGGGTAGGGCCTTTCAGCGCCGCCATGCTGCGGCTGCGGCGGCTGCAGGCGGGCGCGGCGCACGCGCTGGACGGGGTGCGCGCCGTGCTGGCCGAACAGCAGCTCGATGCGCGCGGCCAGGCGGCGCTGGACGATGCCCACCGCATCCTCGAACAATGCCAGCGGGAACTGACGCTGCGCGCCAGTGAAGTCGACGAGTTCGGCTGGCGCATGAATCACCTGACGCGGCGGCTGTACGACACCGCGCTCGCGTGCCGCATGCGGCCCTTTGGCGACGGCGTGGGCGGCATGGCGCGGATGGTGCGCGACCTGGGCCGCTCGCTGGGAAAGCAGGTCCGCCTGGAGATCGAGGGCGAAGACACGCAGGTGGACCGGGACATCCTGGAAAAACTGGATGCGCCGCTCATGCACCTGTTGCGCAACGCCGTGGACCACGGCATCGAGTCGCCTGCGCAGCGCGAACAGACGGGCAAACCGGCCGAGGGCTTGATCACACTGTCGGCGCGCCATTCGGCGGGCATGCTGCTGGTCGAACTGGCCGACGACGGCTCCGGCATATCGCTGGATCACCTGCGCGAGGAAGTGGTCGAACGCAAGCTGACCAACGCCGAGACCGCGGCACGCCTGAGCGAAGCCGAACTGCTGGAATTCCTGTTCCTCTCGGGCTTCAGCACGCGCGACGAGGTGACTGAAATCTCCGGGCGCGGCGTGGGGCTGGATGTGGTGCAGACGATGGTGCGCCAGTTGCGCGGCGCCGTGCGGGTCCACCAGCAGCAGGGCCGGGGCACGCGTTTCGTGCTGGAGATGCCGCTGTCGCTGTCGGTGGTGCGCAGCCTGCTGGTCCAGGTGCAGGACGAGATCTACGCATTTCCGCTGGCCTACGTCAGCCACGCGTTGCAGGTGGACGCCACCGACATTGAGCAACTGGAAGGCCAGCAGCACTTCCGATTCCAGGGGCGGCAGATCGGCCTGGTGTCGGCGCGGCAGATCCTGCGCGCCGGCGAGGCCGCCCCGGCCGCCGATACCTTGTCCGTGGTGGTGGTGGGCGATCATGACCGCCTCTACGGCATCGCCGTCGACCGGTACGTGGGCGAGCGCACGCTGGTCGTGCAGCCGCTGGACCCCCGGCTGGGCAAGGTGCAGGACGTCATGGCCGGCTCGCTGATGGACGACGGCACGCCGCTCCTGATTCTGGACGTCGAGGACATGCTGGTTTCCGTCCAGAAGCTTATCGAGGGCGGGCGCCTGTCGCGGGTCGACAGCGGGTCGGGCGCGGCGGCCGCGCGCCGCCGCAAGCGCGTGCTGGTGGTGGACGATTCGTTGACGGTTCGCGAGCTTGAGCGCAAGCTGCTGCTGAACCGCGGGTTCGATGTGGCAGTCGCCGTGGACGGCATGGATGGCTGGAACATGTTGCGCAACGAGGACTTCGACCTGATCGTGACCGATGTCGACATGCCGCGGATGGACGGCATCGAACTGGTGACGCGCATCAAGGCCGACCCCAGGCTGCAGGCGCTGCCCGTCATGGTGGTGTCTTACAAGGACCGGGAAGAGGACCGGCAGCGCGGGCTGGACGCCGGCGCTGACTATTACCTGGCCAAGGGCAGCTTTCACGATGATGCGCTGCTCGACGCCGTGGAAGACCTCATTGGGAAGGCTCGGACGTGAGAATCGGGATCGTCAACGATATGCCGCTTGCCGTCGAAGTCCTGCGGCGCGTCATCGCGCTGGAACCGGGGCTGGAGATTGCCTGGACGGCGTCCGACGGCCTGGAGGCCGTGCAGCAATGCGCGCGCGACCGTCCCGATGTCGTGCTGATGGACCTCATCATGCCCGTCATGGACGGCGTCGAGGCCACGCGCCGCATCATGGCGGAAACGCCGTGCGCCATCGTCGTGGTGACCTCCGACGTGGCGGGCCACACCTCGCGCGTGTTCGATGCCATGGGGCACGGCGCACTGGATGCCGTGGACACGCCCATGGTGGGCGCGACGGACATGCGCACGGCGGCGGCGCCGCTGTTGCGCAAGATCCGCAACATCGGCTGGCTGATCGGCCGCTACGGCAACCGGCCGGCGCTCAGCCCGGTCAGCAAGCCCGCCGCGTCCGCCGGCGCGCGGCGCCTGCTTGCCATCGGCGCTTCGGCCGGCGGCCCGGCCACGCTGGCGCAGCTGCTGCGCGATCTTCCCCTGGATTTTCCGGCCGGCATCGTGCTGGTGCAGCATGTGGACGCCTCGTTCGCGGCCGGCATGGCCGACTGGCTCAATGACCAGGTGCCGCTGCCGGTCAGGCTGGCGCGCGAAGGCGAATCGCCGCTGCCAGGCCAGGTGCTGCTCGCGGGCACGGATGATCATCTGGCGCTTTGCGAGGATGGTACCCTGCGGTACACCGACTGCCCCCGGGAAAGCCTGTATCGGCCTTCCATCGATGTTTTCTTCCATAGCGTGGCGCAGCACTGGCGCGGCATTGCGGTCGGCGTGCTGCTGACCGGCATGGGCCAGGACGGGGCGCGCGGCCTGAAGGCGCTGCGCGAACGCGGATGCCTCACCATCGCGCAGGACCAGGCCACCAGCGCAGTCTATGGCATGCCGAAAGCGGCTGCCGCCATGAAGGCCGCGGTCGAGATTCGGCCGCTCGATCAAATTGCGTCTCGCGTCATCCGGGCGTTTGCCTGAGGCGCGGCACAACGTAGGACATCAAGGACCCACTATGCTGCCATCCCCTGAAGACACGGTTTCCGCGGATCTCAATTCGCACGGGGCGATGGTGTTGCTCGTCGATGACCAGGTCATGGTGGGAGAAGCCATCCGGCGTGCGCTGGTGCCCGAAGCCAACATCGATTTTCACTATTGCTCGGATCCCTACAAGGCGCTGAGCGTGGCGATCCAGACGCGGCCCACGGTCATCCTGCAGGATCTGGTGCTGCCCGGCGTGGACGGCCTTTCCCTGGTGCGTGAATACCGCGGCCATCCCGTGACGCGCGACATCCCGATCATCGTCCTGTCCACCAAGGAAGATCCCGCCATCAAGAGCGCGGCCTTCGCGGCGGGGGCCAACGACTACCTGGTGAAACTGCCGGATTCGATCGAGCTGATTGCGCGCATCCGCTACCACTCGCGTTCCTACATGGCGCTGGTGCAGCGCGACGAAGCCTATCAGGCATTGCGCCAGAGCCAGCAGCAACTGCTGGAAAGCAACATGGAACTGCGCCGGCTCACCAATTCGGACGGCCTGACCGGGCTGGGCAACCGGCGCTATTTCGATGAGTACCTGAATGCCGAGTGGCAGCGCGCGGGCCGGGACAGCCGAGAGATCAGCATGCTGATGATCGACGTGGATCACTTCAAGTCCTACAACGACACCTACGGCCACATTGCGGGCGACGAAGCCCTCAAGCGCGTCGCCAACACGATCTTCGCCAGTTGCGACCGGTCCACCGACCTGGCGGCGCGTTTTGGCGGCGAGGAATTTGCGCTGGTGCTGCCGGGCACGCCCGGCGGCAGCGCGCGACTGGCCGCCGAAAAGCTGCGCCGCGCAGTGGAGGCCATGCAGATTCCCCAACGCGACGCGGGCTTCGGGCCGTGGCTGACGGTGAGCATCGGCCTGGCGACCGCCGTGCCGCTGGATGGGCAACCGTGCACGGAGCTGATCCAGGCGGCCGACCGGGGCCTGTATGAAGCAAAGCGGCAGGGCCGCAACCGGGTGGTGCCGGGACAGATCTGAGGCGTCTGGCCGCCGCCGACCTGCGAGAACCTACCCGCCCGTCTTCCCGTCCTTCCGGTGCGAGCGGAACAGAAGATGCGTTGACGCCAGGTGGAAGCGCACCGCGATCTGCGCGCATTCGGGGTCGCGCGCGCGGATCGCGGCGATGATCTGGCGGTGGTGTTCCACGCTGCGCAGCATGTCTTCGCGGCCGTAGAAATAGAACGAGCCGATGATGATCGGCATGTCCAGCAGGTTCTCGACCAGGGAGCGCACGCGTGCGGACTGCGCGGCCTCGAGCAGGGCGTGGTGGAACAGGTTGTTGTAGTGCTGGACCTGGGCGACGTGGTCGGGCGCGCCGGAGTTGACCGCGTCGAGCATGCACTGGTTTATGCGTTCCAGCTCGTCGATCTGTTCGGACGTGGCGCGCTCGGCGGCGGTCTTGGCGGCGTAGGGTTCGAGCAGCATGCGAAGCTCGAAGGCTTCGTCGATGTCGCGGTCCTGCCAGCCCAGCACGACCGCGCCGCGCCGGCCTTCGCGGGTGACCAAGCCGTCCGCGATCAGGCGTTCGATCGCGTTGCGCACGGGCGTGCGGCTGACCGAGAGCTGGGTGGCGATGTGTTCCTCGCGCAGCGGCTCGCCGGGCAGGAACGATCCGGCCATCAGGCGGCGGCGCAACTCGCCGTAGACGTAATCACTGGCGCTCGACATGAGGAGGCTGGCTCTTCCCGGTTTTCAAAGCTGCGACTATACCAACGGCGGACGCTATACCTTCACCCCGTGCTCGGCCAGACGCGCCAGAAAGCGCGGCCAGACCTCGGGGTTGAGCAGGCGAGCGGGCTTGCGTCCGGCCAGCATGTCGATGATCTGCGTGGCCGAACCCTGCGCCACCTTGCGGCGGCCTTCGTGCGTGACGCCGCCCGTGTGAAAGGCGGCGGCCACGTCGTGGCGATGCAAAAGGCCGCTGCCAGGCGGGGGCGGCTCCACCTGCCAGACGTCCAGGCCCGCGCCGGCAAGATGGCCGGACTCAAGCGCGGCAAGCAGCGCGTCCTCGTCATGAATGCCGCCGCGCGCGGTGGAGACGAACAGCGCGCCGCGTTTCATCCGGCGCAGCGTGGCCGCGCCGAACATCCCGCGCGTAACGGCGTTCAGCGGGCAGTGCAGGCTGACGATGTCGGCCTGTTCCAGCAGCGCATCGAAGCCGACAGGCGCGGCGCCGCGTTCGGCGATCTGCGCGTCGGCCAACAGCGGATCGTAGGCAATGACCTTCAACCCGAATCCCGCGGCGATACGGGCGACGCGACGCCCGATCTCGCCGATGCCGACGATGCCGATCACGCGGCCTTCGATCTCGCGGCCCATCAGCGCCTCGCGGCTGACGGCGGTGCCCGCCCTGAGCGTGGCTTCCGACTCGCCCAACCGCTTGACCAGCGACAACAGCAAGGCGAAGGTCATCTCGGCCACCGACGCGGCGTTGGCGCCGGCCTGGTTCACCACGGCCACGCCCGCGCGGGTGCAGGCGGCCACGTCGACCGTGTCGTAACCGGCGCCGCCGGACGATACGCACAGCAGCTGGGGGCACTGGGCCAAGAGGTCGGCGGACACCTGCCACCGCGCGGGGACTTCGTCCTTGGCCGCGCTGACGTGGTAGGCGTGGGCGCCGGCCAAGCCGGCCGCGGTCACCGCGTCGCCTTGCGCCGGCAGCACGCGCAGGTCCAGCGTGGCGTCCCGCGCGATCGCCTCGTCAAACGCGGGATCGATCCACAGATCCAGGCGCACGACGCGCAGATCGGGCCTGCTGACTGCCGCATCGCGCATGGCTAGACTCCCGTGCAACCCAGCGAGCGCAGGCGGGCGTCGATCCACGACGTGTCCAGCGTGCCGGCGGCGATATCGGCCAGCATCTTGGTTTCCACGTCGTGCTTTGCGGCTGCCGCCTGATAGATGGCTTCGGCCTGTTCGTACGGCACCGCGAGCAGCCCGTCGTCGTCACCCAGGATCAGGTCGCCCGGCGCGATGGTCATGCCGTCCAGCGCGACGACGCAGTTGATCTCGCCCGGGCCGTCCTTGTACGGCCCGCGGTGGGTGACGCCCGCCGCATAGACGGGGAAGGCGCTGCGGCGGATGGTGCCGCAGTCGCGGATGGCGCCATTGATGATGATGCCCGCGATGCCGCGCGACTCGGCATAGGTGGTCATGATCTCGCCGATGATCGCGTTGGTCAGGTCGCCGCCGGCATCGACCACGATGACGTCGCCCGGCTGCGCGAGGCTGAGCGCCTTGTGCACCAGCAGGTTGTCGCCGGGACGTGTGCGCACCGTGAGGGCCGGCCCGGCCAGGGGCGTGCCGTCGTGCATGGGCCGCAGGCGAGCGCCGCCGGCCGTCATACGCGACATGCAGTCGCTGACGTTGGCCACCGGCACCTGACGGAATTTCTCGACGAGTTCCTTGCTGACCGCGCGTTGGCGGGCGTGGATTTCAAAACCTGTCATCTCTGCTCCTGATCGCTGGATGGATATGTGTGGGGCTTACTGCTTGGGAATGCCGGCTTCTTGCACGACCTTGCCGAAGGCGTCGTGATCGGCGCGATGGCGGCGCGCCAGGTCCTCGGGCGAGCCCTTCAGGACGCTGTAGCCGGCCTCTTCAAGCTTCTTGATCAATTCGGGGTTGGATTGCACCTTCTGCAATTCGGTGTTCAGCGCGGCGACGACATCGTCGGGCGTCTTGCCAGGCGCCATCAGGCCCCACCAGATCGATTGGTTGATGGTCGGAAAGCCGCTTTCCGGGAACGTGGGCACGTCCGGCAGGGCGGGCGAGCGCTCATTGGCGACCACGCCCAGCGCGCGCACCTTGCCGCCGCGGATCTGCGGCAGCAGCGACGCCACCGAGCCGACGTACATGTCGATCCGGCCGCTGGCCAGATCGGGGAAGGCCTGGCTCCAGCCACGGTAGGGCACGTGCATCAGTTCCATCTTGGCCGCCTTGCGCCACAGATAACCGGTCAGGTCACCGGTGCCGCCGATGCCGGGGATCCCCAGCGAAACCAGGTTGGGCTTGGCCTGGGCGGCCTTCACGACGTCGCCGAGCGACTTGAAGGGCGAGTCGGGCAGCACGACGAAGACGCTGGGCGAGGAGGCCACGGGGCCTACCGGCTTGAAGTCCTTGAAGGTGTCGTAGCTGAGCTTGCTGTAGAGCCACGGGTTCAGCACGATGTTGTCGGTCTGCGCCATGACGAGCGTGTGGCCGTCCGGGCGGGCGCGGGCCGTGGCGTCCAGCGCCAGGTTGCCACCGGCGCCGGGCTTGTTCTCGACCACGATGTTCCAGCCGGCGTCCTGGCTGATCGCGCTGCCGATCATGCGCGTCAGCGTGTCGGTGCCGCCGCCGGGCGGGAACGGCGAGATCAGGGTGATCGGCGCCGAGCCCAGGTCGGCGGCCTGTGCCGCGGCGCAGCCCAGCACCAGGGATGCGGCCAGCAGTTTCTTGAACAGTTTCATTGTCTTCCTCACTAAGTGTTATTGCGGATTCGGTCCGCGCTCTGGGGCGCGGTGGGGTGTCAGGACTGGCGGGCCAGCGTGGTCAGCCAGGCAAGGCGCGCCTGGACCGTGTCGGCGGCCGGGGCCTCGCCGTTCGCGCGCGCGGCCTCGATGCCGCGGGCGGACCGGGCAAAGAGCGCTTCCACACCATTGAGCGCCAGCGGCTCCAGACCTGCTTCGTGCAACTGGTCGCGCGCTTCGCGCACCTCGGCCAGACGGCGCGGCGCATGCAGCACGTGCGAGCGCACGAACGAATCCATGAACGCCGTCAGCGGCGTGCGGTCGATGTCGGCCAGCACTTCGTACAGCGAATTGCGCAGGCCCATGCGTTCGGCCGCCACCAGGCATTCGACCGCCAGGCTTTCCATGCCCTTGGTCATGATGCTGCGCAGGAGCTTCAGGCGCACCGCATCGCCAGGCTTTCCTTCGATGATCCGGACCGTCGCGCCCGCGCTTTCGCCCAGCGCCGTCACAACCGCCGCGCCATCGCCGGCGCACAGCAGCGGCGTCTTCTCGGCCAGCAGGGCGATGGCGCCCATGATGGCGACGTCCATGAAGGGAATGCCGTGTGCGGCAGCCGCGGCGGCGGCCTTCTGCATGTCGGGGGCGCTGGCGGTGGTGAAGTCGGCGTAAACCGCATCGGCGCGCATATGCGGTAGCGCCTTGGCCGCGACCTCGGCGGCGTTGTAGCCGTACACGGCGGAAACCACGACGTCCGCCTCGGCCAGCCAGGGGCCAGGTTCGGTGCGCAGGGCGGCGCCGGCTTCCCGGGCGCGCGCTGCCATTTCTTCGTCCGCGCGCAGTTCGCAGATGCCGACGATGCGGTGACCTGCGGCGGTCCAGGCGCGGGTGTAGCAGTGCCCGACTTCGCCGCATCCAATCAGTGCGATTTTCATCTTAAAAACACATAAAAAAAACAATGTGTGTTTATAGATCGCCAATTTCTTGGGGAATAGAAGGTGTTTACCCTAGGTTTTTGTCATTGCGGGTACATTAAAAAAACATTCGCTCCAGCGGGTCACAACCTGCAACCCCTGGCTCGCGCCCCGGCGTTATTGTCTGAAAGATGCGTGACGCGCCTGCCCGCTTGGCTGGAACACCAGAAAGAGGCACACCATGACGTACTCGAGCTACCACAAGAAGGACATCTTCGGCCGTCCCCTGCATGCCGAAACCCAGATGATGTCCTATGGCTACGATCCCTATCTGTCCGAGGGGGCGGTCAAGCCGCCGGTGTTTCTGACGTCCACGTTTGCGTTCCGCACGGCCGAAGACGGCGCGGCGTTCTTTGATTTGGTGTCGGGCCGCAAGCCCTTGCCGCAGGGCGAGACGGCGGGGCTGGTGTACAGCCGGTTCAATCATCCGAACCTGGAGATCGTGGAGGACCGGCTGTCGCTGCTGGACGGCTCGCAGGACGCGGCGGTCACGTCCAGCGGCATGTCCGCGATCAGCGCGGTGTTGATGGCTTTTTTGCGGCCGGGCGACCAGTTGGTGCAGTCCGTGCCGCTTTATGGCGGCACCGAGACGCTGATCGGCAAGATCTTTCCGGAGTGGGGCATTGGCTCGCATCCCGTCGCGGACGGGTTGTCGCCGCGCAGCATGCGCACGGCGCTGGACGCGGCGGCCGAGAAAGGCCCGGTCAAGCTCTTTTATGTCGAGACGCCCGCCAATCCGACCAACGCGCTGTTCGATTTCGAGGCAATGAAGAACGAGCTGGATGCGTTCGAGACGCGGCATGGTTACCGGCCGATCTCGGTATGCGACAACACGCTGCTGGGACCCATCTTTCAGAAGCCGGCGGAACACGGGGTGGACCTGTCGGTGTACTCGCTGACCAAGTACGTCGGCGGCCACAGCGATCTGGTGGCGGGGGCGGTCACCGGCAGCAAGGCGCTCATCAAGAAGGTGCGCGCCATCCGCAGCGCCTTCGGCTCGCAACTGGACCCGCATTCATGCTGGATGATCACGCGGTCGATGGAAACGGTGGTGCTTCGCATGAAGCAGGCGGCGCGCACGGCGACGCGTGTCGCGCAGTGGCTGGCGGAAAACCCGTACGAAAAGGTGCAGGTGTTCCACCCTGAACTCATTGCGGACCGCGCCTATCAAGAGGTCTACAAGCGCCAGTGCACCGGACCGGGTTCGACCTTCGCCTTCGTGCTGGAAGGTGGCCGCGAGCGCGCGTTCCGCTTCATCAATGCGCTGCATCTGTTCCGCTCGGCCGTCAGCCTGGGCGGCACGGAAACGCTGGTGTGCCACCCGGCATCGACGACGCATTCCGGCGTGCCCGCCGAGGAACGCGATGCGGCGGGGGTGTCCGAAGGGCTGATCCGGGTGTCGATTGGCCTGGAACACGAGGAAGACCTGATCGCGGACCTGGATCACGCGTTCCGCAACGGCTGAGCGGCGCGGGCCGGGCGGTGTGCTGACGTTGCGGCCGGGCGGGCGCGCCTTCAGCCGGGTTGTGTTGTCCGCCGGGTGCGGTTCAGCAGCACGAACGCGGCCGTGCCCAGCAGCATGATCGTGGCAGTGGCGATCACCGCGGCGTAGCCGGTTTCGAAGGCGCTTCGGGCCAGCGACGTCAGCGTGGCCGCCAGGTCGGCAGGCAGGGTTTCGGCCACGACGAGCGCTTCGTCCAGGCTGTCGCGCGCCGCACCGGTGGCCGTCACGCCTGCCGGCACGGAAAGCGATTGCGCGTAGACGCCCGACAGGATGGACCCCATCAAGGTCACGCCCAGCGCGCCGCCCAGCTCGTACGAGACTTCCTCGATGGACGCGGCCATGCCGGCGCGCTCGGGGGTGGCGCTTTGCATGATGGTGCTGGAGGCGGCTGTCATGGTGGCGCCAATGCCCAGGCCCAGCACGCACAGGCTGATCAGTTGCGGCATCACGGCTCCATCGTACGTCAGCAGATAGCCGCCCATGCCCAGGCCCGACACCAGCAGCGCCAGGAACAGCAGGCGCCGGCTGCCGATGCGCCCCAGCAGCAGGCCGGCCAGCGGCCCGGCCACGAACGCGGCCAGCGGCAGCGGCAGGATGAAGAGCGCGGACTGGATCGGAGACATGCCCAGCACCAGTTGCAGCCGCTGGCTGAACACCAGTTCCATGCCCAATAGCGCCGCTGCGGCAAACAGCGCGGCCGCCACGGCAGAGCTGAAGGACGCATTGCGGAAGATCGAGAAGTCGATCAGCGGGTAGGGACGCCGCCGCTGCCGCCGCACGAAGATGGCGAGCATGGTGGCGCCTGCCGCGCAGGCCAGCGCGGCTTGCAGCCAGGAAGGCGACGCGCGGCCCAGCTCCTTGAGCGCGTAGGCGCACAGGACCATGCCTGCCATCACTTGCAGCGAGCCGGCCAGATCCCAGGGGCGCGACGCGTCAGGCCGGCTGGCCGGAATGAAGCGCCATGCCAGCGGCAGCGCCAGCAGCACGATGGGCACGTTGATGAGAAACACGGAACCCCACCAGAAATGCTCCAGCAGCAGGCCACCCACGACGGGCCCCAGCGCCGCGCCGCCCGAGGCGACCGACGCCCAGACGCCGATCGCGACGGCGCGCTCGCGCTCGTCGGCAAACGCAAGACGAAGGATGGACAGGGTGGCGGGCATCATCATCGCCGCGCCCACGCCCAGCAACGCGCGCGCGGCAATCAGGACGATTGCGCCGGGCGAGTAGGCGGCAGCCAGGGATGCCGCGCCGAACACGGCCAGCCCCATCATGAACAGGCGCTTGTGCCCCAGCCGGTCGCCCAGCGTGCCCATGCCCAGCAGCAGGCCGGACACGACAAGCGCGTAGACGTTCACGATCCACAGCTTGGCAGAGGCCGTGACGCCCAGTTCGTGGGTGAGCCGGGGCAGGGCGGTGTACAGGACCGTCATGTCCACGACGATCAGCAGCAAGGCGCTGGACACGATGGCCAGCACGAGCCAGCGGCCGGGGGCGGCCGCGGCGACAGCGTTCGAATGAGTCCGCTGCATGGTTCTACTCCTTATTGAAAACCATGATCCCGGCGCGGCGGGCGCGCTCGGGATCACGGATCGCATTATCCATCTAGATATTGGCCATAAAAAGTTGGATTCCATCTATAAAATAGATGATTAATCAGGAGCACCCCATGCAGTGGACGTTGGATCAATTACGGCAATTCGTGGCGGCGGCGGAAGCGGGTTCGTTTTCGGCGGCGGGGCGGCGCATCGGGCGCGCGCAGTCGGCCGTCAGCACGGCGGTGGGGCTGCTGGAGGCGGATCTTGGGGTGGAACTGTTTGACCGGTCGCGCCGCAACGCGGTGCTGACGCCGGCCGGCGAGGTGATGCTGCTGGAGGCCAAGGAACTGCTGCGCCAGGCCGGCGGGTTGTCGCAGCGGGCGCTGGCGTTCGCCGGCGGACAGGAGGCGCGACTGTCCATTGCGCTGGATGAAGCCTTGCCTTATCTGGTGCTGGGCGCGCTGGTGGTGGAACTGGCCGAGCGGTTTCCGGCGCTGGAGCTGACGCAACTGAACGGCACCGCGACCGAGGTCGCCGACTACGTGCGCCAGGGCCGGGCAAGCATCGCGTTCCACTTCGACCGGGGCGATCCCGGCAGCGACTTCGCGCACCAATCCCTGGGCAACGTGGCGCAGGGGATTTTCGTGGCGTCCGGCCATCCGCTGGCGGGCTTGCCGCAGGTGTCGCGCGAGGATCTGGCGCGTCACCGCCAGCTGGTCATGCAGATGGAAGGCGTGGAGGACATGGTGCTGAGCCCGACAGTCTGGCGCACCGACAGCTTCTACAGCATTGCGGGGATGGTGGCCGACGGGCTGGGCTTTGCGATCCTGCCCCTGAACATTGCGGAGTACGAGAGTTTTCGCACGACGCTCAGGCCGCTGCCCTGCGCGGAACTGGCGTTGCCCATGCTGTCGGTGCGCACACTATGGATGCAGGGGGCGGTGCTCAACGAGACGGAGCGCTGGCTGCAGCAGCGCATGGAACAATTGCTGCGCGCGGGATAGCGGGACGGAAAGGGCGTCAGCTCAGCAGCGCGGCGACGAGGTCGCTGCCGGCCTGCTTGTCCCCGGTGAAGTCCAGCGCGGTCAACACATGCTCCAGGTGTTCGTCCATCAGGGCGCAGGCCCGCTCGGCGTCGCCCGCGCGCGCCGCCTCGATGAAGGCGTGATGCTCGCGCGACGAGCAATTTGCGTCGTGCGAG
The DNA here is from genome assembly GCF_001428165.1 of Achromobacter sp. Root170. Classification (NCBI taxonomy): domain Bacteria; kingdom Pseudomonadati; phylum Pseudomonadota; class Betaproteobacteria; order Burkholderiales; family Alcaligenaceae; genus Achromobacter; species Achromobacter sp. Root170. Next base: position 1,190,737 of record NZ_LMHN01000001.1, read on the forward strand.
GTCTGATACAGCACGGTGATCACCGCGCTGCGCGCCGACAGTTCGCGCAGCATGCCGGTCAGCACGGAATTGCCGACGGCTTCGGCGAGCAGGATGTGGAAATGGCTGAGCAGGCGGTTGCGCGTCTGCACGTCGCCGCTGTCGAGCGCGCGGCGTTCCTCGGCCAGGTGGTCGTCGATGCGCTTGTAATCGTCAGGTCCGGCGCGCGCCACGAATTCCCGGGCCAGCGCGGCCTCCAGGATGCGGCGCACCGCATAGACCTCGCGCGCCTCGTTCGCATCCGGCTTGCTGACGAAGGCGCCCTTGTCCGGCACGATGTTGATGAGCTTGTCCTTGGACAGCATCAGAAGCGCCGCGCGGATCTTGGTGCGGCTGACCTTGTAGACCCGGGCCAGGGCCTCTTCGCGCAACCGGGTGCCGGGCGGAAGCTTGTGCGCCACGATGGCGGCGGACACTTCCCTTGCGATGTCGTCGGCGCTGGGGTCTGGCTGGGCGTCCTGGATCATGAGGCTCGGCAGGGGCTGCCGGTGTGGAAAATCATCGGGCAGCCAGTCTAACAAAAGGCAGGCGCGGCGGTGGACATTTCTTGCATGCAAAATCTGTCCGCACGCCGCGCCGGCTGCCGGGCCCAAATGGGCGCCAACCCCGGCGCCCGGTCAGGCCACTGTTATTTGGCCATCAGCCCCAAATGCTCGATCAGGTCCTTTTCCTTGACGAAGGTCGCCTGCGCCCACGCCTTGTAGTCCTCGCTGCTGCGATAGGCCGGCTCCTGATTGAGCTGCTTCATGACGTCCATGCTGGCCTGATCGAAGAGGGCCTTCTTGAACGCGTCATGCAGGATCTTCACGACCGCCGGGTCCATGCCCTTGGGACCGGCCAGACCGTAGGGGGAAGTGGACACGACCTTGTAGCCCAGCTCCTGCGCGGTGGGCACGTCGGGCCAGCGGGTCGTGCGCTTGTCGCCAAAGGTGACCAGCAGGCGCATCTTGCCGGAATCGACGAACTGGTCCCAGCCCGTGGCGTCGCTCTGCGCCATGACGTGGCCGCCCAGCAGCGCCTGCTGCATGTCGGCGTTGCCCTTGAACGGCACATGGTTCAGCTTGACGTTCGCGTTGATGGCGATCTCTTCGATGATCAGATGCGGCGACGAGCCGATGCCGGTCGAGCCGTAGTCGATCTTGCCGGGCGCCTTGCGCGCGGCCTCGATGTACTCGTTGAACGTCTTGTAGGGCGAGTCCGAGCGGACGGTGAAGCCGAACGTATAGCCCGACAGCCCCAGGATGAAAGTGAAGTCGTTGATCGGATCCCAGCTGCTTTTCTGCATGTAAGGCATGCGCAGCATTGCCAGCGTGTACAGAGCGATGGTGTAGCCGTCCGGCTTGGCCGTCTTGGCCATGGTGGCGGTGCCCAGCGTGCCGCCCGCCCCGGGGCGGTTCTCCACGATGACGGGCTGGCCCAGATACTTCGAGGCATCCTGCGCCACGATGCGCAGATGCCGGTCGGTCGAGCCGCCGGCCGGGAAGGGCACGATCAGCGTGATGGGTTTGGTGGGAAAGTCGGTCTGCGCACTGGCGGAAAAAGGCAAGGCGGCGCTTGCCAGGGTGAGAGTAAGGGCGGCGAGGCAAGCGCGTCGCAGGGGCAGTCGGGCCATGGGTGTTGTCTCCTGGTGGGTGTTGTTATGGGATGCCAGTCAATCGCGCACGTCGACTTTGACAGGCAGCCGGGACAGCGCCTCGCGCAGGCTGGCGATCAGCGGCGCGGGCGCACCGGCGCCGGCTTCTACGGCGACATCCGGTTGCGCATCGGCCAGCACGCGAAAGACGGGATCGTCTTGGGCGCGGCCAGCCGCTTGCAGGGTGCGCGCCACCTCGGTCTCGACCGACACGGCGGTCGCCAGGCGGCGCAAATCGGGTTTGTAGATCTTGCCCACGTTGGTCATGGGCATGCTGTCCAGAATCACCACGCGCTTGGGCCGTGCCGGCCCTTCGTCCACGTGCGCGGCGGCGTAGGCCACCAGTTCGGCTTCGGTCGCCTCTCGGCCTTCGGCCAGCGTGACGAACGCGATCGGCAATTCCCCCGCGTAGGCGTCGGGGGCGCCGACCGCCGCGCACAATTGCACGGCCGGATGCGTGGCCAGGGCGTCTTCGATGGTCTTGGGATCGATGTTGTGGCCGCCGCGGATGATCAGGTCCTTGGCGCGCCCTTGCAGATGCAGGCGGCCCTCGGCATCCATGAAGCCGACGTCGCCGCTGATCAGCCAGCCGTCCTCGGTGAAGGCGTGCGCGGTGTCCGCGGGATCCAGAAAGCCCGGGATGACGTTGGGCGCCTTGATGAGCACCATGCCCGGCGTGCCGGCGGGCAGGTCGCGCGCGGGCTGGCCCGCGGGCATGTCCAGCCCCACGATGCGCACCTGTACGTAGGGCAGCGGAAACCCCACGCAATTGACCGGAAATTCACAGCCCGGCGGCGAGATCGACGTGATGCCGGCCATCTCGGTCATGCCCAGGCTTTCGCTGACATGCAGGCCAAACAGGCGCTTGAAGCGCGCGGCCAGCTCGGCGGGCAGGGGCGCCGCGCCCGTGCGGCAGTAGCGCAGGGACGAGATGTCGGCGCCGTCCAGCGGCACCTCGGCCAGCGCGGCCAGGATGGTCGGCACGCCTTGCAGCGAGGTGGCGCGGTGCTTTTCGACCAGACGCCAGTAGTTGCGCAGCACATCGCGGTTGCGCAGCAGCAGGGTGGTCGGGATGACGGTTTCGACGCCAGCCGACAACGCTGCCAGCGACGCCGGCAGCACCCCCGCCACGTGAAAGAGCGGATAGCCGTTGATGACCACGTCGCCCGGCCCCGCGTTTTGCAGCTGCACGGCCGCCCACGCGGAGAACACCTGGTTGGCGTGCGTGTGGATGGCCAGCTTGGGCGCGCCCGTGGTGCCGCCGGTGTGGAAGTAGGCAGCCACATCGCGGGCACGGATGACGCGTTCGCTGACCAGGCGGTCGGCGGGCTGGGCCGCGCGCGCCGCGTTGAAATCGCGCGCGAAGTCCGGCAGCGCGGGGCGGTCGGCTTCGGCCTCGTGCCACGGCGCCACGCGCAGCAGCGTTTTCAGGGTCGGCACGCGTTCCATCAGGCGCAGCGCCTTGGACCACGAGCCGCATTCCACGTCGGACCCATAGGCGATCAGCGCCTTGGCGCCCGCCGTGGTCATCAAGGATGCCAGCTTGTCGTCGGTCAGAAGGGGATTGAGCGGCTGCACGATGCCCGCCGCCTCGCCGCCCCACAGCGCCAGGTGGTATTCCAGGCAGCCGGGCAGCAGCACGCCCACGGCGTCGCCTTCGCGGATGCCCAGGCTATGCAACAGGTTGGCGGTCTGGTGGATGCCGGCCAGCAGTTCACGGTAGGTCCAGCTGATGGCATCGTCTGCCGGGTCGGCGCTGCGCAGGAAGGTCAGCGCCCGCCTGTCGCCGAATGCAGCCGCGGAGTTGCAGAAGATCTCGTAGGTGCTTTGTACCGTGAGCGTGTCCGCCAGCGGCCGCGCCTGCAGCCGCTGGACGTCCTGCGCCGTGCGTACCGGAAACGGCGCGGCAAAGGGCGCGGCAATGGGGCGGGCGCGGGTCAAGGAAGGGGAGTCGATCATGGCCGTGCCTGCGCGCTCATGCTTGCCCCAGCGCGATGTAGCGCCGCAGGTGGTGGTCTTCGTCGCCCAGCTGGTGGTCGATCATGACCAGGCGCTTGGCGTAGTGCGCCAGAGGCAGTTCCCACGTCATGCCGATGCCGCCATGCAACTGGATGCATTCCTCGGCCACCAGCGTGCCGATGCGGCCGATCGTGACCTTGGCCGCGGACAGCGTGCGTTCGCGCGTGGCGCGATCCGGATGGTCCACAGCTGCCGCCGCGTTGATGACGGCCGAGCGAGCCTGCTCGATTTCCAGCAGCACGTCGGCCATGCGGTGCTGCAAGGCCTGGAAGCTGCCGAGCGGCGCGCCAAATTGGCGGCGCGTGCGCAGGTATTCCAGCGTGGCGTCGCGCGCGCAGTCCATGGCGCCCACGGCTTCCGCGCACAGCGCCAGGATGCCGCGGCCGACGGCGCGTTCCAGCAGCGCGTGACCGGCGTGCGCCTCGCCCAGCAGGGCGTCGGGGGCGAGCTTGACGTTGTCCAGCACCAGTTCCGCGGCGCGGCCGCCATCGATCAGTCCGTAGCCCCGCAGCGCCAGGCCCGGCGTGCCTCGGGTCACCAGGAACAGGCCGATGCCCGATTCGTCGTCGACATTGCCCGCCGTGCGCGCCGATACCAGGAACAGGTCGGCATGTTCGCCCGCGTAGACGACGGCCTTGGCGCCGTTCAGCACCCAGCCGTCGGGGCTGGGTTCGGCGCGCGTGGCCACCTGATTCAGGTCGTAGCCCGACGCCGGTTCGGCATGGGCGAGTGCCGCGGTCAGGCTGCCGGCGATCAGGCCGTCCAGGGCTTCGCGCTGCACCGGCGAGCCCGCCGCGGCGATGGCGCTGCCGACCATCACGGCGTCCAGGAAGGGCTCGACCACCAGGCCCCGTCCCAGGGCTTCGAAGACGACGGAGATATCGAAGCCCGCGCCGCCCAGGCCGCCATCGGCCTCGGTGAACAGTGCGCCGATGGCGCCCAGCTCGGCGTAGCGGCGCCAGAACTCGGGGCTGTAGCCCTCGCGCGATTCGGCGTGGCGCATGCGCGTGGTGAAGTCGTATTGCTCGGCGACAAAGCGGCGCAGCATGTCCGAGAGCATGCGCCGGTCTTCGGTGTGTTCGAAATTCATGGCCAGCCCTTACAGTCCCAGGATCATCTTGGAGATGATGTTCTTCTGGATTTCATTGGAGCCGCCGAAGATCGACAGCTTGCGGTTGTTGAAGTACTGCGCCGCGGCGCTGTTTGCGCCGTCCGGACCGATGGCGGGCGCGTCGTAACCGTCGTGCAACGCCTCGGGCACGAAGGGGCGCGCGTACGGGCCCATGGCGCGACGGTTCAAGGCGCTGATCTCTTGGCGGATCTGCGTGCCGCGGATCTTCAGCATCGAGCTCTCCGCGCCGGGCGCGCCGCCGCCAGCCACCGCCGCGACCACGCGCAGGTTGGTCGTGCGCATGTTGGCCAGCTCGATCTCCACGCGCGCCAGGCGCGCGGCAAAATCCGGGTCTTCGGCCAGCGGGCGGCCGTGCCGTTTCTGGCGCGCGGCCACGGCCTTCAGGCGTTCCAGCGCGGCCGTGGACTGGCCGACGCCCGCGATGTTGGTGCGTTCATAGGTCAGCAGGTACTTGGCGCAGGTCCAGCCGCGGTTTTCCTCGCCGACCAGGTTTTCGGCAGGCACGCGCACGTCCGAGAAGAACACCTCGTTGACCTCGTGCTCGCCGTCCAGCGTGATGATCGGGCGCACTTCGATGCCCGGGCTGTTCATGTCGATCAAGAGGAAACTGATGCCTTCCTGGCGCCGGCCTTCCTGCGAGGTGCGCACCAGGCAGAAGATCATGTTGGCGTACTGGCCCAACGTGGTCCACGTCTTCTGGCCGTTGACGACATAGCTGTCGCCGTCGCGCACGGCCGTGGTCTTGAGCGACGCCAGGTCCGAACCGGCGCCGGGTTCCGAGTAGCCCTGGCACCACCAGTCCGACCCGTCCAAAATGCGGGGCAGCCAGTAACGGCGCTGCGCCTCGGTGCCGTACTTGATCAGCACGGGTCCCAGCATGCTCAGGCCGAAGGGCACGATGCGCGGCGCATTGGCCAGCGCGCATTCGTTATCGAAGATGTACTTCTGCGACGCGCTCCAGCCCGTGCCGCCGTATTCCACGGGCCAATGCGTGGCCAGCCAGCCTTGTTCGTTCAGGATGGCATGCCACTCGGTCATGTCATCGCGTGTCAGCAGCTTGCCTTCGCTGACCTTGTCCGACAGCCGCCGCGGCAGCTTCGCGTCCAGGAAGGCGCGCACCTCGTCGCGGAAGGCAATTTCTTCGGGGGTGAATTCCAGATCCATGCGGGTCTCTCAGTAGATTTCAAACAGGCCGGCCGCGCCCATGCCGCCGCCGATGCACATCGTGACGACGGCGTAGCGGGCGCCGCGGCGGCGGCCTTCGATCAGGACATGGCCAGCCAGCCGCGCGCCCGTGACGCCGAAGGGATGGCCCAGGGCGATGGAGCCGCCGTCCACATTCAGGCGATCCATGGGGATGCCGAGCTTTTCCTGGCAATACAGCGCCTGCGATGCGAATGCCTCATTCAGTTCCCACAGGTCGATGTCCTGCACCTTCAGGCCGTGGCGGGCGAGCAGCTTGGGCACCGCGTACACCGGGCCGATGCCCATTTCGTCGGGCTCGCAGCCGGCGATGGCCAGGCCGCGGAACGCGCCCAGCGGCCGGATGCCGGCGCGCTGGGCTTCGGCGGCTTCCATCAGCACGCAGGCCGCTGCGCCGTCCGACAGCTGCGACGCATTGCCCGCCGTGACGAACTGGCCCTCGCCCCGGACAGGGGCCAGGCCGGCCAGCGCCTCGTAGGTGGTGCCGGGGCGGTTGCAGGTGTCCTTGTCCACCGTCACTTCGCGCTCGGTGACGGCGCCCGTCGCGCGGTCCGTGACGGACATGGTGGTCGTGACCGGAACGATCTCCTCGCGATAGCGGCCGGCGGCCTGCGCGGCCTCGGTGCGCGCCTGGCTTTGCGCGGCAAAGCGGTCCTGCGCCTCGCGGCTGATGCCGTAACGCGCGGCCACGATGTCGGCGGTCTCGATCATGGGCAGATACAGCTCGGGCTTGTTGGCCACGATCCACGGGTCCATGCCGCTGACGCCATCGTCGCGCGTGCGGATCTGCGATACCAGCTCCACGCCGCCGGCGATCACGGCGGGCGCACCATCCATCACGATGCGGCTCGCGGCCGAGGCGATCGCCTGCAGGCCGGACGCGCAATAGCGGTTGATCGTGGCGCCGCCGACGCTGACAGGCAGCTCGGCACGGATGACGGCCTGCCTGCCGATGTTGCGCCCGGTCGCGCCTTCCGGATAGCCGCAGCCGATGAACGCGTCTTCGATCAGGGCGGGGTCGATGCCGGCGCGGTCCACGGCGGCGCGCACGGCGTGCGCGGCCAGCGTGGGCCCGGCGATCAGGTTGAATTCGCCGCGCCCCGCCTTGGTGATGGGGGTGCGGGCAGTGGAGACGATGACGGCTTCGCGCATTGGGGTTCCTAAAAGGTGTTTGGATCAGGCGGCGTTCAGGCTGCCAAAGGTGCGGCCGGATTCGGCCAGCTGCACGAGCAGCGGCGATGGCTTCCAGAACGCGGGGTCTTCGGCCGCGTAGCCGCGGATGTCGGCCAGGATGTTGGCCAGGCCCACGCTGTCGGCGTAGTGCATCGGGCCGCCGCGATGGCGCGGAAAGCCGTAGCCGGACAAGAACACCACGTCGATGTCGGACGGACGCAGCGCGATGCCCTGATGCAGCACGTTGGCGGCTTCATTGACCATGGCGGCCAGATAGCGCCGCAACATATCTTCCTGCGTGAATGGGCGGGGCGTGACGCCGGCGCGGCGGCGTTCCTCGTCGATGATGACCAGCACCTCGGGGTCGGGCGTGCCCTGGCGGGCTCCGTCGGGATACAGATAGAACCCGCGGCCGGTCTTCTGCCCGAACCAGCCGCGCTCGCAGAGGCGGTCGGGAATCTGCACATAGCGCAGCGCGGGATCGCGCGTGGCGGCGCGGCGCTTGCGGGTGGCCCAGCCGATGTCGCCGCCCGCCAGGTCGGCCATCTGGTAGGGACCCATCGGATAGCCGAACGCGCGCACGGCGGCGTCGATGTCGTACGGCGAGGCGCCATCCTCCATCATCATGTCGGCCGCCTGCCGGTGCACGGCCAGGATGCGGTTGCCGATGAAGCCGTCGCAGACGCCCGCGCGCACGGGAATCTTGCGCAACCGGCGCGCCAGCTCGAAGCCGGTGGCAACGGTATCCGGCGCGGTATGACGGCCGACCACCACTTCCAGCAGCTTCATGATGTTGGCGGGCGAAAAGAAGTGCAGCCCCAGCACGTCGGCGGGCCCGCGCGTCGCTTCGGCGATCCGGTCCACGTCCAGATAAGAGGTATTGGTGGCCAGCACCGCGCCGGGCTTGGCCACGCGGTCCAGCTGCGCAAAGACCGCCTGCTTGACGGCCATGTCCTCGAACACGGCTTCGATGATGAGATCGGCCTCGCCGAGCGCGTCGTAATCCGTGGCGCCGGTAAAGCGCGCCAGGCGGGCCGCGCGTTCGTCAGCGGTGATGCGGCCTTTCTTGACCAGCAGGTCGTACACCTGTTCGACGCGGGTGCGGCCGCGCGCCAGGGCCGCATCATCCTGTTCGACCATCACCACCGGCAGACCGGCATCCAGCACCGCCACGGCGATGCCCGCGCCCATCGTGCCGCCGCCCACGATGCCCACGCGTTCCAGACGGCGGGAACGGGCTTCCTTGAGCTCGGGAATCTTGGCGCTGTCGCGCTCGGCGAAGAACGCGTGGATGAGCGCGGCGCGTTGCGGGCTGTCCAGGCATTGCAGGAACAGGGCGCGTTCGGTGCGCAGGCCCTCGTCGAAGGGCAGGTCGATCGCGGCGCGCACGGCTTGCACGATCTTGGCGGGGGAATACAGGCCACGGGTGGTGTCGGCCACGCGTTCGGCCGCCGCGTCCACCGCCGCGCGTTGCGCAGTCTGGTCCGCCAGCGCATGACCCGCGTCGCGCGTGCGGCGCGGGCCTGCGTTCAGCGCCAGCAGCTGGCGCGTGTAGGCCAGGCCGGCGTCCAATGGATCGTCCTCGGCGGCCAGGGCGTCGACCAGCCCCGCTGCCAGGGCTGCGTCGGCGGACAGAGGCTTGCCGCTCAGCATCAGGTCCAGCGCCGCGGCGGCGCCCATCAAACGGGGCGCGCGTTGCGTGCCGCCCGCGCCGGGCAAAAGGCCCAGGTTCACTTCGGGCAGGCCCAGCTTGGCGCTGGCCAGCGCCACCCGGTAGTGCGCCGCCAGCGCAATCTCAAGCCCGCCACCCAGCGCCGCGCCATGCAAGGCGGCGATGACCGGCTTGGCGCTGGCTTCGATCTGGTTGCACAGGTCCGGCAGCAGGGGCGGTTGCGGCGGCTTGCCGAATTCGCGGATGTCGGCGCCCGCGATGAAATTCTTGCCGGCGCCAATGAGCAGGATCGCGCGCACCCGCGTGTCCGTCTGCGCCTGCGCGATGGCCTCGGACAACGTGCGGCGCACGGTGGCGCTCAGGGCGTTGACGGGAGGATGGTCGATGACGACGACCATAATGTCTTCATGGCGGCGCGTCTGGGCCGCGCCGGTGCTTGCGCTGTCTGTCATGGACAGTGTCTCCTTAATCGCTTCCTGCTCGCGCGCCGCGCCGGCATGCCGGAGCGCCGACGGCTGCGCGAGTGGAGCCTGGGGCGGGCCAGGCGTGGCCCGTCTGTTATGGCTTTATTCTTTCCCAGCAAAGATGTCTTGACAATGGCATCGATAATTGACACTCCGGATAAGAAAATTTGACAATGCACGGCAAGGAGCGCCGTCATGGACACCAAATCCCTCACCCTGCTGGTCGAAATCCTGGACGCGGGCAATCTCAGCGAAGCCGCGCGCCGCCTGAAAATGACGCGGGCCAACGTCAGCTATCACCTGAGCCAGCTCGAGCGATCGGTGGGCATGCAGCTCGTGCGGCGCACGACCCGGCGCGTGGAGCCCACCGAGATTGGCCTGAAGCTGTACAAGCACGGCCGCAGCATTCAGGACGAACTGGCGGCCGCGCGCGAGTCGATCGAAACGCTGGGCAAGACGCCGCAGGGAAAGGTGCGCCTGAGTGTGCCCAGCGGGTACGGGCAGTTCGTAATGACGCCCTGGCTGCTTGAATTCAAGAAGACATACCCCGACATCGTGCTGGACGTGCTGTTCGAGAACAGCGTCGAAGACCTGCTGCGCGACGAGGTCGACATCGCCGTGCGCATCATGTCCGACCCGCCGCAGCACCTGGTCGCGCGGGAACTGGGTCAGGTGCGCTACGTGGCCTGCGCGTCCCCCGACTATGCGGCAAGCCGCGGCCTGCCGCAGCGGCCGGAAGACCTGGCCGGCACGCCCGTCATCAGCGCCGCCGTGATCGGGCGGCCGCTGCGCCTGTCGGCCTACTACGGCGGCCAGCCCCGCCAGCATGTTGTGTTGGAACCCACCGTCATTTCCCGCAACTACGCTTTCCTGCGCGACGCCATCCGCGCGGGGTTGGGCGTGGGCGTGGTGCCGGACTACGTGGTGCATGAAGACATCGTGCGCGGCGAACTGTTACCGGCGCTGACGGACTGGCGGTTGAGCATTTTCGGGCGCGGCATGTATATGCTGTACATGCCCAACCGCCATCATCCGCGCGCGCTGGCAATGATGATCGAATTCATCCTCGAACGCGCGCAGCGGAGGCATGACGGCGAGCCCGGTCTGCTGGCGGTAAGCCCTGGTTGAACCGCGCGGGCACGAGACTTGCTGAAGGCCTTCGCAAATTGGATGTGAGGGGAATGATGGACAGCGCGACGCCAGTGGACACCTCGACGCCGAGGCAGGGCCCGGAGCCGGTGACGGCCCCGCCGGCCGACGATAAACCCGAACCGCCAGAAGAAAAGGTCACGGCCCAGGACGCTGGCCTTATCAAGCCGCCCGCGCCGACGCCGCTCGTGCGCGTCAGCGGCTTTTGCCTCGTGACGCTGACGGTGCTGGCGGTGCTGTTCGGCCTGAAGGCTGCGCAAGAATTCATCGTGCCGGTGGTGATGGCGATCGTGGTCGCCTACACCCTGGACCCCGTGGTGGCAATGCTTGAAAGGTACCGCGTGCCCCGGTCGCTGGGCACGGTGGTCGTCATGGGCGCCATCGCGGTCGGAATTGGCTGTGTGATCTATTTCACGCAGGACCAGGTCACCGGCATCATCAATGCGCTGCCCGAGATATCGAGCAAGCTGTCCCGTACGCTGGGCGGCCTGTTGAGCGGGGACGGGTCGTTTCTTGAAAAATTGCGCAACGCAGCAAGCATCCTGCAGGAATCCGGCGCGCCCAAGGCAGGCGGGCGGGTCGTCGTCGCGAAACCGGATGCGGGCCTGAGCGACATCTTGTTGTGGGGCTCGAAAGGCCTGGCGACCTTCGTGGGGCAGGCGACCATGTGCGTGTTCCTGGTCTTTTTCCTGCTGCTGTCGGGCAACGCGTTCAAGCGCAAGTTCGTGAAGATGGCGGGCAACACGCTGTCGCAGAAGAAGATCAGCGTGCACATGCTGGACCAGATCAACAACTCCATCCACATGTACATGGCGATGATGCTGGTGACCAACGTGGCGCTGGGTCTGCTGTCGTGGGTGGCGTTCCGCTGGCTTGGGCTGGAAAACGCCGCGACGTGGGCGGTGGTGGCCGGTGCGCTGCACATCATTCCGTACTTCGGTCCGCTGATGACGGCGGTCGGCACGGGCATTGCCGGCCTGATCCAGTTCGGAGAACTTGGCCCGGCGCTGGCGATCTCGATGAGTTCGGTTGCGATCGCGCTCTTGATCGGCGTGCTCGTCACCACCTGGATGTCGGGGCGGATCGCCCGCATGAACGCCGTCGCCGTGTTCATCGTGCTGCTTCTCTTCACGTGGCTGTGGGGCATCTGGGGCACGCTGCTGTCGCTGCCCATTGCGTTCATCGCAAAGGTGGTTTCCGACCACATCGAAGGGCTGGAGGCATTGTCCGAGTTCCTGAGCGAGTAGGCCTTGCGGGCAGGCCCGGCCGCAATGGCCGGGCGGCGTGCGATTGGTATGCTTGCACCTCGAATCACCGGATTCTCCATGACCGACACTTTCCGTTCCGACCGGCTCTCCGGCGTGCGCGCCGCGCCATCCCTGGATGCGCGGCGCACGCAATTGCGCCGCATGAAGATCGCGGCGCTGGCGCTGCTGGCGGCCATGGTCAGCGGCTTCATCACCAGCCATGTCATGGGCGGGCAGGGCGCGTGGGCATGGGTGCGTGCCTTTTGCGAGGCCGCCACCGTGGGCGCGCTGGCCGACTGGTTCGCCGTGGTGGCGCTGTTCCGGAGGCCCATGGGCCTGCCCATTCCGCACACCGCCATCATCCCCAGCAACAAGGACCGTATCGGCGACAGCCTGGCGGTGTTCGTGCGCGATCACTTCCTGGACCCCGATACCCTGATCGAGAAGCTGCGCGTCTTTGACCCCGCCGCGCGGCTCAGCCGCTGGCTGGCGCGGCCCGCCCAGGCCCGCGCCCTCAGTGACGGCGCGCGCCGGGTGGCGTTGCAGACACTGGACCTGCTGGACGACCGCGCCGTGCGGGGCGTCATCCAGGAGTTCGTGGTCAGCAATCTGCGCCGCTGGGACGCGGCCGCCACGGCGGGCGAGGTCCTCGGCCTCTTGACCCGCGACGGGCGGCACCAGGAATTGCTGGACGCCGCGCTGGAACGCCTGGGCGGCTATCTGGCCGAGGAAGACGTCAAGGAACGGGCGTCGACGCTGCTCGTGAAGTTCGCCCGCAAGGAATGGCCGCGCATCATCGCCGCCGTCGACGTGGTCAAGTCCGTCGACAACATCGCCGACAACCTGGCCGACCGCCTGGCGCGCGCGCTGGTCGAAGAGCTGCGCGATGTGCTGTCCCAGCCCGATCATCCGGTGCGCCGGGACTACGAGGCCTGGGTGATGAACTACATCGAACGCCTGAAGACGGATCCCGCCCTGGCCGGCCAGGTCGAAGCGCTGAAGCAGCGGGCCATCGACCATCCCAAGGTCCAGGAGTATGTCCAGGGTCTGTGGGACGACATCCATGCGGCGCTGCGGCGCGACCTGGCGGACGAACACTCCGCGCTGGCCGCGCACCTGGAAAGCGCGCTGCTGGCGCTGGCCCGCAAGCTGGGCGAAGACCCGCGGCTACGCGAGGCCATCAACAACCACATCCTGGGCGGCGCGCGGCGGCTGACCGGCCGGCTGCGCGTGGGCGTCACCGAGCACATTTCACGCACCGTCAAGAATTGGGACGAGCGCCATCTGGTCGATGAACTTGAGCTCAGCGTGGGGCGCGACCTGCAATACATCCGCTTTAACGGCACGCTGGTCGGGGGGCTGATCGGCGTGCTGCTGCACGCGGTGATCCTGCTGGTGAACGGATAAACGGCGCGGTGTCCTACGCCGTGTCAAACCTTGTATCAGGAATGAAGTTTGCTGGCGGACCGCCCGGCGCCGGTGCTATCTTCATTGGCGCCACCCATCGCGCGAGGCGCGCGTCTCGCTCCGTTGGCCGCCCGCAGTTCGCGGGCATCTTTCCAGGAGGCAATTCATGAAGAAGTTCTCGATGCTTGTCACGGCGCTGGCTTTGGCGGGCGCGTCCAGCGCGGCGCTGGCCGAAGACGTCTCGATGTCGTTCCTGACGCCAGAAGGCGTGGGCAAGAGCGCCGGCACCATCACCTTGAAAGACACCAAGGAGGGGCTGCAAATCACGCCGCACCTCAAAGGCCTGCCGCCGGGCGAGCGGGGTTTCCATGTCCACGAGAAAGGCTCCTGCGAGCCGGGCATGGTGAACGGCAAGACCGCGCCGGGCGGTGGCGCGGGCGGCCATCTGGACCCGAAGGGCACCAAGGCCCACAAGGGACCGATGGCGACCGACGGACACCAGGGCGACCTGCCGTTCCTCACCGTTGCGGCCGACGGCAGCGCGACGAAAACCGTACTCGCGCCGCATCTGAAGCTGGCCGACGTGAAGGGGCACGCGCTGATGATCCACGCGGGCGGCGACAACTACAGCGACAAGCCCGAGCCGCTGGGCGGCGGGGGCGGACGCCTGGTTTGCGGCGTCGTGAAGTAGCAAGGATGACCGCGCCGGCCCGGCCGGCGCCGGTCTCGCCCCGTTCTCAGGCCGTCCCGTTGCGGCCGTACTGCCGGTAGCCGTCGCGCTCGGCCAGGCGGTCGTAATAGGCCGCCACCGACGGCAGCGCGGGCTTATTGAAAGGCGTCTGGAACCACCGGTTCACGGACAGCCCAACGGGAATGTCGGCCAACGTGAAGGTGTCGCCCGCCACGTACGCCCGGGTGCCGGCCAGGCGTTGGTCCAGGATCTCCATGAATCGCGCCCATTCCTTGCACGACGCCTCGATGGCGGCGGCGTCCTGGTGCGCTGGCGACTGCCGGGCCAATGCCATGAACGCGTAGCTCCAGGACCGGTTCAGGTCCGTTGCCTGCCAATCCATCCACTGATCCACCCGGGCCCGCGCCTTGGGCTCGGCCGGATAAAGATGCCGCCCGTCATACTGGCCCGCCAGATAGCGGATGATGGTGTTGGACTCCCACAGAACGAAGTCGCCATCCTGAATCACCGGCACCATCGCATTGGGATTGCGCGCCAAAAATTGCGGATCGGATGTCGGCCGGAAACCGCTGCCCCAGTCTTCGCGATCGAAGGGCAGGTTCAGTTCGGCACACGTCCACAGCACTTTGCGCACGTTGATGGAGGAGGCCTTACCCAGAATTTTCAGCATGGCAGCCAGCCCGGCGGGGCGTTCGGAAGTACAGGATCGCCGAAGTCTAGCGGGCGGCGAGGGCCATCGCCAGATACAGATCGGGGGATGCGCAGCCAGAACAGAATGCCGTCACATCACACGTGTCCGACTGCCCCGGTATGAGTGGGGAGCCGGCGTCGCGCGCGCGGCAGAGGTCGGGCTTCGGTGTATGCTTGCCGCGCCATTGCACCGTGACGGTGCATGAACCTCTGTCTGCCCACCATGACCAAGGCCCTGTTAGTCGAAGACGATACGAAGCTGGCGCGCCTGATCGCGCAGTTTCTGGAACAACACGGTTTCAATGTCGCCCAGGCTTATCGCGGCGATCACGCGGTGGATGCGTTCCGCCGCCACGAGCCGGCCATCACCATCCTGGACCTGATGCTGCCGGGCCGCGACGGCTTGCAGGTCTGCCGCGACCTGCGTGCGTTCTCGACTGCGCCGATCCTGATGCTGACGGCGCGCGAAGACGATCTGGATCACATCCTGGGCCTGGAGTCCGGCGCGGACGATTACGTCATCAAGCCCGTGGAACCGCGCGTCCTGCTGGCGCGGATCCGCGCCTTGATGCGGCGCCACAACCAGACCGAGCTGCAGCCTGAACGCCTGGATTTCGGCGCGCTGTCCATCGACCGCCAGACGCGCGCGGTGATGCAGTCTGGGGTCGAGGTCGACCTGACGACACTGGAATTCGAAATGCTCTGGGCGCTTGCCAGCCAGGCTGGGCAGGTGTTGACGCGCGACGATCTGCTGAACGCGGTGCGCGGCATCGAATTCAATGGGCTGGATCGCACCGTGGATGTGTGCATCAGCAAATTACGGCGCAAGCTCGATGATGATCCGCGGGATCCGGCCCGCATCAAGACCATCTGGGGCAAGGGCTACCTGTTCTCGCCCAAGGGTCACGAGCTGGACGATGCTTAAGTTCGTCCTGCGCATCTTCGTGGTGCTGGCCATTGGCTTCGTGCTGTCCAACGAAGTCGTCGACCGGGCGGCAAACTATCTTTTTGAGTCGGAGACGGCCAATTACACGCGCGAAGCCGTGCGAGGCCAGTTGCATAGCCTGAAGCAGGAGCTGGCCCACGTGCCGCCGGACGCGCGCCCCGACTACGTGCGCAACACGCTGGCGCCGCATTACGGGCTGGCGTTGCAGGTGCTGGAGCCGGCCGACTACAACGCGGCCGATTTCGCGCTGACCGGCGATGAACGGCGCACCATCGACGCGGGCGGGTTCTTCCTGCGCGACAACCTGATGAGCTTCGTGGCCGCCATACCGGGCCCGGGCGCGCAGTGGCTGATGGTCAAGCTGCCGCCCGAGCCGCTCGTCGGCACGTGGGTGATCGTCGCGATCTACGCGGCCTTGGGCGTGCTGTTGTGCGCCTTCATGCTGGTGTGGGCGCTGCCGGTCTGGCGCGACCTGGAGGCGCTGAAGACCGCCGCGCAGCGGATGGGGCAGGGCGACCTGCGGGTGCGCGCCCAGCTGTCGCGGTTTTCCAGCATCCGTGGGCTGGGCGACACCTTCAACCAGATGTCCGAACGCATCAGCGCGCTGATCAGCAATCAGCGCGAACTGACCAACGCCGTATCGCACGAACTGCGCACGCCCATCGCCCGCTTGTCGTTCGAGCTGGACATGATCGAGCAAGAGGCCGATCCCGCCGCGCGCCGGCGACTGGTCGAAGACATGAAGAACGATGTCGCCGAGCTGGACAGCATGGCGTCGGAATTGCTGATGTACGCCCGTCTGGAACACAAGAGCGACGACATTCCGCTTCAAGCCCAGGACGCCCGCGGGTGGCTCGATTCCGTTGTGCAGCATGCGTCGTTCGAGGCCGAATTGTCGGGGGTGCAGTGCGTGGTGACGCACTGCGATGCAGGCGACGTGCGGCTGCACCCGCGCTACATGACGCGCGCCTTGCTCAATCTGCTGCAGAACGCCATCCGCCACGCCGGCGGGCAGGTGCAGGTCGGACTTGCCAGCCCCGCGCCACGGCAGTACGTGCTGACGGTGGACGACGACGGGCCGGGCGTGCCGCCCGCCGATCGCGAGCGCGTGTTCGATCCCTTCATCCGGCTCGACGAAAGCCGAGCGCGCGGCACTGGCGGTACCGGGCTGGGCCTGGCGATTGTGCGCCGCGTGGCGCGATGGCACAACGGCGAGGCGCTGGTGTCCGAGAGCCCGCTGGGCGGCGCCCGCTTCGTGATTCGCTGGCACGCGGCCTGATCTGACCCGCCCGCCGCGCGCGGCCGCCGGCGTTGTGCAGTGGTATGCCGGGCCGCTTAATGCTTCTTCACAATTGTTAAAGAGATCCGGGAAATTTGCCTGACGGCTCCCGATACATTGCCGGCCATCGGCCAACTGGCCGTCAATACGGAGGCCGCAGGTGTCGGAGATCGTTGTGTATGTCAGAAGCCAGCCGCAGCTGGGCGACCAGATCGTCGCCATGCCAACGCTGTATCAGCTCAAGACATGGTGGCCATCGCGCCGGCTGAAGGTGGTCGCCCGTGACGACGTGGGCAATTTCTACCGGGCGCTGCCGTGGGTCGACGAGTTCGTGCGTGCCTCGACATTCATCGATTACCTGCGCAGCCTGAAATCCGAGACCCGCATGTCCGTCAGCCTGCATCACAGCAGCGAGCGATTCGGCGTGGTCAATCTGCTGCGCCGCCCGGCGATCCGGTTGGGCTTTCGCAATGCCCGCTTCAGCGACGTGGCCTGGACGCATTGCCATCGCAAGGACATCACCGAATACATCGGCCAGGCCAATCTGCGCTTGCTGGCGTCGTACCGGCCATTCGACCTGGAAGGGGCGACTCGCGCCTGTTTCTATACGCTGGCGCGTCCGCACCTGCGCGTGCCGTTGGGCGGCGACGTGGTGATGATTCCCGGAGGCGGCGCCGGCGACTTCAAGCGCTGGAGCCTGTCGAACTACCTGCGGCTGGCCGACAGGCTGAAACCGCTGCTGGGCGCCGGCACCCGCTTTCTCTTTGTGCTGGGCCAGCAGGAAGCCGCGGAGCGGGATGCCCTGCGCGCGATGCAGCGGCCCGACTTCTCCATTGCCTATTGCCGGCCCATCGCCGAGCTGAGCGCCATCATGCTGCGCGCGCGGCTGGTGGTGGCCAACGATTGCGGCCCTTCGCACATCGCGCAAGGCGCTTGCGTGCCGTATGTGGGCGTTTTCAACGAAGCGAATCCCGAGTGGTTCTGGCGCCGGCGCGGTTCGGCGTTCGTGGTGCCGCGGCATCCGCCAAGCGGCATCAACTCGATCACGCCCGGCGAAGTGCTGGCGGCCTGTCTGAATGTATTGGATCATCATGCGCATACTGCACACGCTGGCTGAGCGCAGTCTGGGCGGATTGGAATTCCGCACGCTGGAGCAGGCGAGCTGGCTGCACCTTCACGGCTACGAAGTCGCCATTGCGTCGCCCTCGGGCAGCGCCGTGAGTCACGCCGCGCGCGAGCGCAAGCTGACGACCGTGGATATTGACTTCAACCCTGCCTACTCGCCCAGGACCGTCCTGGCGCTGCGCCGGGCCGTCCAGGCGATGCGCATCCAGGTCATCGATAGCCATAGCCGCGCCGACGCCAAGACGGCCGCGCTGTGCCGGGATCTGTGTGCCGTCGTGCGCACGCGTCATTTTGCCAAGCCCATGCGTTCATCCTTGCGCCGCCGGCTGGAATGGAAACTCGGCTGCGACCACGTCATCGCCACCAGCGACGTCGGCAAACAAGAACTGCTGGCGGCCCGGCTGGTGCCGGACGACCGGATCAGCGTGGTCGGGGAGTGGGCCGGCGACGCGTTCTTTCGGTCCGGTGACGCGACGGATGCCATCCTGCGGATCCGTCGCGGCTTGGGGATACCGGTGCCCAAGGCGTCTTACGTCATCGCTACCGTGGGGATGCTGCGCCCGGAGAAAGGCCAGGCCGATCTGCTTCACGTGGTGCAACGCCTGCGCATTCAAGGCGTGCCCGCGGTGGCCCTGGTCGTGGGCATGGCAACCGCGCGCACACAACCGTATGCGTATTCGCTGTACCGCCTGGCCGTGGATCTGGGCATCGCGGAGCATGTCGTGTTTGCAGGTCATCGGACCGACGTGCCCGACATGATCCGCGCCGCGGACGTGGTGCTGGTTCCGTCCGCGACCGAAGCCTGGTCGCGCATCGTGCCCGAGTCCTTCGCCGGCGAGCGGCCCGTGGTTGCCAGCAATGTGGGTGGCCTGCCGGAGATCGTCGTGCCCGGCCGTACCGGGTGGCTTGCCGCGCGGGGCGACGTCGCGGCGTATGCCGACTGCATCCTGCAGATCCGGAACCGGCCTTGGCATGCCCAGGCCATTGTGGCCAACGCGCGGGCGTTCGCAGATGCGCATCTGCGCCTGGGAGAAAAGATGTTCCGCACGCTCGAGGCGTATCGCGTGGCCGTGGGCGCACGCTTGCCGCCCGAACGCTATCAGCGCGGGGGGGCGTCGGCATGACCACGCTCGACAGGGTCTGCAAGGTGACGGCGTGTCCGGACCCGTGCGCGACGTCCGTCATCCGGACGGCGACGGCATGCGACGGCCCACTGCCGCCGTTGTCGCCCCAGGCGGGCGAGCAGTTGCTTGTGGGCAAGGGCGAGCGCGCGCGCACGGGAATCCTGCTGATCCACCGCCTGGGCGGCGCGCCCTGGGAAATGCATGAACTGGCGCGCGGACTGAATGAACAGGGCTACAGCGTCATGGCGGTCAAGCTGGCGGGCCATTGCGGGTCGCTCCAAGAATTGGCCGGCGCAGGGTGGATGGATTGGCTGGCCAGCGTGCGCCGGGGGGCGGATATGCTGGCCAGCCGGACCGATCGCATCGTCGTCGGCGGAATCGCCACGGGCGCCGTGCTGGCCCTTGCCCTGGCGCAGGAACGGCCGTTCCACGTGGCTGGCGTCCTGGCGTTATCGCCCGTGCTCCGTCATGACGGCCGTGCGGGTCCGCGCCGGGCAAGCAGGGCCTTCCTGCTGCCGGTGTTGCGTGTGCTGGGCATCGCCCGGCATCGCGCGCTGCCGGGACGGCAGCGCCGCGCGGGCTTGCCGGGCACGCCGTGGGGGGCGCTGGGCCAGATGCGTAAGCTGGCGGCCGCGGTACTGCGCCGGATGGACATGGTGCGAGCGCCGTGCCTCGTCATCCATGCACGGCACGACGGCGTCGCGACCGTATCCGGCGCGTTCGAGATCGCGAAAACGGCGCGCAACACGAATGTGCACTTGCAGCTGCTGGCAGACCGTGAGCATGTGATCACGATGGGCCGCGGATGCGGCGATGTCGTCTCGCGAGCCACGGCATTCGTCAGCGGGATTGCTTGGCCTTGATAGCGGGTTGCGCAGGAACCAATTCCGGCTGCCTTTCCAACCGCAGCACCGGCGACGTGAACAGCACGGCGAACTGGATGAAGAAGCCGGCGGTCGATACCCAGAGGCAGGCTTCTACGCCGAACTTCGCAGCCAGGGTGGCGCCGATCAGGGCGCCAATGGGCCGCGCGCCGAAATTGGCCGTCACGATGACGGATGACACACGGCCCAGCAAGGCGTTGGGCGTGACCGATTGGCGCAGGGTGGTCGTGGTGATGGTCCACAGGATGGGCCCTGCGCCGAACAGGAAGAAGCCCACGGCCGCCCATGCGCCCGATGGAAAGGCCAGCGTCGTCAGCAGGATGATGCTGGCCAGCAACGCGGATAGCGGTCCCGCGCCGATCATCGCGCCGAACGACAGCCGGCGCGCGAGCCACGGTGCCGCCAGCGCGCCGGCCAGCATCCCCGCGCCGTAGATGCCCAGCGTGATGCCGACGCCCGCGGCCGACAAGCCCAGCCGATCCACGGCGTAGGCAACGTAGATGGCCAGCAGGATAAACCACGCGGTATTGAAGAAGAGGGCGGTCAAGAGAACCGGGCGCAACAAGGGATGTGTGGCGACGAATGCCGCACCTTCGCGCAGTTCGGTCAGCGGATGGCGCCGCATGGCGGGCTTGGGCGCATCTTGCGGCAGGCCGGCAAGAAACACGGCGGCCAGCAGCGACAGGGTGGTGGCAAGCACGTAAGCGGTGGATGCGCCCATCCACCCGACCAGTGCGCCGCCCGCGGCCGGACCGGCAGAAAAGGCGGCGCTGCGCGCCAGCTCCAGCCAGCGGTTCGCGTTGGACAGTTCGGCAGGTGGAACCAGCTTGGGCACCAACGCGGGGGCCGCGACGTTGTAGGCGACAGTGCCCACCGCCCCGGCAAAGCCCAGCGCCGCCAGCCATTGCAGGCTGAGGCCGCCCGTCCACAAAAGCGTCAGCAGTGCAATCAGGCTTGCCGCGCGCACGCACTCGGCGCCAGTCATGAGGGTTCGGCGCGACATCCGGTCGGCCAGCACACCGGCGGGCAGGGAAAGCAACAGGAACGGCAGCGTTTGCGCGGTCTGCAGATAGCCGGTCTGCGCCGCGGTGGCGCCCAGCGTCAGCACGGCATACAAGGGCGCAGCCGCCAGCGCGATCTGCTCGGAGAATTGCGCGGCAAGGTTCGACGCCGCAAGGCGGCGGAAGGCGGAGGGCAGGGCGGGCATGGGAAGGGAGCGGCGGGCGCCGCGCAAACGGCAAGGGCACGATGTTGATCGTACCCTTGCGGCCCCGCACTCCGGTCCTTGCGCTGCGGCAAGGACGCGCTTCGGTCAGGGAATGGGCGGGTAGTCGCCGAAGCCGTCGGGCCAGGTGGTCAGCACGTCGTAGCCGGTCTCGGTGACGACGACCATGTGTTCCCATTGGGCGGACAGCGAGCGGTCCTTGGTGACGACGGTCCAGCCGTCGGGCAGTTGCTTGGTCTGCGGCTTGCCGGCATTGATCATGGGTTCGATCGTGAACATCATGCCGGGCTGCAGCACCAGGCCTTCTCCAGGCCGGCCATAGTGCAGCACCTGCGGATCGTCGTGGTAGATCTGGCCAATGCCGTGGCCACAGTATTCGCGCACGATGCTGAAGTGCTCGCGGTGCGCGACGGTCTGGATGGCGTGGCCGATGTCGCCCAGCGTGGCGCCGGGCTTGACGGCCATGATGCCCGCGCGCATGGCTTCATAGGTGGTGTTGACCAGGCGGCGCGCCAGGGGGCTGGGCTGGCCGACGTAATACATGCGGCTGGTGTCGCCGAACCAGCCGTCCTTGATGACCGCGACGTCGATGTTCAGGATGTCGCCGTTCTTGAGCACCTTGGCCGACGGAATGCCGTGGCAGATCACGTGATTGACCGACGCACAGATGGTCTTGGGAAAGCCGTGGTAGCCCACGTTGGCGGGCGTGGCTTTCAGCACGTTGACGATGTAGTCGTGACAGACGCGGTCAAGCTCGTCGGTGGTGACGCCGGGGCGAACGTGTTCGCCGATCATGTGCAGCACTTCGGCCGCCATGGCGCCCGCCTTGCGGGCCATTTCGATGTCGGCGGCCGATTTGATGGAAACCTTCTTGGCCATTTATGCGGCCTCCTGCTGCGCGGGTTGCGGCAACCCTTGCGAGAGGGAGGCGATGGTGAAGCCTTCGGCCTGGTCGATGCGGATCAGCAATTGGCAGATGTCGGCATGGCGCAGTTCGGGATAAAGCTCGGAGAGCATGCCGATGCGCATCCAGTGTTCGGCCTGGGAATTGATGGAGCGGCTGAGGGCGCCGCTGGCAACGCGCAGGTTCTCGTGCATCTGCTCGGAAATTTTGACGATACCCATGGTGGATGTAATCCGTATATGTTTCGTATATGGAACGTATCGTACTGCGCCGAGCCGCCGCGTGCAAATCGGCCTCAGGCGGATTCCTTGCTTTCCTTGGCTGGTTTGCGGGGCTTACTGCGCGCGGACTTTTTGGCGGCGCCGGCACGGGGCGCTTCCTTGGGCGCCGGGGCGGCCGCCGCGGTCATTTGCTCCATCCACATCAGCGCGTCCGTGTATGACAGGAACTGCTGCAGGTAACCGGGCGACATTTCGCGCATCAGGGAGAGCGCGCGGTGCACGAGCTGATTGGAGTTGAGCGGGCCGGCGTTCTTGTGGACCTGTTCCTGCGACTGGCGAACCTGGCGGTCGGCGCTGAAGCGGGACCAGAGCGTCTGGAATTCGTCGAGGAGCGGCAGCTCGGGATAGGCGGCGCGCAGGCCCAGCGGGTCGAGCCGCTCGGCGCACGCGCGGTGGGCTTGCGCGTCCGCAGCCTGCGGTTGGCCGGGTGCACCGGGGTTGTCCAGGTAGGCGACCAGGCCGGCGAGGGGGCCGTGTTCGGGGGCAGGCGGTGAACCAGGGAGGTCCTCCGCGGCGCCCGCGTTCGTCAGCGCCGATTCGTACGCCTGGATCAGCTCGGCCAGCCGCCCATCCATCCGCTCGCGGGCGGGGCCGTCATAAGCAGCCGCGCGGCGTGCCAGCGCGTCGATCAGATGAAAACGCAGCGGGTCGGCGCGGTCGGCGCCGCTGGCGCGCCAGCCGTCCAGCACGGCGCGCGGGTCCAGGACCGCCTCGCGGCTGCCGTCACTGCTCACCGGGCTTACCCGCTTCGTTCGAGGGTTTGGGGATGGGCGTGATTTCGACACGCCGGTTCTTGGCGCGGCCTTCCTCGTCCGCGTTGGACGCGACCGGCTGCTCGGCGCCGAAGGCCGCCGCAAAGACCATTGACGACGGTACGCCTTCGTCGATGAGCGCGCGCGTCACGGTGAGGGCGCGCTGCGCGGAAAGATCCCAGTTGTCGGCAAAGCGGCGGTTGCCCTCGCGCACCTGCTGGTCGTCGGTGAAGCCGCTGACCATCAGGATTTCGTTGTGGGTCTTCAGGTAGGCGGACAGCGGTTCGATCAGGCTTTTCAGGATCTCGCGGCCTTCGGGTTGAAGCTGATCGGAGTTCAGGGCGAAGAGCACGCTGCCGCTGATGCCGATGCGGCCGTTCACGAGCGTCACGCGGCCAGCGGCAAGCGGGCCGGCCAGCGCCTGTTCCAGCGTCTCGCGGCGCTGCGTCTCTTCCTGGCGCTGCTTGACCTCTTCCTCAAGCTGCGTCGACAACTGCAACTGCACCGCGACGACGCTGACCAGGATGAGGACGAAGGCGCCCAGCAACACCGACATCAGGTCGCCAAAGACGGCCCAGGCCGGCGCCGTCGGCTCCACGCCGCCGTCGATATCCTCGCTCATGCCGTTTCCGCTCCGGCCGTGGCGCGCTGGGCGGCGAGCTGCTGCAGGTTCTCGATGATCTGCTTTTGCGACATGAGGCTCAGGTCGACGACCTCACGGGCCTGCGCCACGTAGTAGGACAGTTGCTCGTCGCCGCGCGCGATGGATTTGTCCAGCGCCGCTTCGATGCGTTGCAGGTGCGCCGTGAGCTTGTCGTTCGATTCGCCGAAGGCCTGCACGGCGGCGCCGAAGGATTCGCCCAGGCTGGCGACCTCGACCGCGCTGCTGGTGACCAGCGAGGCGACTTCGGTCAGCTTGCCGGTTTCGGACTCGACCTTGTCGGTGAACTGCGCGCCCACGCGTTCCAGCATGTCTGCCGACGACGCCACCAGGGCATCGACGGCCGTGCGCTGCTCGGCCGCGGTGTGGTTGACGGCGTCCAGCAGCGTGCCGAGCGTCTCGAGCAGGCGGTTGCGTTCTTCGAGCATGTCGTTGTCGCGCACCATGCTGTCCGACAGCTTCTGGCGCAGTTCGCCGATGACTTCGGCGGCGGCGCGCGGCGCCTCGGACGCGGCCTGGACCAGACGGCCGATCTCGGCGATGGTTTCGCTGGCGTGGGCCTGTGTTTGCGCGGTGATGTCCTGCGCAGTGAGGCTGAGGGTGTCGCAGATCTCTTGTTGCAGGCCGGCCGCCTGCGCGCCTGCCTGCTGCCATTCGGTGCGCAGCGCATTGGCCATGTCCGCCAGCTTGGCCGTCCAGGCGGCCAGGCGTTCCTCGTCGTTGGCGGCCAGTGCCGCTTGCAGGGCGGTGTGCGATTGTTCCAGCGTCTGCAGCAGCTCGGCCGAATGCGCGCCGAAGGCGGCAGACGCGGTTTGCAGCGCGTCGCGGTTGTCGTCGGCCAGTTGCTTGCCGACGGTTTCCTGGCGGGTCTGCGCGTCTAGCCAGGCTTGCGTGACGCCGCCGGCGGCCGTCTCCAGGCGAGACGACACGGTTTCCAGAAGCGCGGCCTGTTGCTGCGTCTGGGCGGTGATGTCGCGGGCGGTCTGGCTGAGCGCGTCGCTGATTTCCAGCTGGCGCAGGGCGGCCTGCGTGCCGGCCTGTTCCCATTCTTCGCCCAGCTTGGCGGCCATCGCCGTCAGCGAGCCGGTCCAGGCGGTCAGGCGTTCTTCGTCGCGCGAAGCCAGCGCGGCCTGCAGGTCGGCGTGCGACTGGTCCAGCGTGCGCAGCAGCGCGTCGGCATGCTGGCCGAAGGCGGCCGCCGCCGTTTCGAGGGCGCGCTGGTTGTCGGCGGCCAGTTGCTTGCCAAGGTCTTCCTGGCGGGTCTGGGCGTCCGTCCAGGCCTGCGTGACGCTGCCGGCCGCCGTTTCCAGGCGGGTCGACACGTCTTGCAGCAGCCGGGCTTGCGCTTCGGTCTGGCCGGCGATGCCGCGCGCGGTCTGGGCGAGCGCGTCGTTGATTTCCTGCTGGCGGGCGACGGTGTTCGCGCCGGCCTGTTCCCAGTCCTGGCCCAGCTTGGCGGTCATGGCGCCCAGCGTGCCGCTCCACGCAGCAAGGCGTTCTTCGTCGCGGGCGGCCAGGGCGGCCTGCAATTCGGTGTGCGACTGGTCCAGCGTGCGCAGGAGCGATGCGGCGTGTTGCTCAAATGCTGCCGTGGCGGCTTCCAGCGCGGCCTGATTGCCGGCGGCCAGCTTGCTGCTGGCTTCTTCCTGGCGGGCAAGCGCGCGGGTCCATTGGTCCGACACGCCGTTGGCGGCGGCCTCCATGCGGGCCGACACGCCTTCGAGCAGGGCCGCCTGCGCGGCGGCTTGTTCGGCAACGTCGCGCACGGTCTGCGCCAGGGTGTCGTTGATTTCCTGCTGGCGGACGGCGGCCTGCGCGCCGGACTGCTCCCATTCCTGACGCAGCGTGGCGCCCATCGCGCCCAGCGTCTCGGTCCAGGCGGCCAGACGCTGCTGGTCGCGTGAGGCAAGGTCGGTTTGCAGCGCGGCGTGCGACGCGTTCAGGGTGCGCAAGAGCGACGCCGAATGCTGCTCGAAGCTGGCGGCCGCGGCGGTGAGCGCCTGCAGGTTGTCGCCGGCCAGTTTTTCGCCGGCCTGCTGCTGGCGCGACAGCGCTTCGGTCCAGGCTTGCGACATGTCGCCCGACGACGCCTCCAGACGTGCCGACACGCTGTCCAGCAGGCTGGCCGAGCGTTGTTCGAAGGTCTGGGCAAAGCGGTCGAGCGATGCGCGCAGGTCTTGGGCCATGGCCTCGCTGGCGCGTTGCTGACCCGCGACCGCCTGGCTCCAGATGCCCGCGACGTCCGTCGTTGCGGCTTGCAGGCCTGCCGTCAGGCCTTCGAGCTGCTGGCGCACGGCTTGGGCGACGGTGTCCTGCAGGGTGGCGGTTTCGCGGGACAGGCTGTCCATCGTGGCCTGCACGACAGGCTGCAGGGCCTCGCCGGCAGAGCGCGCGCTTTGCGCCACGCTGTCTTTCATGGACTGTTCCATGACGGACGCCAGCCGGGCGTAGGCGGCTTCGGCCTTGCCCTGAAAGGCGGTCTGGCTGGCGATCTGGCGTTCGTTCAGCGCCTGGTTCTGCTGTTCCATGCTCTTCATCATGGATTCCAGCTGGCCGACGATGGCGGGCATGGCTTCGGCCTGCCGCTGCATGATCTCGGCCTGGCGCTGGAGCAGCTTGAAGGATTCTTCGCGCTGGTAGCCTTGCGAGTACACGCGCAGCGTGGTCGCGGTCCTGGTATCGAGAAGCTGCGCCGCGTGGACACGGTCGCGCCGAGAAAGCGCGGCCAACAGGCCCAGCATGGCGGACGCGGCAACGCCGGCGATCGAGGTGCCGAAGGCAAAGCCCAGACCCTTGACGGGGGCGGCCAGCGACGCGCGGATCGCGGCCAGATCGGTCGAGCTTTCAAGCGCAAGGCCAGTGCCGCGCAGCGTGACGACCATGCCAAGAAAAGTGCCCAGCATGCCCAGAAGGACCAGCAGGCCCACCAGATATGGCGTGAGCGACGGGCCGGGCAGGCCCACGCGCTCGCCTTCGATGCGCAGGCGCACGGCGTTGCGCAGTCCGGCCGGAAGCTTGTCCAGCCAGGCGCCGAGGCTGCCCGGCGCTTCGTTCAGGTCCGATACGGCGCGCGTCAGCGACGACGTTGCCTGCTGGTAGCGCAGCAGTTCAAGCGCGCCCGCCAGGTAACAGACGCCGATCAGCAGCGTCACGGCCAGCGCCAGCGGGTTCGTGCCCGCGTAACCCGCGCCGATCCAGCCCACAACGGCCAGTCCGGCCAGGAAAACCACGATATTGATCAGATTCTTGGACATAGTGTCCTAATTAGCTGGTGCGAAGGGCGGCGAGCAGCCCTTCGACCGGTTGTAAACGAACATCCAATTCGGCCAGCAGAACGGCGCGCATGTCGGCACGGAACGTGTCCAGCCACGCGCCGGCGGTAATGGCCAGGGCGGGCGGCGACGTCCCGGCCTGCGCGGCGTCAACGCCGGGCGCCTCGGTATCGCCTTGCACGTTGGCCGCTGCATCGGCCGGCGCGCCCGGTTCAGCCAGGGCCTGCTCCGCAGCCTGCGCCAGCGCCGCTTCCTCGGCCTTGCGCAGGCGGTCGAAGTGCGCCTGCAGCAGTTTCGGGATTGCGCCCAGCAGGGCCCGCTCCTTGGGCAGCAGCGCGCGGTCCATGATCGCGTCCACGACGGCCAGACGCGTCCATTCCCCGTTGCGGGCGGCTACCATTCCGCGCAGCCGGCTGCGCAGGTTGCCAATGCTGGTTTCCATCGTGTGCTGCAACGACAGATACCGTTGGCGAAAACTCGAATAATCGAACTCATCTTCGGCCAGGACGGCCGCCAGCTTCTTGGCGGGCGCCCGTGCCGGGGCAACCCGCTTGGCGGCCGTGGCCGCCGTGTCGCTGGCGATGGCGTCGGCAAGCGTGGTACGCACCCGCACGCATTCGCGTTCTTCGGCGCTGCTGAACATGCGGGCGCCGGGCGCAATCACGGGCGGAGCGGTATTGAGCGCCGCCGACAGGGCGATCGCGTCCGTCCAGCCAAGCCATTGGCTCAGATGGTCGGATAGCGACTGCCTGGACTGCTGGACTTCCGCGTCCGTCAGGCGAGTCAGCAAGCGAATGAGCGTCGGGCCGCTTAAACCTGTGCGCTGGGGGGCTTGCAACATACCACCAGAGTCAAAAAGGGGGGAGTTTACACGCTGCGACGGCCCCGGAGAGCCTGTCGGGACGCCCGGACCGGGGACAAAGCCCAAAATGGGGTCGCATCATGGCCGGCGCGTCGCCGCTTCCGCAACACTGTGTCGCGACCCGGCGGGCAGGAACCCTCGGCCCGCCCGTCCGTCGAACCCTGCATGGATGCCCGCACCCCCTGGCGATTTACCCGACGACTCCTCATGCTTGCCGCGCTGGCCGCCTTGGCGGTTTGGGCCTGGCCTCGCCTGCCCGAAGCGGCGCGCGCACCCTGGCACATGGCGCGGCTTTCCTGGCAGGACGCGCCGCTGTCGTTGCCCGTACCCGTGCAGGGCGTCGCGCCCCGCCGGCTGGCCGACACCTGGGGCGCCGCGCGGTCGGGCGGGCGCTCGCATCAGGGCATCGACATCTTCGCCAAGCGCGGCACGCCGGTGCTGTCGGCAACCGAAGGCGTGGTCACGCGGATCGGCGAGAACACGCTGGGCGGCCAGGTGGTCTGGGTGATGGGGCCGGGCCGGCAGATGCACTATTACGCGCACCTGGACGGCTATGCGGATATCCGCCGCGGCCAGCTCGTTGCGCCGGGCGACGTACTGGGCTTTGTCGGCAATACGGGCAACGCCAAAGGCACGCCGCCGCATTTGCACTACGGCATCTATGCCGGGGGCGGGGCGCTCAACCCCTATCCGCTCCTGATTTCGCCCGGCGGCTCCCCCATGCCGGTGTCGTCCCCGCAATAACCGCGCGGCGCGCCGGTGTAGATTTGTGTCCTGGCAAGAACAATGGGGCAAGGCGTGGCGCACTTTCCATGGACTTTCTGATCTCGGCCGCGGCGCGCGCGCTGGCGGCGGGCGACCCGCTGGGCGCGTTGAACCACGTGGCGCTGCGCAGCGACGCGCCCGCGCTGGCCTTGCGCGGCATCGCCATGGCGCAGCTGGGCGATCTGGCGCGCGCGCGTAGCTTGCTGCAAGGCGCCGCCCATGCTTTTGGGCCGCGGCAGGCCGTGGCGCGGGCCCGCTGCGTCGTCGCCGGGGCCGAAATCGCGCTGGCTTCGCGTGACCTGGGCAATGGCGAGAAAGCGCTGGATGCCGCGCGCGCCACGCTGCAGGCGCACGGCGATGTGGTCAATGCCGCGCATGCCGGTCACCTGGCGGCCCGCCGCCAGTTGCTGCTGGGGCGTCTTGACGAAGCCGAGCGCACGCTTGCCGGATTGGACGTGGCCGCGTTGCCGTGGGCGTCGCGGGCCATTCATGAACTCATCGTCGCGGGCATCGCCATCCGGCGCCAGCAGGCTGCGGCAGGCCGGGCCGCACTCACGCGCGCGGCGCAGTGCGCCGGCCAGGCAAGAATCCCGGCGCTGATGGCGGAAGTGGAACACGCCGAACGGGCGCTGGACGCGCCGGCGGCGCGGCGCATCGCACCCGACGGCGAAAGAAACCTGTCGCTGGACGAGGTCGAGGCGTTACTCGCGTCCGGGGCGCTGGTCGTGGATGCCTGCCGGCACGCCGTGCGCGCAGCGCATGGGACCATCGCGCTGGCCGGCCGCCCCGTGCTGTTTGCGCTGTTGCGGGCGCTGGCGCAAAACTGGCCCGGCGAGGCGACGCGTGAGGCGCTCATCGCCCAGGCCTTTCGCACGCGCTATTTCGACGACACGCACCGCGCGCGCCTGCGTGTCGAAATGGGCCGTCTGCGTGCCGTGATCGGCCCACTGGCCGGCGTGCAGGCCACCCGGCACGGCTACGCGCTCAAGCCCCGTGTGGCGAGCGACGTGGCGCTGCTGGCGCCCGCGGGCGAGGAATCGGATCCGGAGGCGGGCGCGCTGCTCGCCTTTCTGGCCGACGGCGAGGGCTGGTCGAGTTCGGCGCTGGCGCTGGTCATCGGGTCCAGCCAGCGCACCGTGCAGCGCGCGCTTGAGACGCTGGCCGCGGCCGGCAAGGTGCAGGCCTTCGGCCAGGGGCGCGCGCGGCGCTGGATGCTGCCGCCCGTGCCGGGATTCACGACAAGCTTGTTACTTCCGGTGATTCTGCCGGGCCATTAGCATGAACGGACCCCTACAAAAGGAAGCCGACATGAAACGATCGCAAGCCAAGATCCTGCGTGAATATGGTCCGTTCCCCGGCGTCGACGCTGTCCACGGACTGACGTTCGACGGCGAACAGGTATGGTTCGCCACGGGCGACCGCCTCGTCGCCATGGACCCCGTGACCGGACAGACCTCCCGCGCGCTCGACATAACGGCCAACGCGGGCACGGCCTTCGACGGCACCTATCTCTATCAGATTGCCGACGGCCACATCCAGAAGGTGGACCCCTCGAGCGGGGAAATCCTGTCCACGATCCCCGCGCCCGGCGGCGACTGCGTGTCCGGCATGGCGTGGGCCGAAGGCAGTCTGTGGGTCGGCGCCTACCGCGACCGCAAGATTCACCAGGTCGATCCCGGCACAGGCAAGGTGCTGCGCACGATTGATTCCAACCGCTACGTCACGGGCGTGACGTGGGTGGATGGCGAGCTGTGGCACGGCACCTGGGAAGCGGAAGAAAGCGAGTTGCGGCGCCTCGAACCGCGCACCGGCGAAGTCCTGGAGGCGGTGGAGATGCCGGCGGGTGTCGGCGTGTCGGGCCTGGAAGCCGACGGTGGCGGCACGTTCTACTGCGGGGGCGGCGAGAGCGGCAAGGTGCGCGCGGTGCAGCGGCCAGGAAAAGCCTCCGCTTGACCCCGGACAATGGGGAAAATACAACATTAGTGGATATGAGAAGCATTTGCATTTAAACTTCGTGCCGATTTGTCGCCCTTATTCCAATTCGGTAGGAAGCCACAATGCAAGATCAGAGACGCGTCGCGCGCGGCCCCCTTGTTCACCCTCGTTTTGTGCTGCGCCGCACGTCGGCGATGGTTTTTCTGGCGTTGGCCTCGGCAGGCGCGGTCGCGCAGGAGGCCGCTGTCGCCACGATGCCGTCGGTGCAGGTGGTGGGCGACACCGCCAACGCGAACACGACCGAGGGAACCGGTTCCTACACGCCGCGCGCCACGGCGGCCAGCACCGGGCTGTCGCTGTCGCTGCGCGAGACGCCGCAGTCGGTCACCGTCATGACGCGCCAGCGCATGGACGACGAGGACATGCGGTCGCTGGCGGACGTGATGGCCAGCACGCCCGGCATTTCGGTGCAGAACTTCGATAGCGAGCGCTACACCTTCAATTCGCGCGGCTTCAGCATCACCAACTACATGTACGACGGCGTGCCCACGGCGTTCGACGTGGGCTATGCAGCGGGCGAGTCGTCCGTCGACCCGATCATCTACGACCGCGTGGAAGTCGTGCGCGGCGCCACGGGCCTGATGACGGGCGCGGGCAATCCGTCGGCCTCGATCAACCTGGTGCGCAAGCACGCCGACAGCCGCGAGTTCAAGGCGGACCTGAGCGCGGGCGTGGGCACGTGGGACACCTATCGCGCCACGGCTGACCTGTCCACGCCGCTCAATGCCGAGGGCAGCGTGCGCGGCCGCATCGTGGCGGCGTACCAGGACAACCATTCGTTCCTGGACTACTACCAGAACAAGAAGAAGGTTTTCTACGGCGTGGTGGACGCCGACCTGACCTCGCGCACGACGCTCAGCGTGGGCTACAACTACCAGGACAACGAGCCAAAGGGCAGCACGTGGGGCGGCTTTCCGCTCTGGTACGCGGACGGCGGGCGCACCGATTGGCGCCGGTCGCTGAACACCGGCGCGCGCTGGTCCTCGTGGGGCAGCACCACGCAGGGCGCGTTTGCCAGCCTGGAGCACCGCTTCGACAACGACTGGCGCGTGCAGGCCGTGGGCTCGTATTCCAAGAATGAAATGGACGGCAAGCTCTTGTACCTGCACGGCTGGCCGGACCGGGAAACCGGACTGGGCATGGGCGCCTCGCCGGCCTGGTATCTGGGCGATCGCAAGCAGAACGCGCTGGACCTGAAGGCAAACGGCCCGTTCACGCTGTTTGGCCGCCGCCACGAGGCCGTGGTGGGTGCAAGCTTCAACCGGCAGAAGGGCGACTTCAACTACCGGTCTGCCATCGGCGCTGCCGCCGTGGGCAATTTCCTGGACTGGGACGGCTCGTATCCTGAACCCGGCTGGAACGATTCGATCATTGCCAACCGCTACACCACCACGCAGACCGGCTGGTACGGCGCGCTGCGCCTGAACCTGGCCGACCCGCTCAAGCTGATCGTGGGCGGCCGCTACAGCACCTGGAAGACCAATTCGGTCGGGTTTGGCGGCGAAGGGCGCACCGAATTCGACAAGAACGACTTCACGCCATACGCCGGCCTGCTGTACGACATCAATGACACCTACACGGCGTACGTCAGCTACACAGGCATCTTCAATCCGCAGACCTACCAGGATCGCAACGGCAACTGGCTGGACCCGCTGGAAGGCAAGTCGTATGAAGCCGGCATCAAGGGCGAATGGCTGGACGGCCGCTTGAATGCCAGCGCCGCCGTCTTCCAGATCGACCAGGACAACGTGGCGCAGGCGGATCCCGGTCAGATGGTGCCGGGCACGACCAACCAGGCGTACACGGCGGCGCAAGGCACGCGCAGCCGCGGGTTCGACCTGGAACTGTCGGGCGAAGTGACGCCGGGCTGGAACGTGGCGGCCGGGTGGTCGCACTGGACCGCGCGCGATGGCGACGGCAACGCGATCCAGACCGACCAGCCGCGCAGCCTGGTGCGCGTCTTCACGACCTACCAACTGCCGGGTGACTGGAACCGCCTGACGGTGGGCGGGGGCGTGAACTGGCAAAGCCACGTTTACACCATCGCCAGCGGCCCCAACGGCGACGAGCGCGTGGGGCAGGGCAGCTATGCCGTGACCAACCTCATGGCGCGCTACCGTTTCAACCGCAATCTGTCGGCGCAACTGAACGTGAACAACGTGTTCGACCGCAAGTACTACAGCCAGATCGGCTTCTACAGCCAGGGCGCGTGGGCCGCTGGCCGCAGCGCGATGCTGACGATGCGCTACCAGTACTGATCGCAGGCGCGCCTAGGCGGGGCCGATCGGCCCCGACGCCGCCCGCGCAGCCTCGGCAATGCTGGCAATGAAGGCCTTGGCGGCTTCCGGCATGATGCGCCCGGCCAGCGTCTGCACCTCGAAGTGGCGCTCGTTCATCTCGCGGTCGCGCAGGGGCACGGCGACGATTTTTCCCCACGCCAGACGGTTGCGGATCGCCAGTTCGCCGCAGAAGGCGACCCCGCCGCCCGCGCTGGCAAAACCCACCAGCGCGTCGATGCTGCGGCTGGTGAACGCCGGCTCGCAGTGCAACTGCTGGCGGCTGCAGCTGATGTCGATCAGCTGGCGCAGCGTGGAATCGGGCGTGGGCAGCGCAAGCGGATACGCCATCAATTGCGCCAGCGCCAACTCGCGGCGGTCGGCCAGCGGATGGCCGGCCGAAAGGATCGCGCGCACCGGCGCGGGCACGCGCGCTTCCACCCGGATATCGCGCTGCGACGTCAGGCTGAGCGTGACGCCGATGTCCGCCGAGCCGTCCCGGATGCGCTGGGGAATCTCCTGCTGCGAGCAGACATCCAGCGAGAACCGGATACCGGCGTAGTGCTGCCGGAACGCCGCGATGGCGGCCGGGACGAATTCCGACGCATAGCCCTCGGTGCTGACGATGCGCACATGACCCTGGCGCAGCCCGCGCAGCGCCAGGATGTCGCCCGCCACGCGCTCCACGTCCTGCTGCATGCGCTTGGCGTGCGCGGCCAGCAGTTCGCCGGCGGCGTTCGGGACCATGCCGCGCGCGCGGCGCTCGAACAGCAGCGTGCCCAGTTCGCGTTCGACGCGGGCAATCTGCCGGCTGACGGCCGACGGAGCGACATCCAGGCGGGCGGCGGCTTCGCTGACCGAGCCGGTGCGCACGACTTCCAGGAAATAGCGCAGGGAAATCTCCTGCAGGACGCGAGGGTTCATGGTCGGATCCAAGGTTTGCGGAAAGCGCAAAGAAGAATTCTAACCATTGATATTGCTGCAAAGCGTCGGCCGCCTCTAGGATGTGGGCATTCCTTGCGCTCTCATTCGCTAGCACAGCCATGTTTCAATCCGACGCTCCCTCCAAATCCCCCGTTCTGGATTCGCTCCGTCAAGCAAAGCCGGTGCTGTGGACCGGCCCTGAAACGCGTGCGGCTGCTGGGCCGGGCGCGCACTTCCTGATGGACCAGGTGCTGTCCGCGCAAGAGCGCTTTGCGCGGTTTGCGCCGCTCTTGGCGGAATTGTTTCCCGAGCTGGCCGCAACGGGCGGCGTGATCGAGTCGCCGCTGTTGCCCGCCGCCGCCATGCAGGCGGCCATGGGCCTGCCGCAGGACGCGGGCCGGTTGTGGATCAAGGCAGACCACGCGCTGCCGGTGGCCGGGTCGATCAAGGCGCGGGGCGGGATCCACGAGGTGCTGGAATTTGCCGAATCCTTGGCCATGCGTGAGGGTGTACTGCGCCAAGGCGACGACTACCGCAAGCTGGCCGGCCCCGAGGCCCGCGCCGTGTTCGGCCGTTATCAGGTCGCCGTGGGGTCCACGGGCAACCTGGGCTTGTCGATCGGCGTGATCGCGTCGGCGCTGGGTTTCCGTTCGGCGGTGCATATGTCGGCCGACGCGAAGGAATGGAAAAAGGCGCGGCTGCGCGCGCGCGGGGTCGAGGTCGTCGAGCACGCGGGCGACTACGAAAAGGCCGTGGCCGCGGGCCGGGCGCAGGTCGAAGTGGATCCGTTCGGTTATTTCGTGGACGACGAGCGGTCGGCGTCCCTGTTCATGGGCTACGCCGCCGCCGCGCTGCACCTGCGCTTGCAATTGGGCGAAGCCGGCGTGCGGGTGGATGCCGAGCATCCGCTCTTTGTCTACCTGCCTTGCGGCGTGGGCGGGGCGCCGGGCGGCATCGCGTTCGGCCTGACGCAGCTTTTCGGCCCCCACGTGCATTGCTTCTTTGCCGAGCCGGTGCAGTCGCCGTGCTTTTTGGTGCGAATGATGGCGGGCCGCGGCGAACTGCCGGGCGCGCCGGCGTCCGCGTCGGTGTACGACGTGGGTCTGACCAACGTGACCGAGGCCGACGGCCTGGCGGTGCCGACGGCCTCCGAACTGGCCTACGCGGCCGTGGGCGCGCAATTGCGCGGGGTCTACACCGTGGAAGACGACACCTTGTACGCGGACCTGGCGCGCCTGAAGGACAGCGAAGGCCTGCGCATCGAACCGTCCGCCGCCGCGGGGTTCAGCGGCCCCCGCCATCTGTGCGGCACCGATGCCGGCCGGGCGTGGCTGCGGGCGCAGGGCCTGCAGGCGCACCTGCCGCAGGCCACGCATCTTGCCTGGACGACGGGCGGGCTGTTCGTGCCCGACGAAGAATATGACCGATTCCTGAGCCGTGGGCGTTCGCTCACGGCCGGCAACTAGGCGCCGGCAGACGCGCCGCATCTCCACCACCTACCATCGAGCACCGCCATGAAAACCTCGTTTCTTGCAGTCAGTCTCGCTTTTGCCAGCACCCTCGGCGCGGCCGCGCCCGCCGTGGCCCAGGACGCCTACCCCTCGCGTCCGCTCACGATGATCGTCCCGTTTCCGCCGGGGGGCGCCACGGACGTGCTAGGCCGCGTGGTGGCCCAGAAGCTGGGACAGGAACTGGGACGCACGGTCGTGGTGGAAAACCGCGCCGGCGCGGGCACGGTGATCGGCGCCAGCTACGTGGCCAAGGCCGCGCCCGACGGCTATACGCTGCTGGTGAGCTCGGGCACGACCTTCACGGTCAATCCGGCCATCCAGGCCAACCTGCCGTATGACCCGGTCAAGAGTTTCGAGCCCATCGGCATCGTCGGCCGCACCGGCCTGGCCCTCCTGGCCAACCCCAAGGTGCCGGTCAAGGACCTGAAGGAGTTCGTCGCGTACGTGAAGAATCCCGCGCATGACCAGCCGCCGTACGGCTCGTTCGGCACGGGCACGACCGCGCATTTCGTGGGCGAGGCGTTCATCTCCGCCGCCAATCTGAAAATGACGCACGTGCCGTACAAGGGCAGCGCGCCCGCGATGACCGACTTGATCGGCGGCCAGATTCCTTTCTCGGTCGACACCGTGGCTGCAGCGTTGCCGCAAAGCAAACAGGGCAAGGTCCGCGTGCTGGCGGTGTCCAGTCCCAAGCGTTCGGCCTTCCTGCCCGACGTGCCCACGTTCGCCGAACAAGGCTATCCCTCGGTCGCGATGGACACGTGGCTGATGGTCGCCGCGCCGCGCGGATTGCCCGCCGACGTGAAGACGCGTCTGGAGCAGGCGCTCAAGGCCACGGTGGAATCGCCCGAAGTGGTCAAGAGCCTGGAGGCGCAAGGCTTTGAGGCCGCCTTCGCCAGCGCCGCGGAAGGCGAGGCGCTGATCCAGAAGGAACTGCCCATCATGCGCGAAGTCGCGCAACGGGCCAACATCAAGATCGACTGAAGGAAGACGACGATGGCTTTGGACGACTCCCTGGTATCGCTGACCGCCGTTGAATTGCGGCGCATGATCGGCGCCCGCCAGCTTTCGCCGGTGGAACTGCTGGAAGCGTGCATCGCGCGCATCCAGGCCGTGAACCCGTACATCAATGCCGTCACCGCCACCGCCTTTGAGCGGGCGAGGGCGGAGGCCCGCGCGGCCGAGCGCGCGGTGATGGCGGGCGAGCCGTTGGGCCTCCTGCACGGTTTGCCGATGGGGGTGAAGGATCTGGAGCCCACGGCCGGCGTGCTGACCACCTACGGTTCGCCTCTGTATCGCGGCCACGTGCCGGACGAGGACATCGAACTGGTCGCGCGCCTGCGCCGCGCCGGGGCCATCGTCGCCGCCAAGACCAACGTGCCCGAGATGGGCGCGGGCGCCAACTCGCGCAACACGGTGTGGGGCGCTACCGGCAACCCCTTCAATCCCAACCTGAATGCGGGCGGTTCGTCGGGCGGTTCGGCCGCCGCCCTGGCCAGCGACATGCTGCCGGTCTGCACGGGCTCGGACACGGGCGGCTCGCTGCGCATTCCCGCGTCCAAGTGCGGCGTGGTCGGATTCCGGCCATCCCCGGGCATCGTGCCCAGCGTGCGCAAACCGCTGGGCTGGACGCCGATCTCGGTGGTGGGACCGATGGGCCGCACCGTGGCTGACGCCTGCCTGCAGATGGCGGCCTCCGCCGGCCCGCACGCTGGCGATCCGCTCAGCTATCCGCTGGACCCGCTGCAATTTTTGAACCCCGGCATCGCCGACCTCGGCTCGCTGCGTGTGGCCTACACGGAAGACTTCGGCGCGTGCGACGTGGACGACGGCATCCGCGCCACCTTCCGCGAAAAGATCGCGGCCATGCGTCATCTGTTCGCGGCCTGCGATCCGATCGACCTGGATGTCGGTGAGGCCCATCGATGCTTTGACGTGCTGCGTGCCGAGGCCTTCGTCGCCGGCATGCGCGACGCGTACGAGAAGGATCCGTCCAGCCTGGGCCCCAACACCCGCGCCAACTTCGAGATGGGCGCGGCGATGAGCTTGAAGGACTGCGCATGGGCGCAGGCCGAGCAGACACGCCTGATCAAGCGTTTTCAACGCGCTTACGACGATTACGACCTCATCCTTTCGCCCACGACGCCCGTGTCGCCCTTCCCGTGGACGCAGTTGTACGCGGACAAGATCAACGGCGTCGCCCAGCAGAACTATTACCGCTGGCTGGCACTGACCTATGTCGTCACGCTGACCACGCACCCGGCGCTTACCTTGCCTTGCGGGCGCGATGCGAACGGCATGCCGTTCGGCCTGCAGATCGTGGGCCGCTTCCGTGGCGACCTTCAGGTGCTGGCCGCGGCGCAGGCAATGGAGCAGGCCTTCGCGGGCACGGACGCGCTGCGTCGTCCGCGCCCCGACCTGGCCGCGCTGCGCCCGGCGGAACCGGCGCTGACGTCGATCGTGACGGCCCCGCCGCTGCTCGATGGCGGCGGTGAGGCGGGGTCGGTGTCGGCGGTGTAGCGCACCGTCATCACGCTGCGGGCCTCGCACGGGCCCGCGCCTGGTCAGCAACAAGGCCAGCACGCCGCAACACGCGGTTTGCTGGCCTTTCGCTATTACGGCCTAGTCCGTCTTCTAGGGTTATTCCTGACTAAAAGCTGATTGTCAGCCGTTTGTCAGGAAGGTTTAATCACTCCAAAGTTGCGCATCAGACGCATCAGACGGCAGACGAAAGCCCATCGCAGGCCGTTCGCGCCGCACCCTTGCAGCCGTAGTAACTACACGCTGGTCCATGTAGTCCACCCCAGGAGACAACAAGCCATGCAACACGTTACAAAGCCCCGCCGCCGCAAGTTCATCTCCGGCGCCGCCGCCGCCGGCGCTGTGGCGCTAGGATTTCCCGCCATCACCAAGGCGCAGAACGCACCCATTTCCTTCCGGTTCCAGAGCACCTGGCCCGCGACCGACATCTTCCACGAATTCGCCCGCGACTACGCCAACAAGGTCAACGAGATGGCCGGCGGCCAGTTGAAGATCGAAGTGCTGCCCGCGGGCGCCGTGGTCAAGGCGTTCGATCTGCTGGACGCGGTTTCGGCGGGCACGCTGGACGGCGGCCACGGCGTGGTGGCGTACTGGTACGGCAAGAACACGGCCGTGGCGCTGTGGGGGTCGGGTCCGTCGTTCGGGATGGATGCCAACATGCTGCTGGCGTGGCACGAATACGGCGGCGGCAAGGAGCTGTTGGTCGAGATTCAGAAGGCCATGGGCGTGAACGTGCAGTCGCTGATGTACGGACCGATGCCGACCCAGCCGTTCGGATGGTTCAAGCGGCCTGTCACGAAGGTCGAGGACGTCAAGGGCGTGAAGTTCCGCACCGTGGGCCTGGCCATCGACATGTACACGGCGATGGGCGCGGCCGTGAACGCGCTGCCGGGCGGTGAAATCGTGCCGGCGCTGGACCGGGGGCTGCTGGATGGGGCGGAATTCAACAATGCCTCGTCGGACTTGGCGCTGGGTTTTCAGGACGTGTCCAAGATCTGCATGCTGCAGAGCTTTCACCAAAGCGCCGAACAGTTCGAGGTGCTGTTCAACAAGGCAAAGTACGACGCCTTGCCGGAACACCTGAAGCACATCCTGAGCTATGCCGCGCAGGCCTCCAGCGCGGACATGTCCTGGAAGGCGGCGAACCGCTACTCGCAGGACTACATCAAGCTGCAGAAGGATCACAACGTCAAGTTCTACAAGACGCCGGACGCGATCCTGCAGCAGCAGCTCAAGATCTGGGACGAGATGATCGCCAAGCGGTCGGCCGAGAACCCGCTCTTCAAGAAGGTCCTGGATTCGCAGCGCGCGTTCGCCGAGCGGGTGGGGCGCTGGCACGGCGACACCACGGTCAATTACCGCATGGCTTACAACCACTACTTCTCGCGTAGCACCAAGCCAGCCTGACGCGGTTTCACGCAGGCAACGCGCGCCGCCGTGCCGGCGCGCGGCGCCTCGCCATGCGTGTCCAGGGTCCGTGCGCGTCAGCGGCAGGATAGCCGTTGCGTTAGCGGGCCCGACTCCAGGACCTTCGATGATCCGAATCGTACGTTTCATAGACAGCATCTCCACCCTGGTGGGCAAGACGTTTGCCTGGCTGATCGTGGTGCTGACGCTGCACGTGTGCTGGGAAGTTGCCGCACGCTACATCCTGAACCAGCCCAGCGCCTGGGCCTTCGACCTGCAGATGATGTATTACGGCATCCTGTTCATGATGGCGGGCGCCTACACGCTGGCCAAGAACGGGCATGTGCGCGGCGACATCCTGTATGGCTTTCTGCCGCCCCGCGTGCAGGCCGGCCTGGACCTGCTGCTGTTCATCGTCTTCTTCTTTCCCGGCGTGATCGCCCTGGTGTGGGCCGGCTGGTATTACGCCGGCTATTCCATCGCCATCCGCGAACATTCGTCGCTGATGGCCAACGGGCCGCCCATCTATCCCTTCAAGGCCTTCATTCCCGCCGCCGGCGCGGTCCTGCTGCTGCAGGGCGTGGCCGAGGTCATGCGCTGCATCCTGTGCCTGAAGCAAGGCGACTGGCCGTCGCGCGAAGAGGACGTCGAGGAAGTGGACGTCGACAAGCTCAAGGAGATGGTGCACGTGAAGGACGAAGACATCGCCCAGCTCGATCGTTACGTCACACCCGGGGAGTCGAAGCGATGAAAGTCCACAAGGCTTTGTGGTTTGGCCTGTCGTGCATCGCGCTGGTGCTCCTGATGATCGCGTTCCTCACGCCGTGGGACAACCTCACCACCGGTCATATCGGGCTGCTGATGCTGGCCCTGATCGTGGTGGCGATCATGCTGGGATTTCCGACCGCGTTCACGTTGATGGGCATGGGCGTGCTGTTCACGTTCCTGGCGTACTACATGCAGAGTTCGGACCCGGGGCGGTCCCTGGGCCAGACGCTGGATCTGATGGTGCAGCGCACGTACGCCACCATGACCAACGACTCGCTGATCTCGATCCCGCTCTTCGTGTTCATGGGCTATCTGGTCGAGCGCGCCAACCTCATTGAAAAGCTCTTCCGGTCGATGCACCTGGCGCTGGCGCGGCTGCCGGGCGCGCTGGCGGTCGCAACGCTTGCCACCTGCGCCATCTTCGCGACGGCCACGGGGATTGTCGGGGCGGTGGTCACGCTGATGGGGCTGCTGGCGATGCCGGCGATGCTCAAGGCCGGCTACAGCGTGCGCCTGACGGCCGGTTCCATCACGGCGGGCGGGTGCCTGGGCATCCTGCTGCCGCCGTCGGTGATGCTGATCGTGTACGGCGCGACCACGGGCGTGTCGGTGGTGCAGCTGTATGCGGGCGCGCTGTTTCCCGGCATCATGCTGGCCATCCTGTACATGGTCTACGTCATCATCGTGGCCAAGCTGCGGCCCGACATGGCGCCGCCGCTGCCTGAGAACGAACGCGGCGTGCCGCTGCCGCCCGGGACGGCGGCGCTGGCGGCCGGGCCTTACACGCGCGCCGTGTCCGGCATGCTGGCCGCGATGTTCAAGGGCCGGCGCAACAGCGCGGTGTCGTTCGGGTACCTGACGCGCAACATGGCCATGGCGTTGACGCCGCTGGTCGTCACCGTGCTGATGCTGGCGGTGGTGCACCACGCACTGACCAAGCCGCCCGAGGTCTACGAGATTCCCGCTGAATTGCGCCTGGGCTCCAGCGACTTCGATTCCGGCTCGGGGCTGAGCGAGCCGCCCGTCGATGGGCTGGCCGAGCCGCCCTCGAACGACCTGGCCGAACCGCCTTCCAACGAGCTGGCCGAACCCCCTGGCAGCGCGCCCGCGGCGTCCGGCCTGAGCGAGCCGCCCGGCACGCCCGCCGCCCAACCGCCAGCCGGCGCCGCAGCACCCGCGCAATCCGGCGCGGCCGCCGAGGCCGAACCCCGGATCGCTGCGCCCACGGGCTTCTGGATCTTTGCGGGCATATGCGCGGTGATTCTGGCGGTGTTCTACGCCGCGCTGACGTGGGCTCGGCTGGAAATCTTCAAGATGCTGATGGGCTCGTTCTTCCCGCTGGCGGTCATGATCGCGGCCGTGCTGGGGTCGATCGGCTTCGGCCTGGCCACCCCCAGCGAGGCCGCCGCGATGGGCGCGATGGGCGGGGCCTTGCTGGCGTTGGCCTATCGCCGGTTGAACCTGCCGGTGCTGCGCGAATCGGTGTTCCTGACGGCCAAGACCAGCGCCATGGTCTGCTGGCTGTTTGTGGGATCGTCCATCTTCTCGGCGGCGTTCGCCCTTTTGGGCGGACAGCGCATCATCGAGGAATGGGTGTTGTCCCTGGGATTGACGCCGATCCAGTTCCTGCTGCTGGCGCAGATCATCATCTTCCTGCTCGGCTGGCCGCTGGAATGGACCGAGATCATCGTGATCTTCATGCCGATCTTCGTGCCGCTGCTCAATACGTTCGGCATCGACCCGCTGTTCTTCGGCCTGCTCGTGGCGTTGAACCTGCAGACCGCGTTCCTGTCGCCACCGGTGGCCATGTCGGCCTTCTACCTGAAGGGCGTGTCACCGCCGCACGTGACGCTGAACCAGATCTTCCTGGGCATGATGCCGTTCATGGGAATCCAGGTCGTCGCCATCTTCCTGTTGTACATGTTCCCGGGAATCGGCATGTGGCTGCCGACGGTGCTGTACCGGTAGGGGGCGATACGGTGTCTGACACCTTGATTTTTACTGCCCGGACGCCGCCGACAGCGACACCTGGCCGAACGTCATCCACACCTGCGCGGTATCCGATGCCTGCGCGCGATACGTGCCGGAGGCTTCGCCCAGACGCATTGCGACGGCGGCGAACTCCCAGGCCAGGGAGTCGTCGCAATCGACCTTGCGCGTGGTGTAGGCTTGCAGCCCATGCGCGCGCCCGAAGGCCAGCGCCAGTTGCGCGTGCTCGGCCAGCTCGGCGGGCACGGACGGGTGGTCCCAGCCCCACAGAAAACTGCCATCCTTGCTGTTGGACGTGCCCACGATCTGCACCGGCGCGGTGGCAACGACGCCACCCGGAAGCTGGAATACGATCAGCCCACTGTCCATGTCCACCGACCACTGCTCGGCCTCATCCAGATGCCAGGTCGCGCAATGCGCCGTGGTGGCGGCCTGCATGCCTGCCATGCTTTGGGCGATGAAGGCCTGGACGTCGAAGGGCGTGGTGATGTCGGTCATGGGGGTCTGCCGTAATAATTTCAAAGGGTCAGAATGATAGGCCAGAGATTCTGTGTCTAGACGCAGAAGGACATAAACGTCCGTCTCGCGGCCCCTGGCACCACGCGGCCATCGCCCCGGCCGTCTGGCTTACAGCTGGCTCATGCCGCCGTCCGCGATGATCTCCGTGCCCACGATGAAGGCCGACTCGCGCGCGGCCAGGTGCAGCACGGTCGCAGCGATCTCCTGCGGCGTGCCGAAGCGGCCCAGCGGCACCTGCGCCTGGATGCTGGCGGCGGTCTTTTCCAGCGTGGCGGGATCCAGCCCCAGCTTGTTGTAGATGGGGGTGGCGACCGGCCCGGGGCTGACGACGTTGACCCGGATGCCGCGCGGCAGCCATTCGGCCGACAGCGTCTTGGCCAGGGAGATCAGCGCGGCCTTGCTGGCGGCGTAGATCGACGATGCCGGCATGCCGATGTGGGCGTTGATGGACCCGTTTAGCACGATCGACGCGCCCGTGTTGAGCAAGGGGTCCAGCGCCTGGAGCTGGAAGTAGACGCCCTTGACGTTGGTATTGAACGTCTGATCCCAGAGATCTTCCGTGGCGTCGGTCAGCGTCGCGAACTTGGCGATGCCCGCGTTAACGAAGACCGCATCCAGGCGCACGCCTGCCGATGCCAGGGCGCCCGCCAACGCGGCAGCCGCGCCGGGCGCGCCGGCCGTGTTCTGGATGGCCAGCGCGTTTGCGCCCAAAGCGGCGCGGGTCTTTTCCAGGGCGGCGGCGTCGCGGCCGGTGACGATGACGCGGGCGCCTTCGGCGGCAAAGGCTTGGGCGGCCGCAAGGCCGATGCCGCTGGTGCCGCCGGTGACCAGGACGGTCTTTTGTTCAAAACGGTTCATGATGGATTCCTTGGGAAGTGGGGATGAGGTGTAGCCATGTTGCGCCTTGCCCGGTGCTTTGTCGTACGATCTGGCGCATAAACACGTTCGAAGGAATCGCACATGTTGAGCCCGAATGAACTGGCGCTGCTGGAAGCCATCCGCGACAGCGGCAGCCTGTCCCGGGCAGCCGCGAAGCTGGG
Source organism: Achromobacter sp. Root170 (assembly GCF_001428165.1). Classification (NCBI taxonomy): domain Bacteria; kingdom Pseudomonadati; phylum Pseudomonadota; class Betaproteobacteria; order Burkholderiales; family Alcaligenaceae; genus Achromobacter; species Achromobacter sp. Root170. Next base: position 1,234,306 of record NZ_LMHN01000001.1, read on the forward strand.
CAAGGCCCCGTCGTCGGTGTCGCACGCCGCCCGCCAGCTTGAGGAGCGCTTTGACGCCCTGTTGTTCGACCGCCGGGGCTACCGGATGCAACTCACGCCCGCGGGGCAGTTGCTGGCCGACGAAGCCGGGCGGCTGGCCCAGGACGTCAGCCGGCTGACGCAGCGGGTGCGGCAGGTCGCCAGCGGATGGGAGGACCGGCTGCGCATCGTCAGCGACGAAATCCTGGAATTCGAGCTCATGGCGCCGCTCATCCAGGCATTCGACAAGCTGGACTCGGGCGTGCGGCTGCGGTTCACGCACGAGGTGCTGGGCGGCACGTGGGAGGCGCTGCGCGAGGGCCGCGCGGACCTGATCGTGGGTGCCACCAACGAACCGCAAACCATGCCGAACCTGCAGTGGGCGGCGCTGGGCGAAATGGAGTGGCTGTTCGCCGTGTCGCCGCGCCATCCGCTTGCGCGCGCCAAGGCGCCGCTGCGCCAGGACCAGATCCAGCAGCATCGTGCCGTCGTCGTCGCCGACACGGCGCGCGGCGCGGCGGCTCGCGGCTACGGCGGGGTGGGCGGGCAGGCCACGCTGGCGGTGCCCAGCATGCGGGCCAAGATCCTGGCGCAGCGCGCCGGACTGGGGGTGGGCTGGGTGCCGCGGCACCGCGCGGCATCGCTCCTGGCGCGAGGCGAACTCGTGGAAATGGCCACGGAAACCCCGCGCGAACCGAACCTGCTGTACCTGGCGTGGCGCAGCGATCACGATGGACGCGCGCTGCGCTGGTGGCTGGACCAATTGCGCCAACCCCGGATGGCGGCGGCGCTGATGCGGGGCATCGACGGGTTCGCCTGACGCGTTGTAGTCTTAGCCGCGTGCGGCAGCCCCGGCGGACGGCCGGCCAGACCGCGTACAACAGTCCCAAGGACGAACATGGAAGAGACAAGACAGGAACCCCCGCTCGATTGGGCGGCGCTGGTCGACGACCTGAACCGGCTGCTGCGCCTGAAGACCATGGTCATCGGCATGAAGCTGTACGAGCACGAGGCGGACATGGCAGGCGTGAAAGGCCTGCGCCGGCCCCAGGCCACCCACACCACGGACCAGATCGTGGGCATGGCCGCGCGGCTGGGCTGGACGGTGGGCATCACGGGGGACGATCTGGTCGGCGCGCAATGCCGCGCCGTCATCGGGCTGGGCCCGCAGGACGAGGCATGGAAGCAGGGCAAGGAATACGTGGGCGTCTGGCACGCGACCGAAGCGGACGCTCGGGCGCGCCAGGAGGCCCTGTCCTGTGTGCCGGCCGGCAAGTACCGGGCGATGGTGGTGTCGCCGCTGGCATCCGGACGCCTGGACCCGCCCGACATCTGTCTGGTGTATGCCACGCCGGGCCAGATGATCATCCTGATCAACGGCCTGCAATGGAAAAACTACCGGCGCTTTGACTGGAGCGTCGTGGGCGAGACAGCCTGTGCGGATTCCTGGGGCAGGGCGCTCGCCACGGGCGAACCCAGCCTGTCGCTGCCCTGTTTTGCCGAGCGCAGATATGGCGGGGTGCCCGATGAAGAAATGCTCATGGCCCTGCCGCCGCGCTATCTGCCCATTGCCATAGAAGGTATGAAGGCGTTGTCGGCCAACGGCCTGCGCTATCCCATTGCGCCGTATGGCATTCAGAACGACGTGCGTGCAGGCATGGGCGTGAGCTACGCCCAACCTCCCAAGGCTCAGGGTTGAGCGCCGGCTTGCAGCGCCGCCGCCAGCGCGCGCGCGGCCGGCCCCAGCGGCCGGTCGATGCGGTGCGCAAGGTAGGTTTCCATGGCGATCTGGCTGTCGCGGCCCAGGCTGGCGGCGGGCACGCGCAGCAGACGGCCTGCGGCCAGATCGCGGGCCACCTGCCAAAGCGGCAGGCGGCCCCAGCCGAGTCCGGACAGGATCAGCGCATGCTTGGTGTCCTGTCCGCTGACGCGGCATGTCTGCGGCGACAGGACGGCGAAGTCGCGTCCTTCGGACAGGGGCGACGGATCGGATTGCACGATCTGCAAGTGATCCGCCAGATCCGCCGCCGCAAGCGCCTGCCCGGCGCGCGCGTTCTGCGCCAAGGGGTGCGAGGCGCCGACGACGGCCACCATCTGTACGGCGCCCAATGCCTGCACGGCGATGCGCGGATGCCTGAAATGTTCGCCGGCCAGAATGCCCAGCGTGTGCGTGCCGGCCAGCAGCGCCTCTACCGGGCCGCCCAGCGGCAGCACCGACACGCGCAGCGACACCGAGGGATAGGCGGCGCGCATCCGGTTGAGCGCCGCGCCCGCCTGTTCGATGGGAAAGAGCGTATCGATGACCAGCGACAGTTCCAGTTCCACGCCTTCGCCGAGCCCCTGGGCGCGGGCGCGCATCGCATCGACCCGCAAGAGGATGTCGCGCGCGTTGGCAAGCAGGGCCTGCCCCTGCGGCGTCATGACGGGACGATGGCCGGCGCGATCGAATAGCGGCACGCCCAGTTGCGCTTCCATGTTGGCGATGGCGTGGCTGACGGCGGATTGCACCCGGGACAGGCGCCGCGCGGCCGCACGAAAGCTGCCCGTGTCCGCCACGGCGGCGAATACGCGCAGTTGGTCCAGGGTCAGGGCATCAATCATATTGATCTATTTCTTCGATCAAAAACGTCAAAAGGTTATCACTTCGCGGGATCGGGTTTGCGCGGCATGATGCCGGAATTCCGGCAAAAACGAGGGCAGGATGGACAAGGTTGATGGGGTGGCGGCAGACAGCCGCGCAGCGGGACAACGTTGGGGCGCGGTGCTGGCCATCGTCGGCGCGGGCGTCGTGGCGGCGTTGCAGGTGGGTAAGGTCATCATTGCCGCGCCGCTCCTGCGCAAGGACATGGGACTGGATCTGGCCTCCATCGGCACATTGACGGCGGTGTTCTCGGTGCTGGGCATGGTGGGCGGCATCGCCGCGGGCGGCGTGATTGCACGTTTTGGCGCGCGGCGCATGCTGATACTGGGCCTGGCGGCCACGGCCGCCGGCACCGCGGCCGGTGCCCTGGCGCCGACGTACGGCCTGCTGCTCGGGTCGCGGATCGTCGAGGGACTGGGTTTCCTGCTCGTCACGGTAGCCGGCCCCGCGGCGTTGCAGCGCATCTTCGCGGGCGGCAGGCGCGACTTCGCCTTCGCGCTCTGGAGCTGCTACATGCCGGCCGGGATGGCGATTGCCATGCTTGCCTCGCAGGCGTTTGACGATTGGCATGCCTATTGGTGGTGCGCGGGCATTGCCGCCGGCGTGGCGCTGGTCAGCATCGCCGTGCTCGCGCCGCCCACGCCCCGGGGTGCCAGCCTGTCCTGGCAGGGGCTGCGCCAGGACACCGCCGACACCATGGGCGCGGCCGGCCCGGTGCTGCTGGCACTGTCCTTCACGCTCTACAGCCTGATGTTCTTCGCGCTGTTCACATTCCTGCCGGTGCTGCTGATGGAGCAATTGGGGCTGACGCTTGCCAAAGCCGGCCTGTACAGCGCCATCGCCAGCGCGGCCAATGTGGTGGGCAACCTGGGCGCAGGCGTGCTGCTGGCTCGCGGATGGCGCCGGTCCACATTGATCGCGCTGGCCAGTTCGGTGATGGCGGCCGTGGCGCTCCTGATCTTCGGATCGGCGCTGCCCGCCATGACCACCTTTCTGCTGTGCGTGCTGTTCTCGGCCGTGGGCGGACTGATCCCGGCCACGCTGCTGGGCACCGCGCCGCTGGTCGCCCCGCGTCCGGCGCTGACCGCCGCATCCGTGGGACTGGTCATGCAGGGCAGCAACCTGGGGCAGGTGATTGGACCGGTGGCCGTGGGCGGTGCGATCGACCGCTTTGGCTGGACGCCCGCCTCGTTCGTCGTCGCGGCCGCGGGTCTGGCGGGCGTGGCGGTTGCCTGGCGTCTGCGGCGCGTGAAAGGCGTCCGTCTTTGACGCGCGCTGGCCGGCACGTGCGCGCGGGGCCTCGCCTGCTTGCGCCGCCAGGCGCAGGTCATCCGGCCAGGTCGGCGCGGTAACCCGGCCGGCCTATCATGGAGCGCACGACACGATGGAGGTTGCATGCACACGTCCGCTCCACGCCTGGTGATCTTCGATTGCGACGGCGTCCTGATCGACAGCGAAATCATTGCCGCGCGCGCCCAGTCCCGCGCGCTGGCCGAACACGGCATCGCGATCACGCCTGAAGAGGCCGCGCAACGCTTCGCCGGCATTCCCGATGCGGACATGTGGCGCACGTTGCAGGCCGAAAACGCCTGCTCGCTGCCCGACGAATTTGCCGGGCAGTATGCCGACCGGCTGGAGCGCTCGTTCCGCACCGAGCTGCGCGCGCTGCCGCACGTGCATGAAACCTTGAAGGTCTTGCGCGAACGCGGCCTGGACCTGTGCGTGGCGTCCAGCAGCATGCCCGCCAAGCTTGAGGCGGCATTGAAGATGGTGGGTCTGTGGGAGATGTTTGCGCCCCACGTGTTCAGCACGGCGCAGGTCGCCAAGGGCAAGCCAGCGCCCGACATATTCCTGTATGCAGCGCGGCAGATGCGGGCCGCGGTGCTGGACTGCGTCGTGGTCGAGGACAGCGTGCCAGGTGTACGCGCCGCCCGGGCGGCGCGCATGCGGGCGGTGGGATTCGTCGGCGCCTCGCACAACGGGCCGCAGCAGCGGCAGCGGTTGCTGGACGAGGGCGCCTTTGAAGTGATCGATGATCTGCGGCGCCTGCCGGAGATCATCTGAGGGTTGCTGAGGCCTTAGGCCGCGGCGGGCATTTCGCCGTGCAGCAGGTAATCCATCAGCTCGCGCACCGAGCGCATTGCGCTGCCGAACGGCAGCTTGGATGCGCCGCGGAAGAACAGGCCGCGGCTGACTTCGCCGCGCATGGCGGCCGCAAGTTTCAGGTCGATGCAGAACTGGCCGAACTTGGCGATGCCGTCGCGCAGGCCGCATTGCGTCAGGCAGTCCATGCGCTGGCTGCAGCGGCGCGGATCGGCGCGGGTGTTGGCCTGAAGCGTGCCTTCCTGGCGCAGGTAGCGCGTGAGCCACGGCGTGGCGACCGCGCGGGCCGGCAGGCCGGCCACGCTGGTGAATTCCGCCAGTTGGGTGGGATCGGCGTCGATTAGCACGCGCTTGAAGTTTTCGTGGGCGTCGCCTTCGTGGGTGACGGCGAACGCGGTGCCGACCTGCACGCCGTCGGCGCCGTTGCTGAGCCAGTGCCGGACCTGTTCGTGGCTGCCGACGCCGCCCGCGACGATCAGGCGGGGCGCATCGCGGCCCAACTGCAATTCACTGAAGAGGGCGTGACATTCGGCCAGCACCTTCTTGAAATCGAATCGTTCGCTGTGCAGGTCGTCGAGCCGGGCCGCGCCCAGGTGGCCGCCCGCATATCCGGGGTGTTCGATGACGACCGCGTCGGCCAGGCGCCCCTTTTTCATCCATTTCTTCAGGACGGCGGCGACGCCGCGAGCCTCGGACAGAATGGGCACGAGCGCCACTTTGGGGAAGTCGGCGGTCATTTCGGGCAGGTCCAGCGGCAGGCCGGCGCCCATGACGATGGCCTCGGCGCCGCTTTCGCAGGCCTGGCGCACCAGCGCGGGGTGGTCGCGCACGGCCTTCATGACGTTCACCGCCACCAGGCCGCGGCCTTGCGCCGTATCCAGCGCGGCGCGCACTTCACGATGGAGGGCTTCGCGGTTGGCCGTGTCGATCGTGTCGCGGTCATTGCATTTTTCGGTTTTTTCCACGAGATCGGCGTGGTGATGGCGCAAATCGACGCTGGCAATGGTGCCCACGGCGTTCTGGCTGGCAACCGCGCCGGCCAGGCGATGGGCGGATACGCCAACGCCCATGCCGCCCTGCACGATGGGCAGCAACTCGCGTCCGGCGAGGGTGAGTGATTTGAACCACGTCATGATATGAGTCTTTCCTCTGGTCAAGAGACCAGAGGCTAGAGCAAGGTGGGGAGCGCCGCCTTGCGAAGGATCAAGTGGCGCGGCAATGGGCGGGGCTAAATGCCCGCCCATCCGTCACGCTTTATCCCAGCAGCTTGACGATCGCCGGCACCGAGAGCACGGCGGTGTAGTACCCCATGAACTGCACGCCGGTGTTGAAACCGAACAGGCGCGACAGCAGGCCGCCGATGAGGCCCATGGTCAGGATGACGAGCAGGCCCAGGAATTGGCCTTCCCAGACGCTGATCACGATGATCAGTCCCACGAACGTGGCGATGATGGCTTCGTGGCTGACACGGCGCGAGACGAACAGCGCGGCGCGGCGCGCGAAGTTCATGGCGAAGGGGTAGGACACGACCGCCGCCAGCAGCACCGCCAGCATGCCGTAGCCCAGGAATTCCCAGTGGTTCAGCAGGTTGTGCAGGTTGTGCGTCTGGCCCGTTGCCGCATCCACCGTAAAGCGAGGCGGCGCGTTAAAGAGCGGCGCCGCCGGTCCCGCGGCCACGGGGCTCAGGGGCAGCCCGAACGCGATCAGCGGAATCAGGGCCTCGGCAATGTAGGTGGCTTCGGTCACGCCGTTGCGCGCGCTGAGCACCGTGGTCAGGCGGTGATAGGCGTGCTTGACGCGCGAGCCCACCAGTTCGCCCAGCACGACCGTCATGGCGACCGGACTGAACACGAACGTGGCGCTGGAGACGGCCGCGGTGGCAAGCGTCCAGCGCGTCTGCACGCGGTCCATGACCTTCAACGGGTTCGGGAAGTAGCCCGACCAGCCCTTCACATCGGGCGCCAGCGAGAACGTGCGCACCTTGTCGCGCATCATCTTGCCGCGGCCTTGCGGCGAGAGGACAGTGAACAGGTCGGCGATCAGCGGGCCGATCGCAATGCCCAGGAAATAGCTGATGCTCAGCTTGACGCCGTATTTTGCCGTCAGGCTTTGCAGCGCAATGATGACCATGACGAACGGCACCAGCAGCGCCACGGCGGCCCAGCGTCCCGCGGAAAAATACGCGATCAGCAATGCGGCCGCCAGGAAGATCCAGGGGGCCGACTTGGTGATGGCGGCGCCGAACGGCGCAAGCAGCACGGCAAACAGCACCGCCAGCGGCACCGCGACAAAGGCCGCCACGATGGCGCCGGACACCATCTTGCGCAGCGCAATGTGCGGCACGCCCAGTTTGCGCAGCATGTTTGCATCCTGCAGCAATGGCGTGGCCAGCGTGTCGCCCGGGATGCCCAAGAGCGCGGTGGGCACGGCGTGCGTCATGTGCTTGGCCACCGCGCCCGCCAGGAAAAACGTGAAGACGCCGGCAGGCGGCACGCCCAGCAGCACCACCAGGAGGGTCAGCGGGGCCAGCGTGGTGGTTTCGTCGGTGCCGGACACCAGGCCGATGGCGGCGAACACCACCGCGCCCAACAGGCCCATGCCGGCAGCCACCATGATTTGTTCAAGCAGTGCGGGGTCGCTCATGCCAGTGCCTCCTTGGCGGCGCCGCGCCGCGCGGCGGCGGCATTGGCGGCGCTGTCTGTGATGCCATCGTTGACGCCATCAGGGGCGCCAGAGGCGGCCGTGGCCGCCGGCTGTGCGAACAGGTCGTATAGATCCAGTTCCTTCAGTTCGCGCACGACCGGCTCGGGCAGGTCCGCCAGCGTGCCCAGGCCGCCCGGCTGCTCGGCCAGTTCGGCCAGCACTTCGGCGCGCCAGGCGGGATCGTGCGTGGCGCTGCGCTCGATGACCTCGCGCTTGGGCGGAAACAGCCGTGCGCAGATCACGCCGGCCAGCACGCAGCCCGCCAGCCCGGCCAGCATGGCGTAGGCGTGCGCCAGCTCGGGCGAGGCGACCATGCCGCGCAACCAGCGGCTGGCGGTAAAGAAGCCCGCCACGCTGATCGTGATGCCGATGCCGATGGCCCAGGCCAGATGCCTGAGATCCACGGTGTCGCTCCAGACTTCAGCCAGGCGCGTGGAGGGCGCCGGGAGGCTTTGTTTCATGTCTCTCTCCTGTGTTTATCGGACGGCGCGCGTTGGGGGCCGGCGCCGTCTCGGATACCTGCCTTGCGGGTTATCGGGCTGCGCGCAGTTCCTCCAGCAAGGCCAGCGCGCGATCGGTGCGGACATCCTTTTCCGCCGCCATGCGCTTGGCGACCTCGTCGATCTCCGCGCCGGTTGCGCCCGCCACCAGGGCAATGTTGCGGGCATGCAGCGCCATGTGGCCGCGCTGGATGCCTTCAGTGGCAAGCGCGCGCAGCGCGCCCAGATTCTGCGCCAGGCCGACCGCGACGGCGACTTCGCCCAGCTCCTGCGCCGAGCGCACGTCCATGATCTTCAGTGCAAGGCGCGCCAGCGGATGGGTCTTGGTGGCGCCGCCCACCAGGCCCACGGGCATGGGCATTTCGATGGTGCCGACCAGGGCGCCGGAGGTGTCCTTTTCCCAGTGCGTCAGCGACGTGTAGCGGCCCGAGCGGCTGGCGTAGGCGTGCGCGCCGGCCTCGACCGCGCGCCAGTCATTGCCCGTGGCCACGATCACCGGGTCGATCCCGTTCATGATGCCCTTGTTGTGCGTGGCGGCGCGGTAAGGGTCGATGGCGGCGAACGTGTAGGCATCCAGCACGCCCTCGATGATCTCGGCCCCGCTGCGCTCCTTGGTGTCCAGCGTCTGCGGGGTCAGACGCACGCGGGCGCGGGCCAACCGCAGGTCGGCCAGGTTGGACAGGATGCGCAGCCGCACCGACCCGCCTACGATCTCCTCGACCAGCGGCGCCACGGCCTCGGCCATGGTGTTGACGGTGTTGGCGCCCATGGCATCGCGCACGTCGACGATCAGATGCATCACGATCATCGGGCCGCGCGGCGTGTCGGGAAAGACGTGCACTTCGATGTCCTGGCAGCCGCCGCCCAGTTCGATCAGCACCTTGTCGCGGCTGTTGGCCAGCGTCAGGATGCGCTCCCGCTCGCGCAGCAAGGCCAGGCGCGCGCCATGCGGGTCGGTCAGACCAAGCACCTGCACCTGCGCACGCATGAGGGGCCGGGTGCTGGATGTCTCGAAGCCGCCGCACTCGCGCGCCAGCTTGGCCATGAACGACGCGGCAGCCACGACGGACGGTTCTTCCACCGCCATCGGCACCAGCACGTCGCGGCCATTGACCTGGAAGTTGCCCGCCACGCCCAGCGGCAGCTCGAAAGTGCCCAGCACGTTTTCGATCATGCCGTCGGCGCGGGCAAGGCCCAGGGCGCCGGGCTCGGCGAGCAGGCGGCGCTCTTCTGCCGTAAGCGAGGCGGCGTCGGCAATGGCAGCGAGGCGTTGGGCGGGCGTGAGGGCCCGGAAGTTGGGCAGGCGTGAATCGGCCACGATGGCGTGTCTCCGTATAAGAATCGAGTGGCCCGATTCTAGGTAAACTGTACCGCTATTCAGAGGTACAGTTTGGGCAAACAGTACCATTGCACTGCACCAATTTTCGGCAACGCATTCATGGGGATCCCAACGTGGCAGACGCCAATCCGCCTGGCAGGCCGCAGCGCCCGGCGCCCATCGCCGAAAGCCTGGCCAACCTGATCGGCCAGCAGATCGCAGACGGCGTCTATCGCGCCGGCGACAAGTTGCCGTCTTTGCGCGAGCTGGCGCAATTGCACCGCTATGCCAAGAACACGGTCGTCGTGGCATTTGAAATGCTGGTGGCGCGCGGGCTGGTGGAGCCGCGGCGCGGCTCTGGCTTTTACGTGCTGGACGTCGACCATGCGCGCCCCGCGGCGGACGAGGAACCGGGGCAACTGAGCCGGGCGATGGATATCGTGTGGCTCATGCGCGAGCAGCTCAAGACCCAGCCGGACGCGGTTGCCGTGGGAGATGGATTTCCGCCGGTGGAGTGGCTGGCGGACATGCGCATGGACCGCTACCACCAGAAGGTGGTGCGCACGGGGCTCGGGGCGTTATTCCGCTATGGCAGCCGTTTCGGCTACGCGCCGCTGCGCGAAAGCCTGGTGCGCAAGCTGGGCGATGTGGGCATCAACGCCGCGCCGTCGCAACTGGTGCTTACGCATGGCGCCAACGAGGCCATGGACCTGGTGATCCGGTACTTCCTGCCGCCAGGGTCGACGGCGCTGGTGGATGACCCAGGCTACTACCCGCTCTTTGGCAAGCTGAAGCTGGCCGGGGTGCGGATGGTGGGTGTGCCGCGCTTGCCCGACGGGCCGGACGTGGTGGCGTTGGAAGCATTGCTGCAGCGCGAAAAGCCGCGGCTTTTCTTCACGCAATCGATCGCGCACAACCCGACAGGCTCGGACATGTCGCCGGCCAAGGCCTACAAGATCCTGCAGTTGGCAGAGCGCTACAACCTGATGGTGGTCGAGAACGATCCGCTGGCGGACTTCAAGCCCACGTCCTCCGTCCGGCTGTCGGCGCTGGATCAGCTTGAGCGCACGCTGTACATCGGCAGCTTCTCCAAGTCATTCTCGGCGGCGCTGCGCGTGGGCTTCATCGCCTGCAATGCGGCACTGGCCAGCGATCTGGCCGACCTGAAGGCGCTGGTGCATGTCAGCAGTTCCGAATACTGCGAACGCATGGTGGACGTGATGCTGCGCGAGGGCCATTACGAGCGGCATCTGGTGCGGCTGCGTCAACGGCTGGAAGCAGCGACCGGACAGGCCTTGCAGGTGCTGGACGCGCTGGGCGCCCACGTGTTTACGCGGCCAACCAGCTCGCTATACCTGTGGGTGGCGTTTCCGGGCGTGCCGGACTCGCTGACGCTGGCCGAGGCGCTGATGCCCGAAAAGGTCATCATGGCGCCGGGCCGCGTGTTCAGCGTGGACCCCAAGGCGGTGTCGCCGTGGTCACGCTGCAATGTAGGCGCCGTGGTGTCGCCGCGGTTTCATGCCACCCTGGCCGCGCACCTGGCTCAGCGATAGGCAAATTCCTCGAAGGTTTGCCGCAGCTCGGCCTGCGCCTGGTTGCTGAGCGCGCGCGCGACCGGGGCGCCGGGCGCGGCGCGTGCCGCCTGCACCGCAAACTGGCGCACGCCGCGGCGCGAGAGTTCGCGCGCCAGCGTCATCAGGCGCGGTTCGTCCAGCCAGTCCGGATGCCAGGTGATGCGGCATTCGAAGTCCGTGCCTGCCGATAGCAACTGCGTCAGGCACGCAAGCGCCGGGCGCTGCGAGTCGCGACGGCCCGTGATGTCGTCATAGCCCTTGGCGTCCGCCTTGATATCCATGCCCACCCAGTCCAGATGGCGCAGCACGTCGGCCAGCCGCAACGGATAGATGCCTGCGGTGTGCAGGCCCACGCGGTAGCCCATGCGTTTGATGTCGCGGATCATGGCGGGCAGGCGCGGTTCGCTCAAGGGCTCGCCGCCGGAGAACACGACCGCATCCAGGAGGCCCTTGCGGGTTTCAAGGAAGGCGCGGACTTCACGCCAGTCATAACGGGCGGCGCGCGTCTGCAGCTCGGTGTTGTGGCAATAGTGGCACCGCCACGGACACCCCGAGATGAAGACGACCGCCGCCAGCTGGCCCGGCCAGTCCACGGTGGAAAAGGGGACCAGCCCCCCGACCGCGGGCGAGTGCCGGGGCAGGGGCTGGATGACGGGCTGGGGCGGCGAGGCATAGGCTGGCCGGTCTGTCAGCAGGCGCACGGCCTGGCTGGCGGGCCGGCCGGCGCCGCCGGCCTGCGAAGCGCCCACGGGCGAGCCGTCTTCAGGCACTGCGTTCGACGAAGAAGCGGCGCTCATTGAATTCGCCCTGTTTGCCGGTGTTGAAGGAAGAAACCGGGCGGTGGTAGCCCATCACCCGGGTCCAGACTTCGCAGCGCACGCGCTGGCTGTCGTCCAGTTGGACGGCGGGAGCGGACGTGGCAGCGGGGGCGGTCAAGGTTTGCATGAGATTTCCTCGGGAGTGAATGCCGGACGCATGCCCGGCGGGTGAAGGACAGCGCGCGCCGGGAGGCCACGCGCCGGTCCGGGTCCGGAAACGCTACGCCGGGGTGCAGCAGGCCGATTGCTTGGCCAGCAGCTCCGCGTCGCACTTGGGGCAGAACTCGTGGTGCCCGGCCAGGTAACCGTGATTCGGGCAGATCGAGAACGTGGGCGTGACGGTGATGTAGGGCAGGCGGAAGTTGGTGAGCGCGCGGCGCACGAGCTGTTTGCAGGCCTCGGCGGTGGACACGGCTTCGTTCATGTACAGGTGCAGCACCGTGCCGCCCGTGTACTTGCTTTGCAGCGTTTCCTGCAGTTCCAGCGCGTGGAAGGGATCGTCCGTGTAGCCCACCGGCAACTGGCTGGAGTTGGTATAGTAAGGCTGCGCGTCCGTGCCCGCTTGCAGGATGCCGGGATAGCGCTTGCGGTCTTCGCGGGCAAATCGGTATGTGGTGCCTTCGGCCGGGGTGGCCTCCAGGTTGTAGAGATGGCCGGTTTCTTCCTGGAATTCGGTCATGCGCTGGCGCACGCGATCCAGCAGGCGCACGGCAAAGGCGTGGCCGGCGGGCGTGGTCACGTCTTCGGCGTCGTCGGTGAAGTTGCGGATCATTTCGTTGATGCCGTTCACGCCCAACGTGCTGAAGTGGTTGCGCAACGTGCCCAGGTAGCGGCGGGTGTAGGGGTAGAGCCCCTGGTCGATGTAGCGCTGCACCACCTTGCGCTTGGTTTCCAGGACATCGCGGCCCAGCGCCAGCAGATAGTCCAGGCGCTCCATCAGGCGTGCCTCGTCGCCGCGGCACGTATGGCCCAGGCGGGCGCAGTTCACGGTCACCACGCCGACCGACCCGGTCTGCTCGGCCGAGCCGAAGAGCCCGTTGCCGCGCTTCAAGAGTTCGCGCAGGTCGAGCTGCAGGCGGCAGCACATGGAGCGCACCATGTGCGGCTCGAGGTCGGAATTCAGGAAGTTCTGGAAGTAGGGCAGCCCATAGCGCGCCGTCATTTCAAAGAGGCGCTCGGTGTTCGGGTGGTCCCAGTCGAAATCCGGCGTGATGTTGTAGGTGGGGATGGGGAACGTGAACACGCGGCCCTTCGCGTCGCCGGCCATCATGACCTCGATGTAGGCGCGGTTGATCATGTCCATTTCGGCTTGCAGGTCGCCGTAGGAGAACGGCATTTCCTCGCCGCCCACGTACGGGATCTGGTCCTTCAGGTCGGCCGGGCAGGTCCAGTCGAAGGTCAGGTTGGTGAACGGCGTCTGTGTGCCCCAGCGGCTGGGCACGTTCAGGTTGAAGATCAGTTCCTGGATGGATTGCTTGACGTCCGCGTAGGTCATCGCGTCGCGGCGGATGAAGGGCGCCATGTAGGTGTCGAACGAACTGAATGCCTGCGCACCGGCCCATTCGTTCTGCAGCGTGCCCAGGAAGTTGACGATCTGGCCGATGGCGGCCGACATATGCTTCGGGGGCGTGGATTCGACCTTGCCCGGGATGCCGTTGAAGCCTTCGGTCAGCAACTGGCGCAGCGACCAGCCGGCGCAGTAACCGCTGAGCATGTCCAGGTCGTGGATGTGAATGTCGCCTTCGCGGTGGGCGTGGCCGGCTTCGGGCGTGAAGACGTTGGACAGCCAGTAGTTGGCGGTGACCTTGCCGGCCACGTTCAGGATCAGGCCGCCCAGGCTGTATCCCTGGTTGGCGTTGGCATTCACGCGCCAGTCGCGCTGTTCCAGATACTCTTCCATGGCGCTTTCGACGTCGACCAGCGTGTGGCGCAGGGAACGCAGGCGGGCGTGCTGCTCGCGGTGGACGATGTAGGCGCGCGCGGTGCGCCAGTGGCCCGCCTGGACCAGGGCTTCCTCGACGCGGTTCTGGATGGTTTCGACGCCGGGGCAGACATTGCCGTCCAGCTTTGCGATGACGGTACCGGTCAGGGCGCGTGCGCCTTGCAGGTCCAACTCCCCGGTGCTTTGGCCCGCCGCCGCCATGGCTTGCGCGATCTTCTCGCTATCGAATGCAACGACGCGGCCGTCGCGCTTGAGGATGTGTTGGATTTCCATTGTTGGCACCATATGTAGTGGAGTTCGAAAACTCTACCACCACATATGGTGCTGAATGGTCGGCATCTGGGCGCAGATTGACCGGCGTCAAACAGGCAAAATGGTCTGCGAAATTGCGCAATGCGGCGATGGGCCGCGGCCAGGTGCTCAGTAAAACGCCGTCAAAACCCGATGCCGACGCCCACCAGGGATATCGCCACCGCCAGGGCGGCGGCGCCTGCGGCAGGCCGTGGCGTCCAGGACAGTTTGCCAAACCACAGCAGCGCGCCCGCGCAGAGCCAGCCCAGCCACACCATCATGCCCAGCGCATCGCCCCACAGTCCGACGCAAGGCAGGATCGCCAGGCCCATCAGCAGCGCGCCAGCGCCGCGCAGCACGCGCGTGTGGGCCGCGCGGGGATTGCGCGTCCAGACCTGGTGGTAGTGACGGGGGGTGGCCAGGGCCAGACAAGCCATGCCGGCGTAAGTCAGCAGCAAGGCCATCGCGATGGCGCAGAGGTCATTCAGGGTCATGCGGCTGCACGTCTTGCGCAAGTTGCCGACCCTGCGTGAGGGCGCGGCGCGCTAGCGCTTTGATGGGTAACGACCCTGATTCTACGGGAATCGGCGGCGCATCCGGCGCGCGGGGCTTTGTATTTTCTTCCGGGCGATGCGGAGCGTATGCGGATCGGCCGGCCCCCGCGACGCCCCGCAAGGCCCGTCTGCGCGGCGTTTGCAGGCGCTTTGCCAACGCAGGAACGGCAATTGCTGAATTCGCGCCTCCATCCGGAACGATCGCCGCGTGCGGATCGTTGATGACCTACCACAAGGAGCCCAACCATGAAGCGCAAAGCCGGAAACGCCGATCAGATCAAGGAACTGCTGTACCAGGCCCTGGAAACCGAAATTGGCGGCCTCGCCATCTACGAGACCGCGGTGTCGTGTGCCATCAATGAAGACCTGAAGAAGGAATGGCTGGGCTATCTGGAAGAAACGCGCACGCATCGCCGCGTGCTGCTGACCGTCTTCGAGCAACTGAAGCTCGACCCGCAGGCCAAGTCGCCGGGCCGCGACGTGGTGCGGCACTTGGGCGAATCGTTGGTGAAGGCCATGAAGATGGCCATTTCGGCCGGCGATCCCGAAGCTGCGCAGCTCGTAGCCACCGAATGCGTGGTGCTGGCCGAAACCAAGGACCACGCCAATTGGTCGCTGATCGGGTTGATTGCCGAGCAGCAGTCGGGCGAGCAGGCCAAGGTCCTGAAGCAGGCCTACGACGCGGTGGCTACCGACGAGGACCACCACCTCTATCACACGCAGGGCTGGTCGCGCGAATTGTGGATCGAGTCGCTCGGCTTCCCCGCCGTGCTGCCGCCGCCCGAAGAAGTAAAGAAGGTCGAGACCGCCATTGGCGCATCCCGCGCCGAACAGGCGCGCGACTCGATGCTGACCCATTAAGGAGAAAGACTCATGGCAAGCAAAAAGCCAGCCAAGGCCGGCCAGGGCGGTGCACTGGATACCGCCTACATGAACACCGACAGCGGTCCCGCAAGCGGTCCGGCCGGCAAGCCGAGCCACCCCGCGCTCAAGCGCGCGGCAGCGGTGGGCGCCACCGTGGGCGCCATGCCCCATAACACCAACAAGGAAGCCGAGTACGGCGAGCAGGCCGCGCGTTGCCCGTATGCCGGCGCGCACGTGGGCGCCGTGGACCCCGCCGTCGGCGCAAGCTCGCTGTCCGAAAAGGAAGTGTCGGACAAGACCGGCGACGCCGCGACCCCGGGCGTGAATCGTGTCGACGGGCAACTGCCGCGCGTGCGCGCGGACGGCGGCGGCCAGGAACTGACCACCAACCAGGGCGTGCGCGTCAGCGACAACCAGCATTCGCTGAAGGCTGGCCTGCGCGGGCCGGCGCTGCTGAAGGATTTCATCCTTCGCGAGAAGATCACGCACTTCGACCATGAGCGGATTCCCGAGCGCATCGTGCACGCCCGCGGCTCTGCGGCCCACGGCTACTTCGAGTGCTACAAGCCGCTGACCGACCTGACCGCCGCGTCGCTGTTTGCCGAGGCCGGCAAGCGCACGCCGGTGTTCGTGCGCTTTTCGACGGTGGCGGGCGAGCGCGGGTCCAAGGACACGGCGCGCGACGTGCGCGGCTTTGCCGTCAAGTTCTATACCGACGAGGGCAACTGGGACCTGGTGGGCAACAACATGCCGGTGTTCTTCATCCAGGATGCGATGAAATTCCCGGACCTGGTCCACGCGGTCAAGCCCGAGCCGCACCATGGCATGCCGCAGGCCGCGTCCGCGCACGATACCTTCTGGGACTTCGTGTCGCTCATGCCCGAGTCCACCCACATGCTGATGTGGGTGATGTCGGACCGCGCGATCCCGCGCAGCTACCGCATGATGCAGGGCTTTGGCGTGCACACGTTCCGGTTCGTCAACGCGCAGGGTGAATCGCGCCTGGTGAAATTCCACTGGAATCCCATCCTGGGAACGCATTCGCAAGTGTGGAACGAGGCGGTCAAGGTGTCGGGCGCAGACCCCGACTATCATCGCCGCGACCTCTGGGAAGCCATCGACGCGGGTCATGGTCCGCAATGGGAGCTGGGCGTGCAGGTCTTCACGGAAGACCAGGCCGAAGGCTTCAGCTTCGACGTGCTGGACGCCACCAAGATCGTGCCCGAGGAACTGGTGCCGGTCGTGCCCATCGGCCGCATGGTGCTGGATCGCAACCCCGACAACTTTTTTGCCGAGACCGAGCAGGTGGCCTTCTGCGCCGCGCACGTGGTCCCCGGCGTGGACTTCACGAATGACCCGCTGCTGGCTGGCCGCATCCATTCCTACGTCGACACGCAGATCTCGCGCCTGGGCGGCCCGAACTTCCACGAGATCCCCATCAACGCGCCGCTGGCGCCGGTGCACAACAACCAGCGCGACGGCATGCATCGCCAGACCATTCATCGCGGCCGCGTGTCCTATGAGCCCAATTCCCTTGCCGGCGGCTGTCCATTCCAGGCGGGAATGGACGGGTTCGTGTCGTTTCCGGAGCCGGTGACAAGCGACGAACTGCGCGGACATCCGGAAAAATTTGCCGAGCACTACAACCAGGCCACGCTGTTCTACGACAGCCAGACCGCCTGGGAACGCAAGCACATCATCGACGCCTTCGCGTTCGAGCTCAGCAAGGTGACCGTGCCTCAGATCCGCGAGCGCATGGTCGCTTCCCTGCGCAATGTGTCGGACGAACTGGCGCAGGGCGTGGCCGATGAAATCGGCATGCCCTTGCCGGATCCCTTGCCGCGCGCGACGAAGAATCCGCCCAAGTCCGAAGTGCAGGTGTCGCCCTCGCTGTCGCTGACCGCCCGCCCTGGCGACGGCGGCGTGGCGACGCGCAAGGTCGCCATCCTGGCGGCGGAAGGCGTCGACGGCAAGGCGCTGTCCGCCGTGGCAGACGCGCTCATGCAGGCAGGCGCCGTCGTGCGGCTGGTGGGCCAGCGCATTGGTCCGATGCAGACGAGCGAGGGCGGCGCGTTCGATGCGGATGCGTCGCTGGACAACCATCCGTCCGTGGTGTTTGACGGCGCGGTGGTTGTCGGTGGCGCCGACGCCGTGCAACGCCTGGCGGCCGACGGACGGGCCCTGGAGTTCCTGCGCGATGCCTATCGCCACGGCAAGACGCTGATGGGTGTCGGCGACGGCGTTCAGGTGTACGCCGCGGCGGGCATCGACCCCGATCCGAACGATGGCGGACTGCTGCTGGGCGGCGAGGATCCGCAAGCGTTCATTGCCGCCTTGGGCAAACATCGCCATCCGGAACGGGAGACGACGCCGCCCAAGGTATGAGGGGCGCGGCAGCACGGGTAAGCAAGGACCATTGACACCTGCGGGACGCCTCTCGAATACTGAGCCGGCAGGTCGGGCGAGCGCATCGGGCGCTCGCCCTGTCTAACCGGGGAGGCCGTATGAACCGAGCGTCCGTGTTGCCTGTGAAATTCGTTGGCTGGCTTTGTGCCAGCCTTTTGTCTTTTTCCGCCCTGATCAGCGTCTCTCCGTCCGCGCGGGCGGCGTCGGCGGCGGAGATAAGCGCCGACGCAACGGCGGCGCTGGAGCAGCTTTACACGCAGGACCCGCGCATCCGCCAACTGGGCGACAAGGCTGTTGCGGTGCTGGTGTTTCCCAACATCATCAAGGGCGGTTTCCTGGTGGGTGGCGAGCGCGGCTCGGGCGCCTTGATCCGGCGCGGTCAGGTCGAGGGCTTTTATTCGATCTCGGCGCTGTCGTTCGGACTGCAGGCGGGCGCGCAACAGTTCTCGTACGCGCTGTTCTTCATGAACGAGCCCGCGCTGGCGTATCTGAACCAGAGCGACGGCTGGGCGCTGGGCGCGGGCCCGAGCCTGGTCGTGGTCGACCAGGGCTATGCTGCCAGCATCTCGACCACGACCCTGACGCAGGACGTGTACGCGGTGCCGTTTGGCGAGCAGGGCTTGATGGCGGGGATGGGGCTGGAAGGATCCAAGATCAGCAGCATGGTGCCGGACTGACGGCGCGGCACGCAAAGCAGGCGGGACGCCGGTGGGCGTCCCGTGTTGCGGTCACTCAAGCGTAATGCCTGCGCGCTGGGCGACGGCGCTGAATCTGGCGATCTCGATCGTGATCTGGTCCCTGAAGGCCTGTCCGGGCAGGAAGACGGGATTGAGCGACAGGTCCGATACGCTCTTGCGCACTTGTTCGTCGTGCATGATTTCCGTCATGGCCCGGTTCAGCGTGTGCATGACGGTGGACGGCGTCTGGGCCGGCGCGACCAGGCCGTACCAGCCCACGAACGACACATCCGCCATGCCGGCTTCCGCGAAGGTCGGCACGTCCGGCAATTGCGGCATGCGCTGATCGCCGGTGACGGCCAGCGCGCGGACCTTGCCGGCGCGCGCCTGGGCCGCCGACGCCGACACCGTGTCCACGGCCAGGGCGATCTCGCCGCCGATCAGCGCGGTGATGAGCTGCGCGCTTCCCTTGTAGGGAACCGGCACCATTTTGGCGCCGGCTGCCTGGGCGAACATTTCGCCCGTGAGGTGGGGGGCGGATCCCGGTCCGAACGTGCCGTACATCAGGCCGCCCTTGGCAGTCTGCTGGCGCGCGAGTTCGGCCGCCTCGTGAGGCGTGGCCGCGGGCAGCGAATTCTGCGCCAGCAGCACGACAGGGGCCATCGCGACGATGCCCACGTGCTCGAAGCTGCGCACGGGATCGTAGGGCAATGCGGGCTTGAGTGCCGGCAGGACGCTGTAGGTTGTGCTGCCCGACAGCATCAACGTGTAGCCGTCCGGCTTGGCGCGGGCGACCGCTTCGGCGCCGATGAGGGTCGACGCACCGGGGCGGTTTTCAACGATGACGGGCTGGCCGAACTTTCCCGACAGCTTGGTGGCAAGCAGGCGCGCCACCGCATCGGTGGCGCCGCCGGGTGTGAAGGGGACAACGATCTTGATGGCCTGGTCCGGATAGGCCGCGTGGGCGTCTTGGGCGTGGGCGGCGGTGGCGGCAAGGGTCAACGCCAACAGGGCGGTGCGAAATCTGGCGGTCATGGCGGGGCTCGGTCTTGTCAGGCGTAAGTGGACGATTGGGCGCAGGCTTGTTCGAGGACGTCGGCGCCCTGGGATCCCAGGTCCCAGAACAGGCCGGCCATGATGGCCAGGCCTTCCCGGGCGACGCTGCCCAGCAGATGCTCGTTGGGCGCGTGCTGCGCGCAGGCGGGGTAGGAATGCGGGACCCACAGGGTGGGCAGGCCAAGCTGGTCGGCAAAGATGTCGTTGGGCAGGGAGCCGCCCAGGTTGGGCAGGAGCGCCGGGCGCTTGCCGGTGGTGTGTTCCAGCGAGGCGGCGGCCCAGCGTACCCACGGGGTGTCTGGCGACAGGCGCGTTGCCCCGGCCTGCATGCCGATGCGCACGTCCACGTCGTCAAAGCCGCGCTGGCGCAGATGATCGACCACGTGATCCTGCAGGCCGCGCCAGTCGGTGCCCACCACGAAGCGCAACTGGCACCAGGCCACGGCTTCGGGGGGGATGGCGTTCACGGGCTTGGCCGGGTCGCCCGCGCCGAAGGTCAGCACGTCCAGGCTGTTCCAGCCGAACACCTTTTCAGGGGAGGTCAGGCCGGGTTCGCCCCACCACGTGTTGATGGCCGGATCGTCTTGCCCGCCGCCGACTTCAAGGTCGGCCAGGGCCTGGGCGACCGCGGCGGGGATGGGCGGGGGACGCAGCCCGGGGACGGCGATGCGCCCGTTGGCGTCCACGAGCGAGCTGATGGCGTGCGACAGGCGGATGGCCGGATTGGCGAGCAGTCCGCCCCAGTTGCCGGAGTGGTAGCCGCGGTCCCGTGACCGCACCCTGAGTTCGAAATTGATCGCGCCGCGCGAGCCCATGAACAGCGTGGGCCGGGCGGCGTTCAGGCGCGGTCCGTCGCTGGCGATGAAGACGTCGGCGGCCAGGAGATTGCGGTGCGTCTTGCAGAAGTCGGACAGGCCCGGCGAGCCGGCTTCCTCGCCGGTTTCGATGAGCCAGATGGTATTGAAACCGAGCGCGCCGCCGCGCGCATCAATGACGCGGGACAGCGCTTCAAGGTTGATCGAATGCTGACCCTTGTTGTCGGCCGTGCCGCGCCCGTACCAGCGGTCGCCTTCGACCTTGAGCTGCCAGGGGTCGCGGCCGGATTCCCATTTGGCGGCGTTGCCCCGCACCACGTCGCCGTGGCCGTACATGAGGACCGTGGGCAATTCGGCCGCTTCGATGCGGCGAGCGACCAGGATCGGCAGGTCCACCCCGGCCGGATTCGCGTGCACCTCACAGGAAAAGCCCAGTGCCGACAGGCGCGGAACCAGTTCGTCCTTCAGGTAGGCATGCTGCGCCGCGGCCTGCGTGGGCACTTCGCTTTCGGTCGCAAATGCGACCCGGCGCGCCAGGGTGTCCAGAAGGACGCCGCTGTCATACGCTTGTACGGCGTGGAGAATGGCTTGTTCGCGGGTCATGGCGGTTCTCGGTACGGGGGGGTGGAAGCACAAATTTATTGCGCTTCTTAACGTGCCACAATTAGATATTTCGCACTTTTGCGTTGCTTAAATGGCATGCCTTCAGGAGCCCGCCATGATTTCCCTAGGCCTCAGATATTTCCTGGAAGTCGCGCGCTGCGGATCGATCGCGGGCGCGGCGGCGGCCCTGCACGTGGCGGCGTCCGCCGTGAGCCGGCAGATCGCCAAGCTGGAGGACAGCTTGGGCATCGTGCTGTTCGAGCGTCAGGCGCGCGGCATGGAGCTCAGCGAGGCAGGCTTGCAACTGGCCGCCTACGCCCGGGCCGCCGCCCTGGAGGCGGAACGCGTCACCACCGAGATCCGGCGGCGCAGTGCGCTGGGCGACGTCACCATCCGGCTGGCCTGCAGCGAGGGCTTCGCGCACCGTTTCATGCCGATGTGCATGGCCGACTTCAAGCAGATGCGGCCCGAGGCGCGCTTTCATCTGCAGGTGGATCGGCCGGAAGAGGTCATTCGCCGGATTCTGGAGGGACTGTCCCAGATCGCGCTGCATTACACGGTGGCGCAGGACGATCGGCTCAAGACCGAGCTGCTGACCCGGGCCCCGGTGTACGCGGTGATGTGCCGGCGGCATCCGCTTGCCAGCCGCCGCACGGTCAGCCTTCGAGACCTGGCGGAGGTGCCGGTGTCGGTGGGCGATACCGGCACGACCGTCCGGCAGTTGTTCGACAACGCGTGCGCCAATGCCGGGCTGCACATCGAGCCGGCCTACGTATCGAACAATTCGGCGGCCTTCCTGCCCATGCTGCCGGGCAGCCGCATCGTGGCGCTGACGGGCTACCTGACGCTGATGGGCGACCCGCAGGGGGCTGCGCTGGCCGCGGTGCCCTTCAGCAACCCCGAGATGCGCCAGCGCAGCATTCAGGCGGTGACGCTGCAGGGGCGCACCTTGCCGCCGCTGGCCAAGGAGTTCCTGGAGTTCATGGCGCAGCGGCTCACCGCCACGCCCCGCGCGCCGGATGCGGACAAGGGCGACGCGTGAGCTAGACCGACCGCACGAACAACGCCCGCAGCTTGTTCCAGAAATCGCCGCCCAGAACGAAGAAGCTGGCCACCAGCATGACGTCGCCCAGCAGTTGCGCCTGCCATATCCGGGGGCGCAGGCCGGGCCAGATCTGGTCGACATAAGGTTCGAGCATCGAGGTCAGCAGCGGCAGGATGAACATCACCATGCCGATCGCATGGCGCACCGGTCCCACCTTCTGCACGGGCGCCAGTTTCTTCGCGTGACCGCCGATGATGGCCTTGAGCTGCTGGAATCCCTCTTTGCCCATGACGGCGATGCAGGTGATGAGCAGCACCTTGTTGGCGATGAAGATGGCGCCCGTCAACGCCGCGATGCGTGATCCCGGGATGTCCATCGCGGCGCCAATGGGGATAAGGAACCAGAGCGCGAAGGCCAGGATGAAGAGGGCGATTCCGCACTTGAAGCGCCAGCCCATCGCTGGCGCAGGGGGGGTAGGCATGTCTTGGACACTCATGGCGGACTCCTTTTAAGGCGTGAGAACGGATGGCGTGCGAAAAATCCCGGTCCGCGCGGCCGGGGTTCAAGCAACTGCAGCATCAGGCACGCATACAGCGTGACCGCGATGAACAGACCCATGCGAATGGCGAAGGCCGTGTAGACATCATTGCCCGCAAAGCTGTCCTGGACCGACTGGCCAAGCAGGATGATGAGCGTGATCAGGGTGTTCAACCAGAAGCTCGGGGCGTGCGGTGTGGGGCTTAGCCGATACAGCTTGCGGGCGATCACCAGCGCGAACAGCAGCATCCAAAGGAAGTACATCCACAGGCTGGGAAACGGCCTGAGTCCGATCCAGAACGCCACGGCAAGCACGCCGGCCAGCAGGGTGGAACCGAGTATTTCGCGCGCCGCGCCGTGCGCTGCCGTGACGCAGCTCTGCCTTCCCAGGCTGACCGCCTTCAGGATGATGGGCATGTAGCCCAGCGGATCGGTCATCGCCAACAGGAAAGCCGGCAGCACCACCAGGGCCGCGCGCAGGGCCATGCGGTTGGCCTCGCCGGCAGATAGCACGGGCGGGGGCGGCGAGGCCGGAAGGCCGGGCGGATCCGGGAACAGCGCGTGGCAGACGCCCAGCATCAGCGCCGCGAGCAGCAGGCCTTTGACCAGCGCCTCGATCACCGTCACGGCCAGACCGAAGTCGAAGGTGCCCGCCGCCGAAATCATGGTCAGGCCGATGATGAGAAACGTCGACACCAGGTTGTTGCCGCCGCGTAGCCCGTGGCGGAACGCGAAGAACAGGCACAGGCCGACGATCAGGACGCCGGCGGCCGGGTAATAGCGCAGCAACGGGATGAGCACGAGCCCCGTGCCCGTGGTGAACGCCGCTACCAGCGCCAGGCCCACGCCGGCCTTCAGGGACAGCGGCCGGTTCGTCTGCGCCAGCAGGAAGACGCCCAGCACGGGCGCGACCATCGGGATCGGCATGTCCAGCCCGAAACTGATCGCCAGGCATAGCGCCGTCCCCACGCCCAGTCGCAGGGCGCGCTGGCCGCGCGGGTCGCGAGTAGCGGGGCGGTCGTCAGTACGCATAGGAAAGCCAGCTCATCAGCCGCAAATACAGGCGCCCCAGCGGATTGAGCGGATTGCCCGGCTGGGGAAATGCCATCACTTCCGCCTGTCCGCCCACGCGAATGCCGCGCCGGGAGGGGAGCTGCCCGGGATCGAGATCGATGGCCACCGGGAAGCGCTGCGCCGGACGCAGCCAGTCGCGGCTGTTCTGCACCGTGGGCAGGCTGCCGGGCTGCGTGGGCGTGCCAACGCTTACGCCATAGCCCACGCTGCGCACGCGGCCCTCGAAGATCCGGCCGGGCAGCGCGTCCAGGATGATCGCCACCGGCGTGCCGGGGTCGACATGTCCCAGATTGTTCTCGGTCATTTCCGCGTTGATCCACACGTCATGGATGGCGATGAGCGTCATGACGGGCTTGCCCGCCGCCGCGAACTGGCCCACATCGGTGCGCAGGTCGGTGACCAGGCCGGCCGCGGGCGCGCGCACCTGCGTGTTGGCAAGGTCCAGTTCGGCCTTTGCGACGGCGGCGGCGGCGCTGCGCAGCTTGGCGTTGTCTTCTTCGCTGCCGCCTTCCTGTTCGCGCGCCCGCTGCACCTCGGCGCGCGCGGCCGCAACCTGGCTGACCGCCTGCGCCAGGTTGGCCCGCGCGATCTCCAGGCGGCGCAGCGAGACCGTGCCCCGGTCGTCGCTGTACAGGCGCTCAAGGCGGGTGCTGTCCTGGCGCGCGCGGACCTCGTTGGCTTGCGCCGCGCGCAATGACGCTTGCGCCGAATCGATGCCGGCGGTGCTGGCGCCGATCTGGCGGCGCGTGGCGTCCAGGTCGGCCCGCGCGCGGTCCAAGGCGATGCGGTACTGCTCGGCGTCGACGTCGAAAAGCACGGCGCCCGCCTGGACGTCCTGGTTGTTGCGCACGCGAACCTGGGTCACCCTGCCCGCCACTTCGGACGCCACCGGGACCACGAAGGCCTCTACCCGCGCCTGCTGCGTGTAGGGCGTATAGCGGTCCGCCAGCAGATACCAGACCAGGCTAAGGACGATCACCACGACGACCCACCGGATACCTTTGCGGGCGGGATCCGGCGCGGGCGGCGGCGCGGCGGGCGGCGGGGGGCTGGCTGCGGGCGCGGGGCTGGCTGGGCTGCTCGATGGCGGCCCGGACCGGGGATTAGTCATCGGATCGCCTCGTGGTCTTGGAAATCGCGGAGGCCGGGGCGGGGCGCCCGGCTTCGGTCAGCAGGTCGCCCCAATTGGTGCGTTGCTGCATCTGGTCCCGTGTGGCCGGATCGATTACCGGCTGGCCGCTATACCAGCCGCCGCCCACCGCCTTGTACAGCGCGATCAGGTCGCTCACGGCGTTGCCCCGGTTCACCAGATAGGTGTCCTGCTGGGTCGCGAGCGCGCGCTGGGCGTCCAGTACCCGCTGGAAATCGGAATAGCCCTCGCGGTACAGCGCATTGGCCAGCGTCAGCGAACGCTTGGCGGCAAGCGCCGAGTCATAAAGAATGCCGTCCCGCTCCAGCGCCTTGATGAGCCCCGTGGCCGCGTCGTCGGCTTCGCGCGCCGCTTGGCGCACGGCGTCCTGGTAGACGACGATGAGCTGTTGGAGCCGCGCGTCCTGCAGTCGCACGGTATTGGTGATCCGGCCGTGGTCGAACACATTCCAGGTCAGGCTGGGACCGGCAAGCAGCGCCGCGCCGCCCGACGTGCCGGCCAGCGACGTGGCGGTCCAGACAATGCTGCCCAGCAGCGTCAGCGAGGGGTAGAGCTCCGCCTTGGCCACGCCCACCTGCGCGGACTGCGCCGCGATCCGCAGTTCGGCGGCGCGAATGTCCGGGCGCCGCAGCAGCAGGTTTGCGGGCACGTCCTGCAGGACAGCTTTGTCGATCAGCGGAATCACGGCCTCTTTGGACGCCAGGTCGGGCAATTCGGGCATCGGACCAGGAGGCTTGCCGACCAGCACCGCCAGCGCATTGCGCGTGCGCGCGATCTGGCTTTCGAATTCCGGGATGGTGCTGAGCGTGCCCAGGTATTGCGTGCGGGCCTGCTGCAGATCCAGTTCGTCGGTCTCGCCGCTTTTGAACAGGCGTTCGGTGATCTCGTAGCTGCGCTTCTGGATCTCCGCATTGTCGCGGGCAATGCGCAGCCGCGCCTCGGCCGTGCGCAGCGCGTAATAGCTTTCGGCGACCTGCGCGTGCAGCAGCACCAGCACGTCTTCGCGATTGGCTTCGGCGGCGAAGTAGGCCGCGTCGGCGGACTCGATGGCGCGGGAAAACCGGCCCCAGAAGTCCAGCTCCCAGCCGATGTTGAAGCCCGCGCTGTATTGCCAGAAACTGCTGGGGCGGGGATTGCCCTCGGCCGAGCGCGACGCGCGATGCTGGTACAGCGCGTCCGCGCCCACAACCTGGGACTGCGGAAACAGGCCGCTGCGCGCGATGCCCAGCTGGGCGCGCGCTTCCATGATCTGCAGGCCGGCCACCTGCACGCCCGGATTGTTCGCGTCCGCTTGGGCGATCAGGGATTCAAGAACGGGGTCGTTGAAGATGCGCCACCATTGCCGCGCATCCGGCTGGGCGCCGGATTCGGTGGCCTGCCGCAGCGCCGGCGTGTCCCACTGGCTGGACCAGTCGACGCGCTGCGGCGCAAAGTCGGGCCCCACCTGCACGCATCCGCCGAGGCTGAGCATGCCCATCAGCAGCAGTCCATTCGAACAAGTCATCGGCCACATTGGGCACCATGTCTGTCAGAGGCCAAACTGCGAGTTCCGGTGTCGGCGCTTTTGGGGCCCCGCACCGCGAACGCCGGAAAGCCCGGCAGCGACGCTTAGTCAGGCGTGCGCGCCGGCATCGCCGGCGGAAAGCCGCATTCCGGGGGCGCAAATGTGCACCGGGGCCGGATCAGGCGGCTTTCGTCAGCGTGCCAAACGATTCTATTGAGCTTTTTATTTTCCGGCTAGCGGGAAGATGGCGGGCCTGCAGGATGCGCGGTCAGGCCGTGTGGCGCTTTCGCCAGGCCAGCCGGCGCAGGCGTTCCAGCGCCAGATAGACGATCGGGGTGGTGTACAGCGTCAGGAACTGGCTGATCATCAGTCCGCCGACGATCGCCACGCCGAGCGGGCGGCGCAGTTCCGACCCTTCGCCCATGCCCAGCACCAGGGGCAGGGCGCCCAGCAGGCCCGCCAGATTGGTCATGACGATGGGCCGCAAGCGCAGCATGGCGGCGCGGTGGATGGCCTGTTCGGGCGTCAGGTTTTCGCGCCGCTCCAGGCTGAGGGCAAAGTCGATCATCAGGATGGCGTTCTTCATGACAATGCCCACCAGAAGGAACAGCCCCAGCAGCGCAATGAGGGTGAACTCGATGCCCGCCAGCCGCAGCGCCAGCAGGGCGCCGACGCCCGCTGAGGGCAGGGTGGACAGGATCGTCAGCGGATGCAGCGGGCTTTCATACAGGATGCCCAGCACCAGATAGATGGCGACCAAGACGCCCAGGATCAGCCAGGGCTGGTCCTGCAGGCTCTGCTGGAAGTTGCGCGCATCGCCGCCCAGCCGGGTCTGGATGTGCGAAGGCACCATCAGCTTTGCCGTGGCCGCGTCGATGGCGGCCAGGCCTTGTTCCAGCGACACGCCAGGCGCCAGCGAGAACCCGACCCACACGGCGGCGAACAGCCCGTCGTGAAAGACGCGGTCGTTGACCAGGCCATTGTCGTAGGTGGCGAACGCGGTCAGCGGCACGCGGTTGCCGTCAGCGGCCACCACGTGCACCCGTTCCAGAACCTCGGGATCCTCGGTGTAGCGGGGGTCCAGTTCCAGCACGACGCGGTACTGGTTCATGGCGTCGTACAGCGTGGCGACCTGGCGCTGGCTGAACGAATTGCTCAGCACGCTGCTGATGGTCTCCATGTCCACGCCCAGTCGCTGCGCCGCGCTGCGGTCGATGTCGATCACCACCTGCTGCGTGGCGCCGTCGCCCTGGGCGTCGACGTCGCGCAGCTCGGGGATCTCTTGCATGGCCTTGGAAATCTTGCGCGACCATTCGCGCAGCGCGGGCACGTCGCTGGCCATGATGGCCAGCTCGTGGTCGCCGGAATTGCCGAAGCCGCCGTGCATGCGCAGGTCCTGGTCCACGTTCAGAAAGAACATGCCGCCCGGCACCGCAGGGGCGTGGGTGCGCATCCAGTTGATGACTTCGGTCGAGGACTCGTTGCGTTCGGCGGCAGGCTTCAAGCGGATGAGGAACAGCGAATTGCTGATGCCCAGGCCGCCGCCGTTGTAGCCGATGACGTCCTCGACGGCGGGGTGCTTCAGAACCAGTTGCCGGTACTGGTCGATCTTCGGTTGCATCACCTGGAAGGAAAACCCGTCGTCGCCCCGCACGAAGCCCATGAGCTGGCTGGTGTCCTGCACGGGCAAAAAGCCCTTCGGCGCCTGCACGTACAGGTAGACGTTCAGCCCCACGACGCCGGCCAGCAGCAGCAATGTCAGGCGTGCATGGCCAAGCACGCGCGCCAGCGTCACGCCATACCAGTCGTGCAGGCGGGCAAACACGGCCTGCATGCGCGACGGCTTGGCCGCGGCGGGGCTGACGGACTGCAGCCACCGCGCGCATAGCGCCGGGATGATGGCCACCGAGACAACCAGCGAAATCACAGTTGCGGCCACCAGCGTGATCGAGAACTCGCGGAACAGCCGTTCCACCAGCCCGCCCATGAAGAGGATCGACACGAAGACCACGCTCAGCGCGACCGTCATCGCCACCAAGGTGAATCCCACTTCCCGCACCCCACGCAGGGCGGCCTTGACCGGCGTCAGCCCGCGCTCCAGGTGGCGCGAAATGTTCTCCAGCACGACGATGGCGTCGTCCACGACCAGGCCGGCCGCCACGATCAGCGCCATCAGCGACAGGTTGTTCAGCGAAAAGCCCCACGCGTACATGACGGCAAAGGTGGCGATCAGGCAGACGGGAATGGCCACGCTGGGAATCGCGGCGGCGCGCGCGTTGCCCAGGAACAGCCACACCACCAGGATGACCAGCCCGGCGGCCAGCGCCAGGGTGATGTGGGCTTCGCGCAGCGTCGCCTTGATGCCGGGCGAGCGGTCCAGCGCCACCGTCAGGTCCACGTCGGCGGGCATCAGCTGGCGCAGGCCCGGCAGCGCCTGGTTGATGGCGTCGATGGTTTCGATGATGTTGGAGCCGGGCTGGCGGCTGATGGTCAGCACCACGGCCGGATTGCGATTGTGAAAGCCGCTGCTGTAGCGGTTCTCGACCGAATCGCTGACGCGAGCCACCTGCGACAGCCGGATCACCGCGCCGTCCTGGTAGCGCACGATCAGGCTGTCGTAGTCCTGGGCGCGGCGCGGCTGCTCGGGGGCGCCGACCTCCCAGCGCCGCGCGGCTGAATCCAGTTGGCCTTGCGGACCCATCGGCGCCGCGTTGGAGATGGCCTCGCGCACGTCGTCCAGGGCCACGCCGTAGTGCGCCAGCGCGTTGGGGTTCACCTGGACCCGCACGGCGGGCAGCGAGCTGCCGCCCATCGTGACTTCGCCCACGCCGCTGATCTGCGAGAGCTTTTGCGCCAGCACGGTCGAACCCAGGTCGTAGAGCTGGCCCGCGGGCCGGGTGGCGGAACTGAGGGCCAGCGCCATGATGGGCGCCTGCGACGGATTGACCTTGCGGTAGCTGGGATTGCCCGGCATGCCCGAGGGCAGTTCGGCCCGCGCGGCGTTGATTGCGGCCTGCACGTCGCGCGCGGCCTCGTCGATGTCGCGGTCCAAATCGAACTGCAACTGCACGCGCGTTGCGCCCTGATTGCTGGACGAGCTCATGGAACTGACACCGGCGATGCTGCCGAGCGCCCGCTCCAGCGGCGCCGCGACCGTGCTGGCCATGCTTTCGGGACTGGCGCCGGGCAGGTCGGCTCGCACTTCGATGGTCGGAAAGTCGACCTGCGGCAGCGGCGCCACCGGCAAGAGCCGCCATGCCACGGCGCCCAGCAGCGTCAGCGCCAGCGCCAGGAAAATGCAGGCGACCGGACGGTGCAGCAACGCGCGGATCATTTCGCCGGGCCTTCGGCGTTGGGCGCGGGCGCGGCTTGAGCGCGCCGGTGGCCCAGACGGTGAAAGAACAGGTAGACGGCAGGCGTGGTGAACAGCGTCAGCACCTGGCTGACCAGCAGTCCGCCAACCATGACCCAGCCCAGCGGCTGGCGCAATTCAGCGCCCGAACCCGTCGCCAGCATCAGCGGCAGCGCGCCAAACAGCGCGGCCAGCGTCGTCATCAGGATGGGACGCAGGCGCAGCAGCGCGGCCTCGCGGATGGCGGCCTGCGGCGCCAGGCCGCGCGTGCGCTCGGCCTCCAGCGCAAAGTCGACCATCATGATGCCGTTCTTCTTGACCAACCCGATCAAGAGGATGATGCCGATGACCGCGATCAGGTCCAACGGCCGGCCGGTCAACAGCAGCGCCAACAGCGCACCCACGGTGGCCGAGGGCAGGGTGGACAGGATGGTGACCGGGTGGATGGCGCTTTCGTACAGCATGCCCAGCACCAGGTACATGGTCACCACCGCGGCCAGCATCAACCACAACGTGTTCGACAGCGACGCCTCAAAGGCGGAAGCCGCGCCCTGCAGCCGCAGCTCGACGCTCTCGGGCATGCCGATCTCCTGGCGCGCCGACTCGATGGCGGCGATGGCCTGGCCCAGGGATCCGCCGGGCGGCAGGTTGAAAGACAGGTTCACTGCGGGGAACTGCGACAGGTGATTGACCGCCAGCGGGACGGCGCGCTCGCTGACGGTGGCCAGCGCAGACAAGGGGATGGGCTGGCCGGCGTCCGTTTGCAGATGGATGCGTTCCAGCGCTTCGGGGCTGGCCGCCATCTTGCGGTCAACTTCCAGCACGACGCGATATTGGTTCGACTGCGTAAAGAGCGTGGCGACCTGACGCTGGCCGAATGCGCTGTACAAGGCTTGCGCCACATCGTCCATCGTGAGGCCCAGACGCGCGGCGGCGTCGCGCGAGACCTCCAGATAGGCCTGGCGGCCGTCGCCCTGCAGGTCGGACGAAACGTCGGCCAGTTCGGGCGCTTGCGCCAGGCGCTCCATGAGCGCGCGGGACCAGCGCGACAGCAGCGCGCCATCCGGCGAGGTCAGGCTGAACTGATACTGGCCTCGGCTGACGCGATCCTCGATGTTCAATTCCTGCACAGGCTGCAGATAGAGCGAGATGCCGTGCACGTCGCGCGCCCGCGCGTCCAGCCGCGCCATGATGTCCGCCAGCGGAGCGGTGCGCTCGTTCCAGGGTTTCAGGTTGATCAGAAGCCGCCCCGTGTTCAGCGTGGCGTTCATGCCGTCGATGCCGATGAAGGAGGACAGCGTGGCGACGTCGGGATCCGCGAGCAGGCTTTGCGCCACCGCCTGCTGGCGGCGCGACATGGCGTCGAACGAGGTGCTTTGCGACGACTGCGTCACGCCTTGCAGCACCCCGCCGTCCTGCGCCGGGAAGAAACTCTTCGGCACTGCGAAATACAAGAGCCCGGTGAGCGCCACGGTCGCCAGCATCACCAGCAGCGTCAGCCGCTGATGACGCAGCGTCACGTCCAACCAGCCTGCATAGCGCGCCTGCAGGCGATCCAGCAGTCCAGGCTTGGACGGCGCGTGCGGCGGCAGCAGCCGGGCGCACATCATGGGCGTGAGGGTCAGCGATACGGCCAGCGATATCAGGATGGCAACGGCCAGCGTGATGGCAAATTCGCGGAACAGCCGGCCCACCACGTCTTCCATGAACAGCAGCGGGATCAGCACCGCGATCAGCGACAGCGTCAGCGAAACGAGCGTGAAGCCGATCTGCCCCGCGCCCTTGAGCGCAGCCGCCATCGGGCTGTGCCCCTGTTCCCGGTAGCGTGCGATGTTCTCCAGCATGACGATGGCGTCGTCCACCACGAAGCCCGCGCCGATCGTCAGCGCCATCAGCGTGAGGTTGTTGGTGGAAAAGCCGGCCAGATACATGAACCCGAAGGTCCCGATCAGCGACAGCGGCACGGCCAGGCTGGGGATCAGCGTGGCGGGCAGGTTGCGCAGAAACAGGAACGTCACCAGCACTACCAGCCCCACCGCGAACCCCAGTTCCCACTGCACGCCGCGCACGGACGCGCGGATGCTTTCGGTGCGGTCGGTCAGGATGCGCACCTCCACGGCGGCGGGCAGGCTGGCGGTCAATTGGGGCAGCAATGCCTTGACCTGGTCGGCCACCGCTATGACGTTGGCGCCGGGCTGTCGCTGGATGTTCACCAGCACGGCGGGCTGCCTGTCGACCCACGCCGCCAGGTAGCGGTCCTCGGCGCCGTCCTCCACCGTCGCGATCTGGCCCAGCCGCACGGGCGCGCCGTTCTTCCAGGCGACGATCAGGTCGCGGTACTCCTGCGCGCTCTGCAACTGGTCATTGGCGTCCATGATGACGGACCGCACGGGGCCGTCGAAGCTGCCCTTGGGCTGATTGGAATTGGCCTTGGCGATCGCCTCCTGCACGTCCGACAGCTTCAGGCCGCGCGCGGCCAGCGCCATCGGATTGACCTGCACGCGCACGGCCGGACGCTGCCCGCCGGCCAGACTGACCATGCCCACGCCCGACAACTGCGACAGCCGTTGCGTCATGCGCGTGTCCACCAGATCGTAGACCTTGGGCAGGGGCAGTGAATTCGACGTGACGGCCAGCGTCAGGATCGGCACGTCGGCGGGGTTGACCTTGCGGTACACGGGCGGGGTGGGCAGATCGCCCGGCAGCAGCGAATCGCTGGCGCTGATGGCGGCCTGCACTTCCTGTTCGGCCACGCCCAGCGGCACGTCCAGCGCGAACTGCAACGTGATGACCGAGATGCCGCTGCCGCTGGTGGACGACATCTGCTTCAGTCCCGGTATCTGCCCAAAGCGCCGCTCCAGCGGCGCGGTGACCGCGCGCGCGGTCACATTGGGGCTGGCGCCCGGATACTGCGTGGTCACCTGGATGATCGGGTAGTCCACCTGCGGCAACGCGGCCACGGGCAGCATGCGCCAGGCCAGGATGCCCGACAGCAGCAGGGCAATCATCAGGAACGACGTCGCGACCGGACGCAGGATGAATGGGCGTGACAGGCTCATGCGGACTCCTCGTCGTGGCCGGGCGGGTCGACGATCTGCACGTCGCGTCCGTCGTGCAGGCGGTCCACGCCTTCGACGACCACGCGCTCGTTCGCGGCCAGGCCCGTCAGCACCACGATGCGGCCGGCGTTGGCCGGGCCCAGCGTCAGCACCCGGCGGGTGGCGCGGTTGTCGTCGCCGATGACGAACACGAACGCGCCTTGCGAACCGTATTGCACGGCCGCGGCCGGAATGGTCACCACGTCATCTTCCTGCACCACGGCCAGCCGGATGTTCACGAACTGATTGGGAAATAGCGATTCGTCGGCATTGTCGAAACGGGCGCGCAGCCGCACCGTGCCGCTGGCGGCCTGGATGCGGTTGTCCAGCGCCTCAAGCGTGCCTTCGGCAAGCAAGCGGCGGTCGTCGGCATCCCAGGCCTGCACGCGCAGCACGGCGGTCTTCGCCTGCGCCTGCCGCAAAAGAGCCAAGCGCGTTTCCGGGATGCTGAAAAGGGCCGAGATGGGGGCCATCTGAACCACGGTGGTCAAGCCCTCCGCGTCCGTCGCGCGGACGTGGTTGCCGGCGTCGACGCGCCGCAATCCCACGCGGCCGGCATGCGGCGCCACGATACGCGTGTGATCGAGCAAGCGCTGGGCATCTGCGACTTGCGCCTGGTTTCGTTGACGCCGCGCGGCGTAGGCTCGCACCTGGGCCTCGGCGGTATCGAGCTGCTGGCCCGCCACCGCCTCCTGCCGCGCCAGCCTGCGATAGCGCCGCAGGTCCGCTTCGGCGTTGTCCAGCAGCGCCTGCGTCTGCGCCAGTTCGCCCTCGGCCAGTGCCAGCGCGGCCTGGTACGGACGTGGATCGATCTCGGCCAGCAACTTGCCTTGCGTGACGGCCTGGCCTTCCCGGTAGTGCAGCTTGACCAGTTCGCCAT
Organism: Achromobacter sp. Root170; assembly: GCF_001428165.1. Lineage (NCBI taxonomy): Bacteria > Pseudomonadati > Pseudomonadota > Betaproteobacteria > Burkholderiales > Alcaligenaceae > Achromobacter > Achromobacter sp. Root170. The sequence goes on from NZ_LMHN01000001.1 coordinate 1,267,829, forward strand.
CGACCTGGCTGCGCACGGTCACCCGCGCCAACGGCGTGATGGTGCCCAGCGCGTGCAGGTCGCGCTGCAGCGGACCGACACGCGCTGCGGCGACGCTCACCGCGACGGGAAGCTTCCCGTAGTTCGGGGGAGGCGGAGCGGCCGGGCCTTTGTTGCCCGCCAGCCAAAACGCCGCACCAATCAGCAGGGCCAGCGCCAGGGCGGCCGCGATCAGGATCAGGCGTTTGCGTGAGGGGGTGGGGCCCGCAAGGAAGCGCAGGGACATCAGGGCTGCCAGGCAAGGGGATAGCGGACAGCCGAGATTCTATATTAATAATAATGATTAGCGTTATTGACGCCGATATTCGAGAAGGGTTTGCGCGTATCGTTTAGAGTGGCGGCTGTTTTCAATACCCCGGTTTGCAACAGGAGTGGGTCCATGAGCGAAAAATCCCTCGAAAGTCCGCGTGAATTATGCGAACGCCTGCAGGAACGACTGACGGCCGAACGGGCCCGGCTGGCGCAATGGCAGTCGATCGAGGCGGATTACCACCACAAATACACCGAGACGCTGCGGCCGCTCGAAGACAAGCTCAATCAGCTGCGCTACAAACTGGTGCTGTGCTTTGACCACGCCTACAAGGAAATGGGTCTGTCCAAGGCCGAACGCGAGTTCGTGTCCGAGCTGGTCACGGAGTTCTCGGAAGAACTGCTGGTGCTGTCGGCCAAGTCGGCGCTACCGGCCGGTTGCGACACCGCGCGCCTCAAGACGCTCTACAAGAAACATCGCGGGGCCGATTACGACGCCAATCTTGCCGAACTGACCGAAAGCGCGCGGCAAGAACTGGCCGATGCGCTGGACCTGGACGTTGCCGACCTGGACTCGATGTCGCCCATGCAGTTGCTGCAGGTCATCCAGGATCAGTACGACGACGAAGACGCGGAAGAGCTACTGGAATACGCTCGCGTGGTCCGCATGCCGACGGTGACGAACGCCGCCGCCTGGGACGCATTGCAAGCGGCCGAGCGGGAGCGGCTGGCCCAGGCCGCCCAGGATCCCAACCTGCGCGCCAGCGTGCAGGCCGCCGCCGACATCCCCGACGATCAGCTGGAAGCAGCCAATGCGGTGCTGGCCGCGCAGCTCGACGAGATCCTTACCCAGGTTCAGTTTGCCGAGGAAGGCTTCACGCTGCGCTATGAGCTGGACCCGTTCGCCACCTTCGATCCGGAAACGGTGATGCAAGAGCTGGATGACGACATCAAGGACATCCAGGAGTACATCCAGGAACTTGAACACGAGGTCATGCAGTTCTCGGACGAATCGCTGCTCAAGGCTTGGCTCAAGGCCATGCGGCGTGAAGTTGCCGCGATGGAGCGCCGCGAAGGCCGGTCGTGAAGCCTCAACCCTTGGGCCGCGACACCGGCATCACCCGCATGACGGGCGCCGCCTGCTTGGCCGCCGCGTCCGCGCGCGGGCGGATCATCATTGGGAAGAACCGCCACAGGTACAGTCCCAGCGCCAGCGCCCAGGCGGTGGCCGACGCATGCAGCAGACCCAGCGTCGCAGCGGTCGGCAGCAGGGCCGCCAACCGCAGCAACGCCGCCAGGATCATCAGCGCGTAGCTCAGGACCATGCTGCGGTCCGTATGCAGCGGCCGGCCCAGATGGCCGAGTGCGGTGCGGGTCACCATGCCCAAAATCAACACCGAGAACCCGGCCACGCCGATGACGTGCGCGGGCCAAGCCTGCCGGACCACAATGCCCGCCAGTTGCGCCGCGCCCACCAGCAGGCCGATGCCCAGACCCAGATACCCCGCATAGAGAATCCACAGGAGCGGCACGCGCCGCACGGCCCACGGCTTCCAGGACACCCACTGCACCAGAGCAATCGCGCCGCTTGCCGCAAGCGCCAGCCCGGCGGCCTGCTGCACGCCGGCCAGCAGGCAGGCGATGGCGACGACGCCAAAGCCAAGCTGCCAATGACCGCTCTTGGTATGGGAAGGAATGTCCAGGCCCGCAACGGCGCGCTTGGCGAAGAAGGGCATGACCCGCCGGGCGATCAGCAAGGTCAGCACGGCCATCGACAGCAGCCCGGCATTGAAATAGCGCATCAGCGTCACGTAGTCACCCTGGACCGTCGCCCACAGGTACAGCCCGTTGGTTGCGCCCAGCGCCAGCAGAAGGAACGGGACGCCATGGTTGCGCTGGTTCCGGGTGACCACGACGGCGCGTCCCAGTGCCCCGGCCGCCCACAGGAAAAACAGCAGGTCCGCCGCCGCCGCGACGACGAAGGCGGTGCGCCCGGGGACCAGATACCCCACGCGCGCCACGATCCACAGCCCGCACAGCGCGGCAAGCGGATTGCCTTTCAGGGGGTTCTTGCCCGTCCAGTTGGCGCCCGCCGTCAGCAGGAAGCCCACGGCGATCGTGGCCACGAAGCCCCACAGCATTTCATGCGCATGCCAGAACATGCCGCCGAGCACGCCGGTCAGCCGCGCTGGGGCGTGCACCCATAGCAACACCGAGCAGAGCGCCCAAAAGCAGCCCGCCAGATACAGCGGGCGGAAACCCATTTCAGTGAACGCGCCCCACTCGGGCGGGGCGGGGCGCGGCTTCTTTGCGGGTTCGTCGATGGAAAGCAGGGTGGTCATGGTGTGGCCCGTGCGCGCGGGCGCGCGCCGTTGCGGTTTTGAACGTGTATTTGAAATACATATTACATCTGGCCGCATCGGGACGCGATCCGGGCACTTGATCCAGCGCAAGGCTGTCCGGAACACCCGCATGACTAGGCACTTCGGAAATAGCCCTTTGGTCGGCTGGGGAATGGCTGCAACTGGGAGGGCTGCTTAGGCTACCGACATACGTATTTGTCAGCAAAAAGCGAGACTAACCATGGCAGCACATCAATCCTCGGCGGGTGCGCCGATGCGGGTCCTGATATCCAGCACGTTTGCCTTCACCATCTGTTTTGCGGTGTGGATGATCTTTGCCGTGCTGGGGATCCCAATCAAGGCGCAGCTCGGCCTGTCCGAAACGCAATTCGGCCTGCTGGCCGCCATGCCGGTCCTGACCGGCTCCCTCGTGCGCGTGCCGCTCGGCATCTGGACCGATCGCTACGGCGGCCGTCCCGTGTTCTTCGTGCTGATGCTGCTGGCGGTGGTGCCGATCTGGCTGCTGTCCTACGCCACGGAGTATTGGCAGTTCCTGGTGCTGGCGCTGTTCGTCGGCCTGACCGGCGGCTCGTTCTCCGTGGGCACGCCCTATGTGGCCCGCTGGTTCCCGCGCAACAAGCAAGGCCTGGCCATGGGCGTCTTCGGCGCCGGCAACTCGGGCTCGGCCATCACCAAGTTCGTGGCCCCCGCGCTCATCGCGGCTGCCGGCGGCGCCTGGGTCATCGTGCCGCAGGTCTACGCCGTGGCGCTGCTGGTCACCGCCATCCTGTTCTGGATGTTCTCGTCGTCCGATCCGTCTCACCGCGTCGCGGGCGGCGCCTCGTTGTCGGCCCAGTTCGCCATGCTGAAGGATCCGCGTGTGTGGCGCTACTGCCAGTATTACTCAGTCGTGTTCGGCGGCTATGTGGCGCTGGCCCTGTGGATGACCAAGTACTACATCGGCGAATACGGCTTCGACATGAAGCTGGCCGCGCTGCTGGCCGCGTGCTTCTCGTTGCCCGGCGGCGTGCTGCGCGCCGTCGGCGGCTGGATCTCCGACCGCTACGGCGCCTACAAGACCACGTGGTGGGTGATGTGGGTGTGCTGGGTTGCGTTCTTCCTCCTGAGCTATCCGCAAACCGAATTCACCGTCATGACCGCCGGCGGCCCGCGTTCCTTCGGCATCGCGCTCGGCCCGGTCACCTTCACCATCCTGCTGTTCGTCGTCGGCATCGCCATGGCAATCGGCAAGGCCTCGGTCTTCAAGTTCATCTCCGATGAATTCAGCGACAACATCGGCGCCGTGTCCGGCATCGTCGGACTGGCTGGCGGCCTGGGCGGCTTCGTGCTTCCCATCATGTTCGGCGTCCTGCTCGACCTGACCGGCATCCGCTCCAGCGCCTTCATGCTGCTGTACGGCACGGTCTGCGTCTCGCTGATCTTCATGCACTTCAGTTTCCGGCCCGAAAGCGCGGCCATCGCCCGGCAGCAAGCCGCCTGACCCACCCACCATCCTGAGAGAAGCTCATGTCCACTCAAGTCCTTGCGCGCTGGGAGCCGGATAATCCCGGTTTCTGGAAACAGACGGGCGCGCGCGTCGCCAACCGCAATCTGTGGATCTCGATCCCGGCGCTGATGCTGGCGTTCAGCATCTGGATGCTCTGGAGCGTGGTCGTCGTCAACCTTGACCGCGCCGGCTTCATGCTGTCCAAGAACCAGCTCTTCTGGCTGACGGCGCTGCCCGCGCTGTCGGGCGCGACGCTGCGCATCTTCTACTCGTTCCTCGTGCCCGTCTTCGGCGGGCGCAAATGGACGGCCATCTCCACCGCCTCGCTGCTGATTCCGGCGCTGGGCATGGGTTTCGCGCTGCGCGATCCCACCACCTCGTTTCCGACCCTTCTGGTGCTGGCCCTGCTGTGCGGCCTGGGCGGCGGCAACTTCAGCTCCAGCATGGCCAACATCAGCTTTTTCTTTCCCAAGGAAAAGAAGGGGCTGGCAACGGGCCTGAACGCCGGCATCGGCAACCTGGGTGTGTCGCTGGTGCAGTTCGTCGTGCCGGTCGTCATCACCATGGGCGTCTTCGGCGTTGCCGGCGGCGAACCTCAAGTCATCAACGCCAATGGCGCGCAGCAGAATCTGTGGCTGCAGAACGCGGGCTTCATCTGGGTGATCCCCATCGCGCTGGCGTCCATCGCCGCATGGTTCGGCATGAACGACATCGCCGATGCGCGCGCCTCGTTCGCCGACCAGGCGGTCATCTTCAAGCGCAAGCACAACTGGCTGATGTGCTGGCTGTACGTGGGCACGTTCGGGTCGTTCATCGGATTCTCGGCGGGCTTCGCCATGCTGACCAAGACGCTGTTTCCCACCGTCAATCCCATGGCATACGCCTTCCTGGGGCCGCTGGTCGGATCGCTGACGCGTCCCGTGGGCGGCTGGATCTCCGACAAGCTGGGCGGCGCCCGGGTCACGCTCTTCACCTTCGCGGCCATGATCGCCGCGGTGGCTGGCGTCGTGACGTTCCTGCCGGGTGAGGGCCGCCTGGGCGACTTCAACGGCTTCTTGGCCATGTTCATCGTGCTCTTCGCGCTGACCGGCCTGGGCAACGGTTCCACGTTCCGCATGATTCCGGTGATCTTCCTGCGCGAACGCACGCAGGCGGCGCAGGGCAAGGGTCCGGCCGCGCAAAAGCAGGCCATGTCGGAGGCGGCCAAGGAATCGGCCGCGGTGCTGGGCTTTTCCGGCGCCATCGGGGCCTACGGCGGCTTTTTCATCCCGCGCAGCTTCGGCACGTCGCTCGAAATGACGGGCAGCGTCCAGACCGCGCTGTTCTGCTTCATCGGCTTCTATGCCACCTGCATGCTGATCACGTGGTGGTACTACGCACGCCGCAACGCGCCCATTCCGTGCTAAGGAGCGTTCGCCGGGGCTCGGCCGCGCACACGTTGCGTGGCCGGGCCCTGGCGGCCTTGCGGCCCGACTAGTTCGGCCTACCCGGGTAACTAGTCACTCTGCCGAACCCGGGTTGTGCCACCGGCGAATGGTCGGCCAGACAGCCCAGCCCTAAAGTTGTTTCATCAGCATTGATCGCAGTACGCGCCGGCCAGGCCGGCGTTCTTGGAGAAACACAATGAGTCATTTTCTGGACCGGTTGAAGTTCATGTCGCGGGTGAAGTCCACCTTCGCGAACGGTCACGGCGAAACCGTCAACGAGGACCGCAAGTGGGAGAACGCCTACCGCGCCCGCTGGCAGCACGACAAGGTGGTGCGTTCCACCCACGGCGTGAACTGCACCGGCTCCTGCTCCTGGAAGGTGTATGTCAAGAACGGCCTGATCACCTGGGAAACCCAGCAGACCGACTACCCCCGCACCCGTCCCGACCTGCCCAACCACGAGCCCCGCGGCTGTCCTCGTGGCGCGTCGTACAGCTGGTATGTGTATTCGGCGCAGCGCGTGAAGTACCCCATGATTCGCGGCCGCCTGATCGAAATGTGGCGCGAAGCCCGCAAGACGATGGACCCGATCGCGGCCTGGGAATGGATCAGCCAGGATCCCAAGCGCGCCAAGCGCTACAAGTCGGTGCGCGGCCTGGGCGGCTTCGTCCGCGCCGATTGGGACACCGCCACGGAGATCATTGCCGCGGCCAACGCGCTCACCATCAAGAAGTACGGCCCGGACCGTGTGATCGGGTTCTCGCCGATTCCCGCCATGTCGATGGTCAGCTACGCCGCCGGCGCCCGCTACCTTAGCCTTTTGGGCGGCGCCTGCCTCAGCTTCTACGACTGGTACTGCGATCTCCCCCCCGCCAGCCCCCAGATCTGGGGCGAACAGACCGACGTGCCCGAATCGGCCGACTGGTACAACTCCACCTACCTGATGGTCTGGGGCTCGAACGTGCCGCAGACCCGCACCCCGGACGCGCACTTCTACACCGAAGTCCGCTACAAGGGCACCAAGACCGTGGCCGTGTCCAGCGACTTCGGCGAAATGGTCAAGTTCGGCGACATCTGGCTGGCGCCCAAGCAGGGCACCGACGCCGCGCTCGCCATGGCCATGGGCCACGTCATCCTCAAAGAATTCCACCTGTCCGGCAAGTCGGCCTACTTCACGGACTACGTGCGCCGCTACACCGACATGCCGATGCTGGTGCAGCTCAAGGAACGCGACGGCTTCTACGCCCCTGACCACTTCCTGCGCGCCTCGCAGCTGGACAACGCGCTTGGCGAACAGAACAACCCCGACTGGAAGACGCTGGTGCTGGACGAGTCCACCGGCGATCTGGTGGCGCCCAACGGCAGCATCGGCTTTCGCTGGGGCGAGGGCGCCGTCAACGGCGGCGAAAAGGTCGGCCGCTGGAACCTGGAATCCAAGGATGGCGGCTCGGGCCGCGAAATCCTCCCCACGCTCAGCCTTCTGGACAAGTCCGACGAAGTGGTCGGCGTGGGCTTCCCGTACTTCGGCAGCGAACACGACGAGCTGCTGGTGCGCAACGTGCCCGCCCGCCGCATCCGCCTGGCTGACGGCACCGATGCGCTGGTCGCCACCGTGTATGACCTGCAGATGGCCAACTACGGCCTGGACCGCGGCCTGGGCGGCGGCAACGTCGCGTCCTCTTACGATGACGACGTTCCCTACACGCCCGCCTGGCAGGAAAAGCACACCAGCGTGCCGCGCGCGCAGGTCATCCAGGTGGCGCGCGAGTTCGCCCAGAACGCGCACGACACCGAAGGCAAGTCCATGGTCATCGTCGGCGCCGGTCTGAACCACTGGTACCACATGGACATGATCTACCGCGGCATCATCAACATGCTGATGATGTGCGGTTGCGTCGGCAAGAGCGGCGGCGGCTGGGCGCACTACGTGGGCCAGGAAAAGCTGCGCCCGCAGTTCGGCTGGGCCCCGCTGGCGTTTGCCGCCGACTGGGTGCGCCCGCCGCGCCAGATGAACGGCACCTCGTTCTTCTACGCCCACACCAGCCAATGGCGCCATGAAAAGCTGAACGTGCAGGAAGTGCTCGGCCCCACCGCCGACCGCGCCAAGTACAGCGAACTCAGCATGATCGACCTGAACGCCCGCGCCGAGCGCATGGGCTGGCTGCCGTCCGCGCCGCAGCTTCGCACCAATCCGCTGGACGTCGTGGCGCAGGCCGACAGCCTGGGCAAGGATCCCGTCGCACACGCCGTCGAACAGATGAAGTCGGGCGAGCTGCGCATGTCCTGCGAAAACCCGGACGATCCCGCCAACTTCCCGCGCAACATGTTCGTGTGGCGCTCCAACATTCTGGGCTCCAGCGGCAAGGGCCACGAGTACTTCCTGAAGTACCTCCTGGGCACCCAGAACGCCGTGTTCGGCGACGAAGCCGACGCCATCAAGCCGTCCGAAGTCACCTTTGAGGACGACGCCGCCGAAGGCAAGCTCGACCTGCTAACCGTGCTGGACTTCCGCATGAGCACCACGTGCCTGTACGGCGACATCGTGCTGCCCACCGCCACCTGGTACGAAAAGGACGACCTCAACACGTCCGACATGCACCCCTTCATCCACCCGCTCAGCGAAGCCGTGCAGCCGCTCTGGGAAAGCAAGACCGACTGGGAAATCTACAAGCTGCTGGCCAAGAAGTTCAGCGAAATCGGCGGCCCGTACCTGGGCAAGCGCCGCGACCTGGTGCTGACCCCGCTGATGCACGACACCCCGGGAGAACTGGGCCAGGCCTTCGAACCCAAGGACTGGAAGCTCGGCGAATGCGACCTGATTCCGGGCAAGACGGCGCCGTCCATGACGGTGGTCGAGCGCGACTACAACGATATTTACCGCAAGTTCACGTCGGTGGGTCCGCTGCTGGACAAGCTGGGCAACGGCGGCAAGGGCATCAACTGGAACACCCAGCACGAGGTCCACGAGCTGGCCGGCATCAACGACAGCGTCACCGAAACCGGCGTCAGCCAGGGCCGTCCGCGCCTGGATACGGCGATCGACGCGGCCGAGATGATCCTGACCTTCGCACCCGAGACCAACGGCCATGTGTCGGTCAAGGCTTGGGAAGCGCTGGGCAAAATCACCGGACGCGACCACACGCACCTGGCGGTCGGACGCGAACACGACAAGATCCGCTTCCGCGACATCCAGGCGCAGCCGCGCAAGATCATTTCGGCGCCTACCTGGTCCGGTCTGGAAAGCGAAGAGGTCAGCTACAACGCCGGCTATACCAACGTCCATGAACTGATCCCATGGCGCACCCTGACCGGCCGCCAGCAGTTCTACCAGGATCACCGCTGGATGCTGGACTTTGGCGAAGGCTCCTGCGTGTACAAGCCCGCCATCGACACCAAGACGGTTGCGCCCATGCTGGGCAAGTACCCGAATGGCGAAAAGGAACTGGTCCTGAACTGGATCACGCCGCACCAGAAGTGGGGCATCCACAGCACGTACTCGGACAACCTGCGCATGCTGACCCTCAGCCGCGGCGGCCCCCACGTGTGGGTGTCCGAAGCCGAGGCCAAGCAGGCCGGACTGGTCGACAACGACTGGGTGGAAGTGTTCAACGTGAACGGCACGCTGACCGCCCGGGTGGTGGTGAGCCAGCGCGTGCCGGTTGGCATGTGCCTGATGTACCACGCACAGGAAAAGATCGTGAACGTGCCGGGCGCTGAAACCAGCGGCAAGCGCGGCGGCATCCATAACTCGGTCACGCGCACGGTGCTCAAGCCCACGCACATGATCGGCGGATACGCGCAGCAGGCCTACGGTTTCAACTACTACGGCACCGTGGGCGCCAACCGCGACGAGTTCGTGGTCGTGCGCAAGATGAAGAAGGTGGACTGGCTGGAAGGCCCGCTCGTCGAAGAACTGCAACAAGAAGAGAAGCAATCATGAGGATACGCGCCCAAATCGGCATGGTGCTGAACCTGGACAAGTGCATTGGCTGCCACACTTGCTCGGTCACCTGCAAGAACGTCTGGACCAGCCGCGACGGTGTCGAGTACGCATGGTTCAACAACGTTGAAACCAAGCCCGGCATCGGCTATCCGAAGGAATGGGAAAACCAGGAAAAGTGGAAGGGCGGCTGGAGCCGCACGGCCGCCGGCAAGCTGGAACCGCGCCAAGGCGGCAAACTGCGCATCCTGGCCAACCTGTTCGCCAACCCGAACCTGCCCGCCATCGACGACTACTACGAGCCGTTCACCTACGACTACGAGCACCTGAAGAACGCGCCGCTGTCGCAGACGCCGCCCACCGCGCGTCCGGTGTCGGTGCTGACGGGCAAGAAGATGGACAAGATCCATTGGGGCCCGAACTGGGAAGACGACCTGGGCGGCGAATTCAGCTCGCGCAGCCGCGACGCGCTCTTCGAAGGCGTTCAGAAAGAGATGTACTCGACGTTCGAGAACACCTTCATGATGTACCTGCCGCGCCTGTGCGAACACTGCCTGAATCCGGCCTGTGTCGCCAGCTGCCCGTCCGGTTCCATCTACAAGCGCGAAGACGACGGCATCGTCCTGGTCGATCAGGACAAGTGCCGCGGATGGCGCATGTGCATCTCGGGCTGCCCGTACAAGAAGATCTACTACAACTGGAACAGCGGCAAGGCCGAGAAGTGCACGTTCTGCTATCCGCGCATCGAGGCCGGCCAGCCGACCGTGTGCTCGGAAACCTGCGTGGGCCGCATCCGCTACCTGGGCGTGCTGCTGTATGACGCCGACCAGATCGAAAATGCCGCCGCCACCGCGAACGAGCAGGATCTGTATCAGTCGCAGCTCGACCTGTTCCTGGACCCGCATTCACCCGAAGTGATTGCCGCGGCGCGCGAGCAGGGCATCCCGGAATCGTGGCTGGAAGCCGCGCGCAATTCGCCCGTCTACAAGATGGCCGTCGAATGGAAGGTGGCCTTCCCGCTGCACCCCGAATACCGCACGCTGCCGATGGTCTGGTACATCCCGCCGCTGTCGCCCATCCAGACGGCCGCCGAGTCCGGCAAGATGCCCCAGCGCACCGTGGGCAAGAGCGGCATGATCCCCGACGTGTCGACGCTGCGCATCCCCGTGCGCTACCTGGCCAACCTGCTGACCGCCGGCAAGGAAGCGCCGGTGCTGCAAGCCCTGGAACGCATGCTGGCAATGCGCGCGTTCAAGCGGTCCGAGACCGTCCACGGCGAACGCGACACGGCCCTGCTGGATCAGGTCGGCCTGACCGAGGAAACGGTGCAGGACATGTACCGCATCATGGCCATCGCCAACTACGAAGACCGCTTCGTCGTGCCCAGCAGCCACAAGGAAGTGGTCGAAGACAGCTTCAACGAGAAGGGAAGCTGCGGCTTCACCTTTGGCAACGGCTGCTCGGGCGGCGTGTCGGAAGGCACCCTGTTCGGCCGCAAGCCGCAGGGCAGCGAGATCTTCATCGAAATGCCCAAGTCGCGCAAGAAGGCCGTTTCGGCCTGAGGAAAGGAGAACACCATGAGCCTGTACCGACTGCTTTCCGCCATGCTGTGCTATCCCGAGCCGGAGCTGCTGGACTACCTGGGCGAACTGGAAGAGGCCCTGGCGGCCTATCCGGACGCCGAGGAAACCCTGCAACCCCTGGTCAGCTACCTGGCCTCGAACGACCTGATTCCCCTGCAAGAGAACTACGTCGCCACCTTTGACCGCAACCGCTCGCACTCGCTGCACCTGTTCGAGCACGTCCACGGAGAAAGCCGCGACCGTGGCCAGGCGATGGTGGACCTGCTGGAAACCTACCGCGCGCACGGCTTCGAGCCGATGGTGTCGGAACTGCCGGACCACGTGCCGCTGTTCCTGGAATTCCTGGGAGTCATCGATCCCGACACGGCCCAGGAGCTGCTGGACGAAGCCATCCACGTGCTGGCGGCCATCGGCGCGCGCCTGGCCAAAAGCGAAAGCTCCTACGCCTGCGTCTTTGCCGTGCTGCGCGCCCAGTCCCGCGTGATTCCGCGCGTGCAGACCGAGGCGCCGGTGCGCGACATGGACGAGGCGATGGAGGCCTTCGGGGCCGGCCCCGACGGCGTGGAACCGCTGCTGCGGCCGTTTGCGGGAGGCGGGGTGCAGACCGTGCACTTCCATCCCCGTTCCGCCGCGACTCATTAATGCCCAGGACGACGCATCATGAACTCCCTGAATCAGTTTCTTTTCGGCATCTATCCGTACATCGCACTGACGATCTTTCTGCTCGGCAGCCTGGCGCGTTTTGAGCGCGAGCAATACACCTGGAAATCCGACAGCTCGCAACTGCTGCATCGCGGCCAGTTGCGGCTGGGGAACATCCTGTTCCACATCGGCATCCTGGGCCTGTTCTTCGGGCATCTGGTCGGCCTGCTTACCCCCGTCATCGTGTGGGACACGCTGGGCGTTTCGCACTCGCTCAAGCAGATGGTTGCGATGGTGGCGGGCGGCGTGATGGGCGGGCTGTGCCTGATCGGCCTCTTGATCCTGATCCACCGCCGCCTGACCGACCCCCGCATCGCCCACGCCACGCGGCCGGGCGACAAGATCCTGCTGCTGTGGATCCTGGTGACGCTGCTGCTGGGGCTGTCCACGATCGTGCTGTCGGCTGGCCACATGGACGGCGAAATGATGGTGCACCTGATGACCTGGGCGCAGCACATCGTCACGTTCCAGGGCGACGCCGCCAGCTACCTCGCCGGCGTGCCGCTGCTGTTCAAGGCGCACCTCTTCATGGGCCTCACGCTTTTCGTGATCTTCCCGTTCACCCGTCTGGTGCACGTCTGGAGCGGTTTCGCGTCGGTGGGCTACCTGGGCCGCGCCTGGCAACTGGTCCGTCCGCGCTGATTCCCGTCTTAGGAGCCGAACATGCCTGTCATCGTCAACGGCGTCGAATTGAACGACGCGGATCTGGAACGTGAACTGCCCTTGCACGCAGAAGCCGGCAATCCCATGCGCGAGGCCGTCACGGCCCTGGTGCTGCGGCGCGTCCTGCTGGACGAGGCCGGCCGGCAGGGCCTGGATGTGTCCGACGAGGAAAGCGCCATCGGCGCCTTGCTCGCCAGTCAGGCCCCGGCGCCCGAAGCCGACGACGCCGCTTGCCGGCGCTTCTACCAGATGCACACCGAACGCTTCATGGTGGGCGAACTGGTCGAGGCCGACCACATCCTGTTCCAGGTCACGCCCGACGTGAACCTGGACATGCTGAAGGCGCATGCCAACGTGGTGCTGGCCGAGCTGCTGGCCGACCCGTCGCGGTTCGCCGAGGTGGCCCGCGAACAATCCAATTGCCCGTCCGCGGCCGTCGGCGGCAACCTGGGTCAACTGGGGCGCGGCGACACCGTGCCGGAATTCGAACGCGCGGTGTTCGCGCTGCCTTCGGGCGGGTTGCTGCCGCAGTTGCTGCAGACGCGGCACGGCCTGCACATCGTGCGCGTGGTTCGACGTGTCGAAGGGCGGCTCTTGCCCTACGAACACGTGGCCAAGCAGATTGCCACGGCGCTCACGTCCATGAGCCGCGATACCGCCTGGCGGCAATACACCAAGCTGCTGGTCGATCGTGCCAAGATCTCGGGCATCGATCTGGACGACGGCGAACCCGAGCGGGTCTTCGCCGGGAGCGCCGCATGATGGACGAGCCAGCCCCCGCTGCCCTGGCGGACGGCTTCGGCCGCCGCATCGACTATCTGCGCGTTTCGGTCACCGATCGTTGCGACCTGCGGTGCAGCTATTGCCTGCCCAAGGATTTCAAGGGTTTCGAAACGCCGGCCAACTGGATGACCCACGACGAAATGGCCCGGCTGGTCGGACTGTTCGTGAGCCTGGGCGTGGCCAAGGTCAGGCTTACGGGCGGCGAGCCGCTGCTGCGCAAGGGTGTTGCCGGGCTGGCCGCCACCATCGCCGCCATGCCCGGGCTGCGCGACCTGTCCGTGTCCACCAACGCCACGCAGCTATCGCGCCATGCGCAGTCGCTGCGGGCAGCGGGGGTGGACCGTCTGAACATCAGCCTGGACACGCTGGACGCGGCAGCGTTCTCGCAGATCACCGGGCGCGATTGCCTGGGCGCCGTGCTGGCCGGATTGTCGGCCGCGCGGCAGGCGGGCTTTTCCCCCATCAAGCTCAACAGCGTGGTGCATGCGGCCACGCCGGAATCCGAAGTGCGCCGCCTGCTGTCCTATGCGGTGGAGCAGGGCTTCGTGCTGAGGCTGATCGAGCCGATGCCGATGGGCGAGTGCGGCCGCGGCTTTACGCACACCGACCTGAACGCAATGGGCGCGCGCCTGGCCGCCGATGCCGGGCTGGTGCCGTCGCTGGCCGAATCGCGCAACGGCCCGGCGCGCTACTGGACCAGCGGGCAGGGCGCGCCCGTGCTGGGCGTCATCACCCCCATGTCGCGTCATTTCTGCGCCACCTGCAATCGCGTGCGGTTGGGCGTGGACGGCACCTTGTATCTTTGTCTGGGTCAGGAAGACCAGGTGCCGCTCGGACGGTTGCTGCGCGCGGGCGCCAGCGACGCTGACCTTGTTCAGGCCATCCGGGCGGGCATCGCCGCCAAGCCGGAGCGCCACGAATTCAATGCCCGGCCCGAACGCATCGTGCGCTTCATGTCGCAAACGGGAGGCTGACATGCAGGATCTTGAACGACTGGTTGGCGGCTTCCAGCGCTTTCAGCAGCAGTACTACGAAGACGCGCCGTCGCTGTATCGCAACCTGCGCGACGGCCAGCATCCCAGCACATTGCTGATCGGCTGTTGCGATTCCCGCGTGGACCCGGCCATGCTGCTCGGTTGTGATCCCGGCGACATCTTTACCGTGCGCAATGTGGCCAATCTGGTGCCCCCGTGCAGCAAGGACCGCGGCCTTCAAGGCGTCCTGGCGGCAATCCAGTTTGCCGTCGAACAATTGCAGGTCAGCCGCATCATCGTGCTGGGACACGCCCAGTGCGGCGGAATCCGCGCACTGATGGAGCGCGGCATCCGCCGCGACGGCGAGACCGACTATCTTGGGCGCTGGATGGACATCGCCGAACCCGCGCGCGAGCAGGTGCTGCGGCAGATGCCGGACGCCACCAAGGAAGAGCGCCGGCGCGCGTGCGAACAGGCTTCCATCCTGATCTCGCTGCGCAACCTGGAGGACCTGCCGTTCGTGCGGCGGGCGGTCGACGCGGGAAGCCTGTCCCTGCATGGGTGGTATTTCGACCTGGTGGCGGGCGCTTTGCTGGCATACTCCCCGCGGGCGGACACGTTTTTGCCCATCGTATGTCCCTTGCTGACGGAACCCGCACTCGTATGACTCCCGTATTCGGTATCGCCGGCCGCTCCGGCAGCGGCAAGACCACCCTGATCGAGGCCATGCTGCCGCTGCTTGGCGCGCGCGGCCTGCGGGTGAACGTCATCAAGCACAGCCATCATGATTTTCAGATGGAGCCCCCCGGCAAGGACAGCGCGCGCTTTCGGACTGCGGGCGCGCAGGAAGTCATGATTGCCTCGCCATACCGGTATGCCATCGTGCATGAACTGCGCGACACGCCGGAACCCACGCTTGAGGCGCAACTGGCGCGCTTGTCGCCCGCCGATCTGGTGCTGGTCGAGGGCTTCAAGCAGGCCGCGATTCCGCGCATCGAGGTCTACCGCCCCGCGCTGGGCAAGCCGCCGCTGCACACCGAAGATCCTTCATTCCTGGCCGTCGTGACGGATGCGCCGCTTGAGATCGCCTTGCCCTGCCTGCCCCTGAACGACCCCGCCCAAGTTGCCGATTTTCTGTGCCGCACCCTCGGTTTGGCCTGATCGCATGGGGCTAAAACGCGCGCAATCGCGCCGGAAGGCGGGCGGGAAGCGACTACACTGATACCCGATCCGCGCTTTTCGCCCCGACACCCATGAAGTCCTCGAATACCGCCACTCCCTCCGACGTGCTGCCGTCGCCCCGGCACCGGCTGTCCACGCGCATCGTGGCAAGCTCGCTGCTGGCGTTGGTCGTGGTGCTGTCCATGGTGAGCTGGACGCTGTGGCTGTCCTGGCAACTGGAAGGCGCGGGCGCTGCCATCAACGATACCGGCAGCCTGCGGATGCGGGCCAATCGCGTCGCCGTCGAACTGATGCGGCCGCAGGCCGGGCGCGAAGTGCGCACTACCGAACAAGTTGCGATTCTGGACGACACCATTGCGCGCCTGGCGCGGGGCAATCCCGCGCGGCCGCTGTTCATTCCCAACGACAACGCGATACGCGCCCAATGGCACGACGTGGCCGCGTATTGGCGCGACATCATGAAGCCTGCGGCGCTGCGCGCCATTGGCCAGCCGGACGCATCAAGCTACCTGGAAACGCTGCCCGAATTCGTGGCGCGCGCCGATACGCTGGTCCGGATGATCGAACAGGACAACGCCGGCAAGACCACGTCGCTGCGGCTGTCGCAGGGCGTGTTGGCGGCAATTGCCAGCGCGGGCACGCTTGCCATGATCTACCTGCTGTATCTGTGGATCATTTCGCCGGTGCTGCGCCTGCGCGACGGCCTGCAGCGCATGGCCGACCGCGAGTTCAGCACGCGACTGCCGGTCGAAAGCCAGGACGAGTTCGGCGTGCTGGCCCGCGGCTACAACCGCATGGCGGACGAACTGCAGGACCTGTACACCAGCCTGGAGCAGCGGGTGGAACAGAAGACGGCGCAGCTGGCCGCGCAGAACCGCGACATCGGGGCGCTGTACGACATGGCGGCGTTCCTGAACCAGCCCAATGAAATCGAAGCCATGTGCGATGGCTTCCTGCGCCGCGTGATGCTGCAGTTCGATGCCGAAGCAGGCAGCATCCGGGCGCTGGATCCCAACAACGAAAAACTCAACCTCGTGGTGTCCGTGGGCCTGTCCGAAGAATTGGTCGAGTCCGAACACTGCATGAAGGTCGACGACTGCTATTGCGGTGTCGCCACGCGCAAGGCGGGCGTGATCGTCATCCAGGACTTCCGCCAGTCGCCACCCGAGCTGGATCTGAACTGCCAGCGCGAGGGCTTTGCCAGCGTGGCGGTGTTCCGTATCGTGACGCGCGACGAAGTGCTGGGTTCGTATTCGCTGCATTTCCGCACCCACCGCCGGCTGGCCGCGTCCGAGTCGCAACTGCTGGAAACGCTGGGCCAGCACCTGGGCGTTGCGCTGGACAACCGGCGCCTTAGCGCGCAGGCGCGCCAATTGGCAGTCGTGCAGGAGCGCGGGCTGGTGGCGCAGGGCCTGCACGACAGCCTTGCCCAAGGCCTGAATTTCCTGAACCTGCAATTGCAGATGCTCGATGCCGCCATCAAGCGCGGCGACGAAGAAGAAGTCAGCGAGATCCTGCCGCTCTTGCGCACCGGCGTGGACGAAAGCTACCAGGACGTGCGCGAACTGTTGACCAACTTCCGCAGCAAGTTGTCGCAGGGCGACCTGCAAGCCGCCATCGAGGACACGGTTTCGCGTTTTCGCCGCCAGACCGCCATCGAGACCGACCTGACGTTTACCCAGGGCGAGGGCGCGCCGCTGCAGCCGGAGCAGCAGTTGCAGGTGCTGTTCATCCTGCAGGAAGCGCTGTCCAATGTGCGCAAGCACTCGGAAGCCAGCCGCGTGCGGATCGCCGTTGAGAACGGCCGGGATTTCACCTTGCTGATTTCGGACGACGGCCAGGGCTACGACCCGGCCGACGTCGCCGAACGGGGCGAATCCCATGTCGGCCTGCACATCATGCGCGAGCGCGCCGCCCGCATGCGCGCCGTGATAAAACTCGAATCGCAGCCCGGCGCCGGCACGCGCGTGGCGCTCACCTTGCCTGGCGCCGAACGCCAGGCAGCCTGACATCCTTGCCCATCATGACCATCCGCATCCTGCTCATCGACGACCACACCCTGTTCCGCTCCGGTGTCCGCCTGCTGTTGCAGCGCCAACCCGACTTCGAGGTCGTGGCCGAGGCGGGCGACGGCGTCGAAGGCATAAAACGCGCCAAGGAGCTCAAGCCCGACGTCGTGCTGCTTGACCTGAACCTGCCCGGCCTGTCGGGTCTGGAAACACTGCAGCTGCTGACGCAGGACCTGCCCAATTGCGCGGTCATCATCCTGACCGTCTCGGAAGAGGCCGACGAGCTGGGCCAGGCGCTGCGCGACGGCGCTCGCGGCTATCTCGTCAAGAACATCGACGCGGACGCGCTGGTGTCCGCCATCCGCCGCGCCGCCAACGGCGAAGCCGTCATTGCCGACAGCATGACGGCCAAGCTCGTCGAACAGTTCCGCGGCCAGGCCAGCCAGACGCCGCCGCCGCCCGGCTCGGCCGAGCGCCATCGTCTTACCGCGCGTGAAACCCAGATCGTGCAATGGCTGGCGCGCGGGGCCAGCAACAAGGTCATCGCGCGCGAACTGGACGTGAGCGAAAGCACCGTGAAGATCCATGTGCAGAACGTGCTGAAGAAGCTCAACCTGACGAGCCGTGTGCAGGTCGCTGTCTATGCCGTGGAGCGCGGCCTGTACACCGAGGAATAGGCCGCACAAAAAGGCGCCGCGCGCGCCACGCCGTTTGATTTTCGACAAGGCCCGGGGGACGGGCGGCCCATAGACTGGCCGTCATGCAAACTCGAACCTCTCCCATAGAGCTCGTGGCCCCGGCAGGCAGTCTGGCCGCCTTGAAAGCGGCGATCGAAGCGGGCGCCGACACCGTCTATCTCGGGCTCAAGAACGCCACGAACGCCCGCAATTTCGCCGGGCTCAATTTCACCGAAGCCGACATCCGCGCCGGCGTCGAACTGGCGCATCGCCACAACCGGCATGTGCTCTTTGCCATCAACACCTTTGTGCAGGCAGGCCGCATGGCCGAATGGCAGGCCGCCGTCGATGCCGCCCACGACCTGGGCGCCGACGCCGTCATCATGGCCGACCCGGGACTGCTGGCCTATGCTAGCGACCGCTATCCGGACCTGCGGCTGCATCTGTCGGTGCAGGGCTCGGCCACCCACGCGGACGCCATTGAACTCATGAAAGAGCAGTTCGGCATCCGCCGTGTGGTCCTGCCGCGCGTCCTGACGCTGACGGAGATTGCCCGCATCTGCGCCAACGTCAGCGTCGAAGTCGAGGTCTTCGGCTTCGGCAGCCTGTGCGTCATGGCCGAGGGCCGCTGCCTCTTGTCGTCGTACGCCACCGGCGATTCCCCCAACAACAAGGGTGTCTGTTCGCCCGCGCACGCGGTGCGCTGGGTCGAAGAAGACGGCCGCATGGACGCGCGCCTGTCGGGCATCCTCATCGACCGCTACGAACCGGGCGAGCCCGCCGCGTATCCCACGTTGTGCAAGGGGCGCTTCGAAGTGGACGGACAAGCCGACCACGCCCTCGAAGAACCCACCAGCCTGAACGCCATCGGCCTGTTGCCCAAGCTGGCGGAGATGGGCGTATCGGCCATCAAGATCGAAGGGCGCCAGCGCAGCCCGGCCTATGTCACGCAGGTGGTGTCCACGCTGCGCGCCGCGCTGGACAGCGTGCATGCGGACGCATCGCGCTTTTCTCCGCGCCCCGAGTGGAACGCCATGCTGGCGCGCCATGCCGAGGGTTCCCAAGTCACACAAGGCGCTTTCGAACGTCCATGGAAATGACCCCCATCCCATTTCAGATTTCTGTCGGCCCCTTGCTGTACTACTGGCCGCGCCAACGCACCATGGATTTCTACGCCGCGCTGGCCGAAAGTCCTGCGGACATCATCTACGTGGGCGAGACCGTCTGTAGCCGGCGTCACGAACTGCGCGCCGACGATTGGCTTGAACTGGCGCGCGACTTGCGCGCAGTGGGCAAGACGGTGGTGCTGTCTGGCCGCACCTTGATCGAGACGGGCGCCGAGGCCAGCGCCTTGAAGAAGCTTTGCGACCAGCAGGATTTCATGGTCGAGGCAGGCGAGTTGGGCGCGGTGCGCCACCTGAGCGGCCGTGGCTTTGTCGCCGGTCCGCACATCAACGCCTACCACGGGGGCACGCTGGCCTGGCTGGCCAATCGCGGCGCTGTGCGCTTCGTCGCGCCGCTTGAAATGGACGGCACCACGCTCGAGCGCCTGCTGCAAGAGCGTCCCGCTGGTATGCAGGCCGAAGTGATGGTGTGGGGCAGGATGGCGCTGGCGTTCTCCGCGCGCTGCTTCACGGCCCGCCACTTCCGCCTGAAAAAGGACGATTGCGGCTTTCGCTGCATCGAGCATCCCGATGGCCTGGACATGCGCACGCGCGAATCGCGCGAGTTCCTGGGCATCAACGGCATCCAGGTTCAATCGGCCGCCTGCCTGGACCTGTTGGCCGAAGCGCCGGAACTGGCGGGAATGGGCGTCGATGTGCTGCGCGTCAGCCCGCAATCGGCGGGCACGCTTGAGGCCATCGCCGCGCTGGACGCGATGCGGCAAGGCGCCAAGCCCGAGCCGGTGTCGCCACCCGCGGGCATCGGCCGCTGCAACGGTTACTACTACGGCAAGGCCGGCATCGGCCTCGAGGAGGCCGTCGCATGAGCGCCGCCCTGAATTTGCCGCCTGTGTTCGCCAAGCTGGGCCGCCGCGTGCCAGGCCCGTTTGTGTCGCTGCATTTCGTGGCGGGGCTTGAGCTGGCGCGCCGGCTCAAGTGGCTTGAGCCACCCGCGGAACTGAACGGCCGCAGCTTTGCCATCACCGTCGAAGACCTGGGTCTGCGCAGCAGCTTTGTCGTGCGCGATGGTGCATTCCGGCCCCTCTGGAACCGCGGGTCCACCGGCGCCGCGGAGCTTGAACTGGGCGCGAAGCTGGCGGACTTCCTGGCGCTCATGCGCGAGGAAACCGATGCCGACACCTTGTTCTTCCAGCGCCGCCTGCGTATCTCCGGCGACACCGAACTGGGGTTGATCGTCAAGAACTGGCTGGACGCGGCGCCCCGGCCAGCGTGGCTGCAACGCATGACTGCCGCAAACAGCGGCATGGCGGGTGGGGCAGGCGGCTGATCTCCCCGCTGTTCAAGCACGCCGGCCTTCCATGCGGCGTGCCACGCGCGATAGCGCCAGGCTGGCGGCCAGATACAGCAGCGCCACGGCCAGATAAACCTCGACGTGATATGGGCGCCAGTCGGTGCCCGCCACGACTGCCTTGGCCGCGCCCAACACGTCAAACACCCCAATAATGCTGACCAGCGACGTGTCCTTGACCGCGCCCACAAACACGCCCAGCGCGGCGGGCGAGGCGATGCGGCGGGCCTGTGGCCAGATCACGCACGCATAGGCCAGCGCGGGCCGCATGCCCAAGGCGCGCGCAGCCATCATCTGGCCGGGCGGAATTGCCTGCAGCGCGCCGCGCAGCACTTCGGCCAGCACACAAGCGGTATGCAGGGTCAGCGCGGCCAGCGCCATGCTGAACTTCGACACGCCACCACCCAGCAGCATGGGCAACACAAAGGACGCGAACAGCAGCTGGGTCACCAGCGGCACACCGCGTACCGCTTCGATCAGAACGGAGGCGGCCAGTGAACCGGCCGGGCTGCCCGACCGGCGAAGCAGGGCGAGCGCGAAGGCGAGCGGCACGGCCGTAACCAGCGCTGCTATCGCCAGGATCAACGTGACGAGCAGTCCGCCCCAGCGTTGCGGGCCAATGAGGTCGCCGCCCCACGGCCAGCCCGTCAGGGCTGCCACGGTAATGTTTGATAGTGCAGTCAATAGGGCAATGCGTAGGCCCGCCGGCACGCGACGTGCGCCCAGGAAGACGGCAATGGCGGCCAAAAGCGCCAGGCACGCGGTCAGCGCCGGCCCCCGGTGCGCTTCGGACATGGTGCCGTAGAACAACAGCGGCAGGTTTTCGCCCACGGCGGCCCAGCAGGCGCCTGCCGCCTTTGCGCAGGTCGCCGGATCGCCCCACCACACGGCGCGTAGCACTGCCCAGTCGATCAGTAACCAGGCCACGGTGGCCAGCAGCAATGTCAGAACGGCCGACATCGCTTTGCGTCGAAGCGTCCTGGCCTTGCCCCCAGCGCCATCCCAGAATGCCCGGTCACCCAGGCGCACCCCGTGCGTGTCGCCCGGGCCGTGTCGGGTATTGCGCGCATTCCAGGCGGAGAGCCCGCCGCCCAGGCAGACCGCCAACGTCAGGTAAATGGCCATGGCGAGCGCAATGCCTTCCAGCGCCAGTCCGGTTTGCGTGATGGCCGTGTTGATGACGGCCATCAGCTCCTGGTAGCCGATTGCGATGGCGAGCGTGCTGTTCTTGACGAGCGCCAGGCATTGGTTGGCATACGGCGGCAGCGCGACGCGCGTGGCGTAGGGCGCGATCACCAGCCGGAGCACCTTGTAGGGCGTGAGGCCCATGGCCTGGCCGGCTTCGACCAGGCCAATGGGAACTGCGCGTACCGCGCCGCGCACGATGTCGGCGATGTAGGCGGCGTGAAAGACCACGAGGCCGATGGTCAAGGCGGCGAACTCGATGCTGGGTTGCCAGCCGCCCTGCAAGCCGAGTCCGCGTTTGACGGGAAGGTCGACCTGCATGGGCGGCAATAGTGCCCACGCGATTCCGGCGGCGGTCAATATTGCAGTCAACGCGGCGGTGAACGCAGCATGGGTCCACCGGCGGCGAGCTCGCCACCCCAGCGCCAGCGCGGCCAATGCCACGCCCGCATAAGACAGCCAGCCATGCAGCGCGGGCAAGGCCAAGCCGCGATTGGACAGCAGCACGGAAGGCAGCGGCGACCATGCTTGCCGCAAGTCAGGCAGGCGCAGCAGCAACCCATACCAGACGAAGAGCTGCAACAGCACGGGCGTATTTCGCAAGGGGGCAATGACAAGGGCGGCGACGCGCGCCGCCAGCGGGTTGGACGACAACCCCATGAATCCCAGGCCCGCGCCCAGGACGGTCGCCAGCGGTATTGCCACGAAGGCGACGGTCAGCGTATTGACCAGTCCCGCCGCAAGCGACATCCAGTAAGGATCTTCGGGCCTGACATTGAGCAGGCTTTCCGAGATGCGGAATCCCGCCGGCTGAAGCAGGAAGCCGAACCCGCCCTGGATACCGCGCGCGGCCTGCACCGATTCGATGTGCAGCACCAGCATGGCGGCCATTGCGCCCAGTCCCAAAACCCACGCCAACGCAGGCAGCCAGCGGCGCCACGGCGCAGTCAACGGGAAGGGGAACGTGGTGGCGGTCATGGCGGGTCGTGCGGCAGAAGAAATAACAAGAAGGGCGGACCCGGCGGCCCGCCCGCGAATCATCATGAAGTGCGCATCAAGCGATGTGCATCAAGCAACGCGCATCAAACGATTTGCGTCACGCGATATGCATCGCGCGATAGGCATCAAGCGACAAGCGTCACTGGAACGGTGGCGAATACAGCAGGCCGCCCTTGTTCCACTGCGCATTCAGGCCACGCTCTAGTTTGAGCGGCGTGGCTGCGCCCAGGTTGCGGTCCCACACCTGGCCATAATTGCCCACGGCTTTGATGGCGTTTCGTGCCCAGGTTTCGTCCAGGCCGAAGCTCTTGCCAATGCCGGGATCCGCGCCCAGCAGGCGCCGCACCTGCGCGTCGCTGCTTTGTGCCTGGCTGTCGGCGTTCTGGGCGGTGATGCCCAACTCCTCGGCGGCGACCAGCGCGTTGACCGTCCAGCGCACGATGGCGGCCCAGTTCGGGTCGTCCTGGCGTACGAAGGGGCCGAGCGGTGATTTGTTGATGCGCTCGGGCAGGATGATGAAGTCGTCCGGCTGGCTGGCGCGCGCCGCGCGGCTGGCGGCCAGCGTGGACGCATCCGACAGGTAGACGTCGCAGCGTCCTGCATAGAAGGCCTGTTCAAGCTCGACCAGATTCTCGATAACGACGGGCCGATAGGTGAGTTTGTTCTTCTTGAAGTAGTCGACCAGGTTTTGTTCGTTCACCGTGCCGGGCTGCACGCAAACCTGCGCGCCTTCCAGTTCGGTGGCGCTCTTGACGCCCAATTTGCGCGGCACCAAAAAGCCCTGTCCGTCGTAGAACACGATGCCGGCGGACACGATGCCCAGCCCGGCGTCGCGGCCCGAGGTGATTGTGGTGTTGCGGTTCAGCACGTCGATCTCGCCGGACTGCAGGGCCGGAAAGCGCTGCTGCGAACTCAGCGGCACGAAGCGGGTCTTTTCCGGATCGCCCAGCACGGCGGCCGCCAGCGCGCGGCACAGGTCCGCGTCAAGGCCGGTCCAGCGGCCTTGCTTGTCCGCGATCGACAAGCCTGCCGAGCCCTGGCTGACGCCGCAGACCAATTCACCGCGCTTCTTGATGGTGTCCACCGTGCCGGCTTGCGATGTGCCCGCAAGCGTCATCGCGGCGGCCACGCCCGCGGCCTTGAATAGATGAATCAAACGCATGCTGTTCCCAAGGTTGTTGTGTGCAAGAGAGGCACGAATTCTATGGGCGGGGCGTGGCTTGCCGAGCGACTTAATACGCATATCAATATGAAAACTAAGCCTTATCCGAATGCGCGCCAGATACCTAGAATGCCCGCATGCCGGGTGGTCCGGCGACGAAGGTTGCGCATGGCTTGGCAGGACGAATTCAGACAGTGGTTTCCCATCACGCGCGACAAGGCATACGCCAACATTGCGTATACCAGCCCGTTGTCGCCGCGGGTGTCGGACGCGGTGGCTGGCTTCTTCGACAGCATCACGCACGCCCGCAGCGACAAGCCGCGATGGCTGCGCGATGCCGACGCGTTGCGTGTGCGGCTGGCGCGGCTGATCGGCGGCGACGCGCGTCGTCTGGCTTTTACCAAGAACACCACCGAGGGGTTGAACACGGTCGCGCAAGGACTGGCCTGGCAGGAAGGCGACAACCTCATCGTCGACGACCAGGAGCATCCGTCGAACGCCTTGCCATGGCTGAATCTGCGCCGGTGCGGCGTGCAGGTGCGTGTGGCGCAGGCGCGCGCGCATCGTTTCACCGTGGATGACCTGTGGCAGCACGTCGACGCCCGCACGCGTTTGATTGCGGTGTCCTGGGTGCAGTACGGCACCGGACTACGAACGGACATCCGGGAGCTGGGACGCCGCTGCGCCGAACGCGGCATCTGGCTGGTGGTCGACGGCATCCAGGGTGCGGGCCTGCTGCGCGCCCAGGTTGACGACTGGCACGTCGATGCGTTTGCGTGCGGCGCGCACAAGGGCATGTTGGGACCGCTGGGGGTAGGGCTGCTGCACGTGTCGCCGCGGCTGCTGGCGGCACTGGATCCGCGCTACGTCGGCCCGTCCGGCGTGACCACGCTGGACAAGTCCGGCCTGCAATGGCAGGTGGCGGTATCTGACGCGACGGATGCGCGCCGGCTGGAAACCGGAAACCTGAACTATCCCGGCCTTGCGGGCTGGGCGGGAGCGCTGGATCTGATCGAACTGGCCCGGCCCGAGCGCATCGAGCCGTGGGTGCTCGAGCTGTCGCAGGCGCTGAGCGATGGACTGCGAAGCCTTGGGGCGCAGGTCGTGTCGCCACCGGGCGATGACGCGCGCAGCACGACGACGGCGCTGCGCGTGGCCGATCCCGCGGCCGCGCTAGCGCACTTGACGCGGGCGGGTGTCGTGGCAAGCGTCGTGGAGTATGGTTACGTGCGCCTGTCTGTCGGCGCTTACAACAACCATGAAGACATCGAACGCATTCTGCGCGCCGCGCGCGCATTTGCGGCCTGATCTGAATTTTCAATCACGCATTTACCGGAGAGACTGATGACTGAAGCGAAGAAGCCCAACTGGCGCCTGGAAACCGTGGCTGTCCACGGCGGCTACCGGCCCGATCCGACCACGCGCGCGGTGGCCGTGCCCATCTACCAGACGGTAGCCTACGCGTTCGACGACACGCAGCACGGCGCGGACCTCTTCGACCTGAAGGTCGCGGGCAACATCTACACCCGCATCATGAATCCGACCACCGACGTGCTGGAGCAGCGCGTGGCGGCCCTGGAAGGCGGCATCGCCGCGCTGGCGCTGGCCTCGGGCCAGGCCGCCGTCACCTACGCGATCCTGACCATTGCCGAAGCCGGCGACAACATCGTGTCGTCCAGCACGCTGTATGGCGGCACCTACAACCTGTTTGCGCACACGCTGCCGCAGTACGGCATCATCACGCGCTTTGCCGATCCGTCCGACCTGGCCGCCTTCGAGGCGCAGATCGACGACCGCACGAAGGCCATCTTCGCGGAATCGGTTGGCAACCCCCTGGGCAACATCACCGACATCGCCGCGCTGGCCGAGCTGGCGCATCGCCACGGCCTGCCGCTGATTGTCGACAACACCGTGCCGTCGCCGTACCTGCTGCGTCCCATCGAGCATGGCGCCGACATCGTGGTGCAGTCGCTGACCAAGTATCTGGGCGGACACGGCACCAGCTTGGGCGGCGCCATCATCGACTCGGGCAAGTTTCCGTGGGCCGAGCACAAGGCGCGTTTCAAGCGTCTGAACGAGCCGGATGTGAGCTACCACGGGGTGGTGTACACCGAGGCCTTCGGCCCGGCCGCGTACATCGGCCGCGCCCGGGTGGTGCCGCTGCGCAACACCGGCGCCGCGATCTCGCCGTTCAACTCGTTCCAGATCCTGCAGGGGATCGAGACCCTGGCCCTGCGCGTGGACCGCATCGTGGAGAACGCGGTCAAGGTCGCCAGCTACCTGCGCGAGCATTCAAAGGTGGAATGGGTGAACTACGCGGGCCTGCCGGACCATCCCGACCATGCGCTCGCCAAGAAGTACCTGGGCGGCAAGGTGCCGGGGCTTTTCACGTTTGGCGTGAAGGGCGGCCGCGAGGCCGGCGCGCGCTTCCAGGATGCGTTGCAGCTGTTCACGCGACTGGTCAACATTGGCGATTCCAAGTCGCTGGCGACGCATCCGGCGTCCACCACGCACCGCCAGCTCAATGCCGAGGAACTGAAAAAGGCCGGCGTGCGCGAGGAAACCGTGCGCCTGTCCATCGGGATCGAGCACATCGACGACCTGATCGCCGACCTGGACCAGGCGCTGGCGCAGGTCTGACCCCGGGCGGTTTCGACAGGAAAAGCGCGCTATTTCCGCGCGCTTTTTCCGTTGGCCGCGCAGACCAGGTCGCGCAGCCGGCGCTGCACCGGGTCGCGCGTGACGGGGGCATTGCGAATGCCCGCCACCGGAATCGATTCGACGATCGCCCCGGTGGCGTCGTTGCCCGCGTGGTGCAAGACCTCGGTGACCGTATACGTGTTGGCGCTGCAGTTCATCGTCACCGGCTGGGTGACCGAGCCGTAGGGCTGCCCGTTGGCCTCGGAAATCCGGGGCTGGGCGTAGAACCAGCCCACGGTCACTGCCCGGACAGCCGGATTCTCCGACACGGCGCGGATCGAATGGCTGTCGTAGAACACCCCCGGCATCGCCTGCGGGTCGACCGGCACCCATGCCGGATCGTTGGCGGCGGCGCCGTGCGCGATCGGGCTGCCGCTAGCCGCGACAAACAGGGCCAGGGCGAATAGGGCAGAGGGAGGCCTTGCGGTCATGGGCGGTTCCGTGGTGTCGGGGCAGGGGCGCGCGTCCGGCAAGACGTGAGCATGCGTTACGCCAGTATAGAGAACCGGGCGCAACGCGCTATAGTTTCGTCCGTTCGATAAATGGCTGGCGGCGCGGGGGGGCTGGCATTATGCCCAGCATGCCTGGACCCAAGACCATCAGACTCGTGGCCGCCGGCCTTGCGGTCATCTCCGCCGCCGTGCTGGCCCGGGGCATCTATCAGATCATCCCAATGGGCGATCCGCTGCCGCGCAGCGAGTTCGTGGGAGAGCTGAACGGGCCCGCGCTGGCGTCATACTCGCGGGTTGCCATCCAGCGTTTCGGCGAGCGCCAATTGCTGACCGGCCAACTTCTGGTCACGGCCAAGGACATCGAGGGCCTGGCGCAGGCGCCCGTGCTGGATACGCAGGTTCCGGCCCTGAAGGAACGCCTTCAGAAGCAGCGGATCCGGCTGGCGCAGGCCGGCGCGATCACCACGCTGGCCCACGGCCAGGGCGATCTGGCCCTGACCATGCTGCAGACCGGCCGCACCACCACCGACGCCCGCAACCTCATTTATGGGGGCCACGGCACGGGTGTGTTCGAGCTGCTGGGCTCCATCAGCGGCGATACCGGCGTGACCCTGATCGGCGCGCCGGGCGGCCAGCCTCTCTACCTCATCACCAGCACGCTGCGCAGTTCGGGCGAAGGCGATCAGCCGCCCGCCTGGGACACCCTGCGTTCGGACGACCTGGGCGCGACCTGGACCTATGATCCCGACGTGACGCTGGGCGTGCCGCAGCAGCACACCGCCTTTCTGACCGACCAGCTGGCGATTGCGCTGGAGCACCATGAGACGGGCGTGCGCCTGCTCTATAGCTGCGACGGCGCCAAGCGGTGGGCGGCGACCCGGCTCAAGGAACAGGTTTGGCCGGATTCGGCCGCCTTCGAACGCAAGTTTGCCGAGACGGCGGAGCGGGACCGCAAGGCCTACGGCGTCGAGCAGCTTGGCTATGGCTGGTCGTTGTATCCGCTGGACGAGACGCGCGCGGTGGGCTGGAGCTGGCGCACGCGGGTGCGTCCCGAAGGCCAGGAGGCGCCCCAACTGATCGAAACGCGGCGCTTCGAGGTGCAATTCCAAGAGGGCGCCTCGCCGGCGTTCCGCATTACCCCGGAGGTGCCTCGGGTTCCGTCGCAGGATGCCCATGCGCTTTTGACGCGTGACCAGCCCGTGTTCGAGACCGAGGGCGACAGCATCTACCAGTTGGACAAGTCGGGGATGGCCTGGGTGAAGCGGTCGCGGTCGCCCAATGTGCGCGGCGCCTCGTCCTGGATCGGGCAGGCGTGGTTCGGCCGCAATGCGTGGGTCATCAAGACCTATGCCGAGCATCTGTTCTCGGGCGCCGACTACACCAAGACCTACTTCTACAGCCGCGACAAGGGCCGCTCCTGGCGGCCGTTCCAGTTGTCGCATGCGCAGGAACGCGGGCTGCTGGGCCTGGACCAGACGGGCGACGCGCTGTTGACGCTTGCCGAGCGCGGCGGCAAGACCGTCATCCAGCGCTATCCGCTGGACTGAGTCGAAACGCGGGTCCCGCGCCGGCGGTTAGTCGGCCACCACGTACTCGGGATAGCGCTTGCAGATTTCCGCGACCTGGCTGAGCGTGCCGGACAGGTGCTCGCGCAGCACCTGCTGCGCCCGCGCCGGGTCCTGCGCGGCGATCGCATCCAGCAGGCGCTGATGATCGTCCAGGATGCGTTCGGCCTTGCCGGTTTCGGGCAGATGCAGCCGGCGCAACCGGTCCAGATGGCCGCTGTAGCGCTGCGCCATCTCCCACAGGCTGGCCACGCCGGCGGCTTCGTGCATGTCGCGGTGAAATACCTGGTCCGCGTTGATGAACTGCTGGTATTGCCCGCTGGCATGGGCGGCGCGCTGCAGGTCGATGGAGGACTGCAGGCGCTGGAGCAGCAGCGGGTCGGCCCGCTGGGCCAGCAGGTGGACGATTTCCAGCTCCAGCGAGCGGCGCAGGAAATGCGCCTGGCGCGCGGCGGCGATGTCGATCCGGCTGACCACCGTGGTGTGCTGCGGATAGATTTCGACCAGCGCTTCCTCGGCTAGGCGCATGAGCGCGTCGCGGATGGGCGTCTGGCTCAGTCCGTAGCAGTCCGCCAGCGTGACTCGCGACAGCGGCGCGCCGGGCGCGAGCTCCAGCGAGATGATCTGGCGCCGCAGATGGTCGAAAACCTGGGGGGCCGCATGGCGGGAGCGATCCAGTCTGAGCTTTTGGCTTTGCATCAGGTAAGCGTGTCCGTGTCCCGCGTGGGGAAAGGCTGATAACGAATGTCGCAGTGTAGCGGGTTTTCACCTAGCTGACGCACTAATGTATTAGTGTTTAAATGCCTTCACTCCGACTTCCGCATCCCTCGTATCTCCCATGAAACGCACCTACGAAAGCTTGCGCAGCGCCGCCTGGATGGCCAAGGACGACCTGCGTTCATTCGGCCACCGCTCCCGCATGATGCAGATGGGCTACGGCCCGGACGATTGGGCCGGACGCCCGGTCATCGCCATCATCAACACCTGGTCCGACCTGAATCCCTGTCACAGCCATTTCAAGCAGCGCGTCGAAGACGTCAAACGCGGCGTGTTCCAGGCCGGCGGCTTTCCGGTGGAGTTGCCCGCCATTTCGGTGTCCGAATCCTTCGTCAAGCCCACCACCATGCTGTATCGCAACTTCCTGGCGATGGAGACCGAGGAATTGCTGCGCAGCCACCCAGTGGACGGCGCGGTGCTGATGGGCGGCTGCGACAAGACGACGCCGGGCCTCATCATGGGCGCCATCAGCGCCGGCCTGCCATGCGTCTACGTGCCTGCGGGCCCCATGCTGCGCGGCAATTGGAAGGGCAAGATCCTGGGATCCGGATCGGATGCCTGGAAACTCTGGGACGAACGCCGCGCCGGCAAGATCACGCAGGAACAATGGACGGAAGTGGAAGGCGGCATTGCGCGCAGCTACGGCACCTGCATGACGATGGGCACGGCCAGCACCATGACCGCCATCGCCGAAGCCATCGGCATGACGCTGCCTGGCGCCTCGTCGATCCCGGCGGCGGACGTGAACCACATGCGCATGTCGGCCGAATGCGGCCGGCGCGTGGTCGAGATGGTCTGGGACGACCTGACGCCGCAACGCATCCTGAGCGTGGCCTCGTTCAAGAACGCCATCAATGTCGCCATGGCGATGGGCTGTTCCACCAATGCCATCGTTCACCTGGTCGCCATGTCGCGCCGTGCGGGCTGCGCGGTGGGACTGGACGACTTCGATGCGGCCAGCCGCAAGGTGCCGGTCATCGCCAACATCCGGCCCAGCGGCGACACCTACCTGATGGAAGATTTCTATTACGCGGGCGGGCTGCCCGCGCTGATGACCCGGCTGCAGGATGATCACCTGGACCTGTCGGCCATGACGGTCACGGGCAAGACGCTGGGCGAAAACATCGCGGGCGCCGAGGTCTACAACGACGACGTGATCCGCAAGCTGGACGAGGCGATCTACGACGAGGGTGCGCTGGCCGTGCTGCGCGGCAACATCGCGCCGGACGGCTGCGTCATCAAGCCCAGCGCGTGCGCGCCGCAATACCTGCGTCACACGGGCCCGGCGCTGGTGTTTGACGACTATCCCAGCATGAAGGCCGCCGTGGAGGACGAAAACCTGGACGTGACCGCGGACCACATCATGATCCTGCGCAATGCCGGCCCGCAGGGCGGTCCGGGCATGCCTGAATGGGGCATGCTGCCCATCCCGACCAAGCTGGTCAAGCAGGGCGTGCGCGACATGCTGCGCCTGTCCGATGCGCGCATGAGCGGCACCAGCTACGGCGCCTGCATCCTGCACGTCGCGCCGGAAAGCTACATCGGCGGGCCCTTGGCGCTGGTGAAGACGGGCGACACGATCACCGTGGACGTGCCCGCGCGCAGCATCAACCTGAACATCAGCGACGAGGAGCTGGCTGCGCGCCGCGCCGCCTGGACGCCGCCGCCCAAGCGCTACGAGCGTGGCTACGGCTGGATGTACTCCCGGCACATCCTGCAGGCCAACGACGGCTGCGACTTCGATTTCCTGGAAACGGAATTCGGCGCGCCCGTGCCCGAGCCCGCGATCTTCTGATTCCCTTCATCACCCAACATCCGCCCCAAACTCCCGGAGCCATCGTGTCCCAAATGAATCCCGAAACCCGCGCCAGGCTGGCCGGCGTCAGTACCGCCACGCTGTGCACGGCGCTCTTCAAGCGCGGCCTGCGCAATCAGTTCATCCAGGACGTGCGGCCGCTGAACGCCAATCTGCCCAACATGGTGGGCCCGGCTTTCACGCTGCGCTACATCCCGGCCCGCGAAGACCTGAACACCATCAAGGTCTTCGAGGATCGCGCGCATCCGCAGCGCGCCGCGGTCGAGACCTGCCCGGAAGGCGCCGTCTTCGTCATCGACAGCCGCAAGGACGCGCGCGCCGCGTCCGCGGGCTCCATCCTGGTCACCCGGCTGATGAAGCGCGGCGTGGCGGGCGTGGTGACGGACGGGGGCTTTCGCGACTCGCCCGAAATCGCCGAGATGGGCTTTCCCGCCTATCACCAGCGTCCGTCCGCGCCCACCAATCTGACCTTGCACCAGGCGCTGGACATCAACGCGCCCATCGGCTGCGGCGACGTGGCGGTGTGGCCGGGCGACATCGTCGTGGGCGATCGAGAGGGCGTGGTGGTCATTCCTGCGCACCTGGCCGACGAGATCGCCATCGAAGCCGTGGAAATGACGGCCTTCGAGGACTTCGTGACCAGTCAGGTGCAAAGCGGCGCCTCCATTCTTGGCCTGTATCCCCCGACCGACCCGGGCACCAAGGACAAGTTCGCCGCCTGGCGCAAAGAACAAGGCCGCTGAGCCTTGCCGCCGGCGCTGCCGGCACCCCCATACGCATACCTATAAAACAAGGCAGGAGACACATGATGAATACGCAACGACGCGGCGCGCTTGCCGCGCTACTGGCCGGCGCCGTCCTTGGCACGCTGGCCTTGCCCGCCAGCGCCGCCGACTGGCCCACGCAAAAGCCGATTTCCTACGTCGTCCCGTTTACCGTGGGCGGCTCGACCGACGTGGTCGGCCGGGTACTGGCGCAGAAGCTGGGCGACCGCCTGCATCAGAACGTCATCGTCGAGAACAAACCGGGCGCCGCGGGCGGCATCGGCGCCACCTACGTGGCCAAGGCGCCGCCCGACGGCTACACCTTGTTTGGCGGCACGATCAGCACGCACGCCATCAACGCCAGCCTCTACAAGAACTTGAAGTACGACCCAGTCAAGGACTTCGAGCCGGTGTCGCTGATCGCGTTCCTGCCCAACGTGTTGCTGGTGGATCCGAACCTGGGCGTCAATTCGGTGGCCGAGCTGATCGCGCTGCTCAAGCGCGACCCCACCAAACGCACGTTCGCGTCCTCGGGGGCGGGCACCTCGACGCACCTGGCCGGCGAGCTCTTTTCCGGCATGATCGGCGTGCCCCTCACGCACGTGCCCTACAAGGGCACGCCGCCCGCGATGGTGGACGTATCGTCCGGTGCGGTGACCTTCATGTTCGACCAGATGACGGCGGCGCTGCCGCTCCTGCAGACCGGCAAGCTCAAGCTGCTGGCCGTCACCACCAAGGACCGCATTGCGCTCGCGCCCGAAGTGCCGACCATGCAGGAAGCGGGCGTGCCCGGCTTCCAGATGGCGTCCTGGCAGGCGGTTTACGCGCCCAAGGGCACGCCCAAGCCCATCCTGGACAAGCTCGCCGCCGAGATCGCCCTGATCCTGAAAGAGCCCGACGTGCAGGAAAAGCTGGGCAAGACCATGGGCATGGAGCTGGTGGGCAGCACGCCCGATCAGCTGCGCGACCTGATGGCGACCGAGATTCCGCGCTGGGCGGAAGTCGTGAAGAAGTCGGGCGCGTCGGTGGAGTGAGGGCGCGCGGCTAGTGTAGGCGAGGCGGGTCGGCGCTAAGCTAGAGTTTGTGGGGTCTGGCGTGCCGCCAGACCCCAATCAGAGGGTTTCACCATGACCGACCTCAGCGCCCTGGCAGGGGCCACTATTGCCTTCGACCTTGACGGAACCTTGGTCGAGTCGGCGCCCGACCTGATCGGGGCGGTGAACGCCGTGCTGATCGCGCATGGCTATCCGCCCTTGCCTTATGAAAGCGGGCGTCCCCACGTCAGCCGCGGCGCGCGGTGGCTGTTGCAATTTGGCCTAGAGGCCGCGGGCGAACCGGAACCAGCGGCGCGCGCGGCCGCGCTGTTTGGCGGCTTTATCGCCTATTACAGCGACCATATCGCCGATGAAACCCAACCATTTCCAGGCGCCATAGATGCCTTGAAACGGCTTCGCACGGCGGGTGCGATTCTGGTCGTGTGCACCAACAAACCCACAGGGCTGTCACGCAACTTGCTGACCAAGTTGGGAATGGCCGGGCTGTTCGACGGGGTCGTGGGCATTGACGCGGTGTCAGCCGCCAAACCCAATCCAGCGCATTTGATCGAGGCCGTGCAGGCGGTGTCGGGCGATCTGGCGCGCACGGTTATGGTCGGGGATGCCGACACCGACGCGGGCGCAGCTCGAGGGGCAGGAACGCCGCTGGTGCTGGTCGACTTCGGTTACTCCGAAATTCCCGCAGCCGAACTCGCGCCGGACGTTCTCCTGCATCGCTTCGACGACTTGGTGGGCGTCTGTGCATCCTTGCTCGACTCTCGTTGAGCGGATGCCGGGCAACGGCAACGTGTTAAAGGAGCCGCATCATGGCCGACTTCGACAAGGTGTTTGCGGGATCGATTCCGGCGCTTTACGACACGCTCATGGTGCCGCTGATCTTCCAGGGTTACGCCGGCCACATGGCGGCGCTGGTCGCGGGGTTTGCGCCTCAGGCCGTGCTGGAGACCGCGGCAGGCACCGGGGCGGTGACGCGGGCGCTTGCGCCTCTGCTGGACCCCGGGGCGCGTTATGTGGCGACCGACCTGAATCAACCGATGCTCGATTACGCGGCCGCCCGGCAGGGTGCCGGTTGCGCGGTGCAATGGCGCTGGGCGGATGCGCTGGATCTGCCGTTCGACTGCGCGTCGTTTGACGTGGTGTGCTGCCAGTTCGGCGTCATGTTCTTCTCGGACCGGGCCGCAGGCTTTGCCGAAGCGCGCCGGGTGCTGAAGTCTGGGGGGCGCTTCGTCTTCAGCGTGTGGGACCGCATCGAGGAAAATGACTTCGCCGACGACGTGACGCGCGCGATGGCGGCCGTGTTTCCGCAGGACCCGCCACGCTTTCTGGCGCGCACGCCGCACGGCTACCACGACGTGGAAAAGATCCGCGACGACCTTCGCCGCGCAGGCTTTGACGATATTCGGGTGGACACCCGTGCGGACGTCAGCCACGCGGCGGGGCCATTGGAGGCGGCCACCGCCTACTGCCAGGGCACGCCGCTGCGCAACGAGATCGAAGCGCGCGACGCGGGCCTCATGCAGCTGGCCACGGAACGGGCGGCTGAGGCGTTGGCCGACCGCTACGGCGCGGGCCCGATCACGGGCCGGATCCAGGCGCACGTGATCGTCGCAACAAAGTAAGGCCGGATCGGGACGCTAGCTGGCGGGAGCGCGTTTGACCAGGTCCACGATGATCCGGAACAACTCGGCTCGCGCGGCTTGCTGGGTGATTTCGCCCGCAACGGCAGCTTGCGAGAGCGCGTCGGCCGCGCCGAGCATGCCCCACATGCCGGCCAGGGACACGCCTTGCCGGCCGGCGAACGGGGCGAGGATGGCCTGGCATTTCGTGATGAAGGCGTGCTGATACTGCCGTTTGACGGCGGCCAGTTCCGGCGAGCCGTTCAGCGCCGCGAGCACCCCGGGAATCTCGCGCCCCTGCACCGACACGCATTCCACATACTGCGTGGCGATGGCGTCTGCCTTGCCGGCGAGGGTCGGCTTGCTGGCGGCGATGGCGCTGTCGATGATCGCGGTCTGGCGCAGGTCGAAATCCTGGTAAAGCGCCGCCAGCAACCCGTTGCGGGTGCCGAAGTGGTCGTAGACGACGGGCTTTGAAATGCCCGCTTTCTCGGCAAGCCGGCCCAGGGTCAGGGCGTCCGTGCCTTCATCGCGGATCAGCGCCCAGGACACCTCTAGGAGCTGGCGTTGCCGCGCGTCCTTGGACAGCCGGCGGCGGGGAGGAGGGGCAGGGTGGGACGTCATCAGGGCGGCTATCGAGGTCGGTTTCAGGGTTGCGGGGCAAAGATGCGTTGGCCGATGGCCCGGGCGGTGGCCAGGTGCGCTTCGGGATAGCCGGCGTCGGACGCCACCAGCAAGTCGGATGTTGCCACGCGCGCGCCGCAATAGCCGAAGATTCCGTGATCGATCTGGGTCTTCATCGCGCCGAAGTAGCCGTGACGGGCATAGGTGCGCATATCCGCGCCGCCGCTCGCGATCAGGTGCACCTGCAGGCGTTGCAGCCGCTTGATGACCTTGCCGTCGGGATTGGCATCGTAGGCCCAGCCGTTAGTGAACACGCGGTCGATCCATCCCTTGAGCAGCGCGGGAAACGACCACCAATGCACGGGATACACCAGCACCAGCGCGTCGGCGCGATCGATGCGCGCGTGTTCGGCGGCTACGTCAGCGGGCGGGTTGGATTGGGTCAGGTGCAGGGCGGCGTCGGCTTGGGAGAACCGGGGATCGAAGCCTTCCGCTGCTAGATCCGCGCGCTCGTAGGAATGTTGGGGACCTGCATCCGCAACGCCTTGGGCGACATGATCGGCAATGGCGTGCGTGAGGGACGCGGGGTCGGGATGGGCAACGACGATGAGGGCGTGCATGGTGAAAGTCCTGTTCGCAAGGGATTAACCTACTAATCGTAACCTACGTTAAGTAGGTTGTGGCAAAAGGCCTTCGTGGCCCAGGGGTATCCCATCATGGCGTCGTTGTCCCCCTAATCGGGGGCAATACGGTTATCGTGAGCGCCACGGCAGTCCCCTCGGAGGAACCATGACCTCAGGCACGGCATTGTTCGACCTGCGCACGGAGCAGGGCGTGTTGCGGATCTCGATTGCGGTCACGCTTTGCATCGCCGTCATCGGCATCGGTTTCGGGGTGGCTTCCGGTTCGTTCTCCATCGTGTTCGACGGCGTTTATTCGCTGGTGGACGCCAGCATGAGCGCGCTGTCGTTGGTGGTGGTGCGGCTGATCACGTCGTACGCCACGGCCCGCGGGCTGCCGCGCAAGCTTCGCGAGCGCTTCACGATGGGCTTCTGGCATCTGGAGCCCATGGTGCTGGCGCTGAACGGGATACTGCTAAGCGGGGTGGCCGTCTACGCCCTCATCAACGCGGTGAGCAGTCTGCTCAAGGGAGGCCGCGAGCTGGAGTTCGGCCTGGCGCTGATCTATGCCGTGCTGACCCTGACCGCCTGTGTGGCGATTGCGCTGGCCGAGGCGCGCGCCAATCGCCGGATCCGCTCGGCATTCCTGCACATGGACCTGAAGGGCTGGATCATGTCGGCCAGCATCACGGCCGCGCTGCTGGTGGCCTTTTGCATTGGATACGGCGTGCAGGGCACCCGGTACGAGTGGATTTCGCCCTATATCGACCCGGCCGTGCTGGCGGTCGTGTGCGCGGTGATCATCCCCTTGCCGCTGTCGGTCATCCGCCAGGCGTTGTCCGAGATGCTGCTGGTCACGCCCGCTGACCTGAAACAGCACGTGGACTCGGTGGCGCAGGCGTTCGTGGAACGCTATCGCTTCGCGTCCTATCGCGCGTATGTCGCCAAGGTGGGGCGCTCGCAGGAAATCGAACTGTATTTCATCGTACCGCCCGATATGCCCGCGCGCACCGTCGCGGCATGGGACAGTCTGCGCGACGAGATCGGCAACGCGCTGGGCGCCGACAGCCCGGATCGCTGGTTGACGGTGGTGTTTACCGGCGACCCGGAATGGGCGGAATAGCGTTGCCGCAGGGGCGACCGGCGTGCCTTGCTACTGACATGCCGGCAGCAGGAAAACCGGCAGCGTTTCCCACACGACCGCCACCGCGGACAGGCCACATAGCGTGGCGGCAAGCCAGGCGTGAAACGGCGGCGCGTTCCGGGCCCGCACCCGCGCCCGCTGGCGCCAGGCAGCCACCGCCATCGCCGTCAACGCCGCGGCGCTGCCCGCAATGATGATCCATGACGACATGGGCAGGCCCAGCCACAACCCGGTCAATACCGACCGGGCGCAGGCCAGCGCGTTCACGATGTAGATGGAGAGGAAGTGCGCCAGCCATATCAGCGGGCCGGCGATGAGGTACAGCAGTTCGACCGAAAAGCGCGTTTTCATGGTCATCCCGTCAGCCGCGTAAAGGCGTGCAGCAGCGCCAATGCGATGAGCCCTTGCGCCGCGGCGTATAGCAACATCGCCCGCGTGGCGTCGAGCGCGGCGCGGCGCGTGGGGCGCAGCCGCCCCGCGATCGACCGCGCCACGGTAAAGGCGGCCATCACCACAGCCAGGCCGCCAAAAAACGCCTGCAGGCCCGCGACTGCGTAGGTGGCTGCGGTGTAGGCGCTGGCCTGCGGCCGAAGGCCGGCCTGCCAATGCGTGACCAGATCAAGCGCCGGCGCGGCGGCCAGCAACAGCGCGGCCCCGGCCACGCAGCCGCGCAGCGCCGTTTGGCGGTTCTGCGTCATCATCCGCCCGGCGGCCAGGGCAAGGGCGGCGGCCGCAAGCAGCATCATGGCCGACAGCATTGGCCGGACCGGAGAGGGCAAGTCGCCGGGATCGGGCCAGGCCTGCGGGTTCGTGGTCCACAGGAACAGGTAGCTGAACATCAACGAACCGAAGATGCTGGCGCACACGATCAGCAGCAGCACCATCGCCCACGACGCATGCGACGCGCTGCCCGAGCACATCATGGGCAGCCGCAGGCCGCCGCCAATGTCCACCGGCGGGTGGTCGGGGCCGGTGTCCGCGTCCCACAGCCAGCGCCATAGCGAGACAACGGCCAGCACGCCAAACGCCGCCGCCAGCGGCAGCAGCTTGAAGGTCAGCAGCAGGAAGAAGCCGGCCGTGCCCACGGCCGCCAGCAGGGGCGACCACGCGGGGCCGGGCAGCGGCAGCACATAGTCGGGCCGGGCCTCCAGGGCGCTGGTCACGAGCGTGGTTCGCAGGCCGGCGGGTGCGTTGGGCAGATAATGCTGGCCGTCGTCCACCTGCTGCGCCAGGCCCGGTTGGTCCCACAGCGGCTCGCGGCTGGTTACGGCAGGCACGCTGCGCAGCCCGTAGCTGCCGCTGGGCAGCCATTCCAAGGTGCCCGCGCGCCAGACGTTCCCCGCGTTGTTGTCGATGGTCGGCCGGAAATTGCGCGCCAGGTCGATCAGGAACACCAGCACGCCTGCGGCGATCAGGTACGCGCCCGCGGTCGAGAGCAGGTTGAGCGGGCCAAGCCCCTGGCTTTCGGCATAGGTGTACACCCGGCGCGGCATGCCGGCCAGGCCGGTGAAGTGCATCGGGAAGAAGGCCACGTTAAAGCCCACGAACATCAGCCAGAAACCCCAGCGGCCCAGCCGCTCGGACAGGGGCCGCTTGCTGATGAACGGTGTCCAGTAATAGAAGGCCGCGAACAGCGGAAACACCATGCCGCCGAACAGCACGTAATGCAGATGCGCCACGACGAAGTAGGTGTCGTGCGCCTGCAGGTCGAACGGGATCACGGCGACCATGACGCCGGTCAGGCCGCCGATGACGAACACGAAGAAGAACCCCAGGATGTACAGCATCGGCGTCTTGAGCGGCCTTAACCGCACCGCCGCGGCAAGGGTCGCGATCCAGGCAAATATCTGTATCGCGGTCGGCACCGACACCGCCATGCTCGCGGCCGACGCGAAGCTGAGCGACAACTGCGGGATCCCGGTGGCGAACATATGATGCACCCACAGGCCAAAGCTCAGAAACCCCGTCGAGATGACCGCCAGCACCACCAGCCGGTAGCCCACCAGCGGCGTGCCCGTCATCGCGGGAATCATCATCGACACCATGCCGGCGGCGGGCAGGAAGATGATGTAGACCTCGGGATGGCCAAAGAACCAGAACAGATGCTGCCAGAGCAGCGGATCGCCGCCGCGTCCGGTGATGAAGAACGGCATGTCGAAGGCGCGTTCCAGTTCGAGCAGCGTGGTGGCGACGATCACGGCCGGAAAGGCGACGATCACCATGCCGCAGAACACCAGCATGACCCAGGCGAACACAGGAATCTTGTCCAGCGTCATGCCCGGGGCGCGCGTGCGCAGGATGCCCACGGCAAGCTCGATCGCGCCGGCGATGGCGGAGATCTCGATGAAGCCAATGCCCAGCAGCCACAGGTCGGCGTTTACGGCGGGCGAGTATTGCGCGCTGGTCAGCGGCGGGTACATGAACCAGCCGCCATCGGGCGCCAGCCCCACGAAGATGCTGCAGAAGAAAACCAGTCCGCCAATGGCATAGGCCCAGTAGGCGTAGGCTGACAACCTGGGAAACGGCAGGTCGCGCGCGCCCAGCATGTTGGGCAGCAGCAGCACCGCAACGGCTTCCACCGCGGGCACCGCGAAGAGAAACATCATCACCGTGCCGTGCATGGTGAAAAGCTGGTTGTATAGCGCGTGACCGATCAGGTTGCTGTCGGGCGCGGCCAGTTGCGTGCGCATCATCAGCCCCAGCACGCCGGCCAGGATGAAAAAAAGCAACGCGGTGCCGATGTACAGCAGGCCGATGGACGTGTTGTTGACGACCGTCAGCGACCGCCATCCCGTTGGCCGCTTCCAGGCGTGCTCGAGCTGCGCGAATTCGTCCGCTGGCCGCGGCAGCGCGTTGGGAAGCGGAGGCGGGGTGGTTGGGGGCGTCACTTCAGGCTTTCCAGGTAGCTGGCCACGGCGCGCAGGTCCTCGCCCGGCCATCGGTCAAAGGACGGCATGGCATTGCCGGGCTTGATCTGCTGGCTGCCGGCGATCCAGCCGCCCATCGCGCCCGCGTTGTTGGGCAGGATGCCGGCCGCCAGGGTAGGGCGGCTGCCTACATGGGTGAGGTCCGGTCCCAGCATTCCGCCAGCCGCCGTGCCGCGCACGGTGTGGCATTGCGCGCAGGCCTGGATGAATAGCCGCTCGCCTTGCCGCAGCGCCGGTTCGGCGGCCCGGGCAGGCTGGCGTTGCGCCCGCACCCACGCGTCGAACGCCGCGGCGTCCACCGCCTGCACGTCGAACCGCATCTGGGCGTGTTGTGCGCCGCAATACTCGGCGCAATGGCCGCGAAACGTGCCGGGCGTGCGCGCCAGCGCGCGCATCGTGTTCACGCGTCCAGGGATCATGTCGAGCTTCCCGCCCAGCTCAGGGATCCAGAAGCTGTGGATCACATTGCCCGACTTGAGCAGGAATTGCACCGGCTTGCCGGCCGGAATGCGGATCTCGTTAGCCGTCTCGAAGAGCAGCCCGCCTTGCGCGTCCAGATAGCGCACGCGCCACCACCACAGCTCACCCGTCACCTCGATGCGCGCCGCGTACGCGGCCTCGCGTGCCGCGGTCGGTGATGGCGTCAACACGTAGACCAGCAACGCGGTCAGCGCCACGACCGGAAACACGATGCCCGCGCCCACGATAAGGGCAGGACGCGAAATCCTGTGGCGCAGCGGCGCCGGGCCAAACATCGACAGCGCGATCAGTGCGGCCACCCCCACGAAGATCGCCGTCGCGCCCACGTAGAGCACCCAGCCGATGTCGGCGATCCGCGCGGCGTCTTCGCCGCTGGGCTGCGCCCATGCGGCGGTCGGCAATCCGGCGATCAGGATGAGAAGGAGTTTCGCCATGCGCTTGTAGTGGATGATCCCCGCCGGGAGCCGGCAGACCGTCGCGGCGGTGGCCCGGTGGGTGGATACCGCCGGCCCCGCGATGGGCGGGGTCAGCACTTTCCATTCCCGGGTGCGCATGCGGGCACTGGGCACGCGGTTTGCTGGCGGGTGCGCGTTTAGCGTGGTTCCGCGCGAATCAGGAGACCGCCTTGCGCCGGATTGCCCGACCCAACCGCA
Organism: Achromobacter sp. Root170; assembly: GCF_001428165.1. NCBI lineage: Bacteria > Pseudomonadati > Pseudomonadota > Betaproteobacteria > Burkholderiales > Alcaligenaceae > Achromobacter > Achromobacter sp. Root170. The sequence continues at coordinate 1,308,917 of NZ_LMHN01000001.1, forward strand.
TCTTGCCCGCGTTGCTGGCGAGTCTTGCGCTGGTCGCCTGTCAGGATGGGCAGGCACCGCTCTTTTCCCCGGGTGCGGCGGACGGGCTGCTGGGCGGGGCCGACGCCGACCGGGGGCGGCGGCTGATCGCCGAACGCGGCTGCACGGCCTGTCATACGGTACCGGGCGTCAGCGGCCCGGCGTCTCGCGTTGGCCCGCCGCTGGGCGACATGGCGCGGCAAGCTTACATTGCCGGGCTGTTGCCCAACACCCCACAGAACATGGTGCGCTGGCTGATGGACCCGCCCGCCGTCAATCCCAGGACGGCCATGCCCGACACGGGCCTGCGCCAGGCGGACGCTGAAGCGATCGCGGCCTATCTGCTGCGAGATGCCGGCCGCGGCAACGCGAGGGCGCCATGAAGCGTTGGAAGCGAACCGTCTCACTGACGCTTGCGGGCGCTGCCGCCGTTGCGGGCGTGCTGGGTGGCGCGGTGGTGTATTTCGGCGCGTACGACGTGACCGCCACGTCGCCGCACACCACGCCGGTGCACCATCTACTGGACGTCGCGCTGACGCGGGCCGTGAAGATGCGATCGGCGGACATCACGGCGCCCGATCTGGACGTGCCCGCGCGCATCCAGAATGGCTCGCGCCTTTATCGCGCCAATTGCGCCCAGTGCCACGGCGGGCCCGGCATCGCGCCGCAACCGTACGCGCTGGGCTTGAATCCGGCGCCCGCCGCGCTTGTGGGGTCTGCACGCACCCGTACCGCGGCAGAGATCTTCTGGCTGACCCGCCAAGGCATCAAGATGACCGGCATGCCGGCGTGGCAGTACCGGCTGACCGACGACGAGATCTGGGACGTGGTGGCATTTTTGCGCGTCTTGCCCGCGATGTCTGCCCAGGACTACCAGCGGGACGGGGCCGCACAATCGGCCGCCGCGCCGCGTGCATCGGCGCAGCCTCCGGTCCGGGAGGCAAACGTCATGGCGGGCCGCATCGCGCTTCAGCAGTATCTTTGCGTCACGTGCCACGCGATTCCGGGCGTGCCGGGGGCATGGAACTATGTAGGACCGGCGCTGGACCAGATGGGCGAGCGGGCGTATATCGCGGGTGTCCTGCCCAACACGCCGGAGAACATGGAGCGCTGGTTGCGCGACCCTGCCGCCGTCAAGCCCGGCACGGCGATGCCCGACCTCGGGGTCAGCGAACAGGACGCCCGAGACATTGCCGCGTTTCTACGCACGTTGCCCGGCGGGCCTTGAGCGGCCCGCTGGGGCCGGCTGTTCACGCAGCCACCGCCGCATGCCGGTCAGGAACAGCACTTGCTCGCCCGTTCACTACCCTTGATGCACAGGAGCCGTCCATGACTCAATCCAAATCCGGCAGCGCTCGTGATTCCATTCCGGGCCAGCCCGATGTCAACGCGGGCGCGCTGCGCCCGTCCGGTCCCGCCACCACGCCGGAACGCGTGCCCGATATCGACCATCCGCCGCGTGCGCGCAGCCATGACCAGCCGGGCTTCGATCAGGCTGTTGCCCAGGAGGAAGCCGAGGCGCGCAGCGGGGCGCCGACCGGCGGGAGCGGCAATCGTCCCGCGCCCGGCGGCGAAGAGGAAGCGCAATGATCGTGGAAGTCTTTCAACGCGCGGATGGTCATTGGGGCTTCCGGGGCATTGCGTTGCTGGGCGTCCAGGAGGATGCGGGCGCTTATCCGACGCGCGATGCCGCCGCGGCCGCGGCGCGTGCCGCATATCCGGGCGAGACGATCTCCGAGGTCGACGCGACGATGGACACCCCGCCGCAGCCGCATTCGGATTGACGCACGGTGCGCCAATATGGCCCGTCTGCCCGCATCGCTTGCACATGGCCTGCTGGGTCGGGCCGTGAGGTCAGCGCGCGCCGCTCCCACGGACCGTGTTTCTTAGCCGCCGCACGCCCACCACGATGCCGGTGACGGATATAACCAGGCCGCCCAGGCTCAATAGAATGATTGCCAGGTCGCGGCCCACGCCGGCATTCAACAAGGCGGGCGTGTCCCAGCTGTGCAGGAAGTAAAAGAGCCACCGTCCGGCGCGCTGCGCGCGCGACAGGCTGAGCGCGGGTTCGCCGGTGCGCAAGTCTACGTAAACGCGATCCCCCGCTACGTTATCGAAGTCCAATTGCAGCACGGGCAGGCCACGCGGCGCGCCGCCGTTCATGGCTTCGGCGTGGCGGGCGTAGTAGTACGCATCGTAGTGGGCAAGCACCTGCGCCTGCATTGGCACGCCGGGAAACAGCGCGCGGGCGGCATCGATGACGGCTTGCGGCTGCCAGGCTGCCTGCACGATGAGCGCGTTGTCCTGCCGGCGGATGATTCGGCTGTCAGCCGATGCGTCGCGCGCCAGCACGTAGGGGTGCCCGGCCATCCACCGCCATTCGAGCTGGACAGCTTGAAAGCCCGCGTCATGCAGCGCTTGCAGCACCGGCAACGGCGCCATGTTTGCGGTGCCTACCGCCGTGCCTACCGCCGTGCCTACCGCCGTGCCTGCCTGCACGCCCGTCATGGCTTGCCTGTCGGGCCCTGCGTGGGGCGCGGAGAAAATCCCGCCGGGATTCATCGACATGAGTCCGCTGAAGATCCATGTGCACACGAACGCGCTGAAGACGAGGCCCGTGATGTGGTGCCAGCGCATCCAGACCTCGCGGTACGGCGTGCGTGCGCCGGACTTGTAGCGGCCGCGAAAGCGCCAGCGCCACACGCCGACCACCACGCCGCTGATCGCCAGCACGGTGCACAGGGCGGACAGCACAATCACCGTCCAGCTCCAGACCGGATCGACGGAGCGGTCGCGCGCCATGTACAGCCAATGCAGCCACGCGCCCACGTAGTTCCAGCGCTGCTGCGCAAGGGGCGCGTCCAGGACGACTTCGCCCGTCGCCGAAGAGACATACAGCGTGCCGTCCACTTTCCCCGACATGCTTACCTTATGCAGCGGGCGATGGCGGTCCAGCCCGCGCGAATGCGTCCAGCGGTCCTCGTCGACCAGGCCCGCATGGCGCGCGGCGCCCGCCGGCCAGAATGCGCGGGCGGCGGCCACCGCCATGTCCGCCGTCACCGTCCCGTCAAAATTGCCTGTCGACGCGGACCATGCGCGCGGACCATCCGGGGTCGGCAGGATGAACGTCGCCTCGCCGCGCACCGACGTCAGCACGGCGGGGCCGGGCGCGGCATGCGCCGCGTCGGGCATACGGTAAGCGTCCAATGCCAGCACGGGCAGGCGGGCGAAACGCTCTTCAGGCGTCAACTTGGGGTAGGCGACATACAGCATGACAATCCCGCTGAGAAACCACCCAAACATCAGCAGGCAGCCGGCCACGCCCAGCCAGCGGTGGGCCAGGTAGGTCAGCCTGCGCAGACGCGCCTTGGCATCCATGGTCGCGCCCTTCAGAACCGGTGGTTCAACGTCAGCTCGAACCGGCGGCTGGGCCCGTAGAACCACTGCGTATTGGTGTAGTACGCGGTGGTGAAGTACGCGCGGTCAAAGACGTTGAAACCCCGGGCCGTGATGGCAGTGTCCTTGTTGACGTCCCAGCGCAGCGCGAGGTCGGTGGTCGTATAGGACGGCAACTCAATGGTGTTGGCGCTGTCCGCATAACGTTTGCCGACATACCGCAGCCCGCCCATTGCCGTCCAGCCCGGCTGGAAGTTCCAGCTCAGCCACAGGTTTGCCAGGCGTTGCGGCACGTTGGGCGGCACATTGCCCGCGCGCGACACGGCCGCGCCGCCGACCGACTCGGAGAAGTCGTCGTACTTGGCGCGCAGCGCGGTGGCATTGGCATCGATCGTCCAGCCGGGCGCCAGCGCCAGCGACAGGGACGCTTCCACGCCCCGCGACGACTGCTCGCCCACCTGCACGCGCAGGCTGGGATCGTCGGCGTCACGCGACAACAGGTTCGTCTTGCGGATCTCGTAGGCCGCCAGCGTCCACTCGCCGCGGCCGTCCAGGAAATTCTGTTTCAAGCCGATTTCGATCTGCTTGCCGCGCGACATGTCGAACCCCGCGTTGGCCGGGCTTAGCATCAACAGGCCGCTGACCGGATCGGCCGCTTCCGCGTACTGTGCGTAGACAGCCAGATCCGGCGTCAGGTCGTACACGGTGCCCACGCGCCAACCCACGTCGGCATACGTACTGGACAGGGTGCGTTGGCCGGTGACCAGATCGTCGCGCGTCACTTTCGCATGGTCGTAGCGCAGCCCGCCGATGAGAGACCACTTGCTCGTCAGCGCGAGGCGGTCTTCCACGAAGAGCGCAAACTGGTCGGCCTCGTTGCGATAGCGCGGAATGAACGGCACGTTGCTCTGGTAGTGGCCATGTGCCGGATCATAGGGATCCACGGGGCCCGAACTGCCGGTGTACGTGTTGTTGATGTGCTTGAACGTGGCGTGGTTGACGTCAAAGCCCACGGACACCGTGTTGTCCAGGCCGGCCAGTTGGCCCTTGAACACGGCGCTGGTCGTCAGGCCGGTCTGGCTCTGGTCGTGCGTGATCTGCGTGTTGTCCGAGCGGTCGATGAGGCGCGTTGCGGGGTTGTACACGTACCGCTCGGCATTGCGCCAGTCGCGGTCGCTTTGCACGTGGTACAGGCGAGCTCGCACCGTGGTCGCGTCGTTGGGCGTCCAGACGGTGTCCAGTTGCGTCCACTGATCGCGAAAGCGCATGAAGCTGTCGGACACGTTGTAGTTCTGCTTGCGCACCGCGTCGTCCTGCTCGCCGTTGATGAGCGGCGTGCCGAAATACCGCATCGGGCGCTGGTAGCCGTAGGCGTAGCTGAGCGTCATGTTCAGGTCCGGCGTCGCGTCCCACCGCAGCGCGCCGGAGAACGTGGCATCGCTCGCCTGGCCCCGGTCCACATAACCGTCCGTGTAGTTGCCGCTGACGTCCAGGCGATACGACAACGTATCGCTGAGCGCGCCGCCGCTGCCCAGGCCCAGCCGCGCCGTGTCCTGGGTGCCGATCGTGGCCTGCACTTCGTTCTGGATGGGCCCGCGCGTCGGACGCTTGGGGATCACGTTGACGACGCCGCCAATCGCGCCGTCGCCATAGATTACGGACGCGGGCCCGCGCAGCACCTCGATGCGCTCGACCGACCACGTATCGAACGGAAACGTCAGGCCGACGCCGCCGTACTGGCGCAGCCCGTCGTACAGGCGCATGACCGACGTGCTGTCGGTGAAGCCGCGCACCGACAAGGCGCTGTTGCCGTTGCCCGGATGAGGCGCGGCCGAAAAGCCCGGCGCGCGGGTGATGGCCTCGATCACGCTGGCATCGCCGCGGGACTCGATCTGTTCCCGCGAAATGATATCGACGCTGGCCGGCGTCTGCATGGGCGTCAGGCCCAGATTGGAGCCCGTGGAGGCTTCGGTCGTCAGGGCGGTTTCGGCGCCGCCCACCACGGTGATGGGGGCGAGGGTAGCGGGGGAGGTTTGGGCGGCGGCGTTGAAGGCGGCCAGGAGCAGGGACGTGCCGAGGCACGCGTGCGAACGAGCGATGGTCAAGAGGATCCCTCTTCTTCGATGTCTTCGACAAGATCTGCCGACCGCGGAAAAGCCGGTCGGCAAGGCGCGGCCGGGCCCGGCGCTAGGCGCGGGCGCGGCGGATCAGGAAGACAGGGAAGGCGGGGCGCGTGAACCGAGGGGCGGCCCCAGCGCGGGCAGGGGCGGCGCCGCGCGGTGGACGGGAGTTTCTGGGGCTGCGTAGGCGGCTTGCGCCGTCAGCACGGGCGCAAGACCCGTCTCCGGCAGAATCGCATGCGCCGCCAGCGCGCCAAAGGCGCAGGCATCGCTTGCCGCATGCTTGGACTTCGGCTCTGCCGGCAGGTCGAAGGTCACGCTGATCGCGCCACCGGCTTCGCACAACGAGAGCATCAGCGACGTCGTGGACGGCGCCGCCATGAAGCCGCTCGGGATCAGGGCGCGCAGCACGAAAGCGGCCATTGCCAGGCAGACGAGAAACCGCCAAGGCAGGCCGCGGGGCTTTTGCGCAGAGTCCCGGTGAGTAGGCATGGGCGGGATTCTATTACAGAACTTCACGCATTCTGACCGAATGGAATCGTGTGCGGCGTTCTGTCGCAGGGACGCGTCGCCGCGCCGTCAATGCTTGCCAGGTGGCAGCCGGGCAGACACTCCCGCAAGCTATTCGCGCCGGTCGAACACCACGCACGTGGTGGTGGCGTGCGCGTACAGCTTGCCGTTTTCGTCCTCCACGCGAGCCTGCGCCGTCGCGATCTGTTTGCCGTTGTGCACCAGTGTGGCCGCGGCGCGAAGCGGACCGGTGGATGGCGATGCCGCGCGCACGATGTTGACGCTGAGTTCGACCGTCGTGTAAGTGCGGCCCTGCGCAAGCGCGCTCTGGATCGCACAACCCAGCGCGGAATCCAGCAGGGCCGAAAACCAGCCGCCATGGATGGTGCCGAACGGGTTGCAATGCCGCAGCTCGGGCAGGCCGATAAACACGGCCCAGCCCGAGTCCGCCTCCGCCAGCGTCATGTTCATCGTGTCGTTCATGGGCGGGTAGGGCAGCTCCCCGGCCATCATGGCATGCAGGATCTGCAATCCGTTCATGCCGGCGATCTGATCCGGACGGGCGATATCCGGCTTGCCTCCGCCTGCGACAAGCCGATCGAGTGCAGCCTTGTGCTGGGCCGCCCAGCCCGTCTGTTGATTCCTGTACATGCGAAACCCCTCGTGGTGAAGCCCCCGGCGGGCGGTTGCCACGCCGGATGCGGCGTGAATCAACCGGTCATTACCCGGGAAGCCATGGGTTCAGGGGTAGCCTGCTCGCCGGCCGGACGGATCTTGAACCAGATTGCATACATGGCCGGCAGGAACACCAGCGTGATGATCGTGCCTGCGAACGTGCCACCGATCAGCGTGTAGGCCAGCGTTCCCCAGAACACCGAGTGCGTCAACGGGATGAAAGCCAGTATCGCGGCCAGCGCGGTCAGGATGACCGGCCGCGCTCGCTGCACCGTTGCCTCGACCACCGCGTCGAAGGGCGCAAGGCCTTCCTGTTCATTCTGGTGGATCTGGCCGATCAGTATCAGCGTGTTGCGCATCAGAATGCCGGACAGTGCGATCAGCCCGACCAGCGCATTGATGCCGAAGGGCTGCTGGAACAGAAGCAAGGTCGGCACGACACCGATCAGGCCAAGCGGGCTTGTCGCAAACACCATCACCATGGCGGCGATGGATCTCACCTGCAGGATGATGATGAGCAAGGTCGCGGCAATCATCAGGGGAAACAGCGGCAGCAGGGCAGCGTTTGCCTTGGCGGATTCCTCGATGGAACCGGCCTGTTCGATGCGATAGCCCGCGGGCAATTCGTTGATGACCGGTTGCAGCTGTTTGAGGATCGCGTTTGAAACGTCAGGCGGCTGAAGCCCTTCCGCGATGTCGCCGCGCACCGTAATGGTGGGCGTGCGGTCGCGGCGCCGCATGATGGGATCCTCCATGCGGACTTGTACCGTGCCAACCTGCGACAGCGGCACGCGTTGGCCGTCGGCCCCGGCGAGTGTCAGGCCGGCGATCTTGGCGGGGTCCAGACGGACATCGCCTGCCGCTCGCCCCACCACTTCCACCGAGCGGATGTCTTCGCGAACATTCGTCAGGGGCACGCCACTGAGCAGAAATTGCAGCTGCAGCGCCACCGAACTGGAGCTCAGCCCCACCGCTTGAAGCCGGTCCTGATCCAGCGTGAAATGCAGTGCGGGAACGCGTGCGCCCCAATCGGTGTTCACGGTGCGCATCATGGGATCGGCTCGCATGATGGACTGGACGCGTGCGGCGATCGCGCGCAAGGTGTCGGCGTCGGGACCCATGACGCGATAGGCGACCGGGAACGGAGAGGGCGGGCCGAACACGATCTGCGTGACACGAACCTGCGCCTGCGGCGCCAGGCCGTCCGCGATGGCCTGGCGAAGCCGGAACTTGAGGGATTCACGTTCCTTGTCGTTTCCCGTCAGGATGACGATCTTGGCGAATGATGGGTCGGGCAGCTCGGGCGACATGGCGAGAAAGAAGCGCGGGGCGCCTTGGCCGATGTACGCGGTGACAATCCGGGCCTCCGGCTGCGTGGCAAGCCACGCTTCGACTGCTGCGGTGGCCTGGCTTGTCTGTTCGATGGACGTGCCGTAAGGCATTTGCACTTCGACGAGCACCTCGGGACGGTCTGAAGTGGGAAAGAACTGCTTGTTGACCAGTCCCATGCCAACCACGGCCAGCGCAAAGACCGCGACCACCGTGCCCGCCACCAGCCATTTGCGGCCAATGACGCGCCGGAGCAGACGCCGGAACCGGTTGTAATGGCGGGTGTCGTAGATGGCGTGGTGGCCGCCTTCGATCTTCTTGATGTCCGGCAGCATCTTCACGCCCAGGTAAGGCGTGAAGACCACCGCCACCACCCACGACGCAATCAGCGCAATGCCCACGATCCAGAACATGTTGCTGGTGTACTCGCCCGCGGTCGAGCGCGCGAAGCCGTTCGGCATGAAACCGACCGCCGTGACCAGCGTGCCCGACAGCATGGGGGCGGCGGTGTGGCTCCACGCATAGGCCGACGCCGCGATACGGCTGTAGCCTTCCTCCATCTTGACCACCATCATTTCGATGGCGATGATGGCGTCATCCACCAGCAGGCCCAAGGCCAGGATCAATGAGCCGAGCGTGATGCGGTCGAAGTTCTTGCCGGAGGCCGCCATGATGACGAATACCGCCGCCAGGGTCAGGGGCACGGCGGCCGCCACCACGACGCCCACGCGCCACCCCATGCTGATAAAGCACACCAGCATCACGACCAGCAGCGCGACAAAGAACTTGACCATGAACTCATCCACGGCCGCGCCGATGTTGACCGCCTGGTCGGTGACTTTGGTCAGGCTCATGCCTAGTGGCAATGCGGCATTGATCTTGCCGACTTCCTTTTCGAGTGCGCTGCCCAGGTCCAGCCCATTCCATTCGTCACGCATGACGACGCCCAAGATCAGCGCCGGTTCGCCGTTGTTGCGCACCAGAAAGGTTGCCGGGTCTTCATAGCCGCGTTCCACGGTCGCCACGTCGGCCAGCTTCAGCGTGCGTCCCTGGGCAACGATGGGCGTCTGGCGGATCTTGTCCAGGCTGTCGAATGCGCCGTCCACGCGCAGGAACACCTGAGGCCCCTTGGTTTCGATGGACCCGGCAGGCGTAAGCACGTTCTGTGCGTTGAGCGCGGCAAAAATGGCTTGCGGATCGACGCCGAGCGTGGCCAGGCGGTCGTGGGAGAACGACACGAAGATGCGCTCGGGCTGTTCGCCGATGATGTTCACCTTCTTGACGCCCGGCACGTGAAGCAACTGCTGGCGTAGCGCCTCGGCGTCGCGCACCAGCAGGCGCTGGGGCTCGCCCTTTGCCTTGAGGGCATAAAGCGCGAACGTGACGTCGGCATACTCGTCGTTGACGATGGGGCCGATGACGCCGGGCGGCAGGCGCTTGGCTTCGTCGGCGAGCTTCTTGCGCGCCTGATAGAACTCTTCCTGCACGGCTTTGGGGGGCGTGCTGTCCAGCAGCGACACCATGGTGAACGCCAGGCCCGGCCGCGTGAAGGTCTCGGTCCGGTCATACCACCGCAGTTCCTGCAGCCGCTTTTCCAGCGGTTCGGCAACCTGATCCTGCATTTCCTGCGCGGTCGCGCCCGGCCACGCGGTGACGACGGTCATCTGCTTGATGGTGAAAGGCGGATCTTCGGCACGGCCCAACTGGAAAAACGCCAGGATCCCGGCGACGGAGACGAGAAGAATCAGAAACAGCGTGATCGAGCGCTCGCGCACGGCGATCGCGGAGAGGTTGAAGCGGCCATCGCTCATCAACGCGCTCCCACGACGCCGGTGGCGTCCGGATCGCCGAGCCTGACCTGCTCGCCTTCATGCAGCAGATGCGCGCCCAGCGACACGACGCGATCCCCGGCCTTGAGGTCGCCGGCGACACGCGCCACATCGTCACTCAGGCTGTGCACCTGAACGGGACGGCGCGCCACCTGGGCGGGCGCGCCGTCCACGAGCCAGACGCCCGGACCGCCACCGTCATCGAACACGGCGCCGATCGGCACCTGCAACATCGGCGCGTCATCCTGCGATTGCGGGATGTCGATTGTGACGGTGGCGCCCAGTGGCGCGTGGGCCAGCGCGCCTTCCAACCTATACCTGGCCTCGAACGTGCGTGTGACGCGGTCCGCGGCATCGGACAATTGCCGCAGTGTGGCCGGGGCAGGAGACTGACGGTCGCCGTACAACACCGCCTGGGCCGCAGAACCCACGGCTGGCCGTAATGTCTCGGGCAGTTGCACAACGGCCTCCCGCTGGCCGGCGCGCGCCAGCCGCACGACGGACTGCCCGGCGGCCACCACCTGTCCGGGTTCGGCCAGGGTGTCCACGACAACCCCGTCGGCATCGGCCAGCAGCACGGCGTAGCTCGACGCGTTCTTTGCAACGTCGGCACGGGCCTCGGCCGCCTTCAACTCCGCACGAGCGGTATCGGCTGCGGCTTTGATCTGCGCATACGCGGACGCCGACACGGCGCCTTCCGCCACCAGGCCGCGATAGCGGGCCTCGTCGTCGGTGGCCTGTCTGGCGCGGGCCCGCGCAGCCGCCACGGCTTCACGCTGCGCCCGGGCTTGCAGGCCAAGATCCTCAGGATCCAACCGCATGAGCGCCTGGCCGCGGGTGACGGGCTGACCCGTGTCGACCAATCGCTCCAGGACCTTGCCCGACACGCGGAACCCCAGGTCGCTTTGAATGCGCGCCGCCACGACGCCCGAAAAAGAGCGCGCTGACGCGGAGGCGTTTTGCGCCACGCCCACTCTGACGAGCGGGGGACCGACGCGGGGATCTGGCGGGGAAGTATCGACGCATGCCGCAAGAGCGAGAGGCACTAGGCAGAAGGCAAACGGGACAAGCTGACGCCGAACCATGGAAGACCATCCTCACAAAGAAGGTCCCCATTCTAAACAAGTGACCAAAAAGGTCAATGGTCACAAATATAATTTATGGCGCCAGACTTCGCAGGATCAGGTTCGACAATTGCACCGTGGCCTGCGCCCCGTTCGCCAGGTTGTGCTGAAGGAGCAGGGGGTTGATGTACGGCCGCATGACGAGATAGATCGCATCGGCCGTTTCATCCAGGGGCGTCTTGCGCTCGAAGTCACCCGTCTCGCGACCTTCGCGGATTACTTGCAGGATGAGGCCCTTGATATGCGCTTCGTAGGCCTGTGCCGAAGGCCACGACTCGCTGGCCGACGTTCGCGCAATGTCGTAGAGCTTGCTGTCCTGGAAGAAGAGCTGGCTGCCGGCTTCCACCAACGCCGTGAACATGCGCCGCAGCCGGTCCGGCGCGGAACGCGCGTCGGCGACAGCGGTGTCCACGGCGACCATGATCGCGTTCAGGCGGTTGGCGCAAATGACCTCGCCGATCGCCTGTTTGGAGTCGAAGAACTTGTAGATGTAGGCCTTGGAGAAGCCAATGGCCTTGGCCAGATCCGACACGGTCGTCTTGTCGAAACCGTAAAGGCCGAAATATTCGGTGGCGGCTTGGACGATCTGATCGCGGACGTCGTGATCCGAGGGGCCGCGCGGCTGAAGGGCGGGGGATGTTGCTTTCGTCATGCGAGGAGCTTAACCCGAGGCAATTTTGTTGACAACGAGTGACTAAATCGTATTATAGTCACCCGAAATTGACAGCTCCGAGGACTCCCATGCATGCCCGCCATTCTCTTGTCCTGCTCTGCGCCAGCTTGCTGGCCGGGTGCGCGGCAGGTCCTGATTACCAACGCCCCGAAGCGCCGCTTCCCGGCCACTACACGCAGGCGCCGGACAGGCAGGCCGGACCGGGGCCCGTGCAAGGCCTGGATGCGTGGTGGCGCCAGTTCGACGACCCGCTGCTTGCGCGTTACGTGTCGTTGGCCATCGCGCAGAACCTGGACCTGGCGCAGGCCGCGGCGCGCGTCACGCAAGCCCGCGCGGGGCTGGGTGCGGCCAACGCGGCCTTGTTGCCGTCCGCCTCGGTGCGCGGCACGGCTGCGCGGTTGCACCAGTCGGTGGAGGCCCCGCTGGGACAAGTTGCCAGCGCCATGCCGGGGTACGACCGGTGGGGGAACCAATACGAAGCCAACCTGGAGGCAAGCTGGGAAATCGACCTGTTCGGCGGCCTGCGGCGTGGCCGTGAGGCGGCCATCGCTGAACTGCAGGCCACGGATGCGGCGGCGATCGCCACGCGGCTTGCCGTGGCGGCGCAAACCGCGGACACCTACATCGCCATTCGCAGCCTGCAGGCGCGGCTGGACATCGCGCAGCGGCAGGTCAAGACGCAGCAGGATCTTGTCGCCAAGGTTGGGCTGCTGCATGAACGAGGGCTGGCGGCCGAATATCAGGTGCGCCAGGCGGATGGCGCGCTGTCGCAAGTGCAGGCCACCATTCCGGTCCTGCAGACGGGGCTCGATGCGGCCATGAACGCGCTGGACGTCATGCTGGGAGCGGTTCCCGGAACCCACCGCGAGGAACTGGCGGCGCACGCGCCGATACCCCCTGCGCCCCGCATTGAGGGCATGGGTTCCCCCGCGGATCTGCTGCAACGCCGGCCGGATCTGATCGCGGCGGAACGCCGTCTGGCGGCCTCCAATGCGCGGATCGGTGAAGCCATCTCCGAGTTCTACCCGAAGTTCTCGTTGGGTGGCTTGCTGGGCAGCGCTACGACCGTATCGAGCGGCAATCTGTTTTCCGCTGGAGCAAGCCAGTCTGCGGGCGTGCTGGGACTGCGCTGGCGGCTCTTCGACTTTGGCCGCATCAATGCGCAGATCGAAGGGGCAAAGGGTCAGGAGGCCGAGGCGCTGGCGGCATATCGCCTGGCGGTCCTGCGGGCGACGGAAGATGTCGAGAATGCATTTTCCGCGCTGGTCCACCGCACCGAGCAGTCGACGGTGCTGACCCGAGGCGAGGACGCGCTGACCCATGCGCGGGCGTCGTCGTTCGCCGCCTACAAGCGCGGCGCCGCCAGCCTGATCGACGTGCTGTATGCGGATGCCTCGCTCCTGCAGGCTTCGGACGCTCGGGCCCAGGCACAAGCCGAAGCGGCGCGGGCAGCCGTGGCGGCATACAAGGCGCTTGGCGGCGGCTGGCGCCCGGATGCGCCGGCGCAGATCGCGAAGCGGTAGCCCCGGCGAGGATCGCGCCGTTTCAGGTACAGGCATGCCACTTGCTGCGCCGCCCACCACGGGCAGCAGGCTGTGCCCGCAACCCACGAGGCGATTCCCGTGACCACACTCATTGAAAACCGGTATGCCCTTACCGTGCGCCGCTTCCCCGCGGTGTTCCTTGCCGGGATGTTCCCGTTGTTTCTTGGCGCGGCGCTCGCGGACGCTGCGTATGCGCAGACTTTTCACATCCAATGGAATAATTTCGCGTCCTGGCTGCTCGTTGGCGGGCTGATATTTGGGGCGGTTGCGCTGCTGTTTGCCATCGTCGACCTGTTCAGGGCCACGCAGCGGGCGCGCGGAGTGGTTCCCTATGCCGTGGTGCTGCTGGCAGCCTGGCTGGTGGGGCTGTTCAATGCGTTCGTTCATGCGCGCGACGCGTGGGCCAGCATGCCCAACGGTTTGATCCTGTCTGTCGTGGGCGCGGTGCTGGCCCTCGTTGCCCTCTGGCTGGGCTTTCGCACGCCGCACATCCGGGGGCCGCTATGAAGAAGACGAGATTGCTTGCCGGCGTTGCGATGCTGGTGGTGGCGGGCGTGTGCGGCGCGCAGACCGCAGGCCAGTATGGACCGTCGCCCGATCTGCCCAAGCCCGAACGGGGGCTGCTGCCGGACATGGTGATCGCCAAGCCCGCCAAATGGGGCGACAAAGTGCCGACGGTGCCCGAGGGCTACAAGATCTCGGCCATCGCCACGGACCTGAAGATTCCGCGTCAGACTCTTGTGCTGCCCAATGGCGACATTCTGGTCGCCGAGGGGCGTGGCGGCAGTGCCCCCGACCTCAAACCCAAGGACGTGATCGCGGGCATCATCAAGGCCCGGGGCACCAGTCCCGTCAAGGGCGGCAACCGGCTGACGCTGCTGCGCGACACCAAGGGCGATGGCACCTACGAGGCCTCCGTCTTTGCGGAAAACCTTAACGCGCCTTACGGCCTGGCCCTCATCGGCAACCAGCTGTATGTGGCCAATCAGGACGCGCTGGTGCGGTTCGCATACGAACCGGGGCAGACCAAGGCAAGCGGACCGCCGGAAACGGTCACGCCGCTGCCCGCCGAGATCAACCACCACTGGACCAAGGCGCTGACGGCAAGCGCCGACGGGCAGTATCTGTACGTGGGCATCGGTTCGAACAGCAATATCACCGAACGCGGCATGACGGCCGAAGTGGATCGGGCGCGTATCTGGCGCATCAACGCCAGCACGGGCGAATACAAGACCTATGCCACGGGCCTGCGCAATCCGACCGCGCTCACGATTCAGCCGGACACGGGCCAGTTGTGGGCCGTCGTCAACGAACGCGATGAGTTGGGCCCGGACCTGGTGCCCGACTACCTCACGACCGTCAAGGAAGGCGCGTTCTACGGCTGGCCTTACAGCTATTGGGGCAAGAACGTGGACGAACGCGTGCGGCCGCAGGATCCCGCCAAGGTTGCATCGGCCATTGCGCCGGATTACAGCCTGGGTTCGCATGTGGCGGCGCTGGGCGTGGACTTCTCGACCGCGACGATGGGCGACCGGTTTGCCAACGGTGTGTTCGTCGGCGAGCACGGCAGCTGGAACCGCGCCGATCCGGTGGGCTACAAGGTGGTCTTCGTGCCGTTCACGGACGGTCGCCCGTCCGGGCCGCCCGTTGATTTCGTCGCGGGCTTTCGCGACGACGACGGCACGACACGCGGCCGTCCGGTGGGCGTGACGGTCGATCCGAAGGGCGCGCTCATCGTGGCCGACGACTTGTCGAACACGATCTGGCGCATCACGCCCGGGCAGGCGCCCAAGCCGGTCGCAGCGGCGCGGCCTTAAATCTTATTTATTGGGCCTGCCGAGCGTGCGCGTTGCGCTGCGCCGCAGTATTCGCAGGCCCCGCACAGGAGCAAACATGGCAACACTTCAAGACATCAACATCGCGATTCTGGCCGTCGACGGATTCGAGCAGGTCGAACTTACGGGGCCGCGCGACCGTCTGCACGAAGAAGGCGCCCGGACCGTGGTGGTGTCGGCACGCACTGACCCGATCCAGGGCATGCACCACGACAAGCCCGGCGACAAGTTCCCCGTGGACCTCACGTTCCTGCAGGCTGCGTCCGAGCCGGACGTCTTCGACGCGTTGCTGCTGCCCGGCGGTGTGGTCAATGCCGACGAGATCCGGATGCAGCCCAAGGCCCAGGAACTGGTGCGCGCCTGCATGAAAGCGGGCAAACCCGTGGCCGTCATCTGCCACGGCGCCTGGCTGCTGATCTCGGCCGGGGTGGTCAAGGGGCGCAAGATGACCAGCTGGCCGTCGCTGCAGGATGACCTGCGCAATGCGGGCGTGCAGTGGGTGGATGAGGAAGTGGTCGTGGACGGCGTGCTGGTGTCCAGCCGCAAGCCGGACGATATTCCCGCGTTCAATGACGCCTTCGTTCAGGTGCTGGGCAAGGCGGTCAAGGGGCGCGCGGCGAAGTAGGGCCGGGCGCATCGAGCAAAGCCGGTCAGCGCCTCACCCCGGCCGCATGCGCTACGCGCGCTTGAGCGCCACGGTCACCAGCACCGACGCGTTTTCCAGCGCGAACAGCGCGTGCAGCGCGCGGCCCGGCAAGTACATCAGGTGGCCGGGGTAGAGGACGTGCGTGGCGCCTTCGGCGGTGACCTCGATGCTGCCTTCCAGGCACTGCAGCGTGATCTCGCCGGCGACGTCATGCGAGGGCATGGTCTTGCCGGCGAGCAGTACCAGGCGCATGACCTCTAGGTCTTCGGATTTGAAAAGCGCGATCGACTGCTTTTGCGCTAGCGCGGCGCCATAGGGCTTGAGATCGATGACTTGCCCGGGATCCGCATGTTTGAGGGCCATGATGCATCCTTCGCAGGGAGGGGAGCTGTCAACGATACCCCATCCCTACGGCGGCGCCGCGGCCTGCGGTCAATTGATCTTGATGCCGCGTTCCTTGACCAGATCCTTCCACTGCGCCGTTTCCTTTGCCAGGTGGTCGCGCAGCGCGTCCGGCGTGCTGCCGATCGACTCGGCGCCAATTGAATCCAGCGTCGCCTTCACCTTGGGATCGGCCAGCGCGGCGCGCATGGCGTCATTCAGCTTGGCTACCGCTTCCGGCGGCGTGCCGGCGGGCGCAAAGGCAGCGAACCAGGGCATCAGCTCATAACCGGGCACGCCGGCCTCCTGCATCGTCGGCACGTCGGGCAGGGCAGCCGACCGCTTGGTGGTGGTGACGCCCAGCGCGCGCAGCTTGCCGCTCGCGATGTGGGGCTTGGCGGACGTGATGCTGTCGAACATGTAATCCACCTGGCCGCCCAGCAGGTCGGCGACGGCGGGGCCGCTGCCCTTGTAAGGCACGTGCAGCATGTCCACCCCGGTCATCGACACGAACATCTCTCCGGCCAGGTGAATGGAGGTGCCAACGCCCGCGGAGGCGTATGTGTAGTGCTTGGGCTGCGCCTTGGCCTTAGCGATCACGTCCGCGACACTGGTCGCGCCGGTACGCGCTGGATTGGTCACCAGCACATTGGGCACGACCGCCAGCAGCGAGATGGGCGCGAAGTCCTTGATGGGGTCGTAGTTCAGGTCCTGGTACAGCGCCGGATTGACGGCCATGCCGTTGGCGACGATCAGGATGGTGTAGCCGTCGGGCTTGGCGCGCGCCACGGCCGCCGCGCCAATGTTGCCGCCCGCGCCGGCGCGGTTCTCGACAATGAAGGACGTGTTCAGCTGCTTGCCCATCGATTCGCCCAGCGTGCGTGCGATGCTGTCCATCGCGCCGCCGGGCGGGAAAGGCACGATCCACTTCACCGGGTGATCCGGATAGGCATCGGCGTGCGCGGCGGTTGCGCCGGCCAGCAGCGAGGCGGCCAGCAATGCGCGGGCAAAGGGTCTGAATACATGGCGCATGCGCATGGTTGTCTCCGTGACTCTTGATTTATTGGTGGCGAGGTCCGCGCGCGATTAATACTCTGATCGACGGTGCCTGCCCGATGGGCGCAGTATCGCTTGCCTTTTTTTCAAGTGTCCAAGACTATATGGGTTTCAATTCATACCTCCAGGGTCTTAATCGCCATGGAACTCAGGCATTTGCGGTACTTCCAGGCGGTGGCCGACGCAGGCAGTTTCACGCTGGCAGCCTCGCGGCTGCACATTGCGCAGCCGCCGCTCAGCCGCCAGATCAAGCAGCTGGAGGAAGAGCTGGGCGTGCAGCTGTTCGAGCGCACGACGCGGGCGCTGCGCCTGACCGAGGCGGGCCGTTTCCTGCTGGAGCAATCGCGCCTGCTGACCGCCCGGCTGGACGAAGTGCTGGAAGGCACGCGCCGGTTGGGCCAGACCGAGCGGCGCTGGTTCGGTATCGGCTTCGTGCCGTCGACGCTTTACGGTTTCGTGCCGGAATTGATCCGGCTGCTGCGCGGCGCGGATGAGCGGGTCGAAGTGGGCCTGATGGAAATGAACACGTTGCCGCAGCTCGAGGCGCTGAAGGCAGGGCGAATCGATCTGGGCATTGGCCGCATCCTGCTCGACGACCCCGCGATCGAGCGGCGCGTGCTGATGACCGAGCCCCTGATGGCCGCGGTGCCCTTGCATCATCCGCTGGCAGGCCAGGGCAGCGTGGCGGTCAGCCGCCTGGCGCGCGAGCCTTTCGTGCTGTATCCGGCGCGTCCGCGCCCGAACTACGCGGATCATGTGCTGGGCCTGTTTCGCGCGGCCGGCTACTCGCTGCAGGTGGTGCAAGAGGCCAACGAACTGCAGACCGCGATCGGACTGGTCGCGGCGGGCTTGGGGGTGACTGTGGTGCCCGCCTCCGTGCAGCGCCTGCAGCGCCAGGATGTGGCCCACGTGCGCATCGAGGCCGATGCCTTCGTGTCGCCCGTGATCGTCAGCTATCGCAAGGACGATGCGTCGGCGTTTCTGGCGCGGGCGCTGGAACTGGCGGGCGAGCTTGCCAGGAAATAGGCGCGGCCGCGCGGTAGTGGCGTCGCGCTAAGTGCGGCCCGCGGGCGAATACGCGCCCACCACCTCGACGATCCAGTCGATGAAGGCGCGCAGCTTGGCGCTGACGTGGCGGTTGGGCGGGAACGCCACGTACATCGGCATCGGGTCCAGGCGCCAGTCCTCGAAGACCGGGACCAGCTCGCCTTTGGCCAGGTGCGGCGCGGACATGTAGTCCGGCAGCCACATCACGCCCATGCCGGCAAGTCCCGCCGCCAGGTAGGCATTGCCATCGTCCACCGCCAGAACGTAGCGGCCGTGCACATTGACGACCTCCTTGCCGCGCCGCATGGCATAAGGCAGCGCGCGCCCGGTGCGTTGCCATAGAAAACCCACGATGCGGTGGTGTGTGTCTTCGAGCTCGCGCGGGTGCGCGGGCTTGCCGGCCAGCTTCAGGTACGAGGGCGCGGCGTAGACACCCAGTTGCAGGTCGCCAATGCGGCGGGCCATCAGGGACTGGTCGGTCAGCTCGCCGCCCCGCACGACACAATCGATGTTTTCGCCGATCAGGTCGACGATGCGATCGCTGACGCCCATGTCGAGCTGGATGTCGGGATAGCGCGCGTGAAAGTCCGGCAAGGCGGGCACGAGCACCATGCGCGCCAGCGGACTGGGCACGTCCACGCGCAGCCGGCCGCGCGGCGCTTCCGCGGCGCTGGACAGGCTGGTTTCGGCATCGTCCATGTCGGCCAGCAGTTTGATCACGCGCTCGTAGTACGCCGCGCCATCGGCCGTGACATTGACCTTGCGCGTGGTGCGGTTCAACAGGCGCACCC
The DNA here is from genome assembly GCF_001428165.1 of Achromobacter sp. Root170. NCBI lineage: Bacteria > Pseudomonadati > Pseudomonadota > Betaproteobacteria > Burkholderiales > Alcaligenaceae > Achromobacter > Achromobacter sp. Root170. The sequence goes on from NZ_LMHN01000001.1 coordinate 1,327,891, forward strand.
GCAGGCGTGCCTCAAGCTGCTGGACCAGCTGCGTCACGCTCGTCTTGCTCATGTGCAGGGTTTCGGCGGCCTTGGTGAAGCTGCCGGTTTCCACCACGCGCGCAAACGCGGTCATTGCGTCGAATCTGTCCATGGCTGCTCGAAGAGAATTGGGATTGTTTGGATTCTACAAATAGTGATGGCTGCAGTTGACCGTTTATCCCCGGGGCGGGCGCTTTTACAGTTTGCCCAATGTCAACGCGGGCTGTCGGACAGCCCACCACCAGGAGAACGCCATGACCAAACGCGACGTTGTTTTTCCTCCCAATCGCCATGCGCTCTACGAGCGCAACCGTTATTCGCCGGCGGTTCGCTCCAACGGCTTTCTGTTCGTGTCCGGCCAGGTCGGCAGCCATGACGACGGCTCACCCGAGCCCGACCTGCGCGAGCAGGTGCGGATGGCCTTCCGGAATCTGAACGCCATCCTGCACGCGGCGGGTGCGTCGTTTGACGACGTCGTCGACGTGACGGTCTTCATGGTCGATCCACAGTCGCAGTTCGAAACCATGTGGGAAGTGGTGCCCGAATTCTGGGGCGAGGCGCCGTATCCGAACATTACGGCGGTGGGCGTCACTTGGCTGTACGGATTCCAGTTCGAGATCAAGGTCATCGCCAAGGTGCCCGACGCCGCGCCTGCTTGATCGGGCGGGGCTGCGTCTTATCAAGGCTTGCGGAAGACGACGACCTTGCTTGTCAACTTCTGCAGCGCCTCGTCGCGCTGATTCGATGTGATCGATTCCACGACCACGATGGCGCGATCGGGCTTGGAGCGCGATGGCGTGATGCTGATCACGGTGCTCGTCACTTTGACCACATCGTCCGGCCGGGTGGGCAGCGGCCACGCCAGTTCGGCGCCTGCGCCAATGACCCCGCGCGCCACGGGAAAACTCTCGACCAGCAGCTTCATGGTCAGCGCCGCCGTATGCCAGCCGCTGGCCGCCAGCCCCTGGAACAGCGTGTCGCGCGCCGCCTCCGGATCCAGATGAAAGGGTTGCGGGTCGAACTGCGAGGCAAAGCCGACGATCTGCTCGGCGTCCAGGGCATGGGTCTTGCTGACGAAGACGTCACCGACGGACAGGTCTTCCAGGTAGATCAGCGGCGGCTTGGGGGGCTGTGGCATCGATGGCTCCGGCGAGTATCTGGTGGGTGGGGCATTATGGGCGCGCGTTCGCGCATTGCGCAATGCAGCGGGCGATGACCGTCGCCGAAATCGGGTCCATAATCGGCATGTCTAGTTTTATGGATGTCGCACCATGGCAGAAACCCCCACGTCGTCGCAAGAGATCCGCCCGCTGGAAATCGGCGACATCACGGTCATCGACAACACCAAGCTCAAGAAAGCCGTCACGGCGGCGGCGCTTGGCAATGCAATGGAATGGTTTGACTTTGGCGTCTACGGTTTCGTGGCGTTCGCACTGGGCAAGGTGTTCTTCCCGGACGCTTCGCCCGCCGTGCAAACCATCGCCGCGCTCGGTACGTTTTCCGTGCCGTTTCTGGTGCGACCGTTGGGAGGCGTGTTCTTCGGCGTCATGGGCGATCGCTTCGGGCGACAGAAGGTGCTGTCGCTCACCATCATCATCATGGCCATCAGCACGTTCTGCATTGGCCTCATTCCCGCATACGCCACGATCGGCCTGTGGGCGCCAATCCTGCTGCTGCTGTGCAAGCTGGCGCAGGGTTTTTCCGTCGGGGGCGAATATACCGGCGCGGCGGTTTTCGTGGCGGAGTACGCGCCGGACAGACAGCGCGGTTTCCTGGGCAGCTGGCTGGACTTCGGCTCGATAGCCGGCTTTGTCGTGGGCGCCGGCATGGTCGTGCTGCTGCAGACCATGCTGGGCGAGCAGACGTTTCTGGACTGGGGCTGGCGCATTCCGTTCTTCGTGGCGGGGCCGCTGGGCCTGTTGGGCTTGTATCTGCGGCATGCGGCCGAAGAAACCCCGGCCTTCACGCAGCAGCTCGAACGGATGGAAAAGGAAGATCGCGACGCCGTGCAGGAAAAGCCGTCGGTGTCGTTCCGCGAGATCTTCGCCAAATACCGCCGCGCCTTGCTGGTCAGCATCGGCATGGTGCTGGTGACCAACATCACCTATTACATGCTGCTGACGTATATGCCGACTTACCTGTCGGGCAGCCTGGGCTACACCGAAGGCCACGGGGTGCTCATCATCGTCGTGGTGATGGTGGGCATGCTGTTCGTGCAGCCGGTGGTGGGTTTCGTCAGCGACAAGGTCGGGCGCAAGCCGTTTCTGCTGGTCGGCAGCTTGGGGCTCCTGGTCACCGCGATCCCGTCGTTCTTCCTGATCGGCAGCGACAACACCGCCCTTATCTTCCTGGGACTGCTGCTGATCGCCATTTTCCTGAACTGCCTGATCGGCATCATGGCCTCCACGCTGCCGGCGCTGTTTCCGACGCGCATCCGCTACAGCGCGTTGGCCAGTTCGTTCAATGTAGCCATCATCTTCGCCGGGCTTACGCCCACCGTGGCCGCGTGGCTGGTCGAAGAGACCGACAATCTGATGATGCCGGCGTACTACCTGATGGCGGCGTCACTCATCGGGCTGATCACCTCGTTCTTCCTGCCCGAGACCGCCAACCGGCCGCTGCGAGGCGAGACACCGACCGCTTCCAGCCGCAAGGAAGCCAAGGTGCTGCTGCAGCAGGCGTACGAGCACATCGAACAAAGTGTGCAGGACGTCGATGCCGAGATCGCGGCGCTGGAAGAAAAGCTGGATGCGCTGCGTGTGCGCCGCCAACGGCTGGCGGACAGGCATCCAGGGATCGAATGAACGGCGTGCCGGCCCCGTGCCGGTCCGGCACGCGGCAATCACCGGAACCACCATTGCCGCCCGGTCCGCACCCGGGCGGCGCTTCATGTAAAGGAGCAGGTCATGAGCGTGCCATTCAAACAGGTGGATGTATTTACCAGCGAACCCTATCGCGGTAATCCCGTCGCGGTTGTGCTGCAGGCGCAGGGCATGACCGACGAGCAGATGCGGCGCATCGCCAACTGGACGAATCTGTCGGAAACCACCTTTGTGCTGCCGCCAACGCAGCCCGGGGCCGACTATCTGGTCCGGATCTTCACGCCGCAGGCCGAGTTGCCCTTTGCGGGGCACCCCACGCTGGGAACGGCGCACGCGCTGCTGGAAGCCGGCATCGTCCAGGCGCGCGGCGGCAGGCTGGTGCAGGAATGCGCCGCCGGCCTGATCGACCTGTCAGTCACCGAGATCACCGGCGGCAGTCCGCGTATTGCCTTCACGCTTCCGGAGGCCCAGTTGACCGAGCTCGGCGCAGACCTTGTCGATGAGATGGAAGGGATATTGGGTTCGGCGGTGCTGCATGATCCCGCGCCCAAGCTTGTCAACGTGGGCCCGGTGTGGACGATCGCGCAGTTGCCCAGCGCGCAGGCCGTGCTGACGCTGCGCCCGGACTTTGCCCGCATGGCCGAGTTCGACCGCCGCAACCAGGCCGCCGGCATCGTGGTGTATGGGGCGTACGGCGAAGGCGCGGAAAGCGCCATCGAAGTGCGCGCCTTTGCGCCCAGCCTGGGCGCAAACGAAGACCCGGTGTGCGGCAGCGGCAACGGATCGGTGGCGGCGTTCATCCGCGATGCGGGGCAAGTGCAGCAGTTTGGGACGGAATACCTCAGCACGCAGGGCGCGGCGGTGGGGCGGTCGGGCAGGCTGAACATCGCGTTCGGTGCGGACGGGGCCATTCGCGTGGGCGGGCAATCCGTGACGTGCATCGACGGCCGCATTGCAGTGTGAACGTGCGCCGGCATGCGGGGCGGCCGGCGTGGGGGGCGGCCGGCTCATGCGCGACCGGCTCAGGCGCGATCCGTGCCCGGTTTTCGGCCGGCGCGGCGTGCACTATGCTTGAACGTCGCGCATTGCAGCAAGGGTTGAGCGCATCACTTTCCTGCCAAGGAGGAGCAAGATGGCCAGCAAAAACACGATTTGCCTGTGGTACGACGGCGACGCGCTGGACGCGGCGAATTTTTACGCCCGGACGTTTCCAGACAGCGAGGTGGGCGCCGTCCATCGCGCGCCCGGCGACTACCCGTCGGGTCAGCAGGACGACATCCTGATGGTCAACTTCACCGTCATGGGCATTCCCTGCGTGGGGCTCAATGGCGGCGACGCATTTCAGCACAACGAATCGTTTTCCTTTCAGGTCGCGACCGACGATCAGGCCGAAACCGACCGCCTGTGGGACGCGATCGTCTCGAATGGCGGCCAGGAGAGCGATTGCGGCTGGTGCAAGGACAAATGGGGCGTGTCCTGGCAGATCACGCCACGGGCGCTGCTCGCGGCAGTCACGGATCTTGACCAGGCAGCTGCCAAGCGTGCATTCGAGGCGATGATGACGATGAAGAAGATCGACATCGCGACCATCGAGGCCGCGCGCCGGGGATGATGCCGCGGTTTGCAGGCGCTGGCTGCGGGTGCACTGAAACGGCGGGCCAGTTCCGCGGATTGGGATCCCGGTTTTGGGGGCCGTATCAGCAAGAATGACCTGTCGATAGAACAAAAATCCGGGGTCGGATGACAGGCCCCGGTAAGGATGTTGCACGCGTGGGAAAGCCCCGTAAAATCCCGCAGCCGCCGCGATATTTCGGCGAAATCTCCTGACTTTCGAGATGTACGTCGATCTTCTCACTCTTTACCTGTTGGCAGTCGGAACACTGCTTGTCAGCGCCGGCCTGATGTTCTGGGAGCAGCGGGCCAATCCCAAACGCAGCAAGGAACTGCGCATCCTGGCATCAGGATTCGCCACGCTGGCTGTCGGCTGCGCGGCAGCGCTGTATCGCCGCGACCTGCCCGGCGTGAGTGGCGCGGCGATCAGCAATCTGGTCATCCTGGGTGGCTACCTGCTGGTGCTCAATGGCGTTGCCGCGTTGAGCGGACGGCGTTATGTGCGCACCGCCGTCTGTGTGCTGGTGGGCATGGGGCTGACCTGGGTGATCGGCGGCGTGCGCTGGCTGGACGTCATGTGGACGCACGTAAGCTCAGTGCCGATTGCGCTCGTCAGCGGACTGACGGCCTGGGAGCTGTTGCGCTGCCAGGCGCTCAAGCCACGGCGCTCGCGGTACATCGTGGTTGCGGTTGCCGGGGTGCATACCGCCGTGTATGCGGCACGTGCGCTTGTCCTGCCGTGGTTCGCGATCGAGTCCGGCGGCCAGGTTCTGGCGCTGGCCGGCAAGCTCACCATCTATGAAGGCGTGCTGTATTCCGTGGTGCTGCCGATGATGCTGCTCAAGCTCATCCGCGACGAAACCCACAGCCAGCTGCTGATGGAATCGCAGACCGATTACCTGACGCGGCTGGGAAACCGGCGCTGGTTCGTCGAACAAGGCGCGCGCATCCTGAACGGCAAGGAAGGGCGGGGCACGGTGGCGGTGATGGCATTCGACCTGGATCACTTCAAGTCCGTCAATGACCGCTATGGACATCAGGCGGGCGATCAGGTGCTGAAATCATTTGCCGAAACCGCGCGCGAGGTCCTGGGTGACGACACCATTCTTGCGCGCATCGGCGGCGAGGAATTTGCCGCGCTGCTGTGGGGGGATGACGCGAAGGGCGCCCACACGTTGGGCAAGGCCATGGCCGAGCGTTTCGCGGTCACCGTCTCGAACCGGATGGACGGCATTGGCATTGCCGCCACGGTAAGCATCGGGTTGGCCCGCTTCGAGGGCGACACGCCCACCATCATGAACGCGCTGGCCATCGCGGACCAGGCGCTCTACCGGGCCAAAAAAATGGGCGGCAACCGGCTGGAACTGGCCGGCGAGCCCGCGCCGGTCACGGCTTGATCGGCAGGCCCCCTGGGGTCATTGCTGCGCCACGTAGGCCTTGCGCGTTGCGTCGTAGGCGTAGATGACGGCGTCGGCCGGACCCAGCTTGCGGGTCTTGCCCGGACCGGAGATGGTGTTGCCGGAGAACTGCACGGTCACGCGCGGCAGGTCGGCGGTGGCGGTGGCGCTAAAGACCAGTTCGCCCTCGCTGCGCGTGCACGGCATGACGTCGCCGTCCGCACAGGCCGGACCGTTGTCTTCGCCTGCAATCACCTCGCCCGCATACGCCCACACCTTGTCTTTGGCTTCGTCCTGGCGCTTTTCCGGCGGCGTGAAGACGAGCAGCGTGTAGCCGCTGATCGTGATGCCGTTGTCGAACGTCTCGGTGGGCACCGCCAGCAGCAGCTTGCCGGCTGCCGTGCGGTATTCCCGCGGCTTGCGCCGCGTGTCGACTTCCGGCGGCCGCTCGTACGCGCCGAACTCGCCGATGGTCGGTTCCATGCCACGGAACTTCCAGGGGCTTGACGGCGATGCGGGATCGCGGATGAAGGTCGCCTCGGCAAGGTTCACCGTCGTCATCGGACCGACATCGTCCTCTCCCGGCTTGCCATAGCGTTCGGCGGTTTCCCACACGAAGCCCGTGTAGTACGGCGTGCCATCCATTTCGAAGGCGTGGCCGAACCAATAGGTGGCCACGCTGCCGTTGGCCACGTCGGCCGAGTCGGCGCCCTTGCTGTCGACCTGGTGGATCGCGTAGAGGACCGATGCGGCGTCGGGCAGGGCGGCCTGCGCGTTGGCGGCGGGGGAAGGCGTGGGCGCGGCCGTGGCCGAGGCTGGGTTAGCCGGTTCCGCGGTAGCGGATACTGCGGCAGCCGGTGCTGCGGCAGCCGGTGCCGCGGCGGCCGGCGCTCCGGCAGCCGGTGCTGCCGGTTTCTCTTGCGCCGCGTTGCCCGGCGTCGGGCTCATCGCCGCGAATGCGGCAGTGATCGCCGCCACCAGGAGGGCGGCCGCTGCCGCGTTGCCCGTCCGCAAACCCTTTCCTTCCGACTTGCGTGTAGACGCCATGTCCTTCTTCTCTCTCTCTATCGCGATATGCAGCCATCGCCGGGCGCCGCCGGCGCGCCATCGGGTCGCGGCGCGGGTGGGCGCCGCAAGACGGGCTGCATGGGGAATTAATAGTGCCAAATCGACCGGCGGGCTCGACCATAGAAGGGGGGCGAGAAGGGTGTCAAGGCAACTCTTGCGCGGCACTGAGGGCGGCGCATGCCGCCGGCGCCCACGGCCAAGGCGGGCGCCGGCGTGCGGATGCCCAGCAATTGCGGGGCATCCGCGACGGAAGGAACGCGGCGGGCAGGGGTAAAAGGCCCTTAACGCCCTGTTACCTTGGCAATACTCAGGGTTACGGGAAAGGCGGCGTAGCGCGATCCGGGCTCCATCGGATCGCGCCACGCGCGTGCAAGAGGCTGCGGCGGCGCCGCAGCCTCTTGCACGCCGGTCAAAGGTCACTCGGCCTCGATCTTCGCCTCTTTAACGACCTTGCCCCACTTGTCCAGGTCCGACTGGATCACCGCCGCGTATTCCTGCGGCGTGCCGCCCTGGACTTCGATGCCCGCGGCTTCCAGCTTGGCGCGCACGGCCGGCTGCTTGAGCACCGCGTTGATCTCGGCGTTGAGCTTGGCGACGATCTCCTTGGGCGTGCCCGCTGGCGCAAGGAAGCCACCGTTGGTGTTGGCGTCGTAGCCCTTCAAGCCTTGTTCCTGCGCGGTCGGCACGTCCGGCAGCGCCTTGGTGCGATTCGCGGTGGACACGGCAACCGCGCGCACGTTGCCGGCCTTGACCTGCTCCTGCATCGCGCTCAGCGTGTCGATGTACAGGACAGTGCGGCCCGCCAGCAGATCGGGGTGCGCGGCGGACGAACCCTTGTACGGGATCAGCAGCATGGGCGCGCCGCTGACCATGCGGAACATTTCTGCCGCCATTTCCTGCGCGCTGCCGCGGCCGGACGTGGCGACCTTGGCGTCGTCGGGATGCGCCTTCATCCAATCGACGAGTTCGGGCAGGGTTTTGGGCGGGATCTTCGGATAGACCGCGAACACCAGCGGAATTTCATGGGTGTAGACGATCGGCTCGAAGCTCTTTTGCGGATCCCAGCCCAGGTTCTTGAAGAGGTACTTGTTGATGTTGTGGCTGCCGCCCACGATGCCGATGGTGTAGCCATCGGGCTTGGCGTTGGCGAGCAGCGCGGTGCCCAGGTTGTTGGAGGCGCCCGGCCGGTTGTCGACGATGACGGGCTGGCCCAGCGACTGCGACAGCTTTTCGCCGACGACGCGCGCAATCATGTCGATGCCGCCGCCCGGCGGCGCGGGCACGATGATGCTGATGGGACGGGCGGGATAGTTTTGCGCCGCGGCCAGGCCGGGCACGGCGGCAAGGACTGCCGAAAAGGCCAGGGTCTTGGCCAGCGTGGTGAAGGTCATGCTTGTCTCCTCGGGGTGGTCAACTTCTGTCAACTCTGTGAGGCGCCCCGGCGTGCTGCACCCGGGGCGCGGGTTGGGGGCGCAGTCAGGGCCTTAGCCGCGCCCGGTAAAGGGCATGGCGCTGGCCATGACGGTCATGGTCAGGACGTTGGCGTCCAGCGGCAGCGACGCCATGTGGCGTACCGCCTTTGCAACGTGCACGGCGTCCATCATGGGCTCGGGCGCGACCGTGCCATTGGCTTGCAGCACGCCGCGCGTCATGCGTTCGGACAGTTCCGTCATCGCGTTGCCGATGTCGATCTGCCCGGCCACGATGTTGAAGGCGCGGCCATCCAGCGCCAGCGACTTGGTCAGGCCCGTCACCGCATGCTTGCTGGCGGTGTAGGGCGCAGTGAAGGGGCGCGGGGTATGCGCGGAGATCGACCCGTTGTTGATGATGCGGCCGCCCTGCGGCGACTGGCGTCGCATCAGCCCGAAAGCCGCGCGCGCGCAAAGGTAGACGCCCGTCACATTGGTGTTGATGGCGTTGAACCACTTTTCCAGCGGCAGTTCGTCCATGGGCACGGCGGGGGCGTTGACGCCGGCGTTGTTGAACAGCAGGTCCAGCCGGCCGAAGCGGCTTTCAATGGTGTTGAACAGGGCTTCGACGCTTTCAGGGCGGGTAACGTCGGTGGGCACGGCCAGCGCGGTCTGGCCGCGTGCGGTGGCCTCTGCCTGCAGGGTCTGCAAAGGGTCTGCGCGCCGGCCGGCCAGCACAACGGTCCAGCCGTCGTTCAGCAGCGCGACGGCGGTGACGCGGCCGACGCCGCTGCCGGCGCCGGTGACCAGCGCAATCTTTTGGGTGGTGCTTTCGTTCAAAGCGTGACTCCTGGGGCGGATGGAATAGCGATTGGTGATGGAAGGAATCTGCGTGTGCCGTCAGGCGGCGCGAGGGCGGGCAACGGTCATGGTCAAAGCCCCGATATCGGCCACACCCGCGCTGACGATGTCGCCGGGCGCCAACGGGCCAACGCCCGCAGGCGTGCCGGTGTAGACGAGATCGCCGGGCGCCAGCGCCACCGACCGCGACAGCATCGCCACCAGCTCAGGCACGGACCACAGCAGGCCGGACAGGTCCGCACGCTGGCGGTCTTGCCCATTGACCGCAAGCCACACCGCGCCTCGGCGAGGATGGACGCACACGGTGGCCGGCACGATCGGCGTGCAGGGCGCGGAATGATCGAAGGCCTTGGCCGGTTCCCACGGGCCGCCCGCGCGCTTGGCCTGCTGCTGCGCGTCGCGCCGGGTCATGTCCAGCCCTGCCGCATAGCCCCAGATGTGCCGCGCTTCGACGTCCTTGGGTTCGATGTCTTTTCCGCCGCGGCCAATCGCCACGACCAGTTCGATCTCGTGGCAGAAGTCTGCCGTGTCCGCGGGATAAGGCAACGCGCCGCTGGCCGGAAACACCGCGCTGGCAGGCTTCATGAACCACGCCGGCATGTCGGTTGGACGCGGCTCGTCGGGCAGCCAGCGGTAGTTGCGTCCGATGCAGAAGACGCGCGCGACCGGAAAGCGGGCCGCGCTGCCGGCGGTTGGAAGCAGGATGGGTGCAAGCGCGGGAAAGACCAGGTCCGTCATGACAGTTCTCAATGCGTGCCTTGCGGCTCAGGTCGTCAGGCTCATCGACGGACGTTCGCCGGCCAAGGCCTGCGCGATGCTGTCCAGAACCATCTGGCCCATCGCGGCGCGCGTCTCCCAGGTGGCGCTGGCGCGATGCGCCTGCAGCGTGGTGCGATCCGACTGGCGCAGGGCCGCCGGCACGCGGGGCTCATCGACAAAGACGTCCAGCCCCGCACCCGCGATGCGCCCGGCCACCAGCGCCTCGGTCAGGTCGGCCTCGTTGACCAGACGCCCGCGCGCCACGTTCACCAGGAAGCCGCGCGGGCCAAGCGCATCCAGCACCTTGGCGTTGACGATGCCCTCGGCCTTGTCGGCCGCGGCGCTCAGCACCAGCGCATCCGAGCTGCGCGCCAGTTCGATCAGGTCGGGCACGAATTCATGCGGCAGGTCGTCCATGGCGCGCAAGTCGGTGTAGAGGATCTGGCATCCGAAGGCCGCGGCGCGCGTGGCGACCGCGCGGCCCACACGGCCCATGCCGACAATGCCGACGCGCATGCCGCTGAAGCGGCGCGCGAGCGGGATGGCGCTGGGCGAGGGGAATTGTTCCCACAGGCCTTCCCGCACAAAACGGTCACCCGCGCACAGGTGGCGGCAGGCGGCGATCAAGAGGCCGATCGCCAGGTCGGCCACGTCCTCGGTCAGCGCGCCCAGGGTGGCGGTGACCGGCAGGCCGCGGCCGCGGCAATAAGCCAGGTCGACCGCGTCGGTGCCCACGCCATTGACCGCCACCACCTTCACGCCCGGCAGCTGTTCCAGCATGGCGCGCGAGATGCCGGTGTGGCCGCCGGTGATGACGGCCTCGATGCCGGCGCCGTGCTCGCGCAGCCAGGCAGCCTGATCCGGAATCTCGAAGAACTTGTGCACCTGATACAGCGAGGCCAGCTCGTCGTTGACCGCCGGGATCAGGATGGGGTTGAGTTGCAGGACCTGGGGCTTCATGTCGGTTCGGCTCTGTTGGGGGACCGGCTGCGGGTCCGCGTTGAACATGGATTCCATGGTATTTAATGATTGATTTGTAAAGCAATATTGATCTATAAAATCAACATATAAACTTTGCTACAGAAGATCATGGGCACCTGGATATCAATGGCCGAAGCGTGCAGCCAGCTTGGCGTGCGGCCGCAAACCATCTACGCCTACGTCAGCCGCGGCAAGCTGGAAGTGATGCCCGATCCGGCCGATACGCGCCGCAGCCTGTATCGCGCCGAAGACGTTGCTGGGCTGGCCAAGCGCAAGCAGGCGGGCCGCAAGCACGAAACCCTGGCGACCAACACGCTTTTCGGCGCCGAGCCCAGCATTCCCACGGCCATTTCCACCTTTCACCGGCAACGCCTGTACTACCGCGGGCAGGATGCCGTCGCGCTGGCCGCGTCGGCCAGCCTGGAGGAGGTGGCCCAATTGCTGTGGAATTCCGATCAGCTGGCAGACTTTTCGTGCGCGGCGCGCGTGTCTACGCCCGGCCGGGTGGCGGCCTTCACGTCGCTGGCCGCGCTGGCCGCCACCGGGCATTCCACCCGCGGCCGTATGACGCGCGTGCTGCACACCGAGTGCCAGAGCCTTGTCGGCCAACTGGCCAATGCATTTGGCGCGCAGCATGGCAAGCGCCCGCTGCACCTGCGTTTTGCGCAGGCGTGGAAGCTATCGCCGCAATCCGCTGAGCTTTTGCGCACCGCCATGGTCCTGCTGGTGGACCACGAACTGACCAGCTCGGCATTCGCCACGCGCATCGCGGCGTCCACGGGCGCATCGCTGCCGGCGTGCCTGCTGTCCGGCCTCACCACCTTGTCCGGACCGCTTCACGGCGACGCGTCCGGCCGCGTCAAGGCGCTGTTCGACGACGTGGCGCGCCAGGGCGAGGACCACGTGATCGCGCATTACCTGTCCACGGGCCTGCCGCTGGCGGGCTTTGGCCATCACCTGTATCCCGACGGAGATCCGCGCGCAGCCGCATTGCTGGCGCGCTTCGAACCGGCCGAGGTCATCACGCGCTTCATTGGCAAGGCCACGCAACTGACGGGTCTGCATCCCAACATCGACGTCGCCCTGGCCGCGCTGGCGGCGCATTGCGGCCTGCCGGACGATGCGGCATTCGGGCTGTTCGCCACGGCGCGCAGCATTGGCCTTCTGGCGCACGGCCTGGAGCAACTCAGCGTTGCGCAGGTCATCCGGCCGCGCGGCCGTTACGTCGGGGTCTTGCCGCAAGCGGCGTAGCGGCACGGCAATGTTCGGTATGCTGCAACGTACCGGACAGGAGACTGCCATGACACGCACGCAGAAAGAGAGGATGTTGGCCGGAGAGCTGTACACGGCCGCCGACGCCGAGATCCAGGCGGACCAGCTTGCCGCCAGCGCCTGGATGCAGCGGTACAACGCGCTGCTGGGCGAGCCGCCCGAACAATGGCATGCGCTGCTCCGCGAGCGCCTGGCCAGTGTTGGCGAGGGCGCGCTGATCCGGCCGCCGTTTCATTGCGACTACGGCTACAACATTTCGCTGGGCGCGAACGTCTTCATGAACTTCAATTGCGTGATCCTGGACGTCGTGCAGGTCACCATCGGCGAAGGCACGCAGATCGGCCCGGCCGTGCAGATCTATACCGCAGACCACCCGCACGACCCCGAGCAGCGGCGCGCGATGCTGGAGTTCGGGCGGCCCGTGCACATCGGCAGGCAGGTGTGGATCGGCGGCGGGGCGATCATCCTGCCCGGTGTGACGGTGGGGGACGACGCGATCATCGGCGCGGGCAGCGTGGTGACGCGGGACGTGCCCGCGGGCGCCAAGGTCGTCGGCAATCCGGCGCGGGTGCGGGGCTAGCGCATGAGCACGCCACGCGTCTCGCCACAAGGCGCGGCGCCAACCTCAAGGAGAAGACCATGCCCATGTTCATCACGATCGGCTACGGCGATCAGGCGGGCTACGATAGTACCCCGGTGTCCGTGCGAGAGGCAGCGCATGCGCACGACGCGGCATTGCAGCACGCGGGCGTGCTGATGGGGATCGCGGGCACGCCGGTTCAGGTGCGCAATCCGGAAGCGTCCGGTGTGGTGACGGCGAAGGGGCCGTTCATGAATGCGCCGCTGCCCATTGCCGGCTTTGCCGTCATCGAAGCGGCCGATATGGCCGAGGCCATCGAAAAGGTGTCCCGCACGCCCTGCGCCGTGGCGCACGGCGTGGTGGAAGTCTGGCCGCTTGAGCGCCGGTAGCGCGGATTACCGGTCGACCGAGCGCATGTCGCAGGTGGTTTCGGACGATGTCGTCGTGAACGTGAGGATGGGTAGGCAATCCGGCTGGCGGAAAGCCTACCATGATGACGCTGTCCGCGATGCACGGGCCGGCTACTGCGCCCCGGTCACGCCCGACACGTACTTCGCCAACGCCTGCACCTGCTCATCGCTCAAGGCATCAAAGGCCGGCATCACGCCGATGCCGTTACGCACGGCCTGCGTGACGCGGTTGGCATCGGGCTTGAGCTCGTCCAGGTTGGGACCAATGGTGCCTGCCGCGCCGGCGTCGGCCAGCGTGTGACAGACGGCACAGGCCGGGGTGGTCGCTTTCAGGAACAAGGCCCGGCCCGCTTCGGCATTGGGCGGTTCGGCCGCCCACGCCTTCGCGCCCGTCAGCAACCAGACACCTGCCGCGAGCGCAAAGGAAGCCCGCCACCCGATCGGGCGGCGGGTTGCTGCATGCTGCTTGACTTGACTGTTGTGCATCGATGCTGCCTCGATCAGGACACGTTGATGGCCAGACCGTGGTCGCGCCAACTGCTGTTGATATAACCCGGCGCGTTCTCGAACCGGTTTTCCACCTGCACATTGCCTTCCGTGTCCTCGACGCGGCTGACCAGCATGTGCTGGCCGGCGGACAGTTCCACCGGTAGCGCGAACTGCCGCCAGGCGTACTTGCCAAGATCCGGTCCGATCAATGCGGCCTGTTTCCAGGTCTTGCCGCCGTCGATCGACACGTCCACGCGCTTGACCGCATGCATGCCGCCGAAGGCCACGCCGCGCACCACGACCCGCCCGGCCTTCACCGGCTGGCCGTTTGCCCCCGGCGCGTTGATCCAGGATTTGGGTTCCATGGCCCAGACCGACGGTTGGTCGGGGCTGGGCTTGGCGTCCATGGGCGTCAGGCGATAGCCGGTCTGCTGGATCTTCGCGGGGCTCTGTTCGGCGGTGAACGCCAGCCGCTTGATGTACTTGACGTTGTTCACGCCGGTGTAGCCCGGCACGATCAGGCGCAACGGGCCGCCGTGCGCCAGCGACAGCGGCTCGCCGTTCATCTCCCAGGCCAAGAGGGCATCCTGCATCGCCTCGCGCGGCACCGAGCGTTCCACCAGCAGCGATTTGGGATCCAGACCTTCGGGGAGCACTTCGCCGCCGGTACCGGTCATGAAGGCAGGCGTGCCTTCCAGGCCGCCCAGGCGTTCGACAAGGGTGCGCACCGGTACGCCCGTCCACATCACACAGCCGGCCGCGCCCACTTCCCACGGCGTGCCGCTGGGCTTGTGCGGAAAGAACCCGCGGCCATTGCCCGAGCACTGCAACACGGTCGCCAGCGTTTCCATGCCCAGCGTCTTCAGCTCGCCCACGGTAAACGTGCGGGGCTGCTTGACGCCTTCGATCTCGACCTTCCAGGCATCGCGGTCGTTCAGGATCGCGGCGTCGGGCGGCGGCAGGTTATTGCGCACGTATAGCTGGCGCGACGGCGTGATGACGCCATCGCCGAACGCGCTGCGGCGGGTCTCGATGGTGTTGGCGCTGTGCACGATGACGCTGTCGGCGTCTTTCCACGCTGCGTAAGGCGGCAGCGGCTTGGCGGCGGGCGCGACGGGGGTAGCGGCGGGCGCAGCGGCGGGCTTGGCGGGCGCATCGCTGGCGCGCGCGATGCCGGCGGCGCCCAGCCCGGCCGCGGCCAGGGCACTGGCGCTGCCGGCCAGCATGCGGCGCCGTGCGGGGTTGCGTGGGGTTGTCTCCATGGCTTGCCTCTCTGGTTGCCGCGTCCCGCGGAACAGGCGCGGTGTTGTGCTTATGGGCGGCCCAGCGCTTGCGGCCTTCCGCATCATCGGCAATGCCCCTCTTTATGTCAACGGGTTCTAAAGAACTATAGGTTTGTGGGCATTTCAGATATAAGAGTTTTGGATATTTGGTCGGGCAAGCACGAAGCAAGCTGCGCCAAGGCGCGCATGCAAGCCTCGTAACCCATGTTGCACCGTCGCAGAACGCAGCGCTACGCTGGTGAATCAGGGCTCTGACTTCCATGGAGGTTGTCATGAATACGATCATCTTTCCCTGCGTGGCCATGCTGGCTGCTGGCGTCTGCCTGACTGCGTCCGCGCAGACCGTCACGCCGCTCAAAGGCCAATCCCCCGAACTTACCCAGCAAGACATCGCGGCATGCCAGTCGCAGACAGGCAGCGCGGCCAGCACCAGCCCGGATTCGCGCGAGGCTGGTGGCCGTGCGCGTGGCGCGGCGGCTGGCGCGGCCGCGGGCGCCGCGGTGGCCGGTGCGCGCGGACAACAGCACGAGGAGGTCTACGACCGCATGGACGACGACACCAAGCAGGCGTACCGGCAAAACCAGGCAAAGGACGCAGCGGCGGCGGGAATGGTGGTGGGCGGGTCGCGCCAGCGGCAGGATCGGCGTCAGGACCGCGCCAGCCAGAACCAGCAGGCTGCGGCAGCGTCTTCTGCGTACGCCGCCTGCATGCAGCAGCGGGGGTATCAGGTGACGCCTTGAGCGGCAAGCGTGCGTCGCGGTCCAGCGCGGCAAAAGGAAGGCGGGTCTAGGATGCGCGTTCGCCTTGCAGGTAATCGTCCACCGCGCTGCCGACGGTCGGATGAAAGCGGTCGTCGCTGAATAGCCGCGACAGCTCGAAACGCTTGAGCTTGTCGCGCACGGGATCCTTCATTTCCGCGAAGTGCAGCGCGACCCCTTCGCGCGACAGGGTTTCGCACAGTTCGCGCAGCATGTCGGCTGAGGTGACGTCCACGCTGGTGACGGGTTCGGCAGCCACCACCACGCGCCGTACGGGCGTGGGCGAGGCCTCCACGGCTTCAAGCAGGCGCTGCTGGAAGAGTTCGGCGTTGGCGAAAAAGAGCGGGGCGTCCCAGCGGAACAGGACCAGTCCGTCGATCAGCGTGGCATGCGGATAACGCTTCAGGTCGTGATAGCCGCGCAAGTTCGGCACGCGGCCCAGCACCGCGAAGTGCGGGCGCCACCCATCCCACAGGAATTCAATGATGGCGATGACGACCGCCAGGCAAATGCCGGGGATCGCGCCGAAGACGGCGACACCCGCAAAACACAGCATGGACAGCCAGAACTCCCATTGCTGAATGCGGTAGATGCGCCGCAGATCCCTGAATTCGAAGAGACCGATGGCGGCGGCGATCACAACCGCGGCCAGCGCGCTGTTGGGCAGGTGGCGCAGCAGATTCGGCGCGGCGATCAGCAGCGCGGCGACGGCCACCGCGCCGACCACGCCGGTCAGTTGCGTGCGCGACCCCGCCGCCTCGGCCACCGGGGTGCGCGATGCGCTGCTGCTGATCGGAAAGCCCTGGAAGAAACCGGCTGCCAGGTTCGCCACCCCCAGTCCCACCATCTCCTGATTCGGATCCACACGCGTGTTCGTGCGCGCCGCGTAGGTGCGCGACAGCACGCTGGTGTCGGCAAAGGCAATCAGCGCCACCGCGCAGCCGCCCAGCACGATCTTGACGAGGTCGGCGTTGCTGAGCCACGGCCACGCAAAGCTTGGCAATCCTTGCGGAATCTCGCCCAGCACCTTGACGCCCTGGGCGTCCAGTCCGAAAAGCTTGACCGCCAGCGTGGCAAGGATCACGGCAATCAGGATGCCCGGCACGCGATCGAAGCGCTTGAGCAAGAGAATCACGGCCAGGCTTGCGGCGCCGACTGCCAAGCTTGGCCAATGGGCCTGGCCATCGGCCACGGCCAGCGCCAACTGTTGCATCTCGCGCAGCGGGCCGGCGTCATCGATGGAGATGTCGAACAGCTTGGGCAACTGGCTGACCAGCACGGTCAGCGCGATGCCGTTCATGTAGCCGTAGCGGATGGGTTTGGACAACAGCTCGGTGATGAACCCCAGGCGCATCAAGCCCATCACGATGCAGAACAGCCCCGAGACAACGGCCATCATGCTTGCCGCGGCGATGGCGCGCATGGGGTCGCCGTTGGAGACGCTGAGCACGACAGCCAGGATGGGCGCCGCCAACGCGGAATCCGGTCCCAGCACCAGGATCCGGCTTGGACCGAACAACGCATACGCCAGGAGCGGGATGATGGTGGCGTACAGGCCGTAGACGCCGGGCACGCCCGAGGCTTCGGCGTAGGCGATGCCCACCGGCACCAGCATGGTCGTCAGGACGAGGCCGGCGGCAATGTCCTTGGGCAGCCACGCCGCCTGATAGGACTGCAACAACGCCAGGCCGGGCAGCCAGCGCAACCAGCGCGGCGCATTCTGGACGGGGCGGCGGGGCGTTTCGGTAGCCATGGAATCCCGGTAGGAAAGCGTGCGCTACAGCTTGGGGACTTATCCGCGTTTCATTGCGGGCAAGGGGGGGCGGAATCTTCCAGCATCTGGCGCAGCCGGGCGCGGCGGCGCTCCAGGTCGGCGATCTGGCGTTCGACGGATGCCAGCCGCCGGCGCTGCACCTCGGACGTCTCCGGGCATGCCGCAGCGCCTTCGATCAGCCGCATGCAATCGGGAAACCCGCGGATTTCCGCCAACGAGAAGCCGGCAGCGATGAGGCGCTGGATTTGCCTGACTTGCGTGACGGCGGCTGCGGGAAAAGTACGGTATCCATTGTCGGCCCGGGCCGAGACAAGCAGACCCTGGTCGTCGTAGTGGCGCAGCGAACGCAGGCTTGCGCCCGTTCTGCGGGCAAGCTCGCCGATCGACATGGGGGGGGAAGGCGCGGGCGTTTTCATGCGGGAAAGATTAGCAGATGGGGACTTGACCTTGACATGGGTGTGAGGGTTGAGACTGGCCGTCCTTCAATCTTTCGGATGCATCAGCATGCAACGCAGAACTTTTTTCCGCCGGGTGGCGGCGGCGGTTTTGGTCATCGTGGCCTCGGCGGCCGCGCACGCGCAGCCCCTGCAATACACCGTCAAGGCGCCCGATGGCGTATTGCTCGCCGTCCAGGAGGCCGGCAATGCCGATGGCCCGCCCGTCATCTTCGTGCACGGGTTGCTGGGCAGCCACCTCAACTGGGAGGCCCAGCTTGCCAGCCCTGCGCTGCAACGATATCGGCTGATCACCTATGACCTGCGCGGCCATGGTTTATCGGGCGAGCCGGCGGACGCGGCGGCGTATACAGACGGCCGGCGCTGGGCCGACGATCTGGCCGCGGTGATGAAGGCGACCGGGGCCGCGGACCCCGTGGTCGTCGGATGGTCGCTTGGCGCTGCCGTGACGACCAACTACCTCGCCGCGTACGGCGATGCGGGAATCGCGGGCGCCGTCTATGTGGGGGGTGTGATCGAGCTGGATCCGAAGCAGATCGTGCAGCATCCCGCGCTGTATCGAGACATGGTGTCCCCCGACCTGAAAACCCACTTGGACGCGGAGCGCGAATTCATCGGTCTGTGCTTTGCGCAGCCGCCCGACGCCGTCACATTCCAACGGCTGCTGGCCAATGCCGCCATGGCGTCCTTTGACATGCAGGCCGCCGTGCAAGGCATGACGGTCGCGGCGGCGCGCGGCCTTGGCTCGGCGCGCAAGCCTCTGCTGCTGATCTACGGAGCAAACGACGCCTTGGTCCAGCCTCATCCGTCGATCGAGCGGGCGCGGCAACTGAACCCGCGCGTCAAGAGCACGGTATACGCGGCATCGGGGCACGCGCCGTTCATGGAGGAAGCGGACAGGTTTAATCGGGACCTGGCGGCGTTTGTGGACAGCGTCGTCGCCCGCTGACGGGCCCGGGCGGGCCGGGGATGCTTGCCAAATGTTGCTTGTTGCGAAGCAGCATCGCCTGCTATCTTCGAGCCCGTTAGCGCGTTCGCCCTGATCTGGACATATCCGATGCCCGCCACCCAACCCCTGATTTCCGGCTCGCAACCGGCGCGGCCCACCGACACGCTGGGTTGCTCGGCCAGCCAATTGGCGTTGGACCAGGAATTCCATGGCGGCGGGCTGACGCTCTATCGCAAGCGCACCCACAACGATTACTTCGGCAGCGTGCAGACGCCCGCGTCCGATCGCGGCTTTCTCGTGGGCGTGGCGCTGCAGGGCGGTCATCGCCGTCGCATCCTGCACGGTCACCACGCGTCCACGCATGATTTCGATGCGGGTTCGATCTACATTCGCGACTTCACCGACGATTACCGCGCCGACATGCTGGGCGGTTTCGACTTCCTGCTGGTCGAGCTGTCTCGCGCCTTCATCGAGCGGATCAACGACGAGAAGGGCGGGACGCGCGTCAGCAGCCTGACGCCGCGCGCCGGGCAGCCGGATCCGGTGCTGGGCCATCTTTCGCAGGTGCTGGCGAGCGTCGTGGCAAATCCCGCGCAGACCAGCAGCCTGTTCGTGGAGCATCTGAACCTGGCCCTTGGCACGCACCTGCTGGCGCAATACGGGGCCGGGGCCACCAGCGGATGGGCAGCGTCGGGCGGCGCCCGCGTGCTGTCGCGCAAACTGGAGGCGCGCGCCAAGGACATGCTGCTGGCGTCGCTGCGGGAAGACGCGTCGATTGCGGATATCGCAGAGGCCTGCAATCTGTCACGCAGCTATTTCATCAAGGCGTTCCGGCAAACGGTTGGCACCACGCCGCATCGGTGGCTCCTGGAACAGCGGGTGCAAAAAGCGCAGGCGTTGCTGCGCACACCGGGCCGGTCGATCACCGACATCGCGCTTTTGTGCGGCTTTGCCGACCAGGCGCACATGACCCGCGTGTTCACCAGCGTGGTGGGCGTGGCGCCCGGCGCCTGGCGCAGGGAACACGGCCGTTGACCCTTTAGCCGGCGCGCGACAGGCCATGCAACGCGCATGGCGCTTTCATACAAATCAGGACGCAAGTGCGCAAGACGCGGGCGCTGCCCGGCGGTAACGTCATCGCAATATCCCGCCCATTCTCCCGGATGATCCGATAGCGTCCCCATGAGTCGACTTGCCGCCGGCGCACCGGCCACGCCGCCCGCCGATCTGGCCGCCTTGCATGCACAGGCCTTTCCCATGCTGCCCAGGGGCATGATCGAGCGCGCCGCGGCGTATGGCGACGAGGTTTTAGCCGATCCAGGCCACGTGCTGCTCAACAGCGGCGACCGCGAAGCCGCCTTCTACATCCTGCTGCACGGGTACATCGAGGTGCTGGAAGCGCAAACGGGCGGCATCCTGCGCAGTCTGCTTGTGCATCGTGACGGCGAGTTCACGGGGAGCCTGGACCTCTTCACGGACAGGCCGAACGCGGTCACCGTGCGCGCCAGCACCCCAAGCCGGCTGCTGCGCCTGAGCCGCCCGGCGCTCGAGTCGCTGATATTGGACGACAGGCCGATGGCGGAAATCATCCTGCGCGCATTCGTGCTGCGCCGCATCGGCTACCTGCGCCAGCGGCCCTATGGCGGCGCGATTCTGCGCTCGACAGCGCGGGCAGGGCAGGAAGACCCCGTGATGGATCTGGCGGTGATCGGAGGCGGCCCCGCAGGCCTGGCCGCAGCGGCCTACGCCGCGTCCGAGGGCTTGCAGACCCTGTTGGTGGGCGGCTCGCTGTCCTGCGGCGACGCGCCCGGGCTGGACCTACTGAACGGCTTTCCCGGCACGATCACGGGATTGTGCGACGGCCCGCTGCTGCGCCGCGCCGAGGATCAGAGCAGGCGCTTTGGCGCGCACCTGCTGCCGCTACGCACCGTCAGCCGCTTTGACGGAGGGAGTTATCCCTACCGCGTGTGGCTGGACGACGGCCGGATGATCGAGGCGCGCAGCCTGATCGTGGCGACGGGAACGCGGGCTGGCGATGGCGCAGGGACGAGCGCTCAAGCGAATACCGCGTGGCTGGATGGGTGGCTCGATACGGACGACCAGGGCTATATCCATACGGGCCTGGCCGCAGCGGGGTCGATGCGGGCGCGCGATTACGAAAGTTCGCAGCCGGGCGTATTTGCGGTGGGCGCGGCGCGCGCGGGGTCGGTGAAACACGTCTTGGCAAGCATCGCAGAGGGCGCCGCCGCGGTGCGGATTGTGCATCGGTTTCTGGATGCGTCGGCGCATTGACCGCCGGTCGCTCATCCAGAAGCCCTAATACCCGCAAGGATTTTTTAGTCAGACCATAATTATTTTTCCCTTTTCGCAGCCGGTAGTTTGCGAACATGCGCTTAAAGCTTTCAAGCCAGAAGAGCGCATCGGGAGACAACCATGATCTGTAAGCACGCCGCGCGCAAGCGCGTCCATATCGTCGCGGCCGGCTTTATCGCGGTTGCCGCGTTCGCCTTGCCCGGTCAGGCTTGCGCGCAGGCCGCCGACAGCTACCCCAGCAAACCCATCCGTCTGATCATCCCTTACCCGCCGGGCGGCGCGACCGACGTGATCGGGCGCATCGTGGGCCAGCGCCTGAGCGAAGAGATCGGCGGCCAGGTCGTCATCGAGAACCGGGGCGGGGCAGGCGGCAACATCGGCGCCGCCGAGGTAGCGCGCGCGCAGCCCGACGGCTATACGCTCCTGATGGGCGCCTTGACCTCGCACTCGGTCATGGCGACCCTGGAGAAAGACAGCATTGCGTACGACCTGCGCAAGGATTTGGTGCCCGCGGGGGTGGTCGGCTTCGTGCCGCTGGTGGCCGTGGTCAATCCCAAGCTGCCCATCAAGTCGCTGGCCGAACTGGTGACCTACGCCAAGGCCAATCCGGGCAAGCTCAACTTTGCCTCTTCGGGCGCCGGCGCGCCGCAGCGCATGGCCATGGAGCTGTTCAAGCAGATCGCGGGCGTCAACATTGTGCATGTGGCCTATCGCGGCAGCGGGCCGGCCATGACCGATCTGGTCGGTGGGCAGGTCGAGACGATGACCGAGACGGTGCCCGCCGCGATCTCCTTCATCAAGTCGGGCCAGCTGCGTCCCTTGGCGGTGCTTACGCCGCAGCGCATCTCGATGTTGCCGGACATTCCCACGGCCGAAGAGCAAGGCTTCAGCGGCTTTAACGTCAGTTCGCTCTTCGGGGTGATGGCGCCTGCCGGCACGCCGGCGCCCATCGTGGCCAAGATCAACAAGGCGCTGACCACCGCGCTGGCAAAGGACGACGCCAAGGCCCAGATGCTGCAGCAAGGTGTTTACGCGGACCCGCTGGATGTGGATGCTTCCAAGGCGCGCCTGAACGCCGAAATCGAGCAATGGGCGAAGGTCATCCGCGAAGGGGGAATCACCGCCAAATGACGGTTCAGGCGTAACACTCGCGGCCGAGGGGGGAATGCCTCGGCCGCGTGATGCGCCTCTAGACCGCCCAGCAGGCGCAGCCCAGGGCGCCCCAGAACCCTTTCAGGTCGGAGACGGGCAGTTTGCTGGCCCAGGCGCCAGCGTGCTGGTGGCCGTGGACATTGCAGTCGTTGGCGCAGGCGCAGGCGGCCGCGGCTTCCCGCAGGGTGGCCTGCAGCGGCTTGCCTTCGCTGTCGCCCCAGGCGCCGTAGCCGCCGAACAGGCGTGTGGGCGACCAGTCGGGCATGGCGCGCGGCGGCGCCGCCTCGTCGTGCGCCGCGAATTCACCCGCGCCCCAGACCACTTTGCCGCCCACGACCGTGAGCAGGCTGCTGGTGTCCGCAATATCGGACTCGGGGCAAGAGAAGAAGTCGCGATCCGGCACAACCAGATCGGCCAGTTGGCCGACGGCGATGCGGCCCTTTTTGCCTTGCTCGTTGGAAAACCAGGTGACGTTCTCGGTCCACATGCGCAGGGCAGCATCGCGGTCCAGGCAGTTGCGTTGCGGCGTCAGGCGCAGGCCGCCCACCGTCTTGCCGGTGATGAGCCACGACAGCGATACCCACGGGTTGTAGGACGCCACGCGGGTGGCATCGGTGCCGGCCGACACGTTGACGCCTTTTTCGAGCATGCGCTTGACGGGGGGCGTCGCTTCGGCGGCGCCCGGGCCGTAGCGTTCGACGAAGTATTCGCCCTGGTAAGCCATGCGATGCTGCACGGCCACGCCGCCGCCCAGTGCCGCGATGCGGTCGATGGAGCGTTCGGAGATCGTCTCGGCGTGGTCGAAGAACCAGTTCAGCCCCGCCAGCGGCACGTCCTTGTTCACGCGTTCGAACACATCCAGCGAGCGCGAGATGGTCTCGTCGTAGGTGGCGTGCATGCGCCAGGGCCAGCGGTTCTGCGCCAGGATGCGCACCACTTCCTCGAGTTCGCCTTCCATCTCGGGGCCCATTTCGGGACGCGGTTGGCGGAAGTCTTCGAAGTCGGCGGCGGAAAAGACCAGCATTTCGCCCGCGCCGTTGTGGCGGAAATAATCGGTGCCTTGCTTGTACTGCGAAGTGGCCGTCCAGTTCAGGAAGTCTTCCTTTTCCTGCTTGGGCTTCTGCGTGAACAGGTTGTAGGCCAGACGGATCGTCAGTTGGCCGGCGTCGGCCAGTTGCTGGATGACCTGATAGTCCTCGGGGTAGTTCTGGTTACCACCGCCCGCATCGATGGCGCCGGTGACGCCCAGGC
Source organism: Achromobacter sp. Root170 (assembly GCF_001428165.1). Taxonomy (NCBI): domain Bacteria; kingdom Pseudomonadati; phylum Pseudomonadota; class Betaproteobacteria; order Burkholderiales; family Alcaligenaceae; genus Achromobacter; species Achromobacter sp. Root170. Next base: position 1,351,506 of record NZ_LMHN01000001.1, read on the forward strand.
GGTTCAGGTCGCGCATGAAGTGGCGCGTGGAATTGAGCTGGTATTCGAAGGGCAGCTTGGGACCCTTGGCCAGCGTGGCGTACAGGATCGACGCGTTGGGTTTGGCAAGCAGCAGCCCGGTCGGGTTGCCGGCCGAGTCACGCACGATCTCGCCGCCGGGGGGCGCCGGGGTGTTCTTGTCGTAGCCGACCGCGCGCAGGGCGGCGGCGTTGAGCAGGGCGCGGTCATACAAGTGCAGGACGAACACGGGCGTATCGGGCGCCACGGCGTTCAGTTCTTCGATGGTGGGCAGGCGCTTTTCCGCGAACTGGTGTTCGGTGAAGCCGCCGACCACGCGCACCCACTGCGGCGCGGGCGTGATGGCCACCTGGCGGCGCAGCATGGCCATGGCGTCGGCCAGGCTGGTCACGCCGTCCCAGCGCAGTTCCATGTTGTAGTTCAGGCCGCCGCGGATGATGTGCAGGTGGTTGTCGATCAGTCCGGGCAGCACGCCGCGTCCGCCCAGCGCGATGATGCGGGTGGCCGGGCCGGCCAGCGGCAGAATGTCGCCAGCGGCGCCCACGCGCGTGAACCGGCCGTCCTTGATGGCGACCGCGTCGGCGATGGGATTGGCGGGGTCCAGGGTGGTGAACCGGCCCTGATGCAGGATGAGGTCGGGGGCGCCTTGGGGCGCGGGGTCCAGGGTGTCAGCCATTGCGCTTGTCTCCACATGCGTCGGCGGGTTGTTGGGCGGTGTCGGCGGATGCCTTGGGGCAGCTAGGCAGTTCGCCGAACATGTGCGGTTTTACCTGTTCATGGATGAAGGACGTGCGGGCGGGCTCGTCCGCCAGCAGGCGCTTGAGCAGCGGAGGAATCTGTTCTCCCGCCAGGATGCCGAGCAAGCCCACCAGGGCGATCACGGGTGGTGCGGGCGAGCGCACATTGAACAGGGCATAGATGATACCGACCAGCAGGCCGAGTCCCAACGACACAAGGTAGACCTTCATGGGTATGCTCCTGTCAGCCTTCGTGCGCGTTGAACATGGACTTGGCGTAGAGGATGCCCAGGCCGTAGGCGCCACCGAACTTGCTGGCGATGCCGGTCGTCATGTCGTAGGTATCGATGCGCGCCCAGTCGCGCTGCATCTCCAGCAGGTATTGCAATGCCGTGATGGGTTGGCCGCCTGCCTGAACGATACGCTCAATGGCGCGGTTGTGGGCTTCGGCGGACACGTCGCCGCAGGCGTCGGCGATGACATAGACCTCGAAGCCCTGGTCCAGCGCGGACAGGGCCGGGCCGACGATGCACACGCTGGTCCACAGGCCCGCTAGCACAATGCGCTTCTTGCCGATTTCGTTAACCTGCTTGATGACGGCGGCGTCTTCCCAGGTGTTCATGGAGGTGCGGTCCATCAGCGGCCGGCCGGGGAACGGGACGGTGACTTCCTCGAACATTGGGCCGGAAAAGCGCTTCTCGGCAACGGTCGTCAGGATGGTGGACACGCCAAAGCCGGCGGCGGCTTGGGCCACCAGCGCGGCGTTGCTGCGCAGCGTGACGGCATCGATCGAATGGGTGGCAAACGCCATCTGCGACTGGAAGTCGATCATGATGAGCGTGTGATCGTGCGGGGACAGCAGCTTGGCGCCGGGCGTGGGGGTCGCATTGATGGGCATGGATGACTCCTTCGGTTGCCATAATGGAGGACCCGCGCAATGTGCCAGCCGGCCGGCCTGCCGTATTGAACGATAGTCCGCCGGTTTGTAGATTGTGATTGCGGCGGCGTTGCCGTCCTGACTCAGGAGAAACCCATGGGCCTGGCTTTCCAGAACGAACTGCATGACGATTTCGGCACGCGGCCGGTCGCTTACATGTCCTACGGCGGGGCGGATCTGGGAGAAATCCTGGCGGTGGGCCGCGCGGTGGGTAGCGGCGACGACACTGCGTTCTTCGAGGCCTGGATGGCGGCGGGCGACCGTCTGGCCGCCGAGGCGCAAGACGCTGAACGCCGTAACCTGCTTGCCAGCGCGCGTGAACTGCATCTGCGCGCCAGCGCCTTCTATTCGACGGCTTACCGGCCCTTGTACGGCGCGCCCACGGACGCGCGGCTGCTTGCGGCCTTTCGCAAGCAGATGGCGGCGTTCGACCGGGGACTGGCGCTGTCCGCGCAACCGGTCAGGCCGATGCGCATTGCGCTGGACGGCGCGTACATGCCTGCCTATCTGGTGCCGGCTGCGGGTCAGGAGGCCGACATCAGGCCGCTCGTCATCTTCACCAACGGTTATGACGCCACGGTGACCGACATGTACTTCGCGAGCGCCGTGGCCGCCGCGCGCCGGGGCTACCACGCGCTGGTGTTCGACGGCCCCGGGCAGGGCGGCATGCTTTACGAACAGGGCGTGCCCATGCGTCCCGATTGGGAGACGGTAGTGAGTGCGGTGGTCGACTGCGCCGTTGCGCTGCCCATCGTCGACGCAAGCCGAATTGCCCTGAGCGGCTGGAGCCTGGGCGGGCATCTGGCGCCACGCGCGGCGTCGGGCGAACCGCGGCTTGCGGCCTGCATTGCGGACCCCGGGCAATGGAGCGTCGCGGGCCTGTTCCGGCCGCTGGCGGTCAAGCTCGGCGCCAGCCCGGAAAGCGCGGCGAACATGGGGGAACTGGAAGGGCCCGTGATGGACCGCCTTTGGAAGTTCGTCTTGTCCAGTCCGGCGCTCACATGGAAGGTGGTGCAGCGCGGCTTCTGGGTGCACGGCGTGGACAATCTGCGCGACTACCTGCGCGCGGTGGAGCTATTCACCCTGGACGGCCGTATCCAGGGCATCACGTGTCCCACCCTTGTAACACTGGCCGAAAACGACCCGCTTGCTGCCGGCACCCAGCAGTTCTTCGATCAGTTGCGCTGCCCCAAGACCCTGCTGCGCTTCACGGCGCAGGAGGGCGCCGGCGATCATTGCGAATCGGCGAACCGGTCGCTCTTGAACCGCCGCGTGCTCGACTGGCTGGACGGCGTCTTATAGGGCGCGAAGGCGGGCTGCCTATAATTGCATCCGATCCCCGCTTTCTGACGGCAGCCCTGCCGTGCCTCATGTCGACCTTGCCATTGCGCGTGCTGTCGGTGATTCCACCGATGACGCAGCTGAACACTCCCTATCCGTCCACCGCCTACCTGACCGGCTTCCTGCGGTCGCGCGACGTCACTGCGTTCCAGGAAGATCTGGCGCTGGCCCTGGTGCTGCGCCTGCTTTCCGCCGACGGCCTGCGGGCCGTGGCAAGCCGCATCGACGCGCTGCCCCTTGAAAAGCACACGCAGCCCATTCAGGCATTCGTCGCCATGCAGTCGCGTTATCTGGCCACCATCGGCCCGGTGATCGCCTTTCTGCAAGGCCGCGACCCCACGCTGGCGCATCGCATTGCGGGGCGCAACTACCTGCCCGAAGGGCCGCGGTTTGCGACGCTGGACGTCTACATGGACGAGGACGGCGGCGATCCCCTGGGCTGGGCGTTCGGCGCGCTGGGGTTGCAGGACCGGGCCAAGCACCTGGCCACGCTGTACCTGAATGACCTGGCCGACGTGCTGCGCGACGCGATCGATCCGCGTTTCGAGTTCGTGCGCTATGCCGAATCGCTTGCGGGCAGCCAGCCCACGTTCGACCCGCTGGCCGAGGCGCTGGATGCCCCGCTGAACCTGGTGGACGAGACGCTTCGTGAACTGACCGAGGCCGCCCTGGCACGCCATACGCCGACGATGGTCCTGTTGTCGGTGCCGTTTCCGGGCGCGGTGTACGCCGCCTTCCGCATCGCGCAGGCCATCAAGGCGCAGGACCCCAGCATCGTCACCGTGCTGGGTGGGGGCTTCGTCAACACCGAATTGCGCGAACTGAAAGACCCGCGCGTGTTCGATTACTTCGATTTCGTCACGCTGGATGCCGGCGAGCGTCCGCTGCTGGCGCTGCTGGAACACGTGCAGGGCAAGCGGTCGCGCCAGCGCCTGGTGCGCACCTTCGTGCGCGATGCCGACAGCGGCGCAGTGCGCTACATCAACCTGGTCGAGCCCGACGTCGCATTTGCCGAAGTGGGCACGCCCACGTGGGACGGCCTGCCGCTGGACCGCTATCTGTCGCTGCTGGACATGCTGAACCCGATGCACCGGCTCTGGAGCGACGGCCGCTGGAACAAGCTGACCGTCGCGCACGGCTGCTACTGGAAAAAGTGCAGCTTCTGCGATGTGGGGCTGGACTATATCGGCCGCTATGAGGGCGCGTCGGCCTCCGTGCTGGCCGATCGCATCGAAACCATCGTGGCCGAGACCGGGCAGACGGGTTTTCATTTCGTCGACGAAGCCGCGCCGCCCAAGGCGCTCAAAGCCTTGGCGGCCGAGCTGATCGAACGCAACACCGGGATTTCCTGGTGGGGCAACATCCGCTTCGAAAAGACCTTCAGCCCGGAACTGTGCGAACTGCTGGCCGACAGCGGCTGCATTGCGGTTTCAGGCGGCCTTGAGGTCGCCTCGGACCGGCTGCTGAACCTGATGAAAAAGGGCGTGTCGATCGACCAGGTGGCGCGCGTGACGCGTGCGTTCAGCGATGCCGGGGTGCTGGTGCACGCCTACCTGATGTACGGTTTTCCGACGCAGACTGTGCAGGACACTGTCGATGCGCTGGAGTACGTGCGCCAGCTATTCGAGAACGACTGCATCCAGAGCGGGTTCTTTCACCGCTTCGCCTGTACGGTGCATTCGCCGGTGGGCCAGAATCCGGACGAATACGGCATCAAGCTCAAACCCTTGCCCGAGGTCACGTTTGCCAAGAACGACGTGGGCTTTCATGACCCCACGGGCGTGGATCACGACGCGCTGGGCAAGGGCCTGAAGAAGGCCATCTACAACTTCATGCACGGCATCGGGCTGGAAGAGGACGTGCGCAGCTGGTTCCCGTTCAAGGTGCCACGCACGACGGTGGCGCGCAATCGCATCGCGCGCGCGTTGAACCAGCGCGGCTGATGCAGCCGCCGGTCAGGCCGCCGGCGGGGCCTCCTGCACCGTGGAAAGCACGGGCTCGGCCGCCTCGGCGCCGGGCACCGCGTGGGTCAGGTCCTCGGTCATCTCGTGGTCCAGCGCGCCCTGGAACAGGTCTTCGGTCACGCGCAGTTCCACCCCCACCGGCGACATCTGCGCGGCCGCTGCAAAGGGCGCCACCGGCGCCGGCGCCGGGCGCTCGTTGCGGCGCCAGACGAAAAAGGTGACCAGCCCAAGGTTGAGCAGCGCAAAGCACCAGAACAGGCCCGCTTCGCCGAACTTCGTCATCACGGGAGAGATGGCCAGCGGGCTGAGCGCCGAGCCCAGCGAATTGATGAGCAGCAAGCCCTGGATCATGCGCACCAGCGCGTCGGCGGGCGCGCGATCCGCCGCATGGCTGACGGCCACCGGATAAATGGCGAAGACGCCACCGCCCAGCAGGAACAACAGCGGCATCAGCAGCGGCGAGGCGGGCGGCAGCAACAGGATCAGCACGCTGAGAACGGCGCAGAACACGGCCAACGCGATCAGCACCACCTGGCGGTCGCGCCGGTCCGACCAGCGCCCCACCGGATACTGCAGGACCATGGCGCCCAGGATCACGGCGCCCATCATCTTGCCGACCTCGGCAACGTCCAGCCCAATACGCTGCAGATACAGCGGCAGCAGCGTGTAGACGGCGGCAATCGCGACGCCCGACCCGAAGCAGCCCATCACGCCCGTGGGCGTCATGCGGGCCAGGTGCTGCGGCAGCAACGGCTCGACGCGTTCCACCAGCGGCGAGACGCGCGGAATGATGACCATGGGCATCACGGACAGCGACGCCAGCAGGCCGGCCACCATGAACGGCGCCATGGGGCCCAACTGGGTGATGGCGCCCAATTCCAGCTGGCCCAACATGCCCGAGCCATACAGCGCGATCATGTACAGCGCCAGCAGCCGCCCGCGCACCTTCGCGTCGCCCGCCAGCAGCAGCCAGCTTTCCACGACCAGGAAGACGCCCACGCTCGCCCAGCCGTTGATCAGACGCAGCACGAACCAGGCTTCGCGGTTGAAGATCAGTCCCTGCAGCAGCACCGTCACGGCGATGAGCGAGGCAAAGCTGCTGTAGGCGCGGATATGGCCGATGCGCAGGATCAGGCGGTCATTGAAGATCGCGCCCAGCGTCAGACCGATGAAGTATGACGACGAAATGATGCCGATGACGGTGGCCGACTCGCCGGCCGCGTCCAACTGCAAGGTCGTCAGGGAAGAGATGAAGGCGTTGCCGATGCAGACAACGAACAAGCCAAGAAGGGGCCCGAGCACCAGGCCCAACAACTGCCGAGACATGAAATCCTCGATTTCCAGAACAGCACAAAGCATCCGGTGCGACCGGACAAACGATCAATGGGGTTGGGGGGATGCGTCATGGTTCGCCTGGCTTGGGGAGGGCAATGCCATGCGCTTGGGCGCGGGCCGGGCGTCGCAAGGCGCGCGCGGCGGGAATCCGGCGCGGATTGTAGCGCCGATTGCCGCGGTGTCCCGGTCCGTCCGCGCGCGGGCTCTTAATAGGCATATTGGAAGAGACCCGCGTTATTGCCGAATATTCATTTCGGTTCGCGTCAATCAAGAAAATCGCGGTGCGGGAAATGTGAATTTCTGATTAATCAGACTAAATCCGAGTATTTGTGCTCAATATTTATCTGGAAGAGTTTCCTAGCATTGACCCCTAATGCGAACGTCCTGCGTCGTTTGCGACGGAATGGAATTGGCTGCGCCGCTTCCAATCTACTCGCATGGCGCGTTGACGACGTGGTTTTAACAGCCAATCTATGCAAGGGGGGCAAATGCGCTCAGGGTGCGATTCTGTGGAAAGCGGCGTGTATGCGGTTTCAAAGGCAACCGGTCACGCCAAAGTAAAAAATTCCATATTCACCGATCGCGGAAACTCTGGACCAAGCGTTTTCAAACGCCGCCGCGCAACGTGTTTTATCGCCGGCGTGGCGTTGCTGGCGCCGGTCTCGGCGCTGGCGGACATCATCGGTGATAGCGGGGTGGCCGGCCTGGGCGGCGCGACCGGCATGCGGGGCGGCGATGGCGGCGCGGGGCATACCGCGGTCGTGATCACGGACACCACGCCGTTCGAGAACGCGGAACGCCTGATCGGCGGCGCGGGCGGCGGTGGCGGCGGCGGGGGCGGGGGCGGGGGCCAGGTAAGCGGCAGCGGCGGCGACGGGGGCAATGGCGGCCAGGGCGGGCACGGTGTCGAGCTGGCCTCGGACGGCGCGGTGCTGACCAACCGCGACCTGCTGCAAGGGGGGGCCGGTGGCGGAGGCGGCGGCGGCGGCGGCAGCTCGTACAACCGGGGGTCGGCCGCAGGAGGGCGAGGCGGCGATGGCGTAGGCGGCGCGGGCGGCGGCGGCGGCGGTGGCGGCGATATTCCCTGGAACAACGAACAAGGAGTATCAGTGCCCATGCTGCCAGGCGACGGTGGCAACGGCGGTCAGCCAGGGTTGGATGGGACCGCGGGCAACTATCGGTATGGCGGGGGTGGCGGTGGGGCGGGAGGCAGCATCAATCCCTTTGGTTGCGGAAGCGGCGCCGGCGCCGATAGCGGTTGCGGGGGGGCGGCCGGGGACGGCGGCGGTACAGACCTGGGCGCGGCCGGCGGGCAGCCCGGCGCGTCCAGCAACCTGAATGGCAAAGACGCCGAGCACACGGTGTCGAACCAGACCGGCGCCGGAGGCGGCGGTGGGGGCGCACCCGGCGGCTTGGGAGGCAGAGGCGGCGGCGCTGTGGGCGGACCTAATGGGTCAACCGCTGGCGGCACGTCGTTGGGCGGCTATGGCATACACGTCCTGGGCGCCAACACCGTGATCACAAACGCCGGCCGCATTGTCCCGGGTACAGGGTCGGCGCAATCGCTCGCGATCCTGTATGCCGACACGGCCCACAATTCGGTGCTTCGGTTGCAGGCCGGCAGCGAAATCCAAGGCACGGTGGACGCCACCCGATCCACCAACAACACGCTCGTGCTCGATGGCGAGGCGGGCGTTGACCCGATCACGGGCGCGTCAATGGCCTTCGACGTGTCGAAGCTGGGCGGCGCAGGGGGCGTTGGCGCCACCAACGACGTCTACCAGGGCTTCTCTGCTTTCGAGAAAACCTCCGAAGGCACCTGGCAGTTGGCCAATGCGCCCACGCAGGCACGTACACCCTGGCGCATCAAGGGCGGCACATTGGCCATCGCCAGCGGCGACAGTCTTGGAAGCACGCTCGATGCAGTGACGCTGGACGGTGGAACGCTGCAGCTCCAGGACAATGCGTTCCTCCATCATGACGTGGTCGTCAACAGCACGGGCGCAATTAGCGTCGGCGACGGACAGCAGTCGGTGCTGCATGGCGTGCTGACCGGAGACGGCAGCGGCTTTGCCAAGACGGGCGGCGGATCGCTGGCCATAGCAGGAGACGGCAACTTCCATGGCGTCACGCAGATTGACGCCGGCACGCTGCAACTCGGCGCGGGCGGCACAAGCGGCGCCATCGGAAGCGGCGCTGTCATCAACCACGGCAGGCTGGTGTTCAACCGCACGGATGACGTTGTGATCGGCAACGCGATCGCGGGCACGGGAGACGTGGTGCAAGCGGGCTCGGGCTCGACGACGCTGACGGGTCCGCTGACTTACACCGGCATGACACACCTGTACCAGGGCGAACTGGCCATTGACGGTACGACGCTGGGCTCGATGTCAAGCGTGGCGGGCGTCATGGCAAAGCTCCCGCCGCAACACACGCTGACCTTGCGCAATGCCGAGTTGAACGGGTGGATGCATGTGCCAGGCACATTGAACGTGGATGCCTCCAGTCGCTGGAACGTGCTCACCGGCCCGGACAATCCCGCATACAACCCCGCATACGCGACCACCAGTCACGGGACCGTTCTCAGCTTCGCTGGCGAGATCAACCTTGCCGGCCGCATCAACTTCATGCCGCCCGGCACGGCCAATGGCCCATCTGGTGGCACCGTGCTGGTCGCCAACAATCTGAACGGCCAGGGCGGTATCGTCCAGCTGCATGTGCAGTCGACGGAAACCGGGTTCACCGATCTCATTCAGCTGAACGGCGGCGCCGTCGGAACGACGCATCTGGTTTTGCAAATGGGTGAATCCTCCGTTGGGGACGCGCTGACGGGCGACGGCGTGATGGTGGTAAAGGCAAATGGCCCGACCGACAACGCGTTCGTGCAACGGGAGGAAACGCCAGGGGGAAACCGCAGAGGGGCTTTTCTCTATCGGTTGCAACACGGATCAAGTGTCGTCAATGGCGTACAAGCTTCTCCGCATAATTGGTACGTGCGCACCGAAGCGCGGCCCGAGGTTTCGCTGTATTCCCAACTGGGTAATCAGGCCGCACGTCATGGCGAACTGACCGTCGGCACCTTGACTGACCGGATGGGGTCCACGGAGAGCCTGACCCGCAAGGTTTACCCCTTTGTGTGGGGTCGCGCCCTGGCGGACACTGGGCGCAATCGCGGCAATGGCACCGGGTTGGCCGCGCAGGACATCGCGACGCGCTCCAGCCTGGCGGGCATCCAACTTGGAACCGACGTGTATGTGGGCTTTCAAGGCTTGTCGCGGCGCAGTGCGGGGGTGTTTGCGTCTGCCAGCACCATGAAGACCGACGTGGACCATTATCTGAACGTCAGCAGGGAAACAGTCGATGCGGGGCGTAGCAACCAGTCGGCATACAGCCTGGGTGGCTACTACACGCTGCTGGACGGAAAGGGCGGTTATCTGGATCTGGTCACGCAGGTCAGCCGCTACGACGTCAAGGCGAACTCGGCGGCCGGCGAAGGCCAGTTGAACACCACGGGGTGGGGCGGCTTGATCTCGGCGGAGGCTGGAAAATCATTCGCCGTCGGCGACGAAGCCAGCAACCTCCGGCTGGAGCCCCAGGCGCAGGTCATCTATCAACGGATCAAGTTCTCGGCCAGCCAGGACAACGCAAGCGCGGTGGAGTTTCCCGGCGTGAACAGCTTGACCGGCCGGTTGGGCATGCGTCTGTCCAAGACATGGGATGGCGATTCCGCCAAGGCCAGTACGGCTTGGGCGACGGTCAATCTGCTGACCACCGCAGGCCACTCGTCAAGCCGCTATGCCACGGCCACGCAGGGAGACATCACCTTCAAGAACAAACTTGGCGGGCCGCGAGCGGGTCTGACGCTGGGGTACGACAGCCTGTTGGGCGGCAACACCTTCCTGAATGTTCAAGCGGGCACCGAGCAAGGTATCGGCAGCCGCAAGTCAAGCAGCTACAACCTGAACGCCGGGATCAAGATCATTTTCTAGCGATTCAGGATCATCACGCCCGGCGCTTAGTTCACCACGTAATTTTTGGCCTCGGCCTCGCCGGCCCATTTGCGCAGGGCCGAAATGAATTCCGGGCAGACATTGCCGTCCACGCTGGTGTCGACGATGACGCTGTCTTTCATGCGCATCAGCACCTTGCATTCGTAGACGCGCGTGCGGTTGGCATAGTGGCCCGTGGTGTTGGTCTGGAACACCGGCGTGGGCGCCGCATTTCTGTTGCCGGGGATCATGCCCACGACCTGTTGGCTGCTGCTGTCCACGACCCATTCCGTGTACGGAGCAGACTGGAAGTCGGACCATTCCAGCTCCATGGTATTACCGACCGCACGGACCTTGGAGGGCTCGCCCAGCGCCGCGATCGCGTCGTCGATGGAGCGGCCTTCCATGTTCTTGGCCACGTTCACGCTAGGCGAGAACGACAGCCCGGACTTGAACACCTGGCTGAGCGAGGGCAGGGTGGAGCTTCCGCCTGTCGGCATCGGCGCGCAGCCGGCCAGACCCAGCGCGGCAAAGAGGCCCGTGAACAGGAGAATCGGTCCGCGGTTTCGGTTGGAATGCTGAGGCGACTTCATGTGTGTTGTCCAGGTTCCCGAGCCGACCGGCCTCGATCAGACGAGGGGCGGGCCGCTTGTTTCTGTTCGTGACGGAGCGCCGATGAAGGGGCGCCCGCTGCGCAGGGTGACGCAGGTCGAGGCAACGATCCCCCGCGTCGTGAAGTGCGACATTTTTACCGAAAAAAGGGGCCAGATTTCGTCAGACCATGTGTGAATTTTGTTACCTAATATGCCGCAACGTCGCTGCATACAGGGACAGAACCGGCGCAGGCTGCGCTAAGATCGTCCCCGCCCAATCCACTGGACTTCGTGACGATCATGCTCGCTCGCTTTCAATTCCTGATCCGCGCCGCATTTGCCGCCCTGGCCCTGGTGGCGGGGCTGGCCTCACCGATGGCGCATGCCGAAAAGCTCTATGGCGGCATTGCCACCGACGGCAAGCATTCGCGGATTTACTGGGTATTGCCCGAAACCGGGGGCAAGTCGGCAGAAGCGGCCGCGCTTGCCGAATGCCGCAAGGCGGGCGGCAAGGACTGCAAGGTGCTGAGCTGGTTTTCCGACAGCTGCATGGTGTACGCCCGTAATTCCGTCCAGGATCTGTTTCCGGGCAACAGCGTGTCGCCGGAGATGGCGGCCAAGAAGGCGATGCGCCGCTGCACGGCCGGCAGCCCCGATGGCAAGTGCCGGTTGACCACCATGCCGCTGTGCGTGGGCCCGGGTTACAGCGCCGCCGACATGCGGGCGCCCCTGCGGGCCTCGAAGGCGGAGCTGGAAAGTCTGTCCGCGAAGATGAACCAACGAGAATACTGGGGCGCCATCGCCGAAAACGACACCGGCGGACTGGTGTACTCGGATGGCTATCCCAACGAAAAGGACGCCCTGTCCAAACTGCTGGACTGGGAAGACTGCAAGGACTGCCGCAAGGTGCTGACGTACACGGACAGCTGCGTGGGGATGGCCTGGGCCAAGGGTGCCAAGGGCCGCGGCACCAGCTTCACGGCGCTCAACCCCGATCCGAAGGCCGCCCGCGACGAGTCGCGCGCGACGTGCACGGCCAAGACCGGCAGCCCGGCCTGCGTCGCCATGGTGCGTTGCTCGGGCCGCGCGTATATCGACGGCTATGCCGGCCTGGACGAAAAGCCGAACTAGGCGCCGTGGCCAAGGCTGCTGGCGGCCAGGCAGCCCGAAGCGACAGGCGAAAAAAAAGGAAGGCGGCGCCTTCCTTTTTTGTTTTCACCGGACGATCAGCCCTTGATGAACGCCAGGAGGTCGGCGTTGATCACATCCGCGTGAGTCGTCAGCATGCCGTGCGGAAAGCCGGGATAGACCTTCAGCGTGCCATTCTTGAGCAGCTTGACCGCCAGGCGCGACGAGTCGTCGATGGGCACGATCTGGTCGTCGTCGCCATGCAGTACCAGCGTGGGCACCGTGATGGCCTTCAGGTCTTCGGTCTGGTCGGTCTCGGAGAAGGCCTTGATGCCTTCGTAATGCGCCTTGGCGCCGCCGTTCATGCCTTGGCGCCACCAGTTGTTGATCACGCCCTGCGAGACCTTGGCGCCTTCCCGGTTGAAGCCATAGAACGGGCCGGCGGCCACGTCCAGGAAGAACTGCGCGCGGTTGTCGGCCAGGGCCTTGCGGAAGCCGTCGAATACTTCGATGGGCGTGCCGCCGGGATTGGACTCGGTCTTGACCATGAGCGGGGGGACGGCGCTAACCAGCACGGCCTTGGCGACGCGGCCCTGCGGCTCGCCGTGGCGGGCGACGTAGCGGGCGACTTCGCCGCCGCCGGTGGAGTGCCCGATATGCACGGCGTTGCGCAGGTCCAGATGCTGGGCGACGGCGGCAGCGTCGGCCGCGTAGTGATCCATGTCGTGGCCATCGCTGACCTGGGCCGAGCGGCCGTGGCCGCGGCGGTCGTGCGCAATGACACGAAAGCCCTGGGCGAGGAAGAACAGCATCTGGGCGTCCCAGTCATCGCCGGACAGGGGCCAGCCATGGTGGAACATGATGGGCTGGGCCGTCTTGGGGCCCCAATCCTTGAAGAAGATTTCAACGCCGTCGGGGGTGGTGATCGTGCTCATGTCGGGTTCTCCGGGGTTAGTTGGACCGCAGGGATAGACTAGGGCCTTACGCGCTGCCGGGAAATCCTACGCTGGGCTTGGCGCGTCATACGAAGGTATAGGCGGGGTTTGGCGCCGGATGTGTCCAAACCGCCACCACCGCCTATCGGGCTGGCTGGCAGCCTTGCAATGCGTGCGCCACGCACCGCGCCATCGCTTCGCCGTCAACCGGCTTGTCCAGGTAGGCACACGCGCCCAGCGACAGCAGCCGCTGCTTGGCCGCCTCGGTGGGAAAGGCGGTCATGAAGATCAACGGGAACCGGCGCCCGGCCGCGATGAGCTCGGCCTGGAGCTGATCGCCCGTCATGGGCGACATCTGGACATCGGTGATCATGCAATCCGGCTCTTGGGCGTGCGCGTCGTTCAGGAATTCGGGGCCCGACCCGTAGGCCCGAACCTCGTAACCGAGCGAGCGCAGCAGGCTGGAGAGCGCGATCCTGACCCCATCGTCGTCGTCGACAACCGCGATAGTGGGAATGTGGTTCATATCAGAAAATCCTTCGGGCCGGTCGGGTCACGATACGCATCCGATGTCCGGCATGTTCCGTTATGAACCTTTGCGCCTGCCGCGGAAATCATACAGAGGTTTGTCCCAAGCGCGGGTCAGGGTGCAGAAATGCCCAGCGCCTCGGCGTGGCGGACCAGGTCGGCCAGCGACCGGACCCCCATTTTGCGCATGACGTGGCCACGGTGAATCTTGACCGTGATCTCGCTCAGGCCGATCAGGCCCGCCACCTGTTTGTTCATCAGCCCGGACACCACATGCGCCATCACCTCGCGTTCGCGCGGGGTCAGCGTCTCGTAGCGGGCGCGCAGGCCGTCCATGGCCGCATCGCGCGAACGGCGCTGCGTGTCGCGTTCGATGGCGGCGGAGACGGCGTCCAGCATGTCCTGTTCGCGAAAGGGCTTGGACAGAAAGTCCACCGCGCCCGCCTTCATGGCGCGCACGGTCATGGGGATGTCGCCGTGCCCGGTGATGAACACGATGGGCAGATCGATGCCTTGGCGCACCAGCTGATCCTGGAAATCCAGGCCGCTGATGCCCGGCAGGCGCACGTCCAGGACGATGCAGCCGGGCGCGTCGGGAATCTGGGTCTGCAGCAGTTCGGCGGGCGAGGCGCACAAGGTGGTGCGCAGGCCGATCGAGCGGAACAGGCTGTCGAGCGAGGCGCGGACGCTGGCCTCGTCGTCGACGACGATGACTTGCGACTGCGGGGCGGCGCTTGCGGCGCCGCTGGCGGTGCGGGTGTTCATGCGGAAGGTTCCCCCTGGGTGGCGGCGAGTGTCAGCGTGAATGCGGCGCCCGCGCCGGGCGTGTTGTCGACGGTAAGGCTGCCGCCATGGGCCTGCGCCGTGGTGCGGCAGATGGGCAGGCCCATGCCCATGCCTTGCGGTTTGGTGGTGAAAAATGGATCGAACAGGCGTTCCAGGTCGCCGGGCGCGATGCCGGGGCCGGTGTCGCGCACCGTGACCGCGACGCGCCCGTCCTCGTGGCGGCGCGCGCCGACGGATAGTTGGCGGGCCTGAAACTGGCCGGCCATGGCCTGGCTGGCGTTGACCATCAGATTGACCAGCACCTGCTGCAGTTGGATCCGGTCGCCCAGGACGGGCGGCAGGCCCGGTTCGATGTCGACATTCAGCGCCACGCGCTCGCGGCTGAGCTCGTGCGCCACCAGGCGCGTGGCTTCCTCGATGACGGCGCCGATGTCCAGCGCGGCCTGCTGCACCGGCGCCTTGCTGAGGAACGCGCGGATGCGCTTGACGATTTCGCTGGCGCGCCGGCCTTCGGAGATGATGCGCTCCATCGCCAGCTCGACCTCATGCAAGTCGGGCTGCGGACGGCGTAGCCAGCGCATGCCCGCGTCGCCGCTGGTGACGACCGCCATCAGCGGCTGGTTGACCTCGTGCGCGATGGATGCGGTGAGCTCGCCCAGGGTGGCAACGCGCGCGGCGTGCGCGAGTTCGGTCTGCGCCAACAGCAGCGCGTCCTGCGCCTGCCGGCGTTCCGTGATGTCCACCACAAAAACCAGCACGGCGCCGTTCACGTCGTCGGCGGGCGGAAACGTGATGGTGAACAGCACCGGCACGCGCGCCCCGTCCGCATGCACGACTTCGGTTTCGCCTTCGTGAAAGGCGTCGCCCTGGGCAAACGCCGTCAGCGACCGCGCGAACATGCGGTCGTCCTCGCAGAGAATGTCGTCGACCGAGTACGGTCCGGGCTCATTGGCCGGGCGGCCCACCATCGCCAGGAAGGCGGGATTCATGTCGTCCACCTTGGTCAGCTTGCGGACCTGGCCGATGAATTCGGGATGGCGCGCCAGATGGGCGGTGAGGGCGGGTCCGTCCATGAGGCCCAAGGCGGTCAGTTCGGCGCGTACGGCGCGCCAGTCTTCCTGGATGACGCCAATGCGGCTGGCGTCGAACATGCGGCGGTAGCGCCGTTCGCTGCTGACCAGCGCGGTGTAGGCGGCCTTGCGGTCGGTGACGTCGCGGTGCGTTTCCATGACGCCCGTGATGCGCCCATGATGATCGCGCTGAAGGACCCAGCGGCTTTCCAGCACCAGCGTGGCGCCAGCCTGCGTCTTCTGTTCAAGCGTGCCGTCCCAGCTGCCGGTGGCAAGCAGTTCGGCCTCGATGGCTTCGCGCCGGTCCGGATAACGCGTCTGCAGCAGCGCATCGGCGACGCGGCCCAGGGCCATGCTGGCGGGCCAGCCGTAGGTGTCTTCGGCGGTGCGGTTCCAGAAGGTGATCACACCCTGGTGATCGCGCACGAAGATCATGTCGTGCGACAGGTTGAGCAGCCGCGCCTGCGAGGCAAGCCTGCGGGTGGCGCTTTGGTTCTGCAGCGCCAGCAGCGCGGTGATGCCGATGGCGGCCAGGCTGACCAGCGCGCGGGCGGTGGGCGAGCCCACGTGGTTCAGGCCGTGGGAATTCAGATAGGCCGCGATGGTGAGCAGGATGCCGCCCGCGCCCGCCACGATGATGTCCAGGCGCCGCGAGGTGCGCGCGGCAAGCAGCACGACCACCACATAAAGCACGGCCACGGCGCCGTCAAAGTCGGTGAAGGTATCCACCAGCGCAATGGCCAGCGCCAGCAGCAGGGCGGCGGCACGGAACAGGAACTGCATGCGGCGCATGCCCGTGGTCTGCGGCGCGCCGGGACGCACCGGTTGCGGCGGCTGGCCTGACGCGCTGCCGAGTGTCGACGTGAGCAAGATCAACCTCTGGGTAGGGGCGCGCGGGTCGGGCGGAAATCCAGGGGCGCGCAATGAGACCCGCACATTATCAGCCATCTTTGAAAGAAAACACCCGTATTTCCTGGGTAAACCTTCGTATGACTGGAGAAAACGATGAGCCGATTTTGCCGGCGCGTCGCCGTGGCTATTCTGGTTTCCATCGGGAATCGATACCCGATTCGTGAAGCCAACCCGGAGAATTCCATGAACGATCTTTCGCTTCAAACCCGCATCACCGCTCCCCTGCGCACGCCCACCGATCTGGGCGCCGAGGCCAGGGTCGACATCGCCGCCGCCCTGACGGGCCTGCTGGCAGACATGTTCGCGTTGTACCTGAAGACAAAGAACTTTCACTGGCATATGTCGGGCCCGCACTTTCGCGACTATCACCTGATGCTCGACGAGCAGGGCGACGAGATCTACGCCACGACGGACGTCATTGCCGAACGCGCCCGCAAGGTGGGCGGCACCACGCTGCGTTCGATCGGCCACATTCAGCGCCTGCAGCGCCTTGCCGACAACGACGCCGACTACGTAACCCCCGAGGACATGCTGGCTGAACTGGCCGACGACAACCGCCGACTGACGGGCTTTCTGCGCGCGACGCACGCCGTTTGCGAGGCCCACAATGACGTCGCCTCGACCAGCCTGATCGAGAACTGGATCGACGAGGCCGAGCGCCGCACGTGGTTCCTGTACGAGTCGACGCGCGCTCAACGCTGATCCCCAGCCGGTCCGCTGCCGTCCAGACCCTTGCGCCGCGCGCGGCGCGTCCAGGAGACGTTCCATGTCACACGACTACCCCGCGGCCGCCTTGCCAGCCGGCACGGCCGCCCCGTCCTTCGCCTTGCCGGCCACGCCGGACCAGACGGTTGCGCTGGAAGAACTGCGCGGCCGGCCGCTGATCCTGGCGTTCTACCCCGCGGACTGGAGCCCGGTCTGCGGCGACCAGATGGCGCTTTACAACCAGATCCTTCCCGAATTCCACAAGGCGGGCGCGCAGCTCGTCGGCATCTCGGTGGACGGCGTCTGGTGCCACGCTGCGTTCGCGGCCGATCGCAAGCTGCATTTCCCCCTGCTGGCCGATTTCGAACCGAAGGGCGAGGTTGCCCGGCGCTACGGGGTCTACCGCGAACCGGAGGGCATCGCCGAGCGCGCGCTCTTTGTGATCGATGCAGAGGGCGTCATCCGTTGGAGCTACGTGTCGCCG
Organism: Achromobacter sp. Root170; assembly: GCF_001428165.1. NCBI lineage: Bacteria > Pseudomonadati > Pseudomonadota > Betaproteobacteria > Burkholderiales > Alcaligenaceae > Achromobacter > Achromobacter sp. Root170. The sequence continues at coordinate 1,368,968 of NZ_LMHN01000001.1, forward strand.
CTGGGCATCAACCCGGGCGCCGACGGGATCCTGGACGCGCTCGACAAACTCGCCCCCGCCTTGCAAGGAGTGCAATCATGAGCCGCTTGTTCATTCCCGTGAATGCGCAGGACCACATCCAGGGGCCTGAAAGCGCGCCCGTGACGCTGGTGGAGTATGGCGATTACGAATGTCGGTATTGCGGCGAAGCCTATCCGGTCTTGAAGGCCGTGCAGCGCGCGCTGGGGGACCAGATGCGCTTCGTGTTCCGCAATTTCCCGATTTCGGAATTGCATCCGGACGCCGTCGCGGCCGCTGAGTTTGCCGAGGCGGCCGCGCAGGCGGGCAAGTTCTGGCAGGCGCACGACCTGCTGTACGAGCGCCAGAATGCCCTGACGCAAAACGACCTGTTCGCCTACGGTGAGGAAATAGGCCTGTCGGCCCAGGTGCTTTACCGCGCCTTCGGCGGCGCGTTCGATTCCAAGATCGAGGTGGACTTCAGCGGCGGCGTGCGCAGCGGCGTGAACGGCACGCCGACCCTGTTCATCAACGGCGTGCGCTATGACGGGGCAAGGGATGCCGGCACGCTGGTCGCCGCGCTCACCGCGGCGGCACGAGAGGCTGCGGTCCACGCGTGAGTGAGGCGAGGCCCCGCATCTGGCGGTCTCGTTGCCCGCCCGGGGCTGCCCGCCCGGGGCTGCCCGCCCGGGGCTTAAGTCTGGCGTTTCCGTGCCGTTACATTTCTCAAGGAAACCCCGGCCGGGCGGGCGAACATGCCGCGCGGCCGCCAAGAGGAAGACACGCCATGACATCCGTTGCCTCCGTAGGCGCCGTGACCACGATCGGCCTTACGCCGCCTGCCACGGGCGTGACCCGCGCGGGCGATCCGCCCGAGATCGCCGCGGCGCCCGCCTCCACGACGGTGACGCTGGGGCAGGGCACGGCCCCCGCGCTGACCTACACGCCGCAGCCCGCTGCGACGGGCGTCGTCTGGGAGCACGAGGCGGCGGACAAGGTGTCCGCCGTCATGGCCGAAACACTCTCGGCCCGCACGCTGGCTGGCCGGCTTGAGGGCGTGGCCTCCGCGCTGCTGGAGCGGTTCACGACCGATGGCGGCAATTACCTGCAATCGGCGCGGATGCTGCCGGGCGCCGGACAGGTAGGCGCCCTGGGCGCCGTGCAGACCGGTTCGGCCGGCCAACCCGAAGACGCGTACACGCTGCGCATCACCACCGCCAGCGGCGTGAAGGTGGAGGTGGGACTGCGCAACAGTGCGGATGGTCTGGAAGTGCAGATCGACGTGGCCGAGGGCGAGCTTTCGGAAACCGAGCGCAAGGCGATTGCGGGTCTGTCCAAGGCGTTCCAGGATGCAGTGGATGGCCTGGCGTCGGTGCCGCCGCGCATGGCGTGGTCCGGCCTGGCCAAGTTCGACACCGCCGTGCTGTCGTCGGTCTCGCTGCAAGCCACGACCACGGCCAATGGCGTCATCTCGCAATCCATCGAGTTTTCCGCGGACAGCAAGCAGCGCTCGGTGGCGATCAAGAGCGCCGAAGGCGTGGTGAAGGTCGACGTCGACGTGAGCAAGTCCGCGCTCTTTGGCAACGCCCAGCAGCGCGACGCGGCCGTCAGCGACTACCTGCAGCAGTTCGACGCCGCGCGCACGCGTGGCCGGGGCAACGAGGCAATGATGTCGCTGTTCAAGGACGCCTTCGCCGAACTGCACCAGAGCTACGAAGCGGGCGCGGCGCCGTCCAGCCAAGCGCCGCGCATCGCTGCGGCCGGCTACACGTACCGCAGCCTGCTGTCGGGCGTGGCGGACTTCTCGGCCTCGATCTCGCAGAATGGCGACGCGAGCAATCCGTACAAGACCAGCGAAGTCGACCAATTCACGTATCAGGTCTCGCAAAGCAGCAGCGTGAGCGGCCGGCCGCTGTTCGATCTGGGCGTCAGCCAGGAGCAGCGCGCCAATCTGTCCGCCAGTTATCACACCGCGCTGGCGCCGCAGCAGACGCTGGATCTGACGCGCGACAAGGATTCGCAGAACTATCGTTTCTTCCAGATCCGGGACGAGGTCAGGAGCCAGACCAGCATCCGCTACGAAGCGGGCATGCTGGCCGAGGCGAACCTGACGCACACGCGCAATCTGTCGACCCGCATGCAGGCCTACGTTAAGGGCGAGCTGATCGAAGACACCCTGACGCCGGTGCTTGAGACCACCACGCGCGACCTGATGTCGCTGGTGCGCGCCGCGGAGCTGGAGCCGTCCGAAAGCGAGCGGCTGCAACGCCGCGATCCGGCCGCCGCGGACGCGTTGCTGCTGAGCAAGCACCTGGCGCTGGCGCGTGCCGTGGCCAGGGACCGGCAACCTTAATCCAGGGCGCAGCCGCGCGCTTACTTGAACAGCGCGGCGTTTTCTTCCAGCACGGCATCCGCGCATTGCGCGTCCAGATTGCCGCCCGGCGCCCCGGCCACGCCAATGGCGCCGATCACGCTGTTGCCGGCCTTGATCGGCACGCCGCCGCCCAGCAGCAGAAAGCCCGGAATGTCGGTCAGGTTGGCGGCGCCGGGATTCTTCTGCGCGTTTTCCATCATGGTGAGCGTGGGTGTCTTGGCCGAGACGGCCGTGAAGGCCTTGGCGCGGCTGGCTTCGATGGTGTGCGGGCCAGCGTTGTCGGCACGCGCGAACGCCTTGAGCAGGCCGGCGCGGTCCACGACGGCGGCGCTGACATTGTAGCCCTTGGCCTGGCAGGCGGCGACAGTGGCCGTCGCCAGCTTCTGTGCGTCGGCCATCGACAGGTTGCTCTCGCTCAGCACGGCGGCATGGGCGGCGCCGGCAAAAGCCAGCGTGGAAATCAGGGCGGCAAGCGAAAGCTTCTTCATGGTCTGCATCCTTTGTGAGGTGTTGCGGTAGGAGCAGACAGTGTGGCCAAAAGGCCGAAAACCCGGTATACGCCCGACTACGCGCGCGCCTCCGTAGCGCTACGGAGGCGCATCAGTCGAGCAGGGTCGCGTACTGGCGGATCAGCTGCGCGAGCGATTCGGCTTCCAGCTTCGCAAAGACGTTGGCGCGGTAGGTTTCGACCGTGCGCGGCGACAGGTCGAACTCGCGCGCGATTTCCTTGTTGCTCATGCCGCGCACGATGCGCGCCAGCACCTCGTGTTCGCGCGCGGACAACCGCGCCAGGCGGTCCGCCGCCGCCTGCGTGACGGCCAGGCGTTCACGGCTGGCGATGTGCGTGCGCACGGCCGCCTGCACCGCATCCAGAAAGACATCGTCGTCGACCGGCTTCTGCAGGAACTCCATGGCGCCGCCCTTGAATGCACGGCGGCACAGGTCCACATTGCCGTGCCCGGTCAGCATGACGACGGGCAGGTCGGACCGGTCGGCAAGCTGGGCAAGCACGTCCAGGCCGCTGATGCCGGGCATGCGGATGTCCAGCACAACGCAACCGATCACGGGCTGCGCCAGGGCATCCAGAAACGCCATCGGGTCGGCGTAGCCCGCGCTGCGCAAGCCGACGCTGCGCAGCAGCAGTCCAAGGCCATCGCGAACCGCATCGTCGTCATCCACCAGGTACACGAGCGGGGAATGGTCGTTGGGATTCATGCGGCGGCTCCGGCCTGTGGCAGGCTGACGGTGAAGCAGGCGCCCGCGGGACTGAGGTTGCGCGCGGCGATGCGGCCGTCCATGGACCCGGCCAAGGTATCGCACAGGGCAAGACCCAGGCCCATGCCCTGGTCGCGGGTGGTGTAGAACGGCGTGAACAGGCGCGGAATCGCGTCCGCGGCGATGCCGGGGCCCGTGTCGCTGACGCTGAACTGGTAATGGCCGTCCACCACGCGGCCTTCAAGAGCGATCTTGCGCGCGCCGGTGGCGCCATCCAGCGCGTCCGCCGCGTTCTGCACCAGGTTGTGCAGGATCTGTTCGAGGGCCACGCGGTCACCCAGCGGGCGCGCGCCGGGGCTGGCGTTGGTCCAGGTCAGCCGGATGCCTTGTCTAGCCAGCTCCGGTTCGCGCAGGAAGCGCAGCGACGCGATCATCGCATCCGGATCGATGGCTTCGCGCCGGGCGGGGGAACTGGGCTGCACCAGCGCGCGCATGCGGCTGATGATGTCGGCGGCGCGCTTGGCTTGTTCGGCGCTGGCCAGCAGCGCATGGCGCACGGCGGGGCGCTCGTCTTCGTCATCGAGCAGGCGCTGGGCGGCTCGGGTTTGCGCCAGGATGGCGGTCAGCGGCTGATTGAGTTCATGGGCGATGCCGGCGGCCATTTCACCCAGCGTGCTCAGGCGCGCCATCGCCGAAAGCCGCACCTGCTCCTGCTGCCGGCGCGCTTCGGCGCGCGAGCGTTGCCACGCGGCTGCGCCGGCCACCAGCAGGCCGCTGGCCGCGGCCCACCCAAGCCAGACGGCCCAGGGCCAGGATGCGGGCGTCAGCGCGCGCGTGCTGCGCATCTGGAAGGGCTGGCTGGCCGCGCCCAGCGGCTTTTGCAGCGCCAGCGTCCAGCCGGCTAGCGACGCGTCGGGTTGCTTGTCCAGAAGGGAGAGCGGCTTGCGATCCACCGTGAGGGTCAGATTGACCAGGCCCGGGGGAAAGTCAGCGGCCGGCACGAGGTGGCGCGCGTCGATCAGCAGGCTCCATCCCGATGGGGACACCAGCCAGTAGCGCGCGTCGTCCACGGCGATGGTGACGGGCCGGTCCAGTTGGCGCGCGCGTTGCACCGCGGCGGTCAGGCCGGCGGGCTCGGGCAGGCTGCCCGACCACACGCCGCCCGGCAGATAGCCCAGGCCCAGAAGCTGGGGCATGGCGGGCTGCAGGCTGGGAAAAAGGCGCTCGGGAGCGGGCGGATGCGACAGCGCGGCGAGCGTGGCGAGGACGGCTTCGTGCTGCACCGTCTTCTGGCTCAGCATGCGCTGGGCGATGCTGGTGCTTTGGAAGAAGCGCTCGTACTGATCCGCGTACTCCTGGCGCGCGATCCAGATTGCGCCCAGACAGAAGAGGACCAGCCAGCAGAGAAAGGCGCGCGCGCGGGATAGGGGATTCACGCCGGCCATTATGCCTTGCGGCAAACCCGCGCCGGAATCCGTAGGGCTACGGAGGCTCAGGCAGCCAGCTTATGCGTGCCGGCGGGCTGGGAGTTGGCCGAAACGGCCATCTGATACAGCGCGGCCACCAGGTCGGACTGCGTCACCAGCCCCTGCAGATGACGGCCCTCGTCCAATACGGGCACGCAATGCAGGCTGTCCGACATCGGACGCGCCAGCTCGATCACGGGCAGGCCCGGCGTGGCGAAAGGCACTTCGCTGCGCATGCAGTCGGCCACCAGCAGATCTGGGGCGAAGGCGGCATCCGTGGCGACGGGCGCAGGGCGGCTCTTGCGCGCCAGCACATCGCCCTGGGCAATCATGCCCGCGTAGCGGCCCGCTGAATCCAGCACCGGGAGCGCCTGCAAACGGTGCTTGTCAAAGAGCCGCACCGCGTAGTCCATCGGGTCCTTTTCCAAGACGGTCACCACGTCGCGCGACATGATGTCGGCGCATCGCACGTCGCCAAAGCGGCGCACGCTGGCGCGCAGTTCGGCGGCGAGCACGATGTCTTCCAGATCTTCCTTGCTGATGTCCAGCAGCTCGCCGCGCTGGCTCAGCGCTTCGTCAAGATCGGCGCGCGAAAAGCCCAGCCGCGCGCTGGGGATGGGGTCGCGCGTGTGGTGACCGGCGGCCGGTTCGGCGTGGCGGCGGGGGTAGTTGCGTTTGAGCGCGCCGTTGAAGACCACGGCGATGGCAAGAAGAATGACCGAATTCAGCGCCACGGGCCACAGCGCGAAACCGTAGCCGAGCTTGGCGACGGCCGGTCCTCCCAGCACGGCGGTCAGCGCGACGGCGCCGCTGGGCGGATGCAGGCAGCGCAGGGAAAACATGGCCCCGATGGCCAGCGCCACGGCGACGGCGGCGGCAACGCCGGGCAGGGGAATGAATTGCGCGCAGAACACCCCGATCAGGGCCGACACGAGGTTGCCGGCCATCAACGACCAGGGCTGGGCGAGCGGACTGGCAGGCGCGGCGAACAGCAGCACCGCCGATGCGCCCATCGGCGCGATGAACCACGGATTGTCCGCGCCCAGCGCATGACGTCCCACCCACTCGGTGCAGAACAGGCCGATCAGGGCGCCGACCGCGCCGTACAGTTTTTCGCGTCCGTTGACGCCCACGGGCGCTGGTGCGAACGAGCCCAGCCAGCGCTTGATTGCAACACCCAAGACAATCTCTCCTCGCGACGCATTGATATGTCGCGGGGCGACAATTTATCACGAGGCGCATTACCTGACGGCATGAGCTTATGCCAAACAGGTGTAAAGGAGAGGGGGGATCAGTCCTTGCCGTTGTCGGCCCCCATGCGCGCTAGCAATCGCGTCAGAAGCGGACGCATGGCGTGCAGTTCTTCAAGATGCGAGGCGGAGAGGTTTTCCAGCATGCGCTCGCCCTTGGCGGTCAGCACGACCTCGACGCGGCGTCCGTCTTCGGGGTCGGCTTCGCGGCTGACCAGGTCCAGCCGCGCCAGACGGCCCACCAGCTCGGCCGCCGTGTGCGGGCGGATCAGCAAGCGGTCGGCGATTTCGCCAACGTAGAGGCCCCGGCGTCCGGGAGCGCCTTTGCGCGTGCCCTTGATGGCCAGCAACGCCTGATGCTGCTGCGGCATCAGGTCCAGGCCCGCGGCCGCGCTTTCACTGAAGGCCGCGAATTTTCGCAACGCATAGCGAAAGTCCGCGAGCAGTTCGTAGTCTGCGGGAGACAGGCGAGAGGGTGTCTTGGAGGCGTTCACCGCGCGATTCTAATACATGTCGTGCTACGATATATATGACTTTTCTCAAACTCCGTGCGAATACTTCCCAAGTTGCTTTGACCATGCCTCCCATTTCCTCTTCCGCCCGGCCCGGACTTCGGCTCGGCGACTTCACCACGGACCGGCGCGTCGTTCTGCTGATGGGCCTTGCCATTCCCGTCGGCCTGGCCAGCGTCGCGGCCGCCTGGATCCTGTTGCGCCTGATCGCACTTTGCACGAACCTGGCCTATCACGGCCTGTTTTCCTTTGCCGACCTGCCCATCACCACCGGCCGTCTCGGGTGGGGATCGGTGGCCATCCCGGTGATCGGCTGCCTCATCATCGGCCTCATGGCGCGCTACGGCTCAGAAAAGATCCGCGGCCACGGCATCCCCGAAGCCATGGAAGCCATCCTGATCGGCAAGAGCCGCATCCAGCCGAAGGTGGCGGTACTAAAGCCCGTGTCGTCGGCGGTGTCCATCGGCACGGGCGGCCCGTTCGGCGCCGAAGGGCCCATCATCATGACGGGCGGCGCGATCGGGTCGCTGCTGGCGCAGACCATCCATCTGGACGACGGCGAACGCAAGACGCTCCTGGTCGCCGGCGCGGCGGCCGGCATGACGGCCATCTTTGGAACGCCCCTGGCCGCGGTGTTGCTGGCGGTTGAACTGCTGCTCTTCGAATGGAAGCCGCGCAGTTTCCTGCCCGTGGCCGTGGCCGCGCTGGTGGCGGCTGCAACGCGCGCCTTCGTCATGGAGCCCGGCCCGATCTTTGCGTATGCCGGCACGTTTGCCTTCACGCCGTGGCATCTGGTGGCGTGCGCCGCGGTCGGCGTGCTGGCGGGACTTGGGTCCGGCGTGCTCACGTCGCTGGTGTATGCGGCCGAAGACCTGTTCGAGAAACTGCCCATCCACTGGATGTGGTGGCCGGCCATCGGCGGACTGGCCATCGGCATCGGCGGCCTGATCGAGCCCGCCGCGCTGGGCGTGGGGTACGACAACATCCGCCACATGCTGGCGGGCGATCTGGCGTTCCAGGCGGTGCTGGTGCTGCTGGTGGTCAAGGTTGCGATCTGGTCGATTGCGCTGGGGTCGGGCACGTCCGGCGGCGTGCTGGCCCCGCTGCTGATCTTTGGCGGCGCGCTGGGCGCGCTGGCGTCGCCCGCGCTGCCGCAGGCCGACCCGGGGTTCTGGGCCCTGGTGGGCATGGCGGCGATGATGGGCGGCACCATGCGCGCGCCGCTGACGGCAACGCTTTTTGCCGTGGAGCTGACCGGCAACCTGCAGGCGCTCTTGCCGGTGCTGTCGGCGTGCGTGTTTGCCTATGGCGTGACCGTGCTGCTGCTCAAGCGGTCGATCCTGACCGAGAAGATCGCACGCCGCGGCCACCATATCAGCCGCGAATATCGCGTGGATCCCTTTGACCTCTTGCGTGTAGCCGACGTGATGACAAGCCCGGTGCAGACGCTGCCCGACACGATGACGGTGGCGCAGGCCGTGACGCATTTCACCACCGCGCAGCCCGTCCACACGAGCTATCCGGTGGTGGACGCGCAAGGTGTCGTGGTGGGCGAGGTGACGCGCGCCGACACGCTGGCGTGGGCATTGCAAGGCGAGCCGGACGACCGGACGCTGGCGCAGGCGCTGGACGGGCGCGAACTGGTGTTCGGCCATCCCGATGAACTGGCCAGCCAGATCGCCGACCGCATGGCGTTGTCCGGGGCGGGGCGCGTTCCGATCATCGACCGCGATTCCGGCCGGTTGCTGGGCATCGTGGGCCGTAAGGACCTGTTCCGCTCGCGCGCGCGCCGGTTGCGCGAGGAAAGCCAGCGGGCGGCGTTTTTCCGCCGGGCGGCGTCTGCGCCGGGCGCGCTGCGCAAGACGGGCTGAGGCGGTTCGATTACGCCGCCGCGGCCTTGCCGCCCGATGCGCGCAATTCCCACAACACGTCCAGCACGTGCTGCGTGGCCGCTTCCACTTGCCCGGCGCGATGCGCGATGCCCAGCGGCCGCCACAAGGCGGGCCGCACGGGCCGCATGATGACGCGCGGATCGGGTTGCGGCGCGGTCGCCTCATGCGGTAACAAGGTCGCGCCATAACCGGCAGCCACCAGGCTCTTGATGGCGTCGTTGTAGTTCAACTGGATGCGCGCGCGCGGGTTCAGGCCGGCGGCCATGAACCATTCGCCCGTCAGCCGCGACAGGCGCGTGCTGGCGTCGTTCAGGATCAGCGGCCGCTCGGCCAGCCACGTGGGCGTGAGGCGCGCGGGCGCTTTCCAGGACGCGGGCAGAAAGGCCATCACCGGATCGCGGCGCCACGGTCGCAGCACGAGTCCCGTCATGGGCGGTTGTGGCAGCGCGACAAGTCCCACGTCCAGTGTCCCTTCGGCCAGCCTCAGCAGCGTTTCCTGCGAAGTCAGCACCGCCACCTGCACGTCGATGCCGGGATGATCGCGGCCCAGCGTTTCCAGCGCTTGCGGCAGCAGATGCGCGATGGCCCCGGTCGAGGCCCCGAGCCTCACGCGGCCGGCCAGCCCTTGCACCTGCCGCTGCACGTCGTCCAGCGCCTGTTCCGCCTCGGCGAGCAGGCGGCGCGCCCGTTCCAGCAACGTTTCGCCGATGGGCGTGGGCCTGACCTGACCGCGTTTTCGCGTCAGCAGTGGCGCGCCGACACGGGCTTCCAGGTCTGACACGTGCAGACTCACGGTGGGCGGCGCCAGATGCAGCGCACGCGCGGCGTCGGCAAACGACCCGAGGTCGGCGATGGCCACGAGGGTGCGCAGACGGTCCAGGCTGATTTCGCGCATGAGGGATTCCGGGATGGGTTTCGGTGGTGGCGGCGCCGTGCCTACATCGTTCAGGGAACCTGAATCAAACGATCATGATATTCGACTTTTCTTATCTGGCAGCGGGATCGAAGATGACGTTCATTCCTGAAGAGATCAGGCAACGCCGAACCATCCGGACCGCATCATGACCCAACCTCTAGTTTTCATCGACGGCGACCAGGGCACGACAGGCCTGCAGATCCACGAGCGGCTGCACGGCCGCACCGACCTGCGGCTGCTGACGCTGCCCGAGACCGACCGCAAGAACCCGCAGCGCCGCGCCGAGGCGATCAACGCCAGCGACATCGCGATTCTCTGCCTGCCCGACGAACCAGCGCGGCAGGCCGCCGCCTCCGTCGTCAATCCCAAGGTCCGCATCATCGATGCCAGTTCCGCGCACCGCACGGACGCGGGTTGGGTCTATGGTTTTCCGGAAATGCGCGCGGGCCAGGCCGAGCGGATTGCGCACGCGCTGCGGGTCAGCAACCCGGGCTGCTATCCCACCGGCGCCATCGCGCTGTTGGGGCCGCTGGTGCAGGCCGGGCTGGTGCCCGCCGACTATCCGGCGGTCATCAACGCCGTGTCAGGCTACTCGGGAGGCGGGCGCGCCAGCGTCGATGCCTACGAAGGCGCCGACGGTGCGCGCGGGCCCGCGTTCCAGGTCTACGGCCTGGGTCTGGCTCACAAGCACACGCCCGAGATCGAGCGGCATGCGGGCCTCACGCAGCGTCCGGTGTTCGTGCCGTCTTACGGCGCTTTCCGCCAGGGCATCGTCCTGACCGTGCCGCTGCACCTGCGCCTGCTGCCCGCAGGCGTGGACGCCGCGGCGCTGCACGATTGTCTGCAACAGCACTACGCGGGCGCCGCCCACGTTCAAGTCGTGCCGCGCGACGAGGCGGCCACGCACGCGAACCTGGATCCCCAGGCGCTGAACGGCACGAACGACCTGCGGCTGGGCGTGTATGGCAATGCCGCGCACGGCCAGGTGCTGCTGACCGCCGTGTTCGACAACCTTGGCAAGGGCGCATCGGGCGCGGCAGTGCAGAATCTGGATCTGATGCTGGCCGCGATGCGGTGATGGGGCTTGTGCAAGCCGGGCAAGGCCACGCGGCCTTTGCCCGGCCGGTTTACCTGTCGAGCCAGGGCGCTTCCTTCCAGAGCTGGCGGAATTGCGCTTCGCCAGCCGACAGTTCCTTGGCGTATTCCGCGGGCGGCAGGTAGCGCAGCGGCGCAAACATCTCCCGGGCCTTGGCCTGGAATTGCGGGTCTTGCACCGTGTGCTGGACGGCCGAAACCAGCTTCGTGCGGACCTCGTCCGGCAAGCCCTTGGGCGCGGCCAGGCCGCGCAGCGAAGCCAGTTCGAAGTCGAACCCCTGTTCCTTGAAGGTGGGCACGTCGGGCAGCGCGGCAGACCGGGTATTGCCCATCTGTCCTAAAAAGCGCAGCGGCGTGCCGCCTTTCCGGTACTGAAGCGCTTCCCCCACGTTGATGGCGCCGATCGTGATTTCGCCGCTTGCCAATGCGCCGCGCACCTCGCCGGCGCCCTTGTACGGGATGTGGCTCAGTTTGGCGCCTGACGTGCGTTCGAAGCGGAGCATGGCCAGGTGGTCGTCCGAGCCGGTGCCCGTGGTGCCGACGGTGACCTTGCCGGGGTTCTGCTTTGCATAGGCAGCCAATTCCGCCAGATTCTTGATCGGGTTGTCGTTCAGCACCGAGAACGCGCCCGGGTCATCGATCAGGTTGCCGAGCAGATCGTAGCTTTGCCAGGTGAAGTCCGTCTTGCGCTCGATGGGAATCGTCAGCAGATTCGGTGTGTTGATGAAGCCGATGGTGTAGCCGTCCGGCTGAGCGCGCGCCAGTTCCGCAAAGCCGATGGCGCCGCCCGCGCCCGGCCGGTTCAGCACCACGATGCGCGCGTCGCCGCCCAGGTACTTTTGCAGGAAGGGCGCCATCATCCGGGCGACCAGGTCGGTGCCGCCGCCCGGTCCGTAAGACACGATCAGGTTGATCGGCCGTTCGGGATAGCCGGCCGCCTGCGCGGCGCCGGAAAACAGGGCGGCGCCTGCAAGCAGGGTAGCCAGGGTGCGCAGCGTGCGGCGCTTGGTCTGTTGTTGCATGGTTGTCTCCTTTGGATGTTTTGGCGGTCACGGCCTGTCGCGCGCCTTGCGGCGCGGGCAGGCTCGAATGCCGCGTTGTTATGTCAGGTGGGCAATGCGCTCGGCGGCCCGGGGCCAGACCTCCGGGTTGACGAGTTGCGGCGGCCGCTCGCCGCTCAGCATGGCGGCAAGCTGCGTTGCCGAGGATCGGGCGACGCTGCGGCGCGCTTCGTGCGTGACGCCCGCGGTGTGGAAGGTGGCCACGACGTTGTCCAATGCCAGCAGCGGGGCCGAACGGTCGGGCGGTTCCTGCTCCCACACGTCCAGCCCGGCGCCTCGCAGGTGTCCGCCCCGCAACGCGTCATGCAGCGCGCTTTCGTCATGGATGCCGCCGCGGGCCGTCGAGATGAACACCGCGCCGGGTTTCATCGCCGCAAAGGCGCGCGCACCGAACAGGCCGCGCGTGGAGGCGTCCAGCGGGCAATGCAGCGAGACGATGTCGGACTGCGACAGCAGTTCGTCCAGCCCAACCGGTTCAGCGCCGCGGGCGCGGATGGTCGCGGCATCCAGCAGCGGGTCGTGGGCGATGACGCGCAGGCCAAAGCCTCGGGCAATGCGGGCCACGCAGGTGCCGATCTTGCCAATGCCCACCAGGCCGATGACCGCGCCGTGGATCTCGTGGCCCATCAGGTCTTCGCGCGAAAAGCCGGTGTCATGGCGCAGGCGGTTATGGGATTCGACGATCCGGCGTTGCACGGCCAGCAGCAGCGCGTAGGTGTGTTCGGCAACGGACTCGGCGTTGCCGCCGGCCTGGTTCACGACAGCGATGCCGGCCGCCGTGCAGGCTGGTACATCGATGGTGTCGTAGCCCGCGCCGCCCGACGACACGCACACGAGGTCCGGGCACTGCGCGATCAACGATTCGCCGACAAACCACTGGCGCGGCAACTCGTCCTTGGCCGCGGACACATGGTAGGCATGAGCGGATTTCAATCCGGCAAGCGTGCGGGCGTCGTCGCCCTTCGCGGGAAGCACCGACAGCGCAATGCCGGGCGCGGCGCCGACGATTTCGTCAAATACGGGGTTCAGCCACAGGTCCAGGCGGACAAGCCGGGCGGGGCGGTCGTGCGGGGTGAATCCGGAATCCGGCATGGGGCCTTATCTCCAAGTCAGTCCGACTGGACTCTACGCCCGCCAAAAGGGGAGATAAAGCGAATAATTTTCTGCTCAATAGAACGCTTTTGTGAAACGGTCGAGACCTTCGCGCAGGGACAGTTGCCCTCACACCATCCCCGAGGGCGCATGAAAATCCAGGCAGGCCTCGGCGTGCGCGCGCAGCGTTTCCAACATGGGCCGCGTGTCGTCCCGGCGCCATTGGAAGGTGTAGGTAAGCGGGCGCAGGGGCGCGAATCCGGGCAGGGGGTGCAAGTCGCCCCGGTCGATCAGGATGCGTGCCCAGGCCGATGGCAGGAAGCCCAGCCCCAGGCCCTGGCGGAGCATGGCCGCGATGCCGCCCCAACCGTTGCAGCACTGGTTGCGGCCCGGCGACACGCGTTGCTCGGTCAGCCAATCGTCCAGGATGCGGATGGCGCCCGAGCTTTGCGGCAGGGTGATGAGCGTCAGGCCGGGCAGGTCGGCGGGGGTGAGCGTCTGGGGATTGGGGACGGCGCCGGCCGCGGCCACCCATTCGAAGTGGGCGCTGCCGATGACGCGCGACGCGATCGACGGCCGGGAAGAGGGGCCCGCAATGACGGCAAAGTCGAGTTCGCCTTCTTCCAGGCCGCGCTCGACCAGTTCGCCAACGCCCACGAAGGGCTCGACCAGCAGATCGGGGTGGTCGAGTTGAATCACTTCAATCAGGCGGGCCATCCAGGTCAGTGAGGTCAGCTCGCCCGCGCCAAACCGGCAGCGGCCCGAATAGCTGAGGTTGTTGCTGGCCTGCTGCATGAACTGGTCGGCGTTGCGCAGCAGATCCTTGGCGTGCGGCACCAGCTGTTCGCCCAGCGCGGTCAACGTGGCGCTGCGGGCGCTGCGGCTGAAGAGTTCGGCCCCGATGGACGATTCCAGTTCGCCAATCCGCTTGGACAACGACGAAACCGAAATATTCAGCCGGTTCGCGGCAATGGCGAAGTTCTTGCAGGTGGCGGCCCAGTAGAAGGCCTCGAGTTGCTTGAGCGTCATGAGAGGATGCAATCCGGCGGAGCAGGCTGGTGAGGGTGAATAAAAGTGTAGGGAACAAGATCGATAAAGTCACTTTATTCAAACTGCCGTCGCGCCTATAGTCCCCGCCAATATCGACAACGACAGGACGGCCGCTCGCCGCGCGAGCGCCCCGAGGAGCCCACATGCCCGATCCGCTGCGCCGCATGCTCAGTCTGCACGACTTCGAAGCCGCCGCCAGAAAGCGGCTGCCCAAGCCCATCTATGCGTACGTGTCAGGCGCGGTCGAGGACGGCCATTCGGAACGCGGCAACCGCGACGCGTTCGCCGAATATGGTTTTCTGCCCAAGGTGCTGGTGGACGTGTCCGCGCGAAGCACCCGGTGCACCGTGCTTGGCAGGGAGTTCGCCGCGCCTGTGGGTGTGGCGCCCATGGGCATTTCGGCGATATCCGGTTACCGCGGCGATATCGTGATGGCCAAGGCGGCCGCGGACGCCGGCGTGCCCTGCATCATGAGCGGTTCGTCGCTGATCCGGCTGGAAACCGTGATGGAGCAGGCGCCGGGCACCTGGTTTCAGGCCTATCTGCCCGGCGACGACGCACAGATCGCCGCGCTCATCGATCGCGTGGCGGCGGCCGGCGTCGGCACGCTCGTCCTGACGGTCGACACGCCGGTGGTCGCGAATCGCGAGAACAACGTGCGCGCCGGGTTTTCGACGCCGCTGCGGCCAAGCCTGGGCCTGGCGTGGCAGGGGCTGACGCATCCCCGGTGGCTGTTTGGCACGTTCCTGCGCACGTTGTTGCGTCACGGCATGCCGCACTTCGAGAACAACTATGCGACCCGGGGCGCGCCCATCCTGTCGGCCAGCGTGCTGCGCGACTTCTCCGACCGCGGCCACCTGAACTGGGAGCACGTAGCCGCCATCCGCCGGCGCTGGCGGGGGCAGATGGTGCTCAAGGGCGTTTTGCATCCCGACGACGCGCGGACGGCGCTTGCGCTGGGCATGGACGGCATCATCGTGTCCAACCACGGTGGCCGGCAGCTGGACGGCAGCGTGCCGCCGCTGCACGCCTTGCCCGCCATCGTGGACGCGGTGGGCGGCCGGATGGAGGTGATGCTGGACAGCGGCGTGCGCCGCGGAACGGACGTGATCAAGGCGTTGGCGCTGGGCGCGCGCTGCGTGTTCGTGGGGCGCCCGTTCAACTATGCGGCGACGGTCGCGGGGCAGCGCGGCGTGGCGCACGCAATTGCGCTGATCGCCGAGGAGGTCAAGCGCGACATGGGCCTGCTGGGCGTCGTGGATGTCGGTGAATTGAACGCCGAAATCCTGCAACGCGCTTCACGGCTCGCTGGACGCGGCGCGTAAGGCATCCAGACGCTGGGCCAGCGTGGCGGCCGACAATTCGCCTACGCGCAGGTCCACCATCCGTCCACTGGCATCCAGGAATAGCGTTGCCGGCAGGCCGCGGTTGCTGAGCTGGCGGGACGCGTCGCTGGCCGGGTCCATCAGCACGTTTTGCAGCGCCGGCGCATGCTGGCGCAGGTATTGCGTGATCTCGGGCGGGGCTTCGCCCTGGTTCAGGAACACGAAGTGCACGTCCGGGTGAGCGGCCTGCGCCGCTTCAAAGGCGGGCATCTCGCGCCGGCACGGCGGGCACCAGCTTGCCCACAGATTGACGACAGTGGGCTTGCCCTGATAGGCGGATAGCGCCACGGGGACGGCGTTCAGGTCCTGCAGGCGAAGCTGCGCGAGCGCCGGCGGCGGTTGATCCGGCGGCGCCAGCAGGCGGCCCCCAGCAAGCCAGGTGGCCGTGGCCAACGCAAGGGCGCCGATGACGGCCGGCCTTGGCACGCCGCGGCGCAGCATGGCCGCCACGGCATAGATCCAGGCGGCCGCCAGACCCCACGTGCCGGCCCAGCCGCCGTCGCGCACGTCCAGCACGGCCAAGGGGTTCTGTAGGAACGGATCCCGGTACTGCCAGACAAAGCCCAGCCGCGCGGCCAGCAGACCCACGATCAGAGCGCCCCACAGCACGCCGGAGACGTCGGCGCGGCGGCCATCCCGGCCGGTGCGGTTCAGCAGGTGCGCCGCGAGCAGTCCAACAAGCGCGGCGGCGGCCAGCACGGCGAGTTCGGCGGGGAAAACAAGCGGGCCAAGACGGATGGCGGGCGGCATGCAGGTTCCTGATGGGAGAAGGCCGCCAGCCTAGCACGGCGCGGCCAGCCGGCAGGCTGGCGCGATCCGGCTCCGAATCGCGCCGGCACATCCTGGCGGGGACGCTAAAATAGCGCCTCGCGGCTCAAAGCCAGCCAATCCGGCATTCTTCAATCCTGCGCCTGGCGCACCCCACAACGATGAAAAAACTGACTGCTGTACTTCTTGTGTCCGCAACCTCGCTGCTCACGGCCTGCGGTCCTGGCGACAACGCGCCCGCCGCGAGCGCCCAGGCGCCGGCCGCGCCCAAGAAGGTTGTCGTGGGTCTGGATGACAATTTCCCGCCCATGGGATTTCGCGACGCGAGCAACCAGATCGTCGGTTTTGACATCGACATGGCCAAGGAAGCCAGCAAGCGCCTGGGCATCGAAGTGGAGTTCAAGCCCATCGACTGGAGCGCCAAGGAAGCCGAGCTGAACGGCAAGCGCGTCGACGTGCTGTGGAACGGCCTGACCATCACGGAAGAGCGCAAGAAGAACATCAGCTTCACCGCGCCCTACATGGCCAACCACCAGATCATCATCGTGGGCAACACGTCGCCCGTGAAGGTCAAGAACGACCTGGCCGGCAAGGTAGTTGGCGCGCAGGACGGCAGCAGCGCCACCGACGCCATCGCCAAGGATCCGGTAGCCGCCCAGATCAAGGAAGTGAAGAAGTTCGGCGACAACGTCACCGCGCTGATGGACCTGGCCGCGGGCCGTCTGGACGCCATCGTCGTCGACGAAGTCGTGGGCCGCTACCTCATCAGCAAGCGCGCGGGCGAATACCGTGTGCTGGAAGAGAACTTCGGCACGGAAGACTACGGCGTCGGCGTGCGCAAGGACGACACCGAACTCCTGGCCAAGCTCGACAAGACGCTGGACTCGATGAAGCAGGACGGCACCGCCGGCCGCATCGCCACGCAGTGGTTCGGCGCCAACATCATCAAGTAAACGAGAAAAGCGCCCGCGGCCCAACCGGCCGCGGCGCCTTTGCCGTTGCAGTTCGCAGCCCGCCGCGGCGCCGCAAGGCCAGGCGGGCTCGCCCATGATTCTCTCTTGCCCGCGCGGCGCGAACCCACTGCATGGACTACGTACTTTCCCTTCTGGGGCCCATGGCGCAAGGCGCGAAAGTGACCTTGACGCTGTTTTTCATCACGCTGGCGCTCGCCGTGCCGCTGGGCCTGGTGCTGGCCTTGGCGCGCATCTCGAAGTGGCCGCTGCTGAGCCGCGCCGTCAATGGCTATATCTGGCTGATGCGCGGCACGCCGCTGATGCTCCAGATGCTGTTCATCTACTTCGCGCTGCCGTTCGTGCCGGTGATCGGCATCCGGCTGCCCGACTTTCCGGCGGCCGTCGTGGCGTTTGCCCTGAACTACGCCGCATATTTCGCCGAGATCTTCCGCGCCGGCATACAGTCGGTGGACCGTGGCCAGTACGAAGGCAGCAAGGTGCTGGGCATGACCTACCTGCAGACGCTGCGCCGCATCGTCCTGCCGCAGATGGTGCAGCGCGTGTTGCCCCCCATGAGCAACGAGACCATCACGCTGGTCAAGGACACCTCGCTCATCTACGTGCTGGCCCTCAATGACATCCTGCGCACCGCGCGCGGCATCGTGCAGCGCGACTTCACGACCACGCCGTTCCTGGTCGCCGCGGCTTTCTACCTGTTGATGACGCTGCTCCTGACGTGGTTCTTCCAGCACATGGAAAAGCGCTATGCCAAATATGACCAGTAATTCCCCGGCCGGGCTGAACACGCGCCCGGTCATGATCGAAGCCCGCCACATCGTCAAATCCTTCGGCGCGAACCGGGTGCTGGACGACGTCTCGTTGACCCTGGAGCAGGGCGAGGTGGTCGCGGTGATCGGCCCGTCGGGCTCGGGCAAGAGCACGTTCCTGCGCTGCCTGAATCACCTTGAGACCATCGACGAAGGCAGCATCGTGGTGGAAGGCGAAACCATGGCGGCCGCCGTCACCGGCGCGCGCAGCCAATACGCCAGCGACGCCGACGTGCGCCGCATCTGCCGCAAGATGGGCATGGTGTTCCAGTCGTTCAACCTGTTTCCGCACATGACGGTGCTGCAGAACATCATCGAGGCGCCCATCACCGTAAAGGGTATGACCCGCGCCCAGATCGTGCCCAAGGCAGAAGAACTGCTGCGCAAGGTCGGCCTTCTGAATAAGCGCGACAACTATCCCACGCGCCTGTCCGGCGGCCAGAAGCAGCGCGTCGCCATTGCCCGCGCGCTGGCCATGGAGCCCGACATCATGCTGTTCGACGAGCCCACCTCGGCGCTGGACCCGGAACTGACCGGCGAAGTGCTGCGCACCATGAAGCAGTTGGCGGACGAACGCATGACCATGCTGGTCGTGACCCACGAAATGGGCTTCGCGCGCGAAGTGGCGCATCGCGTCATCTTCATGGACGACGGCCGCATCGTCGAGGAAGCGCCGTCCGCCGCGTTCTTTGCCGCGCCCCGGCATGCGCGCAGCCGGGAGTTCCTGGCGCATATGCTCTGAGTAAGCGGCCTGGGTGGGGCGTTGCGCCAGAGAACCCGAGCGTATCCTCCGTGTGCCATGCCCAAGGTTGGGACGACGGGCATATTTAAGAAGCTTTTGATGTACACGTTTCAGATGCGCGAGCACGATCACGGCGATCGTCCTCGGGTGCATCAGGTGGGAAGCTAGGGCGCTTCCGGTCAAGGTACGCGGCGGACGCCCACCCCATAGCGGCCGCCTCAGCAATAACGTCTTTCGAGCCGGGCCGCAGCCACCGGAGCGCCGCGTGCCCGCCCAATCTCGTCCGATTTTTCTGTTTATCGTTGGCGCCAATGATGGGGAAGCCAGCGCACTTCAGCACGACATTTCACCATCACGGCGTTCTGGACCGCGGTCATGAACCAGGTGTCATTGGAAGAGCTGCTATCGCAGGCAGTCGATGTCGCGCGCAGTACTCGACGGGACGAGGCGCCCAGCCCGTGCGTCGACTGCAAGTCCGAAGTTGCCATTCTTCCGCTGCGCTATGCCGTGGTGACCAGCGAAGATCCGGAAGCGCTTGCCGCGCTGGCGCCGGATCTGCCTCGCAATCTCGGCCTGGGGTTGCCCGCGTTGCAAGCCAAAGGCGTCCGCTACGC
>NZ_LMHN01000002.1:0-168917 GCF_001428165.1 Achromobacter sp. Root170
AGCCAGACTGTAGTCCCGCTGGGTTCGCTTGATCCTTGATTCCAATTGACTCTCCTTTTTTCTCTCAAAAAGGTGTCAACCAATTCCAGGACGGGTCACTATCCATAAAAAAACCCCCACGTTTGTCGCGTGGGGGCTTTTTTTTGCGCGGACGCTCAGTGCTTGGCGTTGCTGCCGGTCGAGAGCTTGTCCACCAGTGCGATCCCCAGCGCCGAAAGAATGAAGATGGCGTGGATGATGGTCTGCCACATCACGCCGGCTTCGGTGAAGCGCGCATTCGGCGTGCCGATCGTGCCTGCTTCGATGAAGGTGCGCAGCAGGTGGATCGAGGAGATGCCGATGATGGCCATGGCCAGCTTCACTTTCAGCACGCTGGCGTTGACGTGGCTCAGCCATTCCGGTTGGTCGGGATGGTTCTGAAGGCGCAGGCGCGACACGAACGTCTCGTAGCCGCCAACGATCACCATCACCAGCAGGTTGGAGATCATGACCACGTCGATCAGGCCCAGCACGATCAGCATGATCTCCATTTCGCCGAAGCTGGTGGCGTGGGTGACGAGGTGCCACAGTTCCTTGAGGAACAGCATGACGTATACGCCCTGCGCGACGATAAGCCCCAGGTAAAGCGGAAGCTGCAGCCAGCGCGAACTGAAGATGAGACTGGGCAACAGCCCGAGGCGGGGAGGGGGATTCGGGATCATGATGGGTGCGAGCCGTTGTGGTTTTGCGAAAAAATGCGCGGCGGCAATTCTATCAACGCCATGAGACAGCGGACATCTCTTTCAACCGGCGGCTTGCCGCTGACCGGATGCTTAGCATGGCGTCCTTCGAAGCGCTCGGCTTTTTGGTAAGCGAAATTCGCATTTGCGAAACTCTGTGCCGAAATACGTCGAAAGCTGGAGGCGTATATAGAATTGCCGCCTCGTTTGCATAGAACAAGTCAATAGGAGTTTGTTCCCATGAAGATCCGCTACACCGTCGCCGCGTTGGCCATTGCGCTCGCCCCTTACTCGGCCGCACATGCGTTGGATATCGGTGGGCTCGTCGGCGCCGGCGCCAAGGTCGTCCAGGCGGCCACGCTGAGCGATGCCGAGATCAAGACCCTGTCGGACAAGGCATGCGCACAGAGCGATTCGCAGGAAAAGATCGCCGCGCCGGGCAGCAAATACGACGCTCGTCTGCAGAAGATCGCCAAGTCGCTGGGCAGCACGGTCAATGGCCAGAAAGCCAGCTACAAGGTCTATGTCACCAAGGACGTGAACGCCTGGGCAATGGCCAACGGCTGCATCCGCGTCTATAGCGGCCTCATGGACATGATGACGGACGACGAAGTGATGGGCGTGGTCGGCCACGAAATCGGTCACGTGGCGCTGGGCCACACCAAGAAGGCAATGCAGACCGCCTACACGGTGTCGGCTGCGCGTGACGCGGCTGGCGCGGCGGGCGGCGCGACCGTCTCCCAGCTGAGCTCCTCGCAACTGGGCGACCTGACCGAGAAGTTCATCAATGCGCAGTTCTCGCAATCGCAGGAAAGCGCGGCGGACGATTATTCGTTCGACCTGCTGCAGTCCAAGAAGCAGAATACGCGTGGCCTTGTGACCGCGTTCCAGAAGCTGGCCGAGCTGGATGGCGGCAAGAGCGATATGATGAGCTCCCACCCGTCCTCGACCAAGCGCGCGCAGCACATCGAAGACCGCATCGCCAAGGCCAAGTAACCTCTGAGCCAGGCGTCGATCCTCGCTTTCTGGGCGATAAACGGGGCGCGAGCATCCGGGCAAATCCGGGGCTCGCGCCCCTTTGCGTCAGGGTTCCGGAAGTTTCCGGTAAAATGCCGCGTTTATCCGCCCGTAATCTCATCTCTCGGAAAATAGGTCTTTTAATGCAGCCTGTGGTTGAAACCCTCTCCGGCCTGGAGCGCCGTGTTGATCTGGCCGTCTCGGTGGCCGACGTCGAAAAGGAAGTCCAGGCGCAATTGAAGCGCGTGGCTCGGACCGCCAAGGTCCCCGGCTTCCGTCCGGGCAAGGCGCCGCTCGCCATGCTCGAGCGCAGCCATGGTCCCAGCATCCGCTACGACGTGATCAATAGCCAAGTTGGCCGTGCCTTTGAACAAGCCATCGACGGCGCCAAGCTGCGCGTCGCCGGCGCCCCGAACCTCGAGCCCAAGACGGAAGGCGTTTCCGACGACACGCTGGCGTTCACCGCCACGTTCGAGGTCTACCCGGAAGTCGCCGTGCCGGACCTGTCCGCCTTGGCCGTCACCCGTTACGAAACCGCCGTCACCGACGCTGAAGTTCAGCAGACGCTGGACGTGCTGCGCAAGCAACGCGCCACGTTCGAAGCCCGTGAAGGCCGCGCCAGCGCCGACGGCGATCGCGTGACGCTGGACTTTGCCGGCACCATCGACGGCGTGCCGTTCGAAGGCGGCAAAGCCGAAGACTTCCCGTTCGTGCTCGGCCAAGGCCGCATGCTGCCGGAATTCGAAGAAGCCGCGCGTGGCCTGAAGGCTGGCGAAACCAAGGTTTTCCAGCTCAAGTTCCCCGATGACTACCAAGGCGTGGAAGTTGCCGGCAAGACCGCCGAATTCACCATCACCATCAAGGAAGTGGCTGAAGGCGTCCTGCCCGAACTGAACAGCGAATTCGCCAAGTCGCTCGGCCAAGCCGAAGGCGACGTCGAAAAGCTCAAGGCCGACATCCGCAGCAACATCGAGCGCGAAGTGAAGGTCCGTTCGCAAGGCCGCACCAAGTCCAGCGTCATGGACGCCCTGGTCGAAGCCGGCAAGTTCGACGTGCCGAAGGCCCTGGTCGACAACGACGTGCAAGGCCGTATCTCTGCTGCCCGCGAAGAACTGAAGCAGCGCGGCGTGCCCAATGCCGAATCCGTGCCGATCCCGGCCGAAGCCTTCTCGACCGAATCCGAGCGCCGTGTCCGCCTGGGCCTGCTGGTCTCCGAACTGGTCAAGCAAGCTCAGCTGCAAGCCAAGCCGGAACAGGTCCGCGCGCGCATCGAAGAATTCGCCCAGAACTACGAACAACCCGCCCAGGTTGTCAGCTATTACCTGGCAGACCGCCAGCGTCGTGCTGAAATCGAGGCTATCGTGCTGGAAGACAACGTCGTCGCGCACGTGTTGGAAAAGGCCAAGGTCACCGACGAAAAGGTGCCTTTCGATCAGTTGATGGGGATGGCGTAACACTATGCAGAGATTCACCGATTTCTATGCGGCAATGAATGGCGGGTCTTCGGTGACCCCCACCGGCCTGGGCTACATTCCCATGGTGATCGAGCAGTCGGGGCGCGGCGAGCGCGCCTACGACATCTATTCGCGTCTGCTCCGCGAACGGCTCATTTTCCTGGTGGGGCCGGTGAACGACGCCACGGCCAACCTGGTCGTGGCTCAGTTGCTGTTCCTGGAATCGGAGAATCCTGACAAGGACATTTCCCTGTACATCAACTCGCCTGGCGGGTCGGTGTACGCGGGAATGGCCATTTTTGACACCATGCAGTTCGTCAAGCCGGACGTGTCCACCCTGTGCACCGGCCTTGCGGCCAGCATGGGCGCGTTCCTCTTGGCGGCTGGCAAGAAGGGCAAGCGTTTCACCCTGCCCAACTCGCGCATCATGATCCACCAGCCCTCGGGCGGCGCCCAAGGGCAGGCCTCCGACATCCAGATCCAGGCTCGCGAAATCCTGGACCTGCGCGAGCGCTTGAACCGCATCCTGGCCCACAACACTGGGCAGAGCATGGAGCGCATCGAGCTGGATACGGAACGTGACAACTTCATGTCGGCCGAAGATGCGGTATCGTATGGACTGGTGGACAAGGTCATGGCCTCCCGGTCCGAAGGCTGACTTCCCGGTTGATCCAGACCCGCTGCCATCATGTTTGAGTAAGCGCATGCGCTAGGCCATGTACCCGGCCTGGCGCATCTTTACCTGAGATACGAAAGAAATATGCCTGAAAAAAAGGGATCGGCAGACGCTAAGGTGCTGCATTGCTCGTTTTGCAATAAAAGCCAGCACGAAGTCCGCAAGCTGATCGCGGGTCCGTCGGTATTCATCTGCGATGAATGCATCGACTTGTGCAACGACATCATCCGCGAAGAAGCGCAGGCAACCGCGCGCGCGGCGATTCGTTCCGAGCTGCCCACTCCGGCTGAAATCAAGACTTTCCTCGACCAGTACGTTATTGGGCAAACGTCGCCCAAGCGCATGCTGGCCGTGGCCGTCTACAACCACTACAAGCGCATTCGCCACGGCGAGATCAAGGGCGACGAAGTCGAGCTCTCCAAGAGCAACATCATGCTGATCGGGCCCACCGGCTCCGGCAAGACGCTCCTGGCCCAGACGCTGGCTCGCATGCTGAACGTGCCTTTCGTCATGGCCGACGCCACCACGCTGACCGAAGCGGGCTACGTGGGTGAAGACGTCGAAAACATCATTCAGAAGTTGCTGCAGAACTGCAACTATGAAGTCGAAAAGGCCCAGCGCGCCATCATCTACATCGACGAGATCGACAAGATCTCGCGCAAGTCCGACAACCCGTCCATCACGCGCGACGTGTCGGGCGAGGGCGTGCAACAGGCCCTGCTCAAGCTGATCGAAGGCACGGTGGCGTCGGTTCCCCCGCAGGGCGGCCGCAAGCATCCGAACCAGGACTTCGTCCAGGTCGACACCACCAACATCCTGTTCATCGTCGGCGGGGCCTTCGACGGGCTGGAAAAGGTCATCCGTGACCGTACTGAAAAGTCGGGTATCGGCTTTTCGGCGTCGGTACGTGCCAAGTCTGAACGCGGCGTGGGCGAACTCTTCTCCGAAGTGGAGCCCGAAGACCTCATCAAGTTCGGTCTCATTCCCGAACTGGTCGGTCGTCTGCCCGTGGTCGCGACGCTGGACGAGCTGGACGAAGCCGCACTGGTCCAGATCCTGACCGAACCCAAGAACGCCTTGCTCAAGCAGTTCCAAAAGCTGTTCGCCATGGAAGGCGCCGAGCTCGACGTGCGCCCGGCTGCGCTCAAGGCCATCGCCCGCAAGGCGCTGCGCCGCAAGACGGGGGCCCGCGGCCTGCGTTCCATCATCGAACAGGCACTGCTCGACACCATGTATGACCTGCCTTCCCAGGGCAACGTCAAGCGCGTGGTCCTCGACGAAAACGCCATCGAAGGCGAGGGCAAGCCCCTGCTGATCTACGCGGATGAAAATGCCGCGCCAGAGAAGCCGGAGCGCGGAGAAGTCCGCGACGCCGCCGCCTGATATTTCAAAAAAGCCCGTTCTCGTAACGGGTTTTTTTACCTAGGGCGCGCCTACATCCCCGATCGCACTTTTCAGCCGCCCGTCATGGCCGCATACTGAAGGCGGTTCCAGGGCCTTTTTGGGGCCTTTTGGTGATCCAGGCGGCCGAGATCTTGAATTTTCGGCTATTGTTCCCATAACAGACGTAATTGACGAGTTTGCTCGGGTATTACCCGGGTGCCCCGTCCCCATACGCCGAGTCATACCGAGGAACCTCATATGTCTGCCAGCCAGACCCTGCCTTCCGACCCGATCGACCTTCCCCTGCTGCCGCTGCGCGATGTCGTAGTGTTCCCGCACATGGTCATCCCGCTGTTCGTCGGCCGACCGCGCTCCATCCGCGCGCTCGAGGTCGCGATGGAAGCGGGCAAAAGCATCATGCTGGTGGCCCAAAAGTCCGCCGGCAAAGATGACCCCACGCCTGAAGACGTCTACGAGATCGGCTGCGTCGCCGGCATCCTGCAGATGCTCAAGCTGCCTGACGGCACCGTAAAGGTGCTGGTCGAGGGTACGCAGCGCGCCCGCATCAACTCCATCGAAGACGCCGATTCGCACTTCACCTGCCAGGTGTCGCCAATCGAACCGGACGCCATGCAGGGCTCCGAAACCGAAGCCTTGCGCCGCGCCATCGTTGCGCAGTTCGAGCAATACGTAAAACTCAACAAGAAGATCCCGCCCGAGATCCTCACCTCGCTGGCTGGCATCGACGATGCTGGCCGCCTGGCTGACACGATCGCCGCGCATCTTCCCCTGAAGCTCGAGCAGAAGCAGAAGATGCTCGAGATCACGGGCACCTCCGAGCGCCTCGAAGGTCTGCTCACGCAACTCGAAACCGAAATCGACATCCTCCAGGTCGAGAAGCGGATTCGCGGCCGCGTGAAGAAGCAGATGGAAAAGAGCCAGCGCGACTACTACCTGAATGAGCAGGTCAAGGCCATTCAGAAAGAGCTGGGCGAAGGCGAAGAGGGCGCGGACATCGAAGAGCTTGAAAAGAAGATCATCGCTGCCCACATGCCCAAAGAGGCGCGCAAGAAGGCCGATGCCGAGCTCAAGAAGCTCAAGCTCATGTCGCCCATGTCGGCCGAAGCCACGGTGGTGCGCAACTACATCGATACGCTCATCAATCTCCCCTGGAGAAAGAAGAGCAAGATCAACAACTCGATCAGCAACGCCGAAACGGTGCTGGACAACGACCACTACGGTCTCGAAAAGGTCAAGGAACGGATCCTCGAGTATCTTGCCGTGCAACAGCGCGTGGACAAGGTGAAGGCGCCGATCCTGTGCCTGGTCGGCCCTCCGGGCGTCGGCAAGACCTCGCTGGGTCAGTCGATCGCCAAGGCCACGAACCGCAAGTTCGTGCGCATGGCCCTGGGCGGCGTCCGTGACGAGGCCGAGATCCGCGGCCACCGCCGTACGTATATCGGTTCCATGCCCGGCAAGATCGTGCAGAACATGTCGAAGGTCGGCGTGCGCAATCCCCTGTTCCTGCTTGATGAAATCGACAAGCTGGGCATGGATTTCCGCGGCGATCCCTCGTCGGCCTTGCTCGAAGTGCTGGATCCGGAACAGAACCATACGTTCCAGGACCACTACATCGAGGTCGATTTCGATCTGTCGGACGTCATGTTCGTGGCGACCAGCAACACGCTGAACATTCCGCCGGCGCTGCTGGACCGCATGGAAGTGATCCGCCTGTCGGGTTACACCGAGGAAGAAAAGATCCACATTGCCCGCGACCATCTGCTGCCCAAGCTGATGAAGAACAACGGCGTGAAGGATACCGAGCTGACCGTGGACGACAGCGCGCTGCGCGATATCGTGCGCTACTACACCCGCGAAGCCGGTGTCCGTGCACTCGAACGCGAAGTCGGCAAGATCTGCCGCAAGGTCATCAAGCAATTGCTGACCCAAAGCGATCGCGCCAAGGCCGAGGGCAAGACGCCGGAGGTCAAGGCGGTCAACGTCACGGCCGACAACCTCAGCGACTACCTGGGCGTGCGCCGCTACGCGTTCGGCATGGCCGAAAAGGAAAACCAGATCGGCCAGGTGACCGGCCTGGCGTGGACAGAAGTCGGCGGCGACCTGCTGACGATCGAAGTCGCGGACATGCCCGGCAAGGGCGTCATCCAGCGCACGGGCTCGCTCGGCGATGTGATGAAAGAGTCGGTCGAGGCGGCGCGCACGGTTGTGCGTTCGCGGGCTCGCCGTCTGGGCTTTGCCGATAGCGTCTTCGAAAAGCACGATATGCACGTGCACGTGCCGGAAGGCGCGACGCCCAAGGACGGTCCGTCCGCGGGTATTGCGATCACCACCGCCATGGTCTCGGCGCTGTCGCGCATCCCGGTGCGCGCCGACGTCGCCATGACGGGCGAGATCACGCTGCGTGGTGAAGTCCTGCCGATCGGCGGCCTGAAGGAAAAGCTGCTGGCGGCCCACCGCGGCGGTATCAAGACGGTTCTGATCCCGGAAGAAAACGTCAAGGACTTGGCGGAAATCCCGGATAACGTCAAGAACCACCTTGAGATCGTGCCGGTCCGCTGGATCGACAAGGTGCTGGAACTGGCCTTGGAGCGTCTGCCGGAGCCCCTGGCCGAGGAAGAAGCCGTAAAGGAGCCGTTGGTTGCCAAACCTGCGGAACCTGGCTCGACCGACCCGGTGATGAAGCACTGATGGCGTCCTGAACGCCGGGGCGCCCTCGAAAGAGGGTGCCCGAAGCCGAAAGGCGTCACCAGGCCTTGTTGACGCCCGAAAGCAAAAAACCCCGCTCTCATGAGCGGGGTTTTCTTTTTGGTGGGCTTGCCTGCCAGTTTGGCCGGGTGGGGTGGGGGGGGGGCGCCCGCCAGAGGACTGCAGCCTAGTGCAGCGGTTGAGTGCGGATGAGACCCACCGCAATGCCTTCCAGCGCAAATTCCTGATCGGCGTTAACCACGATCGTCTCGAAGTCGGGGTTTTCAGGCAGCAGTTCGATATGGCCGTTCTGGCGTTGGAGGCGCTTGACCGTGACGTCGTCGCCCAGACGGGCCACCACGATTTGGCCATTGCGCGCTTCAGACGCCTTCTTGACGGCCAGCAGATCGCCTTCGAGGATGCCCGCGTCGCGCATGCTCATGCCGCGCACCTTGAGCAGGTAGTCGGGGGCTTGGGCGAAAAGGCTGGGATCCACGCCAACTTCGCGCTCGACGTGCTCGGCTGCAAGGATGGGGCTGCCAGCTGCCACGCGGCCGACCAGTGGCAGGAGAAGCTGGGCGAGGGCGGGGATGGGAAGCGACGATTGCACCGGCGCGGCGGCAGCATCTTTGAGCCGGATGCCGCGTGAGGCACCAGCCGTGAGTTCGATGGCCCCCTTGCGTGCCAAAGCCTTGAGGTGGTCTTCTGCGGCGTTGGGAGAGCGAAAACCCAAGGCCTGGGCAATTTCGGCGCGGGTCGGCGGAAAGCCGGTGCGCGCGACCGTTTGCCTGATGAGGTCCAGGATTTGTTGTTGGCGATCCGTGAGTTTGCTGGCCATGGCGATGATCCGGTGTGAGCGGACTGTACATATATACAGCGCCATTCTGGGGGACGTAGCGCAAAAAAGCAAGCGGGGCACGATGCCAACAAAAACGGGACCCGAAGGTCCCGTTTTGACTGCTGACGGCGTACCGCCGACGTGATTCACAGCACGGCTGCGATGCCGGCTGCCACCTTGTCGATGTTGCCGCTGTTCAGCGCGGCCACGCAGATGCGGCCGCTGGACACGGCGTAGACGCCGTGTTCTTCGCGCAGGCGGTCCACTTGGGCGGCGGACAGGCCCGAGTACGAGAACATGCCGCGTTGCTTGAGCACGAAGCTGAAGTCCTGCTTGCCGCCGTGTTCCTTGATCTTGTCGACCAGTTGAGCACGCATCAGGCGGATGCGATCACGCATGCCGGCCAGTTCTTCTTCCCACAGGGCAAACAGCTCGGGCGTGTTCAGCACCGTCGAGACGACCGTGCCGCCGTGCGTGGGCGGGTTGGAGTAGTTGGTGCGGATGACGCGCTTGAGCTGGCTCAGCACGCGCGTGGCTTCGTCCTTGCTGCCGGCGACAACGGTCAGCGCGCCGACGCGCTCGCCGTACAGCGAGAACGACTTCGAGAACGATGAGCTGATGAACATGGTCATGTCCATGTCGGCGAACAGGCGCACGACTGCAGCGTCTTCCTTGAGGCCGTCGCCGAACCCTTGGTAGGCGATGTCCAGGAACGGGACCAGGTTGTTTTCCTTCACGACGGCGGCGATCTGCTTCCACTGGTCGGCGGTGGGGTCAGCGCCGGTGGGGTTGTGGCAGCATGCGTGCAGCACGACGATGGTCTTGGCGGGCGCGGCCTTCAGGTCGGCCAGCATGGCTTCGAAGTTCAGGCCACGGGTGGCGGCGTCGTAGTAGGCGTACGTGCCGACTTCAAAGCCGGCGCGTTCGAACAGCGCGCGGTGGTTTTCCCAGCTGGGATCGCTGATCAGCACCTTCGAGCCCGGCAACAGCTGGCGCAGGAAGTCGGCGCCGATCTTCAGGGCGCCGGTGCCGCCCAGGGCTTGCGTGGTCAGCACGCGGCCGGCGGCGGCCAGCGCGGAGTCCTTGCCCAGGAGCAGGGCCTGCGCACCGGCGTTATAGCCGGCAATGCCTTCGATCGGCAGATAACCGCGGGCGGCAGCGGCTTCGATGCGGGCGGTTTCGGCCTTGCGCACTGCGCCCAGGAGCGGGATCCGTCCCTGATCATCGTAATACACGCCCACGCCCAGGTTCACTTTACCGGGGCGGGTATCCGCGTTGTATTGTTCGTTCAGACCAAGAATGGGGTCGCGCGGCGCGAGCTCGACGGAATCGAAAAGGGTGCTCATGGGACTCTGATGAGGTGGGTGGACGCAGTACGAGGTGCTGTGGATAATGGGGGGTTTACCCTGGAACAGTCTAGCATGCCTAAGAGCGCAATAGACCCAAGCGCGGGGGCTCCCGCCGCAGGTCCGGGATTCGTCGATTTCCCTGACAGCCCGTTTCATCTCTACCAACCCTATCCGCCGGCGGGAGACCAGCCCACGGCCATCGCAGGGCTGACCCAGGGTGTCGAAGACGGCCTCATGTACCAGACGCTTTTGGGGGTGACCGGGTCGGGCAAGACGTACACCATGGCCAACGTCATTGCTCGCATGGGCCGTCCGGCGCTGGTGCTTGCGCCCAACAAGACGCTGGCCGCGCAGCTCTACGCCGAAATGCGCGAGTTCTTCCCGAAGAACGCGGTCGAGTACTTCGTTTCTTACTACGACTACTATCAGCCCGAGGCCTACGTGCCGACGCGCGACCTGTTCATTGAGAAGGATTCGTCCATCAACGAACACATTGAGCAGATGCGGCTGTCGGCCACCAAGAGCCTGCTAGAGCGCCGCGACACGATCATCGTGGGCACCGTGTCCTGCATCTACGGTATCGGTAACCCCGGCGACTATCACGCGATGGTGCTGATCCTGCGTGCGGGGGACCAGATCGCCCGGCGCGAGATCCTCGCGCGCCTGGTCGCCATGCAGTACACCCGCAACGACGCGGAGTTCACGCGCGGGGTGTTTCGCGTGCGGGGCGAAACCATCGATATCTTCCCGGCGGAAAGCGCCGAGCTCGCGTTGCGCGTGACGCTGTTCGACGACGAAATCGAAAGTCTGGAATTGTTTGACCCGCTGACTGGCCGTATCCGCCAGAAACTGCCGCGCTTCACTGTCTATCCCGGTTCGCACTATGTGACGCCGCGCGACACCGTGCTGCGCGCCATCGAAACCATCAAGGAAGAACTGCGCGAACGCGTCAAGCGCTTCGTTGACGACGGCCATCTGGTCGAGGCGCAGCGTCTCGAGCAGCGTACCCGCTTCGATCTGGAGATGCTGCAGGAGCTGGGATTCTGCAAGGGCATCGAGAACTACTCGCGCCATCTGTCCGGCGCCGCGCCGGGCGAGCCGCCGCCGACCCTGATCGACTACCTGCCGTCCGACGCGCTGATGTTCATCGACGAAAGCCACGTGACCATCGGCCAGCTTAGCGCCATGTATCGCGGAGACCGGTCGCGCAAGGAGACGTTGGTGCAGTACGGTTTTCGTCTGCCGTCCGCGTTGGACAACCGCCCGCTCAAGCTCGAAGAGTTCGAAGCGCGGATGCGCCAATGCGTGTTCGTTTCGGCAACGCCGGCCGCGTACGAACAAGAACATGCGGACAACGTCGTGGAGCAGGTGGTGCGCCCCACGGGGCTGGTCGATCCGCTCGTGCAGGTGCTGCCCGCCCGCACGCAGGTTGACGATCTGCTCGGGCAGATCAAGGCGCGTGTCACGCAAGGAGATCGCGTGCTGGTCACGACGCTCACCAAGCGCATGGCCGAAGACCTGACCGACTTTCTGAGCGAGCATGGCGTGAAGGTGCGCTACCTGCACTCGGACATTGATACGGTCGAGCGTGTCGAGATCCTGCGCGACTTGCGCCTGGGCACGTTCGACGTGCTGGTGGGCATCAACCTGCTGCGCGAAGGGCTGGACATTCCCGAAGTGTCGCTCGTCGCCATTCTGGACGCCGACAAGGAAGGCTTCCTGCGTTCGGAGCGCAGCCTGATCCAGACCATCGGCCGCGCGGCGCGCAACCTCAATGGTCACGCGATCCTCTATGCCGACCGGATCACGGACTCGATGAAGCGCGCCATGGATGAAACCGCCCGCCGGCGCGCCAAACAGCTGCAATTCAACCTCGACAACGGCATCACCGCTCGCGGTGTGCAGAAGGCCGTGCGCGAGTTGATCGACGGCATCGTGGCGCCCGCCCAGCATGACACGCTGGAGGCCGCAGTGCCCGCCGAACTGCTGAAGGACGAAAAGGCGCTGGCCCGCGAGATCAAGCGCCTGGAAAAGCTGATGATGGACCACGCGCGCAACCTCGAATTCGAGCAGGCGGCCGCGGCTCGGGATTCGCTCAATGCGCTCAAGCAGCGGGTGCTGCTCGACGGGGCGGTGTAGCGGGCTATGGATGTTTCAATTCATGTCTGCACGCTTACTGTTTCCTGAATGGCTGCAAAAAGTGGTGCGTTGCAATCATGGTGTAACCATTCGGGAATTTTGCGGGGTTTACATCTCAGTGGTTACCTGAATATAAGCTTGCAAGCCCATGATTTTGTTGTGGTTATGCCGGCCCCTGATTTGCGCTGCGTCAATTGCGCGGGCGCAAAAAAAGCTTGCCTTATCTCGGGTTTTCCCGCACACTTGCTTCCATGATGACCAAGGTACTTTTCGTTTGCATGGGCAATATCTGTCGCTCGCCGAGCGCAGAGGGCGTGTTTCGCCATTTGGTGAATGACGCGGGTTTGGGCGATGTCGTTCGCATCGACTCCGCGGGTACGCACGCGTTTCACATTGGCGAGGCGCCTGATGCCCGGGCGCAGGCTGCAGCTCGCAAGCGCGGCTACGAGATCACTCACTGCGAGGCGCGTCAGGTCACCGCGGAAGACTTCCGTGACTTCGATCTGATCCTCGCCATGGACTGGGACAATCTGTCCGCCATGCAGCAGCAATGCCCCAAGGCATACCAGCACAAGCTGATGCTGTTGATGCGCTTCGCCAATGAATTCGAAGAAGCCACCGTGCCCGATCCTTACTACGGCGGCGCCGACGGCTTCGGCAAGGTTCTGGATTACCTGGAAGATGCCTGTCAGGGCGTCCTCGAATTGGTCCGCAAGCGCGCTACCCAGTACCAGGCTGCCTGATTGCATGGTCGTGGATCCGCTCGCAGAGCGGCTCTTCAGGTATAAGGCAGTGAAAAACCGCGCAGATGCGCGGTTTTTTGTAGCCCGGAGCCATACCAAATTAGTCGGGAATAGGCTATACTTGAGCCAATTACTCGGGTATTGACCGCTGGATTCGCTGGCGGCCACTGCCGGAATCACAGGGAATTCACCATGCGGCTAACTACCAAAGGGCGTTTCGCCGTGACTGCCATGATCGACCTGGCTATGCGGCAGCATAGCGGTCCGGTCACTCTTGCGGCCATCAGCCAGCGTCAGAACATTTCGCTTTCGTATCTTGAACAGCTTTTCGGCAAGCTCCGCCGTCACGAGCTCGTGGACAGTGTCCGCGGCCCGGGCGGCGGTTATTCGCTTGCGCGTCTGGCGCGCAACGTGACGGTCGCGGACATCATCTTCGCCGTCGACGAACCGCTGGATGCGACCAGCTGTGGTGGCAAGCGGGACTGTACGAGCGGCAACGACGGCAAGCCGGGCAAGTGCATGACGCACGAACTCTGGGCGACGTTGAATCGCAAGATGGTGGATTACCTGGATTCGGTGTCCCTGCAGGATCTCGTTGATCAGCAGCGTGTGCGCCAACTGCAGGAAGCCACCAATCAAGCGCAGGCCTGCGCAGTGCGTGTGAACCGGGTGGGAGGCGCTACCGCCGCCAACGCCCCGACCACGACTGTGGCTGCCAACGCCACCGTATAAGAAGCATCAGGAGTTGTAGAAATGACCACCCGTCCGATCTATCTGGATTATTCGGCCACGACGCCTGTCGACCCCCGTGTCGTCGACGCCATGGTGCCCTGGCTGTACGAGAACTTTGGCAACCCGGCCTCGCGCAGCCACGCGTTTGGTTGGGAATCCGAAGAGGCCGTCGAACGCGCCCGCGAAGAAGTCGCCAAGCTGGTCAATGCCGACCCGCGCGAAATCGTCTGGACCTCCGGCGCCACCGAATCCGACAACCTGGCCATCAAGGGCGCTGCCAATTTCTACGCCGAACGCGGCAAGCACATCATCACGGTCAAGACCGAGCACAAGGCTGTGCTCGACACCTGTCGTGAACTGGAACGCCAAGGTTTCGAAGTCACGTACCTGAACGTCAAGGACAATGGCCTGATCGACCTGGATGTCTTCAAGGCTGCGCTGCGTCCCGACACCGTGCTGGTGTCGGTGATGATGGTGAACAACGAAATCGGCGTGATCCAGGACGTGGAAACGCTGGGCGAAATCTGCCGCGAAAAGGGCATCATCTTCCATGTGGACGCCGCTCAGGCGACCGGCAAGGTGGAAATCGATCTGCAAAAGCTGAAGGTCGACCTGATGTCGTTCTCGGCCCACAAGACTTACGGCCCGAAGGGCATCGGTGCGCTGTATGTGCGCCGCAAGCCGCGTATCCGCATCGAAGCGCAGATGCACGGCGGTGGCCATGAGCGCGGTTTCCGCTCGGGCACGCTGGCCACGCATCAGATCGTCGGCATGGGCGAAGCGTTCCGTCTGGCCCGCGAAGAAATGGGCACCGAGAACGAGCGCATCCGCATGCTGCGCGACCGCCTCTGGAAGGGGTTGTCCGAAATCGAAGAGGTCTACCTCAACGGCGACATGGACCAGCGCGTGCCGCACAACCTGAACGTCAGCTTCAATTACGTCGAAGGCGAGTCCCTGATCATGGCGATCAAGGAACTGGCAGTGTCCAGCGGTTCGGCTTGCACGTCCGCCAGCCTGGAGCCCTCGTACGTGCTGCGCGCCCTGGGCCGCAACGATGAGTTGGCGCACAGCTCGATCCGCTTCACGCTGGGTCGATTCACGACCGAAAAGGAAGTGGACTTTGCGGTCGAACTGATCAAGAGCCGGGTTGGCAAGCTGCGCGATATGTCGCCGCTGTGGGAAATGGCCAAGGAAGGCATCGACTTGAACACCGTGCAGTGGGCCGCGCACTAAGCGCCCGCGCCTCGAAATACGTGGAGAATTAACATGTCTTACAGCACCAAAGTTCTGGATCACTACGAAAATCCCCGCAACGTCGGTTCGTTCGACAAGTCGGACGAGTCGGTGGGTACCGGCATGGTCGGCGCGCCGGCCTGTGGCGACGTCATGAAGCTGCAGATCAAGGTGAACGAAGCCGGCGTGATCGAAGACGCGCGCTTCAAGACCTACGGCTGTGGCTCGGCCATCGCTTCCAGCTCGCTCGTGACCGAGTGGGTCAAGGGCAAGACGCTGGATCAAGCGATGAGCATCCGCAACACGCAGATCGCCGAAGAGCTGGCCCTGCCGCCGGTGAAGGTGCACTGTTCCATCCTGGCCGAAGACGCGATCAAGGCCGCGGTGCAGAACTACAAAGAAAAGCATTCGGCCACTGCCGAAGCTGTGGCGGGCTGATCATGTCCGTTACCCTGACCCAACAGGCTGCCACCCATATCGGCCGCTACTTGCAGAAGCGCGGAAAGGGTATCGGCTTGCGGCTCGGCGTTAGGACGACGGGCTGTTCCGGCATGGCCTACAAGTTGG
Organism: Achromobacter sp. Root170; assembly: GCF_001428165.1. Taxonomy (NCBI): domain Bacteria; kingdom Pseudomonadati; phylum Pseudomonadota; class Betaproteobacteria; order Burkholderiales; family Alcaligenaceae; genus Achromobacter; species Achromobacter sp. Root170. The sequence continues at coordinate 15,557 of NZ_LMHN01000002.1, forward strand.
AGTATGTCGACGAGGTCGAGGCGGAAGATGTCGTCTTCGAGAGTTTTGGCGTGAAGGTCTTCATTGACCCCAAGAGCCTTTCTTATCTCGATGGCACGGAGCTGGACTACGCCCGCGAGGGCCTGAACGAAGGCTTCAAGTTCCGCAACCCCAACGAGAAGGCGACCTGCGGCTGCGGCGAGTCGTTCACGGTGTAAGTCTTGGCTGGTGACGATCACTTCAGCCTGTTTGGCTTGCCGGCACAATTCGACCTGGACGGCCAGGCGCTTGAACACGCCTGGCGCAGCGTCGCCGCGAAGGTTCACCCCGACCGGTTCGCGACGGCCAGCCCTGCCGAGCGCCGCGTGGCGATGCAGTGGGCCGCCCGCGCCAACGAGGCATATCGCGAATTGAAGGATCCGCTGCTGCGGGCGCGCTACCTGTGCGAGCAGGCGGGCGTGGATCTTCAGACGGAAAGCAACACGTCCATGGACGCGGCCTTTCTGATGCAGCAGATGACCTGGCGCGAGATGCTGGACGATGCGCGCGATGACGCCGGCGTGCTGGACACGCTGCAAGCCGAGCTGGAAGCGGCGCGCGCCGAGATGCGAGCCACGCTGACGCGCCTCCTGGATGAGGAACGCGATTACGCGGCTGCCGGGCGCAAGGTGCGGGAATGGATGTTCGTGGAAAAGCTGGCGCAGGAGCTGGCCAACGTGCAGCCCGCGGGATAGCCAACGGCGCGCTGGGGCGTGCCCGACACGGGCGCCTGCACGGCGCGGCCAACTGACCAGAAAAAAGAATCATGGCCTTATTGCAGATATCCGAGCCCGGCGAATCGCCCGCGCCGCACCAGCGCAAGCTGGCGGTCGGGATTGACCTGGGCACCACCAATTCGCTGGTTGCTGCCGTGCGCAGCAGCGTTGCCGAAGTGCTGCCCGACGCGCAAGGCCATGCCTTGCTGCCGTCGGCAGTGCGTTATTTTCCCGGCGGCAAGGTCACGACCGGCCGTGAGCCCCTGGCCCAGCAAGCCGAGGATCCGCTGAACACGGTCGTGTCCGTGAAGCGTTTCATGGGCCGGTCGCTGGAAGAGGCGCGCGCGACGCGTGCGCCGTATGAATTCGTGGATGCCCCCGGCATGGTGCGAATCCGCACGGCGCAGGGCGATCTGAGCCCGGTCGAGGTGTCCGCGCAGATCCTGGCGGTGCTGCGCCAGCGCGCCGAAGACGTGCTCGGCGACGAACTGGTGGGTGCGGTCATTACCGTGCCCGCGTATTTTGATGACGCACAGCGCCAGGCCACGCGCGACGCCGCGCGCTTGGCGGGCCTGAACGTTCTGCGCCTCTTGAATGAGCCGACCGCGGCCGCGATTGCCTACGGCCTGGACAATGCTGCCGAGGGTGTTTACGCGGTTTATGACCTGGGCGGCGGCACATTCGATATCTCCATCCTGCGCCTGACGCAGGGTGTGTTTGAGGTGATCTCCACGGGCGGCGATACGGCGCTTGGCGGCGACGATTTCGATGTCCTGATCGCGGACCACGCCGTGGCGAAGCTGGGCTTGGGCGAGCTGTCGCCCGCCGAGCGCCGGGGCCTGCTGATGGCCGCGCGCGCCGCGCGTGAAACGCTGTCGGATTCCGACGTGACGACCTTGCAGCTGACGCTGTCGGGCGGACGCGATGTCGCGCTGACGCTGACCCGTGAAGAATTCGAAGCCCTGGCCCAGCCGCTGATCGAGCGCACGCTGGACACGGCGCGCCGCGCGCTGCGCGATGCTGCGCTCAAGCCCGCCGACGTGCGCGGCGTGGTGATGGTGGGCGGCGCCACGCGCATGCCCGTCGTGCGCGCTGCCGTGGCCAAGGTGTTTGGCACGGAGCCGCTGACCGATCTGGATCCCGACCAAGTGGTGGCACTGGGTGCCGCGCTGCAGGCCAATCTGCTGGCGGGCAACCGCGCGCCGGGCGAGGACTGGCTGCTGCTGGATGTGATCCCGCTGTCGCTGGGTCTGGAAACGATGGGCGGCCTGGTCGAACGCATCATCCCGCGCAACAGCACCATTCCGGTCGCGCGCGCGCAGGAATTCACGACCTTCAAGGATGGCCAGACGGCCATGAGCATCCACGTGGTGCAGGGCGAGCGCGACCTGGTGTCGGATTCCCGTTCGTTGGCGCGCTTTGAACTGCGAGGCATTCCGCCCATGGTGGCCGGCGCGGCGCGTATCCGTGTGACCTTCCAGGTGGACGCGGACGGCCTGCTGAGCGTCACTGCGCGCGAGCAAAGCCAGGGCGTCGAGGCGATGGTGTCGGTCAAACCGTCGTACGGCTTGTCCGATGACGAGATCGCCAAGATGCTGGCCGACAGCGTGGCGCAGGCCGACACCGATGCGAAGGCGCGCATGTTGCGCGAGCAGCAGGTGGATGCGCGTCAGCTGGTGGAATCGGTGCAGGCCGCGCTGGCCGTCGACGGCGACCTGCTGGACCCGGACGAACGCAAGCGCGTGGATGAATGCCTGCAAGGGGCCATCGCTGCGCAGCAGGCGCAGGACGTGGACACCGTGACGCAAGCCGTGCAGGCCCTGTCGGCCGCGACGGATGAGTTCGCCGCACGCCGCATGGACCGCAGTATCCGCGCCGCGCTTGCCGGCCGCAAACTTGACGAAATCGCCTGATAAGAAGTTATGCCGAAACTGACTGTATTGCCTCATCCCGACTACTGTCCCGAAGGCGCGGTGATCGAAGACGCGCCCAAGGGTGTGTCGATTTGCCGTGTGCTGCTGGATAACCACATCGATATCGAGCACGCGTGCGAATTGTCGTGCGCCTGCACGACCTGTCATGTGGTGGTCAAGCAAGGGTATTCGTCGCTGGAAGACGCAACGGACGACGAGGAAGACCTGCTGGACAAGGCCTGGGGCCTGACCCCGACCTCGCGGCTGTCGTGCCAGGCGCTGGTAAGCGACGCCGACCTGACGGTCGAGATTCCGAAGTACACGATCAATCACGCCAAAGAGGGCCATTGATGAAGTGGACCGACACCTACGAGATTGCCGCCGCGCTGTACGACGCGCATCCTGACGTCGACCCCAAGGCGCTGCGCTTCACGCAGCTGCGCGACTGGGTCATGGCATTGCCGGGCTTTTCCGACGATCCCGCGCACTGCGGCGAGAAGATCCTGGAGGCCATCCAGATGGCCTGGATCGACGAAGCCGACTGAACGTGATTTGCCTAGAACGCTCCCTTTCCGGGAGCGTTTTTTTTGGGCGTGGCCGCGCCGTGCCGTTGGCCGGCGATGGTCTGCCGCCGTGTTTGACATGCCGGCGTCGCGCAGGCCACGGTATCATCGGGGATCCGTTTGTTGTCCTTTCCAGCCGAGTCTACCGATGCCCGCTGCCCAACTGCGTTTTGGCCTGGCCGCCAATCGTTTGCACCACGAAACCCCCGATGCCGCCTTGTTCACCTGGCTGCGTTCGTGCTCGTCCACCATCCGCGAGCTGGGCGTGCAGTTGCACACGGTGGGGCGCACCCATGATGCGATCGTGCGCGAGGGCATGCTGCAGGGTTACTCCGGCCTGATCCGCTACCCGTACGGCCGCGAGGGCGGTCTGATGAAACTGGTGGCGCGCGTGACCGAAGGCCGCGATGGCCAGGCGCCGTTCGACGGCGCGATCTACCTGATCGATCCCGTGGATCCGTCCTCGATTTTTCCGGAAGCGCTTGCGCTCAAGCGGCAGTGCATCACGCATGGCCGGCCTTTCATTTCGACTCTGGCCGGCGCCATCGAATGGATGGAGGTCGAACGCATCCATGCGGGTCTGGCGCCGGACGCGTCCGTGTCGCGCCATTTCAATTTCTCGGGCCAGACGCTGGCGATGATCGCCCACGATGCGCTCAAGGACGAAATGGTGGCCTTTGCCAGCGAGCACTTCGATGTGCTGTCCCGGTTTGCGCGGCGCGTGGCCACGGGCACGACGGGCGGCCGCCTGAACGAGCTGGCCTGGTCGCGCGGCTGGCCCAAGGATACGCCGTGGGTTCACCGTTACCTCAGCGGCCCGCTGGGCGGCGATGCGCAGATTGCCGAATTGGTGCTGGAGCACCAATGCCAGCGCGTCATCTTCTTCGAAGACCCCCACGTCGCGCGCCAGCACGAGGCCGACATCCAGTTGCTGGAACGCGCGGTGCGCGTGGTGACCGAGTCCGCCACCTGCGCCACGTCTCCCACCGTCGCGCGCCGCTGGGCGCAAGCCGTCGAAAAGCGCGGCATCTGACCGCTACGCGCGCGTCGCGGCCGGGCCAGCGCCGGTGATGATGCGAGCGACGCGGTCCGCGACGGCCGCTGCCGCCATCGACAGCGGCAAGACATCCGAACGGCACAGAAAGACCGGGCGCGTCAGCCTGGGCTTGGCGATCCGGCGCAGCACGACCAGGCCGCGCGCGGCTTCCTGGCGGACGGCCTCGTAGGACAGGATCGTACTGGCAACGCCGGCCTGCGCCAGCTCGATGAGCTGCGGAATGGCGTTGGCCTCGGCAATGATGCGAAATTGCACCTGTTCGCGCTGCTGGTATTGGTCGAGCAGCCGGCGCAGGCTATGCGGATTGCCTGGCAACACCAGCGGCAGCGCCGACAACGCGCGCAGGGTGATGGACGGTAGCCCAGCGAGGTCCGATGCCGCGCGCTTGCTGGGCTTTGCCGCGGGCGGCGACACCACCACCAGCTCTTCGTCGATCAGATGCTGAAATCGAAGGTCGACCGACGCCTCGTCGCTGAACGTGAGCCCCAGGTCGGCGTGCCCCGAGCTGACAAAGCCGGGAATGTAGCCGGTGCTGGATTCAATGATCTTCAGATAGACGCCCGGCCACTGGGCGAGGGAAAAGCGCAGGAGCGGCACGGTCAGCAGCTTGGCCATCGACATCGACATTGCCAGCGATACCGTTCCGCGCGGGGCGTTGATGTCTTCGCGCACGTCCGCGCGCGCCGCGTCGATGCGGCCAAGGATCTCGCGCGCATGCGCCAGCAGCCGTGAACCAGCGGCGGTGGGTGTGACGCCACGCGCGCTGCGATGCAGCAGCACCACGCCCAGATCTTCCTCGAGGTTGCGGATCTGCAGGCTGAGCGCCGGTTGGGCCACGTGCAGCGCGGCGGCCGCACGGCTGATCGAACCCGTTGAAACCACGGCGACAAAGCACTGCATCGCACGGATGGACATGGACATGAGATGGCTCCGGACGGTGCGGGCCATCACTTTTTTATTATGGCCTGCATATTTAAACGGTATTTCTAATATATCAATCCGCTTTCCATAATGAGCGTCATCCAAGAAAAAATCACAGGAGACAACATGATGCTCAACAAACTATTCGCTGCCTGCCTCGCTTCGGCGGCGCTGTCGGCCCCCGCGTTTGCGGATGCCTGGCCCGCCAAGCCCATCACGCTGGTCGTGCCGTTTTCCGCGGGCGGGCCGACCGATTTCATCGCACGCCTGGTGGCCGAGCCGCTGGCACGCGAGCTGGGGCAGCAGGTCATCGTGCAGAACAAGCCGGGCGCGAGCGGAAACGTGGGCTATCAAAGCGTGCTCAATGGCCCGGCCGACGGCTACACGCTCATGCACAACACGGTGGCCATGCAGGCCATCAATCCGTTGATGTATCCCAGCGCAAAGATGCACCCGGCCAAGGATTTCGTGCCCGTTGGCACGACGGGCGCCATGCCGAACCTGCTGGTCGTCAACCCCGAGCGCACGCCCGTCAAGACGCTGGCTGAACTGGTGGAGCGCGGGCGCAGCGCACCGCAGGGCTTGAGCTACGCCACGTTTGGCCCGGGCAGCTCGCCGCACGTGTATGGCGCCTCGCTGCAGAAGCTGGCCAATTTTCAGGCCGTGGGCGTGGCTTACAAGGGCAGCGCCAACGCCGTGACGGACGTGATCGGCGGTCAGGTCGACTTTCTGTTCGACAGCATGTCCACCAGCATCGGCCAGGTGCAAGGCGGCCGGCTCAAGGCGTTGGCGATCACGTCGGCGGCGCGTTCGCCGCTGTTGCCGGACGTGCCGACGCTGAAGGAGGCAGGCTATCCCGCCCTGGATCTGAAATTCTGGTTCGCGCTGCAGACGCCCGCCGGCACGCCGGATGACGTGGTGCAGAAACTGCGGGCCGCGGTCGCGAAGGTGGTGGCCAGCGACACTTACCGCCAGGCCATGCAGGAGCGGGGCGCGGAGGCCTTTCAGGTGGCGCCGGTCAAGCTGGACGAGTTCTTCAAGCAGGAAACCGCGCAATGGACGCAGGCGGCGAAGACGATCGGGTTGAAGGCGGAGCAGTGAACATGGAAGGCGGGCATCGCATGACCCCACTGAAGAACATCACGGTCCTGGATCTGAGCAAGGTGCTGGCAGGCCCGTTGTGCGGGCAGTATCTGGGCGAACTGGGCGCGCGCGTGATCAAGGTCGAGCCGGTGGGCACCGGCGACGACACGCGCGCGTGGCTGCCGCAGGAGGCCGGTGAGTCCGCGACGTTCCTGGCGGTCAATCACAACAAGCGCAGTCTCGCGGTGGACCTGAAGACCGAAGCGGGGCGGGCGGTGGTCCATCGCCTGGCCGGCCAGGCCGATGTTGTGCTGCAGGGGTTTGGCGGCAAGACCGCGGCGCGCCTGGGCGTCGATTACGAGACGCTGAGCCGCCTCAATCCGCGTCTCGTGTACTGCGAGATCTCGGGCTACGGCCGTGAAGGGCCGATGGGCGACGAGCCGGGCTACGACGTCATGCTGCAGGCCTTCAGCGGCATGATCAGCACGATGGGCGAGCCGGATGGCAATTTTGCGCGCGCCAGCTTTTCGCCGGTGGATCTGGGCACGGGTTCGTTTGCGCTGAGCGGCATTCTGGCGGCGCTGCTCGAGCGCGGGCAGACGGGCAAGGGGCAATACCTGGATGTGTCGCTGCTGGATACGTCGCTGGGGCTGATGTCTTACATGGCGCAGAATTATTGGCGCACGGGGAAAGTGCCGCGCCGGATGGGCACGGGCCATCCGGCGATGTGTCCGTACCAGGCGTTTCGTGCGTCCGATGGCGACCTTATGCTGGGTGTGGGCAATGACGCGCAGTGGCAGCGCTTCTGTGCGGCGGCGGGGTTGCAGGAATATGTGAACGATCCGGCGTTTGCGACCAATGCCGAGCGAGTCCGCAACTTTGACGCGACCGTCGCCCTGGTGCAGTCGCGCATCGAAACGCGGTCGGTGGCGCAATGGCTGGCGTTGCTCAAACCAAAGGGAATCGCGTGTTCGGCGATCCATACGCTGGACCAGGCGTTGGCGCATCCGCAGGTCGCGGCGCGCGAACTGATCGCGACGACCGAGCATCCGGCGCTTGGCGAAGTGCGCAATATAGGCCTGCCCGTGCGTTTTGGGCGGCAGCCGCGCAAGGCCGCGCGGCCCGCGCCGATGTTGGGCGAGCACAGCCGTGAAATCCTGGCGGAGCTGGGCTTTGAGGCAAGCGAGATTGCCGCGATGCTGGTTAGTGGCAGCGTGCAGCAGCACCCCTTCGATAAAGGAACGACATGAATCCGGTGCGTTACGAAGTCCGCGATGGCATCGCCGAAATCCATCTATGCCATGCGCCCGTCAACGCGCTGGACGTGGGTGTGCTGGACGCGCTGATTGGTGCGCTGGAAAAGGCGAATGCGGATGCGGGCGTGCGGGCGGTGCTGCTGGCCAGCAGCCTGCCCGGGCGATTCTGCGCCGGGCTGGACATGAAGCAGTTGCTGCAAAGCACGCCCGCGCGTGTGCGGGAGTTGCTGACCCGGCTCTACATCAAGCTGTATGACGCGCAGTTCAACCTGACCAAACCATCGATTTCGGTGGTGTCTGGCGCCGTGCGCGGCGGCGGCATGACGGTGGCGATTTCCAGCGACATGATCGTGGCCGCCGACAGCGCGACGTTTGGCTACCCGGAGATCGACGTGGGCGTGCTGCCCGCCCTTCATTACGTGCATCTGCCGGCGGTGGTGGGCAAGCATCGGGCGTTCGATCTGCTCTTTACCGGCCGCACGTTCAGTGCAGACGAGGCGCAGGCGATGGGGCTGGTGTCGCGTGTCGCCGCCGAGGCCGAACTGCTGGACGAGGCGCGCACGCTGGCTCGGTCGCTGGCGCAGAAGCCGCCGGAGGTCCTGGCGATGGGCCGGCGCGCGTTCGTGTACAGCAACGACAACGAGTATCGGCGCCGGGTGGCCACGGCGGTGGAAGTGTTCTGCAACGCCGCGGCCACGCCCGAGGCGCGCGAAGGCTTGAGCGCCTTCGTGCAGAAGCGGGCGCCCGACTGGGCAAGCGTCGGCGAAACGCGCTAACGCTATTGGCCGGTAAAACGGGGCGGCCGCTTTTCGCGGAACGCCGCCACGCCTTCGGCGAAATCGGCGTGTGCGGCCGACTGCAGGAAGCGCGCCGTTTCCTCGGCCAACTGGGCTTCCAGCGGCGCGTGCGCGGCGCTGCGCAGCAATGCCTTGGCGCCCGCAATGCCGTGCGGCGCGTGGCGGGCGATGTCCTGGGCATAAGCTTGCCCCGCGGCAGCAAGTTCGCTGGCAGGCGCGGTGCGCGTGATGATGCCCCAGGCCTGCGCCTCGTCGGCCGTGAAGGCGTCATGACGCAAGAGGAGATCGAGTGCGCGCTTGGGGCCGGCGGCGCGCATGAGGCCGTGCGTCATGCCGGCGTCGGGCGTCGCGCCTAGCTTCAGGTAGGCCGTCATGAAGCGCGCGCCCGCATCGGCGATGGCGAGGTCGCAGGCCAGGACGAGCGACAGGCCGGCGCCCGCTGCCACGCCGTGAACCTGCGCGAGCCACACCTTGTCCATGCGCGGGATGCGCGCAATGAACGCATTCAGTGGCGTGAACAGGTCCGACAGCGTGGCGCGCACCTTGTCGGGCTCTCCGGTGAACATGCCGATGTCTCCCCCCGCGCAGAATGCCTTGCCCGTGCCGCGCAGCAGCACGACTCGCACCGCGTCGCACGTTTCGATCCACTGCGCGGCGCGCAACAGGTCGCACGCCATGGCCACGTCGATGGCGTTGAGCGCGTCCGCGCGATTGAGGGTGAGCGTGGCGACGGGGCCGTCGGTCTCGAGCAACAGCGTCTGGAACTTCGGTGGTTCCTGGGTCATGGCGAGTCTCCGTTGTCGGGTAAATACCAACTGTCGATCAAAAAACCGCGATGCTATGTTTTGAACCAAGCGCTTGCTTGGTTGGGTTTTGAGCACGCTTAGCGTAACGCATAGAACGATTTTCCGGCGCTGTACTGGCGAAGGTAAAGACAGGTTCGTTGCATCTCCTGCCTCGCAGGGCCGCCAGGTTCACCGTCGTAAAAAATGTCCGCCCCAGGCGGCAAAATAACTTCGCATCAAAGCGGGGAGACAAATGGTGGATCAGTCCGACAGGCCTGCCTTGTTGCAGGCCGATGGGGTGACGCTGGCGTTTGGCGGCGTCAAGGCGCTTACCGATGTGGGCTTTCGCGTGGAGCAGGGCTCCATCACCACGGTCATCGGTCCGAATGGCGCCGGCAAGACCTCGCTGTTCAACACGATCTCCGGTTTCTACAAGCCCGCGGCGGGACGGATCCACTTCGAGGGCCGCGACATCACACGCATGCACGCGCCCGATCGCGCCAAGCTGGGTCTGGCGCGCAGCTTCCAGAACATTGCGCTGTTTCGCGGCATGACGGTGCTGGACAACATCAAGCTGGGCCGCCACGCGCACCTGCGCACCAATGTGCTGGATGCGCTTTTTTACCTGGGCCGCGCGCGCCGCGAGGAGATGGCGCTGCGGGCGGACATCGAAGAACGCATCATCGATTTCCTGGAGATCGACCACATCCGCCACGCGCCGGTTGCGGCGCTGTCGTATGGGCTGCAGAAGCGGGTGGAGCTGGCGCGGGCGCTGGCGATGCAGCCCAAGGTACTGATGCTGGACGAGCCCGTGGCGGGCATGAACCGTGAAGAGACCGACGACATGGCGCGCTTCATCCTGGATGCGCGCGCCGAGTGGGGCGTGACGGTGCTGATGGTCGAGCACGACATGGGCATGGTGATGGACCTGTCCGATCACGTTGTGGTGCTTAACTTCGGGCAGGTGATTGCCCACGGCACGCCGGCGCAGGTGCAGTCCAATCCGGAAGTCATCAAGGCGTATCTGGGCGCGGGCGACGTGGGCGATCTGCGGCGGCGGCTGCGGGAGGCGGCCTGATGGACTGGCTGTTCTTCCTGGAGGTGTCGCTGGCGGGACTGGGCAGCGGCGGCGTGTATGCGCTGGCCGCGCTGGCGTTCGTGATCGTCTACAAGGCGACCCGCGTGGTGAACATTGCGATTGGTGAATTTCTGATGCTGGGCGCGTACGTGTTCTATGCATTCGCATCGGGGATGGAGTGGCCGATCTGGCTGGCCATCGCGGGCGCGGTCGTGGTGTCGGGCGCGCTGGGCGCCGTCGTCGAGCGGCTGACCATACGCCCGATGCTGGGCGAATCGCCGATCTCTGTCTTCATGATTACCGTGGGTCTGGCGTCGATATTGGTGGGCGCGGTTGAGCTTATCTGGACGGCGGACCAGCGGCGCCTGCCGGAATTCATGCCGCGCGCGCCAGTCATGGTGGGCGAGGCGTTCGTGGCACCCAAGGTGTTCTACGGCTTCTGGGTGGCGGTGGTGCTGGCGCTTTTGGTGCTGGTGGTGTTTCGCTACTGGCGCGGCGGCGTGGCGCTGCGTGCGACGGCGTCGGACCAGGGCGCGGCCTATGCAATGGGCATCAATGTGCCGCGCGTGTTTTCGCTGGCGTGGGTGACGGCGGGCGCCATCGCCGCGGTGTCCGGCGTGATCGTCGGCGCGATCGGCGGGATCTCGTCGTCGATGGGCGTGTTCGGGTTGTCGGTGCTGGTGGTGGTGATCGTGGGCGGGTTGGACAGCGTCGCGGGCGCGCTGGTCGGCGGCATTTTCATCGGCCTGCTGGAGGCCTGGGCGGGCGCCTATCTGGGCGGCGAGTACAAGCTGCTGGCCACGTTCGTCGTGCTGGTCGTCGTGCTGATGGCCAGGCCCTACGGCCTGTTCGGCACCCGTGAAATCGAGAGGCTCTGATCCATGCGTATCGCGACCGCCAAACAGACCTACCTGGCCGACGAGGCGCTTTTCGACACGCGCACGCAGCACCTGTGGCTGGCGCTGCTGGCGGCCTCGCTGGTGCTGTTTCCCTTCATGGCGAATGCCTATTGGCTTTATCTTGCGTGCCTGGTCGCGATCAACATCGCCAGCGCTACGGGGCTGAACATCCTGACCGGCTACACCGGATTGGTCAGCCTGGGGCAGGCGGCGTTCATGGGCCTTGGCGCGTACACGGTCGCAGTCATGGAGCTGCACCTGGGCACGCCGGTCCTGGTGAATCTGCTGGCGGGCGGCGTGGTGGCGATGTTGGGTGGGCTGCTGGTGGGTATTCCCTCGCTGCGGGTGAAGGGACTGTACCTGGCGATCTCGACGATTGCCGCGTCGTTCATCGCGCACTTCATCTTCGCGAACTGGCAGTTCACGGGCGGTACCTCAGGGTTGCAGGTGCCGCCGGCGCGCATCCTGGGGCTGGACCTGGATACGTCCTTCAAGATCTATTGGCTGATCGTGCCCGTGACCGTGCTGATGGTGCTGGGCGCGGCGAATCTTTTTCGCACGCGCATCGGCCGCGCGTTCATCGCGATCCGCGACCGCGACATTTCCGCCGAGGTGCTGGGCATCCGCCTGCTGCGCTACAAGCTGCTGTCGTTCGGGCTGTCCTCGTTCTATGCCGGCGTGGCGGGCGGTCTGTGGGCGTATTTTTTCCGGGTGGTCACGCCCGAGAGCTTTCCGCTCATCATGTCGATCTTCTTTCTGGCGGCGATCATCGTGGGCGGCATGGGCTCGATCCTGGGATCCATCCTGGGCGCGCTTTTCATGACGATGGTGCCGGAGTTTCTGAAGCTTGTTGTCGGCTGGCTGCCCGTGGGCGGCGATGCGCTGCGGCTGATCTCACCGGTGCGCACCATCGTTTTCGGCCTGCTGATCGTGGGCTTTCTGATCTTCGAGCCGCACGGGCTCGCGGAAATCTGGCGGCGCGTGCGCCGATTCTTTCACCTCTGGCCTTTCCGTACGTAACGCGATGCGTGCGGCGTGACGGCGGCCACCCATAAGACCCAGGAGACAAACCATGAAGCGCATCCGGATAGGCAGCGGTTTATCGAGGTTGTTGGCCCCGTTGGGCCTGGCGGCGGCATTGGCGGCGGCGCCCGCGGCGCAGGCGGCCGAGGACCTGGTGCTGGGCGGCTCGATTCCCTTGAGTGGCGTGTTTGCCTTTGCCGGGCAGGGCATCCACGCCGGGATCACGGACTACGTGAAGATCATCAACGACCAGGGCGGCATCAAGGGCCGCAAGCTGCGCTACGTGCCCGAGGACACGGCCTACAAGGTGGATGCGTCGGTGGCGGCGTTCAAGAAGATCACCAGCCAGAACAAGGTCAATTTCTACTACGGCGATTCGACCGGCTTTTCCAAGACCATCAATGCCGAGCTGAACCGCACGGGCGACATCCTGATGACGGGCGCGTCCTTCGCGACCGAGCTGAACGATCCGGCCAAGTATCCCGCGCAGTTCATGCTGGGCCCCGACTACACCGAGATGTTCGGCATCCTGCTGCGCTACATCGCCAAGGAGCAGCCGGGCGCCAAGGTGGCGTTCGTGTATTCGGACACGGAGTTCGGACGCGATCCGATCGCCAGTTCGCGTGCGGTGGCCGAAAAGCTGGGCCTGAAGGTGGCTACCGAGATCATGACGCCGCCGGGCAGCGTGGACGTGTCGACCGAGGTCATCAAGCTGCGCCGCGCCGACCCTGACTTCACCATCTTCCATGGCTACGTGCTGGCGCCAATTCCCGAGTTTGTGGGGCAGGGCAAGCGCATGGGCCTGAAGACGCGCTACATGGGTACGTTCTGGACGATGGACAACTCGACCGTGATGCAGATGGGCGAGGACGCCGAAGGCTTCATGGGCGTGATGCCGTACCGCTACTACTACGATCAGGCCGCCGACGCGCCGATGCTCAAGAAGATCCGCGAAATGCGGCCGCAGTACCAGAGCACGGGCTACATGCAGGGATTCCTGGCCGCCATGCTGTTCTCGGAAGTCGCCAAGCGCACGCTGGACGCGGGCAAGGAGCTGACCGCCGCCAACATGAAGGCCTCTCTGGATGGCATCAAGGATTTCGATACGGGCGGGCTGATCGGCGTGCCGATCACCATCAAGGGCAACTCCATCCCGGTGGGCCGGATCTATCGCGCGGACGTCAAGCAAAAGCAGATGGTGCCGGCGTCCGACTGGATCGTGCTCAAGTGAGGCTGCCGTGAACCAGGGACAGGACGTGGCAGGACAGGGCGTTCGTTCAGGCATGAACGCCGCCGCGCCGCCCAAGGCGGTGCTCGACATCAACAACATCGAGGTCGTCTACAACAAGGCGGTGCAGGTGCTGCGCGGCTTGTCCCTGTCGGTGCCGGCCGGCAGCATCGTCGCGCTGCTGGGCAGCAACGGGGCTGGCAAATCCACCACGCTCAAGGCGGTATCCGGTCTGCTGGACCTGGAGGACGGGGAACTGGTGCGCGGCCAGATCGTGTTCGCTGGCGGCGACACGGCGGGCATCAAGCCGCAGAACCTGGTGCGGTCGGGCCTGGCGCACGTGATGGAAGGGCGCCGCGTGTTCGAAGACCTGACCGTCGAAGAGAACCTGGTGGCGGCGACCTATGCGCTGACCGGAAGGCCCGCCGCACGCGCGGACTTCGATCTGGTCTACGGCTACTTTCCGCGGCTTTTCGAGCGGCGGCGCGGGCTGGCCGGTTATCTGTCCGGCGGGGAACAGCAGATGCTGGCCATCGGGCGCGCGCTGATTGCGCAGCCGACGCTGATGCTACTGGACGAGCCATCGCTGGGCCTGTCGCCCATGCTGGTCGAGAGCATTTTTTCGATCATCGCGCGCATCAATATCGAACAGGGGGTGTCGATGCTGCTGGTGGAGCAGAACGCTTCGGTTGCCCTGGCGGTGGCGCATTACGGCTACATCATGGAGACCGGCAAGGTGGTGATCGACGGTTCGGCCGACAAGCTGGCGGCGGACCCCGACGTGCGCGAGTTCTATCTGGGCGTGGGCGGAACGGGCGAGGCCAGGGGCTTTCGCGACATCAAGCACTACAAGCGCCGCAAGCGCTGGCTGTCATGATGGACGCGCACAGGGATCCGGGCGCCTGGCCTGAACTGACGCTGCCGCAGATGCTGCGCGAGCAGGCGCGCCGCCAGCCATCGGCGGTTGCCATCCGGCAAAAGGACTTTGGCATCTGGAAGCCGCTGACCTGGGACCAGTACTGGCAGCGCGCATGCCGCGTGGGGCTGGGACTGCGCGCGCTGGGGCTCAGCGCGGGCGGCCGGGTTGCGATCGTCTCGGACAACAGGGTGGAGTGGCTGCTGACGCAGATGGGGGCGTGCGCGGCCGGCGGCGTGGCGGTGGGCGTCTATTCCACAAGCCCGGCCGAAGAAATGGGCTACGTGCTGGCGCACGCGGACGTCGAACTGGTGGTTTGCGAAGACCAGGAGCAGACCGACAAGGTGCTGCACGTGGCGGACCGGCTGCCGAATTTGCGCCGCATCGTGGTCATTGAAACGAAGGGTCTGCGCGCGTATGGCGCGGCGGATCGGGCGCGCATCGTGACCTTTGCCGAAGTCGAGGCCGATGGCGGCCAGCGCGAAGGCGTGGAGCTGGCCGCGCTGAACACGATGCTGGACGGGCAGCGCCTGGACGACACCGGGCTGATGATCTACACGTCGGGTTCCACCGGCAAGCCCAAGGGCGCGATGCTGAGCTACCGCAACATGCGCGGCGTGGCGCCGGGCATCGCCGATCGCCTGTCGATGGATGCGTCCAGCGTGCACCTGTCGTACCTGCCGCTGTGTCACGTTGCCGAGCAGATGCTGTCCACGTTCGTGCCCATCTACCTGGGCACGCAGGTGAATTTTGGCGAGTCGCTGCGCACCGTGCAGGAGGACCTGCGCGAAGTCGCGCCGACGATTTTCCTGGGCGTGCCCCGCATCTGGGAAAAACTGCACGCCGCGATCTCGATCAAGATGCAGGAGGCCGGCCGGTTGCAGCAGTGGCTGTACCGCAAGGCGCTGGCACAGTGCGCGCCGTTTCTGGAGAAGTCCCCCGCGCAGTATCGCGTGGGCGAGCGGCTGACGCATTGGCTGTGGTACTGGCTGGTGCTGCGCGCGCAGCAGAATTTCATTGGCCTGCGTCGTGTGCGGGTGGCAATGACAGGCGCCGCGCCGATTCCGCCGGACGTGGTGCGCTACTTTCGCACGCTGGGCGTGCCGCTGATCGAGGTGTATGGCCTGACGGAGTCGGCTGGCATGATCTTTGGACAGCATCCGGACCGCGTGAAGGTGGGCACGGTGGGCGAGGCGATCCTGGGCGTGGAATGGCGCATCGGCGAATCCGGCGAACTGCTGGTGCGTGGCGACATGGTGTTCCAGGGCTACTACAAGAACCCGGAGGCGACCGCGGACACCGTGCGTGACGGCTGGCTGCACACGGGCGACGTCGTGGCGCAGGAAGACGGGCGCGTGCGCATCGTGGACCGGCTCAAGGACATCATGATCACGGCGGGGGGCAAGAACCTGACGCCGTCCGAGATCGAGAACGCGGTCAAGGGCAGTCCGTACGTGAAAGAGTGCATCGTCATTGCCGACGGCAGGAAGTACGTGACGGCATTGATCCAGCTGGAATTCGACACCGCGGGCAAATGGGCCGAATCGCGGCGCATCGCGTTCACGCATTTCCGGTCGCTGGCGGAATGCCCGCAGGTGCGCGAATTGGTCCAGCAGGAGGTCACGCGCGCCAACGCCGGGCTGGCGCCCGTCTCGCAGATCAAGCGTTTCCATCTGCTGACCAAGGAACTGGACCACGACGATGGCGAAGTGACTGCAACGATGAAGGTGCGGCGCGCCAGCATCTACCGCGCCTACGCCAACGAAATCGAATCGCTCTATGTTGAGGAGACGACGGCATGAACCAAGCCGTGATCCTGGAAGCCGTGCGCACGCCGTTCGGGCGTCGCGGGGGATGGTGGGCCGAGACCCGGCCCGACTCGCTGCTGGCGGACACCGTGCAAGCGCTGCTGGCGCGCGCGGGCCTGCCGGGCGACAAGGTTGAGGACCTGATCGCCGGCTGCGTCAGCCAGGCGGGCGAGCAGGGCGCCAACATCGGCAGGCTGGCCGCGATGCTGGCTGGGCTGCCCGAGAGTGTGCCGGGGGTGGCGCTGAACCGCATGTGCGGGTCCAGCCAGCAGGCCGTGCATTTTGGCGCGCAGGCCATCGCCGCAGGCGACATGCGTTATGTGGTCGCCGGCGGCGTCGAGAGCATGAGCCGCGTGCCGATGTTCCTGGACGTGACGCTGGGCCAAAGCGAATTCCGGGGATTCGAATCGCTGACCCCGGCGTTGCTGGCGCGTTATCCGCTGATTCACCAGATCGAGAGCGCCGAGCGCATCGCCAGCCAATGGGGGCTGTCGCAGGCCGACATGGACGCGTGGGCGCGCGCGAGTCACGCGCGCGCGTGGGTGGCAGCCAGCGCGGGGCTGCATGCCGAGCTGCTGCCGGGCCCGGCGCAAGCCGCGCGCCGCGACGAAGGCATCCGCGAAACGACGGACGCCGCCCGGATGGCGGCTATGGCGCCCGCAATGCGCGCGCCGGGCGAGGGCGGTGTGACGGCGGCCAACGCCAGCCAGCTCGCGGATGGCGCGGCGGCGGTGCTGCTGGGCGACAAGGACGCGGCGCTGGCCGATGGCTTGCGGCCCCGGGCGCGCTTCCTGGCGCGTGTGGTGGTGGGTTCGGACCCCGTGATGCAGCTGACGGGCGTGATCCCCGCGGCGCAGCAGGCGTTGGCGCGCGCGGGCCTGGCGCTGGAGGACATCGACTGGATCGAGATCAACGAGGCCTTTGCAAGCGTGGTGCTGGCCTGGCAGCGCGAACTGGGCGCGGACCTGACGCGCGTGAATCCGTGGGGCGGCGCGATTGCGCACGGCCATCCGCTGGGCGCCACGGGCGCGGGCCTGATGGCCAAGATGCTGGCGGGGCTGGAGGCGACCGAAGGCGAGCTGGGCATGCAGCTCATGTGCATCGGCCACGGCATGGCGACCGCGACCATCATCCAGAGGGTTTGACCTGCATGGACAAGACCGGGACGGCTGCGTCGCGGGACGAGGGCGCGGAGACGCAACGGCGCCGGGAACTGATCCTGGCGGCGGGCCGGCTCTTCAGCAAGCGCGGTTATGAGCGCACGACGGTGCGTGAGCTGGCCAAGGCGGTGGGATTGCAGTCGGGCAGCCTGTTCCACCATTTCCGCAGCAAGGAAGAGATTCTGGTCGCCGTGATGAACAACGGTATCCAGGAGGTGATCGACCTGGGCGAGAAGGCGCTGGACTGCTATGCCGTGCCGGCAGACCGGCTGGCGGCGCTGTTTCGCGTGCATATGTGGAGCATGCTGCACGGCGCGGGCGGGGATGCGATGAACGCGCTGGTGTACGAATGGCGCAGCCTGTCGGCGCCGAGCCAGGCGTCGGTCAAGGTGCTGAGCGACCGCTACGAGGCGATGTGGCAGTCCGTGGTGGCGGGGGCGGTGCAGGCGGGTTTGCTGCGGGGGGATGCGCGCGTCATCAAGCGATGCGTGCTGGGCGCGATGAATTTGACGGTGCAATGGTACAAGCCGGGCGGGCGGCTGGCCCCCGCCGCGTTCATCGACGCCATGTTGCAGGCGGCGTTGCCGGCGCTGCCCGCGGGGGCGGGCAGGTGGCCCGTGGAGCCTAGCCGCGCCGCTTGATGAAGGCGCCCACGGCGCAGGCGACCGACAGCGCCAGCAGCGAGGCCGCGACGGGCAAGAGGAAATCGGCTTCGCCGTGATAACCGCCGCCCGTGACGCCGCCAGCCACGCCGCCCATCCAGAGCAAGGCGGTCAGGATCGCGGCGATGAGCGAGATGGCGGTGACCACGCACAGGGCAATGAATGCCGGCCGCCGCACGGGGGCGGACCGGTAGGGCGTGCCCGGCTGGACGCGGCGGGGTTGCTTGATCCAGTAGACCAGCCCCGCCACGACCAGCAGCAGCATCAGGATCTTGAAGATCATGACGCGCGCCGACGATCAGTCTTCACGGCGCAGGTGCGGGAAGAGGATGACGTCGCGGATGCTGGGGCTGTCGGTCAGCAGCATGACCAGGCGGTCGATGCCGATGCCGCAGCCGCCCGTCGGGGGCATCCCGTATTCGAGGGCGCGGATGTAGTCCGCGTCGTAGAACATGGCTTCCTCGTCGCCGGCGTCCTTGGCTTCGACCTGCGAGCGGAAGCGCTCGGCCTGGTCTTCGGGATCGTTCAGCTCGGAGAAGCCGTTGGCGATCTCGCGGCCGGTCATGAAGAGCTCGAAGCGCTCGGTGATGCCTTCGCGGGTGTCGGAGGCGCGCGCCAGCGGCGAGACTTCGACCGGGTAGTCGATGATGTAGGTGGGGTTCCAGAGCTTGGCTTCGGCGGTCTCTTCGAAGAGCGCCAGTTGCAGCGCGCCCAGGCCGGCGCGCGACAGCACGGGGCCGTCTGCGTCGGCGCCCAGCTTTTTCAGTTCGGCGCGCACGAAGGCCGGATCGTCGAGCTGGGCCTGGGTGTAGCCGTCGGTGTACTTGAGGATGGCTTCGCAGATGGTCAGGCGGTCGAAGGGCTTGGACAGGTCCAGCTCGCGCTCCTGGTAGGTCAGGACGGCGCTGCCGGTGGCCGAGATGGCGGCCTGGCGGATCAGCTCTTCGGTGAAGTCCATGAGCCAGCGGTAGTCCGCGAAGGCTGCGTAGAACTCCATCATCGTGAATTCGGGGTTGTGCCGCGGGCTCACGCCTTCGTTGCGGAAGTTGCGGTTGACTTCGAACACGCGTTCGAAGCCGCCGACGATCAGGCGCTTGAGGTAGAGCTCGGGCGCGATGCGCAGGAACATTTCCATGTCCAGCGCGTTGTGGTGCGTGACGAAGGGCTTGGCCGCCGCACCGCCCGGGATCGGGTGCAGCATGGGCGTTTCGACTTCAAGGAAGCCCGCGTTCAGCATGAACTGGCGGATGCTGCCCACGGCCTTGCTGCGCGCCTCGAAGGTGCGGCGCGTGGCGTCGGTCATGATGAGGTCGACATAGCGCTGGCGGTAGCGCAGTTCCTGATCGGCGACGCCGTGGAACTTGTCGGGCAGGGGGCGCAGCGACTTGGACAAGAGGCGCGCCGAGGCGGCGTGCACCGACAGTTCGCCCTTGTTGGTCTTGAAGACCGACCCTTCGATCGCGATGATGTCGCCGATGTCCCACTGCTTGAACGCGGCGTAGACATCTTCGCCGAGCGTGCCGCGGTCCAGGTAGATCTGGATGCGGCCGGTGCTGTCCTGCAGCGTGGCGAAGCTGGCCTTGCCCATGACGCGCTTGAGCATCATGCGGCCGGCGACCTTGACGTTGACCGCGGCGGCGGCCAGGGCTTCCTGCTCCTGGCCGTCGTACTTGTCATGCAGGGCCGCGGCGCGGGCGTCCGGGACGAAATCATTGGGGTACGCGACCCCGGCTTCGCGCAGTTTGGCCAACTTGGCGCGCCGTTCGGCGATCAAGCGGTTTTCATCCTGGGCGGGTGCCGGAGTGGTCGAGTGGTCGGTCATGGTCGGGGGATCAGTCGTAATTGCGGATGTCGTCGATTTCGGTCGTGCCGAAATCTTCGCGATCCAGGTAGGCGAGGATGCGGGAGGCTACGTTGGCGGGCGAGGACAGCTTGCCGGTGGCATGGAAGTCCTGGAACTTGGCCAGCGCGGGGAAGCTTTCGGGGTCGCTTGCGCGGATGGCGGCCTGCATGTCGGTGTCGACGATGCCGGGGGCCAGCGCGACGATGCGGGCGCCGTCGGCGCCTTGTTCCTGCTTGACGACGCGGGCGTGCATGTCGAGCGCGGCCTTGGTGGCGCAGTACACGCCCCAGCCGGCGTTGGGATTGCGGCCCGCGCCGGAGGAGATGTTCAGGATGCGGCGGTCGGCCTTGATGTCAGCGACGGCGGCGAGGAACCGCCCCGTGAGCAGCATGACGGCCGTGACGTTCAGGTTGAAGGCGGCGGTGATGGCCGCGCCGTCGGTGAGTTCGTCGGTGCGCGCCACCGGATGCACCGTGCCCGCGTTGTTGATCAGCAGATAGCGTTTGGCGTCGCGCGGCAGCGCGGCGCAGATGCGTTCGGCTGCGGATTCGGCCGCTTTCAGGTCCGAGAGGTCCACGGACAGTTGTTCCAGCTGCACATCCTGCGAGCGCGCGTGGGCGGCGAGGTCGGGGTCTTCGCGGCGCGCCAGGGTAATCAGGCGGGTGCCGGGTTTGACCAGGCCGCGCGCCATGGCGGCGCCGATGCCGCGCGAAGCGCCGGTGAGAATAGCAATGGTGTCGGACATTCGTGGACCTCTGGGTGCGTGAAAGCGGGAAGAATCGCGGAACTTAGACGTTTTGCTTCAGGCTGGCCTGGATGAAGGGATCCAGGTCGCCGTCCAGCACTTTCTGCGTGTTGGAGATTTCGACGTTCGTGCGCAGGTCCTTGATCCGGCTCTGGTCCAGCACGTACGAACGGATCTGGTGGCCCCAGCCCACGTCGGTCTTGGAGTCTTCCAGCTTCTGCTGCTCGGCCATGCGGTTGCGCATTTCCAGTTCGTAGAGCTTGGACTTCAGCATCTGCATGGCTTCGGCGCGGTTGCGGTGCTGCGAACGGTCGTTCTGGCACTGCACGACGATGCCCGTCGGGATGTGCGTCAGGCGCACGGCCGAGTCGGTCTTGTTGATGTGCTGACCGCCCGCGCCCGAGGCACGGTAGGTGTCCACGCGCAGGTCGGCGGGGTTCACTTCGACCTCGAAGGAATCGTCGACTTCCGGATACACGAAGACGCTGGCGAACGACGTGTGACGGCCGCCCGACGAGTCGAAGGGGCTTTTGCGGACCAGGCGGTGCACGCCGGTTTCGGTGCGCAGGTAGCCAAAGGCGTAGTCGCCCTCGATCTTGATCGTGGCCGACTTGATGCCCGCGACTTCGCCGTCGGATTCTTCAAGGATCTCGGCCTTGAAGCCCTTGCGTTCGGCGTACTTGAGGTACTGGCGCAGCAGCATCGACGCCCAGTCCTGCGCTTCCGTGCCGCCCGCGCCGGCCTGGATGTCCAGGAAGCAGTTCAGGGGATCGGCCGGGTTGGAGAACATGCGGCGGAATTCCAGGGCTTCGAGCTTTTCCTGGAAGGCGTCGGCGTCCTGTTCGATCGCTTCGAGGGTGTCGCCGTCATCGTCGGCGGCGGCCATTTCGAAGAGTTCCTGGGAATCGGCCACGCCGGCGCCCAGGCTCGTGAGCGTTTCCACCACGTCCTCGAGCGATTTCTTTTCACGGCCCAGGTCCTGGGCGTGCTTGGGGTCGTTCCAGACGGCCGGGTCTTCGAGTTCGGCGTTTACGACCTGGAGGCGTTCAGCTTTGGCATCGTAGTCAAAGATACCTCCGTAGAGCCTGTTCGCGCTCCGCGTAGTCGGCGAGGCGGGCTGCGAGCTGGTTCTGACGTTCGGCTTCCATGATGATCCTGTCCTGATGACTTTGTGCGAAACCTGGCATTTTACCGTGGATGGAGCCTGTTCGCGGGCGTGCGTCGCGGGCACGGGCGGCGGGTCCTGTTTCCCGGGTGGCGCGGGGGCAAGTCCAGTTGTTCAGTTTTTTGTCAACCCGACGGCTCTAGCCTTGGCTGGTGGCCGCGATGTCCCCGTTTGGGATGCGGACCGCGACAACGCCGGCCCCGCGCCGGCCTATCCCGCCAGAGGAATGGAGACAGTGATGGAAAACACGATGCCCCCCGGGGTCTCGCCGGCGCTCGGCGCCAGCGAAGAGGACCGGATCTACCGCAAGGTGGGCTGGCGGCTGGTGCCGCTGCTGGTGGTCTGCTATGTGGTGGCGTACCTGGACCGCGTGAACGTGGGGTTCGCCAAGCTGCAGATGCTGCAGGAACTGCAATTCAGCGAGACGGTGTATGGACTGGGCGCCGGTATTTTCTTCATCGGCTACTTTCTCTTCGAGATTCCCAGCAACATCATCCTGCACAAAGTGGGGGCGCGGATCTGGATCGCCCGGATCATGATCACGTGGGGCATCATCTCGGCGTGCATGATGTTCGTGACCAGCGTGCATATGTTCTACCTGCTGCGATTCCTGCTGGGCGCGGCCGAGGCGGGCTTCTTCCCGGGCATCATCCTGTACCTGACCTATTGGTACCCGGCCGCCCGGCGCGGGCGCATCACGACGTTCTTCATGACCGCCGTGCCCATGTCCGGCCTCATCGGCGGCCCGATTTCCGGATGGATCATGGCGAGCTTCCACGGCGACCACGGCCTGTCGGGCTGGCAGTGGCTGTTCCTGCTGGAAGGGATTCCGTCGGTGGTGATCGGCGTGCTGGTGCTGATCTATCTGGATGACCGCATCAACAAGGCCAAGTGGCTGACGGCCAATGAAAAGGCCGTGCTGATCCGCAACATTGCGGCCGAGGAACAGCAAAAGGAAGATCCGCCGATCCGCGCCGCGCTGACCAAGCCGCGGGTGTGGGCGATGGCGCTGATCTACTTTTCGTTCGTGATGGGGCTGTATGGGGTGGGCTTCTGGATGCCCAGCCTCATCAAGAACACGGGCGTGCAGAGCCCGCTGGCCATCGGCCTGCTGACGGCGGTGCCCAACCTGTTCGCCGTGATCGGCATGATCCTGATTTCGCGCAATTCGGACCGGCAGCGCGAGCGGCGCTGGCACGTGGCGTTGCCGGCGCTGTTTGGCGCGGTGGGGCTGTTCCTGTCGGCGGTGTGGAGCGGCAATACGGCGCTGGCGATTCTGGCGCTGACGGTGGCCAATATCGGTATCTGCACGGTCCTGCCGCTGTTCTGGAGCCTGCCGACGGCGCTGCTGGGCGGCACGGCGGCCGCTGCGGGCATTGCGCTGATCAACTCGGTGGGCAATCTGGCCGGCTTTGTCAGCCCGTATCTGGTGGGCTGGTTGAAGGACATGACCGGCACCACGAATACGGGGCTGTACATGCTGGCCGGCTGCCTGGTGGTGGGAGCATTGGTGGCGCTGGCGCAGCCGGCGAAGCTGGTGAATAAGTAGCGCCGCTGGGAGGCGGTGTCTGACACCCAGGGAAGAGGCGCGGTGCGAGACACCGCCGCGCACTACCCGGCGTGTTCGATCACCAGTTGCACCGACACCATCCCATTCCACACGTTCTGTTCCAGACGGTACGCCGCCTGGATATGTTCCGGCAGCGACTGGTCGTGGCCGAACCAGATGGCGTCAAAGCGTTGGTGGCCGCGTTCCAGGGACAGCTTCAGGTGCTTCTCGCCGACCAGCCGCTGGTTGCGCACGACGAATTCGTCCAGGAACAGGGGTGCGGCAAAGCCGGCACCCCACACCTGCTGTTGCAGCATGCCGGCCACGTCGGCGTTGGCGTAGCCGGTTTCCAGCGACCCGTCAGTTTCGATGATGGGTTCGAAGGTGTCGCGTCCGGTGAGTTCGCGCACCGCCGCGTCGAAGGCGGGGGCGAAGGCCGGGAAATCGGCCTTGCCCAGCGTTAATCCGGCTGCCATCGCGTGGCCGCCGAACTTGCGGATCAGGTTGGGATGGCGCTTGGACACCAGATCCAGCGCGTCGCGCAGGTGCACGTCGGGGATCGACCGGCCGGAGCCGCGGATCTCGTCGTCGCCCGCGGGCGCGAAGGCGAGGGTGGGACGCCAGAATTTTTCCTTCAGGCGCGAGGCGACCAGCCCCACGACGCCCTGGTGCCAACCCGGGTCGAACACGCAGACGGTCGCGCCTGCGGCGGCGTCGGGCGCTTCCATGGCGGCCAGCGCCTGCTCGCGCATCTCGGCTTCAATCGTGCGGCGTTCGCGGTTGATGTTGTCCAATTCACGCGCCATTTCCAGGGCCTGCGCCTCGTCGTCCGTGGTCAGGCAAGCGATGCCCAGGCTCATGTCGGCCAGGCGGCCCGCGGCGTTGATGCGCGGACCCAGCGCGAAACCCAGGTCGAAGCCGTTGGCGCTACGCGGCTCGCGTCCGGCGACGGCGAAGAGCGCGCGCAGCCCCGGCTGCAGGCGGCCGCTGCGCATGCGCTGCAGGCCTTGCGTGACCAGCAGGCGGTTGTTGGCATCGAGCTTGACCACGTCGGCCACGGTGCCCAGCGCAACCAGGTCGGACAGCGCATCCAGGCGCGGGCCGCCGTCGGGGGCGTACACGCCGCGGCGGCGCAGTTCGGCGCGCAGCGCCAGCATCATGTAGAAGATGACGCCCACGCCGGCCAGGTTCTTGGACGGAAAGCCGCAGCCCGGCTGGTTGGGATTCACGATGGCCAGCGCGTCGGGCAGGGTGTCGCCCGGCAGGTGGTGATCGGTGATGACGACGCCGATGCCGGCGGCATTGGCGGCGGCCACGCCGTCGACGCTGGCGATACCGTTGTCCACGGTGATGATGATGTCGGGCTTGCCGGCGCGGTGGCGGCAGGCCAGCTCGACCACGGCCGGCGACAAGCCGTAGCCGGTTTCGAACCGGTTGGGCACCAGGAAGTCGACATCCGCGCCCATGGCCGACAGCGCGCGCAGGCCGACCGCGCAGGCGGTGGCGCCGTCGCAATCGTAGTCGGCCACGATCAGCAGCTTCTTTCCCGCCTGGATGGCGTCGGCCAGGACGGCGGCGGCGTGCGCCGAGTGCGTCAGACCCGCCGGCGGCAGCAGGGACGGCCAGGCGAGGCGGGTCTGGTCGGGATGGGTCACGCCGCGCGCGGCCCACAGGCGGGCCAGCAGCGGATGGATGCCGGAGGATTCGAGGATTTGACAGGCGGCCAGGTCGGCCGGACGGATCGTTAAGCGGGGTGAGACCACCAGGCGCTCCAGTTCTTCTTGGGCGCGGGCAGCAAGCCAAGCAGGCCCCCGCGCGGTTTCAGGTCAAGGGCGGCCTGACGGTCATCGCCCAGCAGCAACAGTTCGATGGGCGTGGCGGGCAGGCCTTTGGCGGCCGCCAGCGGGCGCAGGTGGCGCGCGTCCAGGTCAGCCAGCGCATCGAGCCAGGCGGCCCAGTCGCCGGCGCGTTGCGGCGCGTCCAGTTCCGTCAGCACCTGGGCCGGACTGGCGGGCGCCGCCGTCCAGGGCGTGCCGCCGCCATACAGCCACAGGGCGTTCACGGGCGGCAGGCCGCGCGCGGCCCGGTCATCGTTGACGGGGTGTTCGTGCCACGCCATCTGGATCTCATTGAGCAGGCGCCGCCACGGACGCGCTTCTGCATCCTGGCGCCACCAATCGTTAAGGCGCTTTCCGGCCACGGCCGCCGGGCTGGCCGTCTGGGGGCGCAGGTCCGCCGGCAGGCGCAGCCGCCACCGCTGCGGCGAAAGCGGCTCGACCGAGAAGCCGGTGCCGTCAAATAGGGGGCGCGCGGTCTCCAGCAGGGCGGCCGTTTCGGATTCCGTGAGGTCCATCAACGCGGGATCCAGCAACGAGGCCTGGTCCGCGCCCAGGGCAAGATGAACCAGTTCGCAGAGCCAGACGGGCTCTTGCGGCGAGGCACTGGACCGTTCTGCGGCCAGCAGCGGGCCGAGGCCTGCGCTTTGCAGCAGGCCGGGCTCGGCGGCGTACCCCGCGCGTGCAAGCTGCCAGGATTCGAAGGCCGTGCAGCCGTGGGCGCGCAGGTCGTAGGCCTGCGGACGGGCGGTTGCGGCCTGCAGCCAGCCGTGCAGGGTGGGCGCGCGCTCGGGCAGGAGCTTGGCCAGTTCGGCGGCGACGGGAAGGGCGGGCAACGCGCCCGGAATGACGATCAGCATGGCCGCGATTGTAGTCCGCGGCGGCATGGGGAACTTCACGCCGTCCGGAACTGCCATACGTTGTCACGGCTGGTCTAGGATCCGCACATCCGCGCGGCGATTTGCGGACGGTTAATGCAATAATGCGCACGTGCTGAAAATACCCTACGAACTCTGGATCGGCGCCCGCTATGCGGGTCTTGCCCGTATCCGCCAGCGACGCGGCCGCCGCGATCGCTTCATCTCCTTCATCGCCGCCAGCTCCATGGCGGGCATCGCGCTGGGCGTCGCCGCCCTGATCGTGGTGCTGTCCGTGATGAACGGCTTTCAGAAAGAAGTGCGCGACCGCATGCTTTCGGTGCTGCCGCACATCGAACTCTACCTTCCCGGCGCGTCGCCCGAACGGGTGCTGGAGCAGTGGCAACAGTTTGCCACCGCCGCCGAGCGCAACCCCGAGGTCAAGGCGGGCGCGCCCTTCGTCGCGGCGCAGGGCATGCTGGTCAGGGGCCAGGCGCTACGCGGCGTTCAGGTGCGCGGCATCGATCCGGCCACCGAGGGCAATGTGTCGGACCTGCCCCGGCAAATGGTGTCGGGCAAGCTGACAGACCTGAAACCCGGCGGCTTCGGCGTGGTGCTGGGCAATGAACTGGCCGACGGCATGGGCGTCAAGGTGGGCGACACGCTGCTGATGATGGCGCCCCAGGGCTCGATCAGCCCGGCCGGTTTCGCGCCGCGCATGCGTCAGTTCACCGTGGTGGGCGTGTTCTCGTCCGGCCACTATGAATACGATTCCTCGCTGGCTTTCGTCGACAACGAAGACGCCGCCCGCGTTTTCCGCGAAAGCGGTACCGCCGGCGTGCGCCTGCGCATCGCCGACATGCAGAAGGCGCCCGAGGTGGCGGCCGAGCTGCGCAACGTCCTGCCGCCCTATGTCATGGCCAGCGACTGGTCGCGCAACAACCGCACCTGGTTTGCCGCGGTCCAGACCGAAAAGCGGATGATGTTCCTGATCCTGGCGCTGATCGTGGCCGTGGCCGCGTTCAACCTGCTGTCCTCGCTGGTCATGGCCGTCAAGGACAAGCAATCGGACATCGCCATCCTGCGCACGCTGGGCGCGGGGCCCGGCGAAGTGGCCCGCATCTTCCTGGTGCAAGGCGCGCTGATCGGCGTGATCGGCACCTTGCTGGGCGTGGCCGGCGGCATTGCCATCGCCTACAACGTCGATGTGATCGTGCCGTTCATCGAGCGCATGCTGGGCGTGCACTTCCTGCCGCGCGAGATCTATTTCATCAGCGCGCTGCCGTCCGATCCCCAGGTGGGCGACATCGTCACCATCGGCGTGACCTCGCTGGTGCTGTCCCTGCTGGCGACCTTGTATCCGAGCTGGCGCGCCTCGCGTCTGCAACCCGCACAGGTGCTGCGCCATGATTGATTCCCCGACGCACACGCCCCAGGCCGGCGCCACCCCGGCGCTGCAGGCCGAGAACATCGTCAAGGTCTACGACGAAGGCCCCGCCCGCATCGAAGTGCTCAGCAACGTCAGCCTGTCCGTCGCGCGCGGCGAGATGGTCGCCATCGTGGGCGCTTCGGGATCCGGCAAGAGCACCTTGCTGCATATCCTTGGACTGCTCGACGTGCCCACCAGCGGTTCGATCACCGTTGATGGCCAACTGGGCATCGGGCTGTCCGAATCGCGGAAAAGCGCGGTTCGCAACCGCAGCCTGGGCTTTGTCTACCAATTCCACCATCTGCTGGCGGAGTTTTCGGCGCTGGACAACGTGGCGATGCCGCTGATCGTGCGCCGCGAGAACCGCGACAAGGCGCGCGAGGCCGCGCGCGAGGTCCTGGGCCTGGTGGGCCTGTCGGCCCGCGAAGGCCACTTTCCGGGGCAGTTGTCGGGCGGCGAACGCCAGCGCGTGGCGCTGGCGCGTGCCCTGGTGACGCGACCGGTGTGCGTGCTGGCCGACGAGCCCACGGGCAACCTGGACCGCCACACCGCCCACAACATGTTCGAATTGCTGACCCGGGTGAACCAGGAGTCGGGCACGGCATTTGCGATCGTGACGCACGATCCCGAACTTGCCGCCCGTGCCGACCGTCAGTTGCTGATGGAAAACGGCCGCCTGGTGTCCGGCTAGCCCGGTCCGCAGCGAAAGCCGCCGGTCGCTGGTCCGCGCGGCGGCCGCGGGCGGATAATCCGCATTCGGAGGACACGCCCATGCTCATCGACACGCATTGCCATCTGGACGCCGCTGAATTCGACGCCGACCGCACCGAGGTCGCGGACCACGCCGCCCGCGCGGACGTCCAGGCCATCGTGATCCCGGCTATCGAACGGGCCAACTTCGACATCGTGCGTGACCTGGCCGCCAGCATCGCCGGCGGCGCTTACGCGCTGGGCATTCATCCCTTGTACGTCCAACGCGCCGACGACGCCGATCTGGACGCGTTGCGCGAGACGATCAAGGCATCGCTTGGCGATCCGCGCTTTGTCGCCATTGGCGAAATCGGACTGGATTTCTTCGTGCCGGAAATATCGTCCGGCGAGCCGCGCGAGCGCCAGGAGCGCTTCTACGCCGCGCAGCTGGACATGGCCGTCGAATTTGGCCTGCCGGTGCTGCTGCACGTGCGCAAATCCCAGGACATCCTGCTGAAATACCTGCGCCGCCATCCGCGCATCGGCGGCATTGCGCACGCGTTCAATGGCAGCGCCCAGCAGGCGCAGGCCTTCATCGATCATGGATTTGCGCTGGGGATGGGCGGCGCGATGACGTTCGAGCGCGCGCTGCAGATTCGCCGGCACGCGGTGGACGTCGGACTGGAGCATCTGGTGCTTGAGACCGACGCGCCCGACATTCCGCCTGCCTGGCTGCACGAGCCCAACCGCCGCAATCGTCCCGGCGAACTGGCACGTATTGCCGAGGTGCTGGCGGAGCTGCGCGGCATCACGCCGGGGCAGGTGGCGCACGCGACGACCGCGAATGCCATGCGGGTGTTGCCCAGGCTGCCCGCAGCCATCCTGGCCGACGCGGACTGACCGCCACGTCCTCGACCCGGGCGCCGTGCCCGCCGTCTTACGCTGGCGTAGTCAGCAGCGGCAGGTCCATGCGCACGCTCAGGCCCTGCGGCGCCACGTTGCGGGCCGATATCGTTCCCTTGTGCGCGGCGATCGCGGCTTGCGCGATCGACAGGCCCAGCCCCGCGCCGCCGCCTGGCGTGTGGGCGGCGGCGGCCGATCCCGCGCGATAGAAGGGCTCGAACAACGACGCGAGTTCCTGCGTGGCGACGCCCGGACCGCGGTCTTCGATTTCAAGGCTGGCCTCGGTGGCGCTGGTCAGCAAGCGCACGCGGATGACGCTTTCGGCGGGCGCGTAGCGCAGGGCGTTGCGCAGCACGTTCTCGATCGCGCTGGCCAGGCTGGCGCGGTCGCCGGCGATCAGGATGGGCGCCGGCGTTTCCCAATCGATGCGCAGTCGCCGGCCCTCGGCCTCGTAGCGCGCGTCGTCCACCACGCCCGATACGACTTCGGACAGATCCAGCGGTTCGGTGGGCACGGGTAGCGCGCCCACGCGGGCAAGCCGCAATGTGTTGCCCACCAGCGCGTCCAGGCGTTCGCATTCGCGTTCGATGCGGTCCAGCTGCAGATCGCGCCGTTCGTCGTTGCGCCGCGCCAGTTCCGAGGCCAGGCGCAAGCGCGCAAGCGGCGACCGGAGTTCGTGCGCGACGTTGTGCAGGAGCTGCTCGCGCGTATCGACCAGCGCCTTCAGGCGCACGGCCATGGCGTCGAAGTCGCGCGCCAAGAGGCCGAGTTCGTCCTTGCGCGTGGCGAGCTTGGCCGGGGTGTGCGTGTCCAGGCGTCCCGCGGCCAGGGCATGCGTGGCCTGGCGCAGTTGCGCGAGCGGCGCGGTGATGTGGCGGGTCAGCGCCCAGCAAAAGGGAGCGGTGACCGCCAGCGCGAACAGCAGCAGCGCGAGCGCGACGGGCGACAACGCCAGCACCTCCCAGCGCGACGAGTCAAAGGGCAGGAACAGCATCAGCATTTCCGAGCCGTCCGGCAGCATCAGCGTCTGGGGTTCCCACCAGGAGACGCGCTCGCCGGCGGGATCGGCCGGCGCGTAGTCGGACTGCGTCGCCCGGTCGGGTCCCGCGCGGTACGCGACCAGCCAGTCATGCAGCCGCGTGGGCAGGCGCCTGCCCAGGATGTCCCGGTCCTCTGCATCCATGATGTAGATCTTCAGCGCCGAGTAGTTGTCGTCCATGGCGCGGACCCAGCGCGCCAGGCCTCCTTCGCCCTGCGTGCGCGCCACCTGCGCGGCGTCGCGCGTGAGGTTGCCCGGGTTCAGGCCATCCAGCGAATTGAAGCGGTACCAGGCCACGCTGGCCGTCAGCACCATGCCGCAGACCAGGATGACCGCCATGGCGCCCCAGAACGTCAGGAATGCGCGCCAGAAAAGCGAGCGGGCGGGCAGCAGCGTCATCACGCGGCGCCCGCCAGCACGTAGCCCAGCCCGCGCAGATTCCGGATGGACAGCATGTCTGCATGTTGATCCAGGCGCAGCTTCTTGCGCAGGCTGCTGATGTGCGTGTCGATGCTGCGGTCGTACCGGTCTGGGGCGCGGCCCAGCGCATACAGGCCGATCTGGTCGCGTGCGATCACCTGGCCGGGCGCGCGCATGAGAATTTCCAGGATGCGCTGTTCGGCGCCGGTCAGCATGACCTCGTCCGCGCCCAGGCGCGCGCGACCCGTCGCCGGATCCAGCGAGAGCGCGCCCAGGCTGAGGGACGGGCTGGCGGGGGCGGGGGCGTGCTCGAAGCGGCGCAGCACGGCCGTGATGCGCGCCTTCAGTTCGCGTGGGCTGAACGGCTTGGCCAGGTAATCGTCGGCGCCGAATTCCAGCCCCAATACGCGGTCGGTCTCGCCGCCGTGCGCCGTGAACATGATGACGGGGCGGCGTGAGCGCTGGCGGTAGTGCTTGAGCAGGTCAAGACCATTGCCGTCGGGCAGCATGAGATCCAGCAGCACGAGGTCAAAGTCGTCCTGCGCCAGCAGGGTCTGGCCTTGCGAGCGGGTGTGCGCCAGCGTGAGCTGGCACTGATTCGGTTCCAGGTATTCACGCAGCATCTGCGCCAGCTCGACGTCGTCGTCGATGAGCAGGATGCGGCGCGCCACCGCTGAATGATTCAAGAGCATGCGTGTTGGGCGTCGTGCATCCGGCAGTTTGGCCGAAGGGTGCACGGCGAAGTGTCAAGAAGTGCAAAGAAGATAAAAGTTGCGGAAAGCGTGTTGCCGCGTGCTGCAAGCCCCAATTCTAATATGAGAATGGTTTTCATTAATAAGTGGGAGCCGGCGTAACGCCGCGCGTGGGGTGCGGTGCAAACCGGGGACGGGAGAAGTTGGAATCATGAGCAGGAAAGAAGTGGCCACGGGCCAGCGCATCGCCGCGTCGCGCACGCAACTGGCCGCCGCCTTGTGCGCCGCGGGTTTTGGCATTGCGCCGCAAGCGGTCTGGGCCCAGGCCGCGGACGCCACCACGACGATGGACACGGTGGTCGTGACCGCCAGCGGTTTTGAGCAGCGCATCCAGGATGCGCCCGCCTCGATCAGCGTCATCACGCGCGAAGACCTGGACAAGAAGTTCTACCGCGACCTGAACGACGCGCTGGTGGAAGTGCCCGGCGTCATCGTCACGGGCGGCGGCGACCGCCAGGACATCAGCCTGCGCGGCATGGGACCGAAGTACACCCTGATCCTGATCGACGGCAAGCGCCAGAACTCGCGCGAAACCCGCACCAATTCGGATTCGACGGGCGTCGAAGGCGGCTGGACGCCGCCGCTATCGGCCATCGAGCGCATTGAAGTCGTGCGCGGGCCGATGTCGTCGCTGTACGGCTCGGACGCGATGGGCGGGGTGATCAACATCATCACGCGCAAGGTGCCTGAAGAATGGCATGGCGAAATCCGCATGGATACGACCATCCAGGAAAGCAGCAATTCGGGCGACATTTACCAGGGCAATTTCTACCTGGCCGGTCCGATCAAGAACGACCTGCTGGGCCTGCAGATCTACGGCCAGGCCACCCAGCGCGACGAAGACGACATCTACAACGGTTACCGCAAGCGCAATGCCGAAAGCGTGACCGCCAAGCTGGCGCTCACGCCCAACCGCGATCACGACATCGTGCTGGAAGCGACCACGATGCGCCAGAAGTTCCAGGACACCCTGGGCAAGACGGTCGAGCCGCTGCCGCCCGGCACCGCGTGTCCGCGAACGGGCTGCCCGGCGTCCTCGGAAACCGATTACCGCAGCAGCAAGTGGGCGCTGTCGCACACTGGCCGCTGGGGCTGGGGCGTGTCCGACAGCTACGTGCAGCAGGAAGAGTTCGACAACCGCTCGCGCCAGATGAAGATCAAGAACCTGGACCTGCAGACCAGCTGGTCGCTGCCGCTGGGTTCGCACATGCTGACGTTGGGCGGCAGCTACCTGAACCAGCGCCTGAACGATCAGACGGGCAACCAGCTTGCCGGCGGCCCGAGCAAGGTCGAACGGTATCAATGGGCATTGTTCGCCGAGGACGAATGGCGCCTGACCGAAAGCTTCGCCGTCACGACCGGCCTGCGCATGGACCAGGACGAGAACTTCGGCAGCCATTTCAGCCCGCGTCTGTACGGCGTGTGGCACATGGCCGAACGCTGGACCCTGAAGGGCGGCGTCTCCACGGGTTTTCGCGCGCCCGACCTGCGCCAGACCGTGGCCGGCTGGGGCCAGACGAGCCGTGGCGGCAACATGTACGGCAACCCGGACCTGACGCCCGAAAAGTCCGTGACCCAGGAAATCGGCCTGCTGTATGACGATGGCCAAGGCGTGAGCGCCGGCGTCACGCTGTTCAACAACGACTTCAAGGACAAGATCACCCGGGTGGCTTGCCCCTTGACGCAGTGCACGGACGGCCCCAACCAGTTCGGCTCGAATCCCACCACCTACATGAACGTGGACAAGGCCGTGTCGCGCGGCGTCGAAGCCAGCCTCAAGTTGCCGCTGGCGGCCGATTGGTCGATGACCAGCAGCTACACCTTCACGAAGTCCGAGCAGAAGTCGGGCCAATACAAGGGCGAGCCGCTGAACCAGTTGCCCAAGCACCTGTTCACCACCACGGTGAACTGGCAGCCGTCCGACGCGCTGCAGGCCTGGGCCCGCGTGAACTTCCGCGGCCGCGAGAGCCAGCCGGTGACCGGCCCGTCTTCGGACGCGCTGGTGGCCCCGTCCTACACCTTCGTGGACCTGGGCGGTTCGTACGCCGTGAACAAGACCGTGTCGGTCTACGCCGGCATCTACAACCTGTTCGACAAAGAGGTCGCCTACGACGACTTCGGCTATGTCGAGGACGGCCGCCGCTACTGGCTGGGCGTGGGCGTGAAGTTCTGAGTTTGACGGGGCGCGAGAGCGCCCCATGACAGAGAGGTTTGCATGAACAATGGAAAACAAGCGGGCGCTGCCCGCCGCTGGGCAACGCGCACCGGCATGGCCTTGGCGCTGAGCGCCGCGGCAGCGGTTTGCGCCGCGCAGTCCACCACGCCGGTCAAGCATGCGCGTGGCGTGACCGCGGTGCCGTCGAACCCAACCAAGGCCATCGTGCTGGATCTGGCCGTGCTCGATACCCTGCACACGCTGGGCGTAGACCCCGTGGGCGTGCCCAGCGCCGCCAAGCTGCCGCCGCACCTGAGCCAGTTTGCGGACAAGCGTTACCTCAAGGCGGGCACGATGTTCGAGCCCAACTACGAGGTCATCCACGCCGCCGCGCCGCAGGTCATCTTCGTGGCGGGCCGCTCGGCGCCCAAGTACGACGAGCTCTCCAGGATTGCGCCCACGGTCGACCTGACGGTTGACGCCAAGGATATGGTCGGCAGCGTCAAGCGCAACACCGAAATGCTGGCCGCGCTGTATGGCAAACAAGACGAGGCGAAGACAAAGCTGGCGGCGCTGGACGCGTCCATTGCATCGCTGAAGGGCAAGGCGGCCAACGCCGGCACGGCGCTGATCGTGCTGACCACCGGCGGCAAGATGAGCGCCTACGGCCCGGGCTCGCGGTTTGGCGTGATCCACGACGCCTTCGGCGTCAAGCCTGCCGCGACGGGTCTGAACGTGTCGAACCACGGCCAGGCGATCTCGTTCGAGTTCATCGCCCAGACCGATCCGGACTGGCTGTTCGTCATCGACCGCGACGCCGCCATCGGCCGCGAGGGCGTGTCGGCCGAGCGCATGCTGGACAACGAACTGGTGCGTCCGACCAAGGCCTGGAAGAACCAGCGCGTGGTGTACCTGAACGGCTTTAACTGGTACCTGCTGGGCAGCGCGGGCCTGACCGCGATGCAGCAGAACGTGGACCAGATCGCGGCGGCGTTGACGCAGGGAAAGTAAGCAGCATGCAAGACGGGAAGGGCGGCTGGTGAACTGGCGGCGCGCAATCGGCGGGTGGGGCGGCCTGGCCGCCGTGGTGGTGGTATTGCTGCTGTTGTGCGTGGCCAGCGTCAGCGTGGGCGCGGGCCAGATGCCGTGGACCGCGCTGTGGGACGGCGGCGAGGCGGGCGAGCGCGCGTGGCGCCTGCTGATGGTCAGCCGCATTCCGCGCACGCTTGCGCTGCTGCTGGCGGGCATGGCGCTGGCCGTGGCCGGCCTTATCATGCAGATGCTCGTGCGCAACCGCTTCGTCGAGCCCACGACGGCCGGCACCGTCGAGTCCGCCACCCTTGGCATTCTGGTCATCACGCTGCTGGCGCCCGATACGCCCGTCATCGGCAAGATGCTGACGGCCACGGGCTTCGCGCTGGCGGGCACCTTGCTGTTCTTGGCCCTCTTGCGACGCGTGCCGCTGCGCACGCCGTTCATCGTGCCGCTGATCGGGCTGATCCTGGGCGGCGTGATCCAGGCGGTCACAACCTTTGTGGCGTACCGCTTCGATCTGCTGCAATCCCTGCATGCGTGGACGACCGGCGACTTCTCCGGCGTGCTGCGCGGCCGCTACGAACTGCTGTGGATCGGCTTTGCGCTGGCCTGCGCGGCCTATGCCGCCGCCGACCGCTACACGGTTGCCGGCATGGGCCGCGAGTTCGCGTCCAACCTGGGACTGAATCATGCAAGGCTGACGCTGGTGGGCCTGTTGATCGTTTCCGCCATTTCAGCGGTGGTGGTTGTGACGGCCGGCAGCATCCCATTCCTGGGCCTCATCGTGCCCAATGCCGTCAGTCTGGTGCTGGGCGACAACATGCGCCGGGCCATTCCGTGGGTGGCGCTGCTGGGCGGCGTGTTCGTGCTGGCCTGCGACATCATTGGCCGCCTGGTCATCCATCCCTACGAAATCCCGATCGGGACGGTGGTGGGCGTGCTGGGCAGCATTCTGTTCTTGTGGCTGCTGCGCACGCGGAGGAATCGCGTTGGCTGATATCTCGATAACGCCCTTTGCCGCGCGCGCGCCGCAGACGTGGCGCCTTGCGGCGCTGGGGGCTTTTGCGCTGCTCTGCATCGTGGCCTTCATGACGCTGGGCGCCAATGGCCAGTGGTCATTCGTCATTCCTTTTCGCGGCGGCAAGCTGCTGGCGATGTTGCTGGTGGCCTATGCGGTGGCCGTGTCTTCGGTGCTGTTCCAGACGATCACCCACAACCGCATCCTGACGCCCGCCATCATGGGCTTCGATGCGATGTACCTGCTGATCCAGGCGGTTGTGGTGTTTGGCTTTGGGCAGGCGGCGGCCACCGCCAGTCATCCGGTCGAAGCCTTTCTCCTGGAAGTGTGCGCGATGACGGCGTTCGCGTGCCTGCTGTTCCGCTGGCTGTTCTCCGATGCCGTGCGCAGCCTGCATCTGATGATGCTGGTTGGCATCGTCTTCGGACTGCTGTTTCGCAGCCTGTCCAGTTTCGTCGTCCGGCTGATCGATCCGAATGAATTCCTGGTTCTGCAGGACCGCATGTTCGCCAGCTTCAATTCGGTGCGCATCGAGTTGCTGCCGATCGCGCTGGCGGCCGTCTGCGCGGCTTCGGTCCTTATCTGGCGCATGCGCCGGCGCTACGACGTGCTGGCGCTGGGGCGCGATATTGCCTTGAACCTGGGCGTGGACTATCGCCGCACGCTCATGCTGACATTGGCGGCCATTGCCGTGCTGGTGTCCGTGTCGACGGCGCTGGTCGGGCCCGTCACGTTCTTCGGCCTGCTGGTCAGCAACCTTGCGTATCACGCCATGGCGTCGGACCGGCACCGGCACACCGTGCCGGCCGCGATGCTGCTGAGCGTCATATTCCTGGTCGGCGGCCAGACGCTGCTGGAGCGTGTGCTGGGGCTGAACACCACCGTCAGCGTGGTGATTGAATTCGTGGGCGGCGTGATGTTTCTCGTCCTGATCCTGCGCAGGGGGCGCCGATGATAGAAATCCAGAAGGTCAGCAAGCAATACGGCGACACCGTCGTCATCGACGATGTCAGCCTGGATCTGCCGGCTGGCGGCGTCACCGCCATCATCGGGCCCAACGGCGCGGGCAAGTCCACCTTGCTGTCCATGGTGAGCCGGCTGTTGCCGATGAGCGCGGGGCGGGTGCTGGTCGAAGGCCTGGACGTGACGCGCGCCGACAGCCGTGAACTGGCCCGGCGCCTGGCCATCCTGCGTCAGGACAACCACCTGCCGCTGCGGTTGACGGTCAGGGATCTGGTGGCGTTTGGCCGCTACCCGCACACGGGCGGGCGGCTGACGATGGATGATAAGGTCCATATCGACCAGGCCATCGCGTATCTGAATCTGGAGCCGCTGGCCGGCCGCTACCTGGACGAGATGTCCGGCGGCCAGCGCCAGCGCGCGTTCGTGGCCATGGTGCTGTGCCAGGACACGCGCTACGTGTTGCTGGACGAGCCCCTGAACAGCCTGGACATGAAGCACGCCGTCGCCATGATGGGCACGCTGCGCCGGGCAGCCGATGAACTGGGCAAGACGGTGGTGCTGGTGCTGCACGACATCAATTTCGCATCCAGCTACGCGGACCGCATCGTGGCGATGCGTCAGGGGCGGATCGCCCGGCACGGCACGCCGGCCGAACTGATCCGGCCTGACGTGCTGAGCGATCTGTACGAGCTGCCGATTGACGTGCACGAAATCGGCGGCAAGCGCATCTGCGTGTACTACCGGTAAGGCGGCGGGCCGCTTACTGGGTCAGATCAAGCGCATAACGCGACAGCTGCGTCACCGGGTCCGGCGTCGCGTCGTACACCGAGACGTTGGTCACGCCGTGCGCCGTGGCCATCGCCAGCGTGCCCGGCACCGACGAAAACACCACCGGTCCGGCAAGCCCGCTCACCTGCCTGAAGCGCCAGCTGCGATCCAGCCCGAAGGTGGCCAGGTCGAGCGTCGGGTTCTTCTTGATGTAGGCGATCAGCACGTCGCGGCTGGCATCCGGCGCTTGCAGCACGATGTCGCCCTTGCCGCCGGCCAAACCGGGGAAATCGCCGCCACCGCTGGCGCGGTAATTGTTGGTCACCACCAGGAACTGCGCGGTCAGGTCCAGCGGCGCGCCGTTGTACGTCAGCGCCGTGATGCGCGAGCCCTTCGGCTGCGTCACGTCGATTTCATACCGCAGCGCGTTGCCCGCCGCATACAGCACGTCGAAGTTGAACGTGGGAAAGCCGGTGTCGATCAGGTCCTGCGGCGCGACCTGTGCGGGGTCGATCTGCTTGAACTGCTCGGCCGTCTTCTCCAGCCACTGGCGCACGATGTCGCCGCTGACTCGCACCACTTGCAGCGTGTTCGGGTACAGGTACAGATCGGCCGCGTTGTTGATGGCGACGTTGCCTTGCTTCACATACGTGAAGTCGCCAGGACCGTTGCGGCCGCCCTTGAACGGCGCTGCGGCCGACAGGATCGGCAGGCCCGCGTACGAAGGACTGTTCTTGGCGATGTAGTCGGACAGGTAGTCGATCTGCGCCATGTTCACGATCTGCAGCGCGGACACGTCGCCTGCCAGCGCGTAGTACGTGGCCATGTCGAACTGGCTTTGGCCGATCGGCGTTTTCACGTAGTCGATGGTCGCGGCGTGCTCGGCCTGCACCAGCTGCTGCGCGGCCGAGTCAGGCGCGACGTAGGTCGCGGGCGTGGATCCGCTTTGCGCGGTCAGCCTTGTCGAGATGCGTTGCACCTGCGTGGCATCCTTCTGCACCTTCCAGCCTTGGTCATAGGCCAGCTTGAGCGTGATCTGACCCAGGTTGTTGCCCCATTGGCCGGCTTGCACGGTAGGCACGCCGTTGATCAACCCCTTTTCCAGTTCGACGCCCGGCTGCCCGGCAAACTGCGATTTGGCGTTCGTGTCGGGAAAGAGCAGATGCTGGTGGCCCGTGATGAGCGCATCGATGCCCGCCACCTGACTGAGATAGCCCGCGCCGTTTTCCATGTCGGGGCTGTAGGCCGTGGCCAGGTCGATGCCGCCGTGCGCCAGCGCCACCACCAGGTCCGCGCCGGCGGCCTTCATCTCCGGCACGTAGCGCGCCGCGGTTTCCTTCCAGCCCGTGACTTCCACGTGGCCTTCCAGATTGGCCTTGTCCCATTGCATGATGGGCGGCGGCGCGAAGCCGATCACGCCCACCTTGAGGGGCACGTCGATGGACTTGCCGGTGGTGTCGGTCGCCTTGAAGGTCTTTTCCAGCAGCACGTACGGCTTGAAGATCGGCTGCTTGGAGGCGGCCGAGACAACGTTGGCCGACACGAACGGAAATGCCGGGGCGGCGCAATCCTTGGCGCCCGCCGGGTTCGTCTGCGCCGTGCCCTTGCCGATGCCGGCCAGCCCGAAGTCCACATTGGTGATCTGCGACAGATAGGGCAGGCCGTAGTTGAACTCGTGGTTGCCCATCGTGGCCGCGTCGTACGACAGCAGCTTCATCTGCTTGTAGATCGCGATCATGTCGGAACACTGCACCGGCGACACCAGCGCCTGATAGTCCGACAGCGCCGTGCCCTGCACCGTGTCGCCGTTGTCGAACAGCAGCGTGTTCGGGTGCTGCTTGCGCGCATTGGCGATCAGCGCGGCCGTGCGGTCCATGCCGTAGCTCTTGTCTTCGGCAAGCTTGTAATAGTCATAACCGAGCACGTTCGCATGCAGGTCCGTGGTGCCCAGAATCGCGACATCCAGCGTGGCGCCTTGCGGCACGCTGGCCTGCGGCGGCGTCTCGGGCGCGGTGGTGTCGTCATCATCGTCATCGCCGCCGCAGGCGGACAGACCGGCTACCAGCGCAAAGCTGGCGGTGACTGCATAGATCTTGCGTAGGTGTGGCTTCACCGTCTTTCCTCCGTGTTGAAGGAAAGAATTTTGGGGACGGTGTGTGACCTACCCGTGACATGCACGGGGCCAAATCAACGCAGGGGAGACTCGCGCGTCAGGCAATCCGCTTCCAGCGCGGCCAGCGCATCCAGGAACCGCCATGCGAACGATCCCGGTCCGTCGGCATGCAAAGCGGCGCGCTGGCCCGCAATGCCGAAGCACGACAGCGCGGCCACGGCCGCGGCAAACGCATCGTTGCGCGATACCGCGGCAAACGCCCCGACCACCGCGCTAAGCGCGCACCCGGTGGCGGTCACGCGCGGCATCAGCGGCGAGCCGCCCGTGATGTGTACGGCGCGTGCGCCGTCCGTCACGTAGTCGGTTTCGCCCGTCACTGCCACCACCGTCTGGCGCTGCGTGGCGATGTCCCGGGCAGACTGCTCGGCATGCGCCACGGCGTCGCGCGCATCCACGCCTTTGCCCGAGCTGAGGCCGCCGGCCAGCGCAATGATCTCGGATGCGTTGCCGCGGATGATGGCGGGCTTGAGGTCCAGCAGCCGCTGGATGGCGTCACGGCGAAAGGCGGTGGCGTGGTGTGCGACCGGATCAAGCACCCAGGGAGTACCCGCGTGCGCGGCGGCCTTGGCCGTCAGCAGCATGCTTTGCAGCCAGGGCGAGGAAAGCGTGCCGATATTGATGACAACCGCGCCGGCGAATCCGGCGAACTCGGGGGCCTCTTCTTCGGCGTGGACCATGGCGGGCGACGCCCCGATCGCCAGCACGGCGTTGGCCGCGTAGTTCATGGACACGAAGTTGGTCAGGCACTGCACCAGCGGCGCGTCACGGCGGACGGCGGACAGCAGGTCCTGGGCGTGATGAGCGAGGGGAGTCAGAAGGGAATGGGGCATGCCGGGCGGATGTTGCGCGGGGACGCGCTCCCCGGGTTGATGGCGTATGTTCCCGGGGGCAGGGGGAAGGTGTCAAGCTCCCGCGTGGGACGCGAAGGACTCGGTCCTGGCGCGGGAGGCCGCACTGCCTAGCCGCATTGTCCTTCGACGGCCAGCTTCACTTCGGGCTTGGAGATCACGCGTTTGCCTTCCTCTTCGGACACCTGTTCGACGCCAGCCCCGCCCACAAACACGCCTAGCTTGATGAACTGACGGACAAAATAGTTTTTGCCGGATTCCATGGTCAGCAGCAGATCGTTTGGCGAGAATTCCGATTCGGTCGACACCTTATGCTGTTTGTCGCCTTCGACCTGGGTGTAGAAGAAAACCCGGTCGGCAGTTTCGCCCAGGCAGTTGCCATTGATATACACGTCTTTCTTCAATGCCTTGCCCGCATAACTGTCGCGATAAACAAACAGTCCGGATTTTCCGGCGTCCGGCGCCGCAAAGGTTTTGGCCTTTTGATTATCTTCTGCGGAAGCCAGCGGAACTTTCGCGCATCCGGTTGCCGCCATTACGGCGGCGCAGGCAACAGCGATTTTCAGCATATTCTTGGTCGATCGATTCATGGTCGTGGTGTCGGTTGATTGACGAGAAGGTGAGAATGTATCCAAAAATATCTGAGTGTGTCATAAATTGTTTCCCGCGTCCACGGCAAGGCTGTGCAAGCTCGGGGCGGCGCGTGTACGCAATTTGAGGTATGGACGATTTTCCGGGCAGGCTCACAATCATTGACCGGCCCCGGGTCGTCGTGAAAATCGGGCACGCGACGTTATCGCCCGGGCGGCACGAACATCTAAGCAAGTAGAGGAACCGCCATGCTGAGTTCCGAACAACTTCAACGCGTGTTTCCCAACTGCAGAGCCCCCGCCGAGTGGGCGCAAGCGTTGGCGCCCGCGTTTCAGAAATACGAAATTGAAACTCCTGACCGCATGGCGAGTTTTCTGGCGCAGACAGGCTATGAATCCAGCCAATACAACCGGATCGAGGAAAACCTTAATTACTCAACCGCCGCGCGGTTGACCAAGGTGTGGCCCAAACGATTTCCGGATGAAGCGTCCGCGATGCCTTACGTGAATAATCCGCAGGGACTCGCAAATCTGGTTTACGCAAACCGGATGGGCAATGGCGATGCGCTAAGCAACGATGGTTACCGATATCGCGGACGAGGCATCATCCAGCTGACGGGACGCAGCAATTACGATTCGGCAGGCGATGCGATGGGCGTGGACCTGGTCAACGCGCCCGAGTTGCTGGCCGACCCGAAATGGGCGGCGCTGAGCGCGGGTTGGTATTGGCAGTCGCGCGGGTTGAATGAATTGGCCGATGACCGGACCCATGACGACGATCTGGAAGACTTTGCCCGGATTACGCGGCGCATCAACGGGGGACTGACAGGTCTGAAGGAACGCTTCGCGTTGTTCAAGCGCGTCTATGCCGAACTGATGCGATAGCCCGGCGACAACGCGCCGCCTGCCCGGCGCATTTTGCATCGGGCAGGCGGCGGTTCACGTGCTGCTTGGTTCGCAGCGCGACGCTTACGTCGTGGCGCGGTAGCGGTTACGCAGGTCGCGGATCTGGTCGTGGTTGTGCAGCACGCCCTGGTATTGGCGTTCGACGATGGCGCGCACATTTTCCGGCAGCGTTTCCTTCAGCGCCTTGTCGTAGTCGGCCTTGGCCACGTCTTCGCCGCGTTCGCATTCTTCCAGCAGCGTCAGGTCGGTGCGGCTGGAAACCGCTGCCTTGATGTTGGTCCAGCCACGGTGCATGGCGCCGGCCACCGTGCCGCTGTCTTCGGGCTCGCCGCCCATCTGCGCCACGATCGCTTGCAATTCCGCGGCGCCGGCGGCGCAATCGCGGGAGCGGTTGCGAAAGAGTTCCTGCAACTCGGGAGCCTTCGCGTCCTCGGCCGCCGAAGCGAAGCCCTTCTCGCCGTTCTTCGACGTTTCGATGAGGTTGTTCAGCACCTTGATCACATGATCGGCCATATCGGTCTCCTTGGTTTGGAAGGATCAGGCAGCGGGGTGCTGCCTGTGGAACCGGATATTCAGCAAGCGGCGTGCCCGGCCCGCATCGCGGCCGGGCAATCGAGGTCGCCGAGGTTGCGCTAGACGCGCGGGCAAGTGGAACCGGCTTTTAGCGCATCCAGTTCCGGATCGGTCATCTCCAGCGCCAGCGACGCCATCGCGCAGGTAACGGCCAAGGCATTGCGCAGTTCGTCTTCCCGGATGATGTCCGGCAAATCGCTGCGCGACAGGATGTGGCGCACGCGGGATTCGGGCTTCTCGAAGCCCGCAACCAGACGCAGGGCAGGAATGCCTTGCTTGGCAAAATTGGCGTGGTCGGAGTTCGGCATGAAAGGCAGCCAGTGCGACACGGGCACCCCGGCGCGCGCGGCGGTGTCCTGGACCACGTCCGCCAGCGCCGGATAGTCGCTGATCAGCGCGCAGAGCGTGTCGTCGCCCGCAACGGTGTCCAGGTTGATGTCGAACTTCAGCCGTTGACGCTCGGCGGCCGGCATGTCGGCCAGGTAGCGGGCAGACCCGGCCAGCGCCCATTCTTCAGCGGTGAAGAAGCAGATGCGCAGTCCGGGCGTGCCGGGCCCCAGCCGTTTAGCCAGCAACCGCGCGGCAGCCAGCGCGACGGCAACGCCCGTGGCATTGTCCAGTGCGCTCTGGCCGAGGTCGTGGCCGTCCATGTGGGCGCTGATCACGATCCGGCTGTCCCGGCCGCCGGGCAGATCCAGAACGCCCGCGCAGGCCATCGAATCGCGCAACTCTTCGCCCTGGATCTGCAAGCGGACACGGGCGCCGGGCCGGGCGGTCAATGCGGATGCGGCTTCGTGGCCAATATAGGCCGCGGGAATGCCCGCGCCGTCGCGGGGGCGGCCGGAGGAGCCGGACAAGGGGCCCGCGCCGGG
Organism: Achromobacter sp. Root170; assembly: GCF_001428165.1. Lineage (NCBI taxonomy): Bacteria > Pseudomonadati > Pseudomonadota > Betaproteobacteria > Burkholderiales > Alcaligenaceae > Achromobacter > Achromobacter sp. Root170. Next base: position 58,568 of record NZ_LMHN01000002.1, read on the forward strand.
CAGCGTGTTGGCAATGAGGAAAGCGGCGGCGCCCTGAGCGACCGCCATGTCGTATTTGCGGCGGCGGTGCACGTGCGTTTGCGAGAACGGATATTCATGGCGCACCAGCACGATCCGGCCGCGCACGGCATCGCCGGCACGCTCGAAGTCCTCTGGGCGGCCCGCGCCGACATCCAGCACTTCGCCTTCCAGGCCTTGCGCGGACGTGGAGGCCGAGCGCAGCAGGGGCACGCACTCCAGATCCTCGGGCGCGTCGCCCAGCAGGGTCAGGCGGCTGGACAGGCAGCGCCAGCCATCGTAGGGCACCGGCACGCGCCGCACGTCGGGTCCGATTTCCCGGAGCCGGTTCAGCGCCCAGTCCATGGCCGCATCGTCCTGCCCGGTGCCGGACAGGCGTCCGCCAAAACTGCAAAGGGTTTGAAAATCGTGCATCAAGGCCGCGTCGTCGGCGGCCTGCTGTTGCCAGCTTGTCGTCATCAATGTCTCCGGCGCCGCGCGCATGCCGCGCGGCGCTGCGTGCGTGTTATTCGAAGGTGATATTGGCGCGCTGGACCAGATCGGCCCAGCGGGCGAAGTCCTGCGTCAGCAACGCCTTGAGGGCTGCGGCGCTGGTGTCGGGCGGCAGGTTCATGCCCACGCTGGCGAGCCGCTGCTTGACGGGCTCGGACTGCATGACCTTGGCCATCGCTTCCGACAGTTTTTTCTGGACGGGCTCAGGCGTGCCGGCCGGCGCGACCAGTCCCCACCAGCTCTGCACGGTCAGGCCCGGGTAGCCCAGTTCCTGGAAAGTCGGCACGTCCGGCGTGCCGGCCTGACGGGCGGGCGAGGACACGCCAATCGGCTTGATCTTGCCGCTCTGGAACAGGGCAACGGCCGAGGCCATTGTCGTAAAGCTGGCGTCGATCTGGCGGCCGGCCAGGTCATTGACCGAAGCCGACGCGCCTTTGTAGGGGATATGTGCGAGCTTGGTGCCGGTGTTCTGCATGAACAGTTCGGCCATCAGATGGGTCAGCGAGCCGTTGCCGCCCGAACCGATGGAGACGGTGTCCGGCTTGGCCGAAGCGATCTTGACCAGCGACGGCACGTCCTGCGCCTCGAACCCGGGATTCACGAACAGGTACATGGGCGACAAGCCCAACAGCGTGATCGGCGCGAAATCCTTTTTCGCGTCGTATTTCACCCGGTCCTTGTACAGCGCCGGGACGATGGTGAACGGCACGTCAGCCAGCAACAGCGTGTAGCCATCGGGCGCTTCGGTCGCCACGTAGGCGGTGCCCAGCATCGATCCCGCACCGGCGCGGTTTTCCACCACGACGGATTGCCCAAGCTCGGCACTCAATTGATCGCTGATCGCCCGCGCCACCACGTCCGAGCTGCCGCCCGCCGAATACGGCACGACGATCTTGACGGGTTTATCGGGATAGGCGGCCGAGGCGGATTGCACGCTTGCGAAGCACGCGGGAACGGCCATGGCGGCCAGCAGTTTTTTCCACTTGAACATGATTTTTATGGTGATCCATGAATTATTCACGTCATTGTGGTGCGCGCGCTGGCCCCCCGCAAAGGAAGTATGCGCATAGGATATTCCAAACTGGAATAGGTGCTTTTGCGGGGCCGGCGGCCTGAAAACAGTCAGGTTCTAGGCGATGCCCGCGTATTGCCGCGTTTGCCTATTCAGCGCCTGGCCCTGGGCGATGACCCACTCGCAGAACGCTTCGCAGTAGGGGCCGCCGACGTTGGGACGGGGCTGCATCAGGTGATAGCCGTAGCGGCCTTCGATGGCCTCGCCGAAGGGCCGCACCAGGCGTCCCGACTCCAGATGCTCCAGCACCATGCACAGCGGCATGATGCCCGCGCCCAAGCCATTGAGCACCGCCGGCAGCAGGATCGAAAAGCCTTCGTATTCCGCCGCGGTGGCGGCGGGACCGGACCACAGCGGGGCGACGTCGGCCCGCCACTCGTCCCAGCCATAGCCGCGCTGGGCGCGCTTGAGCAAGGGCAATCGGGCGATGTCGTCCACGCACTTGACGGGATGGCGTTTGATCACCGAGGGCGCGGCCACCAGCGCCATTTCGCGGCCGCACAAATACTGCGCGCTCATGCCCGACACATATCCCGTGTGAAGCTGGATTTCCGCGTCGAACCGTTCAGAGCGGTCGCGGCCATGCAGCAGGCGAGGGCGGATATTGACGCGGATCTCGGGATGCAATTCAAAGAACTCGGCCAGCCTGGGCAGCAGGAAGAACTGCGCAAACGACGGCGAGACCGCCACGTTCAGGGCGACGCGCGACGCGGGGTTGGCCACCAGCGCATCGGCCTCGTCGATGAGCCGCACCGCCGCGCTGATGCGTTCCAGGTAGAGGGCGCCCGCGTACGTCAGCCGCAGCCCCGCGGGCATGCGCTTGAAGAGCGCGGTACCCAATCGGCCCTCCAACGCCGCCACGTGTTTGCTGACCGCGCTTTGCGTCAGGCTAAGCGCCTCGGCCGCGCGGCTGAAGTTCAGCGTTTCGGCGGCGGTGAGGAAAATGCGCAGCGAAGACAGGGAGTTGCGGGAGCCTTTCATGGGAAGCGGGGCTTGATGGTTGGGTGGCGCTACTGTACTGCGTGCGCCCGGACGGTACATCGCCTGCGGGCACGTCACACAAAGTCATGGGTAATCAATTCGCCAGACCGGCTCGAGGTGATTTTCTCCATTGCGCGGGAGTCACGCCAAGATGCTGCTTGAACACGCGTTGAAACGCCGCGTCCGACTGATAACCCACGCGCTCGGCGATGCCGCCGATGGATTCGCCACTTTCGCGCAAGAGTTGTGCAGCCTTTGACATGCGTATGTCCGTCAAATACTCCGTTGCTGAACAATCCAGCGCTTCCTGGAAATGCCTGACAAAAGTGGCGCGAGACATATTGCAAAGGGCAGCCAGGTCTGGGAGTGTCCAGGCTTGTCCCGGCGCTTGAAACATCTGATTCAAAGCCGGCGCCAAGCGCGGGTTGTTGGTTAAAGCAAGCAATCCAGATGCGGCTTGTTCGGCTTTTGCCGCATGTCTCAATGCGACCGCCATCAGAGCAGTGGACAAGGCGTTAAGTATGGCGAGACCGCCTAGCTGCTCATTCATTGACTCATTGCGGATTAAACCAATCAGGTTATTGAGCTCGGTGCTCCGGCCGGCCTGATTATCCGGATTGGTGTTAACGATCAGAGCAGGAGGCAGATGCTTGCGCATGAGTCTGTCATAGGGTTGTTTCAGCATGAAGCGTCCACACAACATGTCCATCTTGGCACCGGGCCCTTGATTTTCGCCGACCGTGATGTTGGCGAGACTGCGCTTGTTGATCGGCAGGGGCGCCTTGCCACTTCCGTCATGCAGGACATGCGGGCCACCGTCAACCGCCATGAAGATCGTCCCTGCCTCAAGAAGCTGCGGCGGCTGATCTGGAAGTTCAAGCACGGCACTGCCGCTCAGTATCACGTGATAGGGAATCTCGTCGGCAGGCGCCTGTTCAAACGATTCACGCCACGGGGCACCAAACAAGCAGCGCACCTCCAGGCGTCCTCTCACTGTCACGATATCCAGCAGGTTGCTTAGCCAGTCAGTATTGGTCATGTTCGCGAATTCTGCGCTTTCAGGTGTGTGAGACGAATGAGCATATTGTTGAGCCTCGCTCGTCTTCAGCAACGTCGTTTAGATAACTACAGTGACTACTCCCATCTTTGCTCCCAAAGGAGTTAGTCATGTCCCGAATCGTTACCCCTCCGGTTGAGTCTGCCTCTGGAGCCACTGCAGAACTCTTTTCCCAGATCAGCAAGGCGGCTGGTCGCGTCCCGAATGCCTACGCGGCCATCGGCGCACACAACCCTGCCGCCCTGAAAGCCATCCTGCAGGCGGACAGTGTGCCCGGCACCTTGAGCAGACAGGAAAAGGAAGTCATCAAGCTGGCCGTCAGTTCGGCATCGGGTTGCGATTACTGCCAAGCCGCGCACTTTCTGGTTGGCAAGCTGGCAGGCGTTCCGCAAGAGACGTTGAAGCAGGTCATTGCAGATCAATCTACCGGAAACGTGCGTTTCGATGCGCTTACCCGCTTTGTTCGCAAGCTTGCAAGCAACCCTGGCACGCTTGCCGACGAGGCCTTTACCGATATCAAGTCCGCCGGATTCAGCGATGCCGAAATTGTTGAAATTGGCTTGGTCGTCTCTGTGATCACATTCACCAATATCTTCAATCGCGTGAACGATACGGCAATCGATTTTCCACAAATTCCGTAATCGCGGCGCGCGGAAAACACGCCGGGAAAATTTTTCCGGCGTGTTGGAATCAGTTGATATAAACGTTGTCGCGCTTGCTGCGGGCCTGCAAGACCAAGGCCTTCGGCGTGACGCCATGCGACCGCATGAATGCGCGACGCATGCGCTCTTCATCGCCAAATCCCGTCAGCGAGGCAATACGGCTTACTGATGCATGGCCTTGATCAATGAGCGTCTCGGCAGCCTCGATTCTTAGCTTTTCAATCGCCTTCGCGGGCGCCATGCCTGTTTGCATTTGAAAAATCCGGCTGAAATGACGGGGACTCCAATGCACGTGTTCCGCCAGCTCCTCGACGCTCAGATCCTTGCTCAGGTTCTCCTTCGCAAATCTTAGGGCTTCCTTGACTCGATCAGAGCTAGGCTCCATTTCCGCCATCGCTGAGAACTGCGACTGCCCACCCGTGCGGCGGTGGTAGACGACCATGAGGCGCGATATGGTCTTGGCGATTTCCACGCCTAGGTCAGCCTCGACCAGCGCCAACGACAAGTCGATGCATGCCGTCACACCGGCCGATGACCACATGTCGCCATCCTTGACGAAGATCTTGTCCTCATCAACCTTAATTTCGGGATTTTGCTCCTGCAGAAGTCTTCCGAAGTACCAGTGCGTAGTGGCCCGTTTCCCGTTCAGCAGGCCAGTCTGGGCCAGGATGAAGGCACCTGTACAGATGCTTGCCACGCGCCGGGTTGCTCCGGCTGCGTGCCGAATTTTATCGATCAGGTCAGGTGTCGCATTTGGAATGCTTGTAGCACCTGCGATGAGCAGCGTGTCATAGCTTCCCCAACCTATCGCCTCGGTGCCGACAACGACGCCGGTCGAACTTTCGATGAGTCCGCCCGAGACCGATAAGGCAGCGAATTCGTACACCACGTCTTTCTGCAAGCCGTTTGCAAATTCGAAAACGGTGAGGGCAGCCAAATCCAAAGCTTGGAAGCCCGGATAGACGACCAGTCCGATGCGCTTGATCATGGAAGTCCCTAAATGCGTTTTTTTGATTGTTTAAGACATTGCCATCGAAGCTCTGCAATGTCAATTGTTCCTTATTAAACAGCGACTTGCGGTTCTGGTCTTTAGGTCTCGTCGTCAGTGATGGCAGAAATTGCGTGTTTGTTGTCTGAAATGTCTTTTCAGCTGAAAGCACAATGGCTTCATCGCATCAACAACGCAACGCGGCACATCAACTAAGGAGCTTGACCATGACTGACAAAACCGCACTTATCACTGGCGCGTCTTCCGGAATCGGCGCCGTCTATGCCGAACGACTGGCTCGTCGGGGGTTCGACCTGATCCTGGTGGCCCGCAACCAGGATCGCCTGAGCGCGGTCGCAGAGAGGGTCTCGACCGCCACCGGACGCAACGTGCAAACCGTCAAGGCTGATCTGGGCAGCAACGAGGGAGTGGCGCGAGTCGAAACCATTCTGGCCAGTGGCGGCATTGACCTGCTGCTCAACAACGCCGGCTTCGGCGCGGTGACGCCGCTTGCGCAGAGCGAGATTGGCGAGATGGTCAAGATGATCGACCTCAACGTCACAGCCCTGACTCGCCTGACCTATGCCGCCGCGCCCGTCTTCATCAAGCAAGGTGGCGGCACCATCATCAACATCGCTTCCATCGCAGCCATCGGCCCGGAAATCCTGAACGGCGTGTACGGCGGCACCAAGGCGTACGTCCTGGCGCTTACGCAATCCCTGCATCATGAATTGGCAGCCAAGGGCTTGCGCATTCAGGCCGTATTGCCAGGCGCCACCGCGACTGAATTCTGGGACGTGGCAGGACTGCCGCACAGCAACCTTCCGGGCGAGATCGTCATGCGCACGGAGGACATGGTCGACGCCGCTCTGGCCGGCCTCGATATCGGGGAGGTCGTGACCATTCCCCCCCTGCAAGACGGCGCGGATTGGGACGACTTCGAGGCCGCTCGCAAGCAACTTTCCAGCCGCTTTGGCCACTCGTCGCCGGGCGCACGTTACTTGGTCAAGTGATTCCGCCTCGCTGCAGAACCCGTTATCTCACTTGTTGTTAAAGGACTCATCATGAACATGACCGGAAATACGATATTCATCACTGGCGGCACCTCAGGCATTGGTCGCGCTATTGCGGAGGCCTTTCACAGGCTGGGCAACCAAGTCATCATCAGTGGCCGTCGCAAGGCTTTGCTGGATGAAGTGACCCGCGCCAATCCGGGTATGCAAGGCATCGAGCTGGATGTCCAGGACCCGACTCAGATCAAGGCGGTGGCAGCAAAACTGGTTGCCGACTATCCGAAGCTGAATGTGCTTTTCAACAATGCCGGCATCATGCCCTTTGACGACGCCGCCGGCGATGTCGACGAGGCCAGCATTCTTGCAACGGTGAATACCAATCTGCTCGGCCCGGTCCGCATGACCGCCGCATTGCTGCCCCATCTTAAGCAGCAAGCCAATGCCGTTGTGATTCATAACTCGTCGGTGCTGGCGTTCGTCCCGATCGCCACCAACGCTTTCTATTCGGCTACCAAGTCAGCGATGCATTCCTACACGCTGTCGCAACGCTTTTCCCTGCGTCAGAGCGGAGTGAAGGTCATCGAGGTTGCGCCGCCCTGGGTGGATACTGACCTGATTTTCAAGAGTGGGGATGCACGCGCCATGCCGCTGGCCGACTTTGTGGCGGACACCATGAAAGGCTTGGCGAGTGGCAAGGACGAAGTGTATGTCGATGCCATTCAAGCCCTGCGAGACAACCCGGGCTCCAGCGAGCATGAACTCGTCAACGCCTTCAACCAGTCGATCGCCGACAATCCGATTCCGGTCGGCAATTAACCTCAACTTTGAAGAGCCCCAGGCCGTGTGCTGCCGCTCAAGCAATGGCGTGCACATGGTCTGACGGGGAGCCAGACTCAATCCACTTCTTCGTTTGGCGTACTGCATTGACGCCCGGACGATGTCGGTTGGCCGAGGGGGATCGATTCGTTCACTTGCCGCTAATCCCATTCTTGCCGTGACCTACTCTCTTCGGTTTCAGGGAGAAAGCCATCACGGGCCGCTCGTTCTGTATTGCGTTTGTCGCGGGCGCGGCGCTGGTGCAGATGCTGCCGTCTCTGCCGGGTTCGATTGGGCTGTGGCTGGCGGCCGCCGGGGGCGCCGTGTCCTGCGCCATGTGGGGTCGCGTCGGGAATTTTCAATGGCGGGTACTGGCGGCGCTGGCGTTGGGACTGTCGGCCGGCTTCTTGAATGCGGCCCTGCAAGCGCAGCAACGGTTGGACGATGGGCTTGCCGACGCGCATCAGGATCAGGTGTCGCGGCTGGTGCTGCGCGTGGCCGCATTGCCAGATGGCGACGCGAAGCGTCAGCGCTTCCTGGCCGAAGTGATGCCGCCCGCTCGTCCCGGCATTCCCTCGCACGTTCAGGTCACCTGGCAGGCGGGTGCGGGCTCCAACCAGGCCGTGCCGCTGGTGCTGCCCGGGCAAGTGTGGCGGATGGCGCTGGTGCTGCGGCGGCCGCACGGATTGCTCAATCCCGCGGGGCCGGATGTGGAGGGGCGCATGTTTGCCAACGGCATTCGCGCCACGGGAACCGTGCGCGGGCAGCCCGTCCTGCTGGACGATCGGCCGTGGGCCACGCCCGGCATTGCCATCGAACGCGCCCGGCATCTCGTGCGCGAGGGCATGCGCGCGGCGTTGGGCGAGCATCGTTACGCGCCTGTGCTGATTGCGTTGGCGATTGGGGATCAGGCTGGCGTGGCGCGCGACGACTGGCGGATCTTCAATCGCAGCGGCATCACGCATCTGGTGTCAATCAGCGGCATGCACGTGACATCGATTGCCGGTATCGCGGGCTTGCTGGCGTCTTCGCTTTGGCGGCGCGTGCGGTGGCGGGGCGTGGGCCTTGCCGAGCGGATGCCTGCGCGCGTTGCCGGCGGCGCGGTAGCGGCGGTGGTTGCGTTGCTGTATTGCCTGCTGGCGGGCTGGGGCGTGCCCGCACGCCGCACGTTTTTCATGCTGCTGGTGGTGTTGGGGGCGGCGTTGTCGCGGCTGCCCTTGTCGGGTGATCGGGTCCTGGCCTGCGCGGCGGCCGCCGTGGTGGCGCTGGACCCGTGGGCCCCGATGTCTGCGGGCTTCTGGTTGTCGTTTGGCGCGGTGGCGGTGCTGTTGCGCATCGTGGCCGCGCCGATCGATGTGGATGCCAGCTGGCGCGCGCGATGCGCGGCCCGGCTGGGGCAGGCCGCGCACGTGCAACTGATGGTCACGGTAGGGCTGATGCCGTTGCTGGCCTTTCTGGTGCATCAGGTGTCGCTGGGTTCGCCGTTTGCCAATGCCGTCGCCATTCCGTCGGTGACGTTCATCGTGACGCCGCTGGCGCTGCTGTGCGCGGCGCTGTCGTCCGTGCCCGGCGCCGAGGCGCTGGCGGCGTTGGCCGGGCAAGCCGGGCTGGCCGCGTTCGACCTGACCATGACGCCGGTTGCCTGGGTCGGCAATGCAAGCTGGTCGAGCGTGCCGATTGCCGCGGCCGGCTGGCCCTGGCTGCTGCTGGCGGTGGCGGGCATGATCTGGGCCCTGCAGGCGAAGGGCTGGCCAGGACGGCACCTTGGATGGTTCTGCATGCTGCCGTTGCTGTTCTGGCGGCCCGACAAGCCTGAGCCGGGCCATTGGCGCATGAGCGCGATGGACGTGGGGCAGGGCAGCGCCATCCTGGTGGAAACGGCGACGCAATCGTTGTTGTTTGACGCGGGGCCGCGCAGCTACGGCGGCAGCGATGCGGGCGAACGGGTCGTCGCGCCTTTTCTGCAGGCGCGGGGAATCGGGCGGCTGGATGTGCTGGTGCTGTCGCATGCCGACATGGATCATGTGGGCGGCACGCGCGCGGTGCTGGGGGCGGTACCGGTGGGGCGAAGTTATACGTCGTTCGATTTGCCCGCCTATCTACGGCGCGACGCAAGGTTGTGGCCCGACGTCGGCAATGCCGAACCGGTGTTGCCCGATACGATGGCGCGGTGCGAACGTGGACTGGGGTGGGAAGCGGACGGGGTGGTGTTCACATTCCTGCACCCGGGGCCGTCAGAACGCAGCGCGAAGGCAGATGACCGCAATGCCGACAGTTGCGTGCTGCGCGTGGAGGGGGCAAGCCATTCCCTGTTGCTGACAGGGGATGTCGGCGTGGCGCAGGAGCGGGACATGGTGGCGCAGGGGCTTGCCAGTGCCGATGTGGTGGTGGCGCCGCATCACGGGTCTGGGTCGTCGTCGGGGCATGACCTGGTGAACGCGACGCAAGCCGTCCATGCCATTGCGCAGGCTGGGCACCTGAACCGGTTCCGTCACCCGGCACGGGCGGTGGAGCTGCGTTGGAGTCGGGCGGGCGCCAGCTTCTGGCGTAGCGACCGGGACGGCGCCGTGATGGCGGCGTCTTGGCCGGATGTGTTGGAAGTGTGGGGACAGCGCGAGCGTGCGAGACGGTATTGGCATGGTCGTTAGCCGCCCCGGCACGTCAGAGCGCGTGGCCCGGAGGTCAGACCTTGCCGGCCGCCAACTCGTCAAACAGCCGATCCCCACCCATCTGCCCGCCCTTGAGCATCAGCTCAATCCCGTCTGTCACCGGATCGTCGCTGCGTGCAACGCTGACGGTCACGCCCGGCGCCAGCACGCAGCGAAACGCCAAGCCCCACAATCCCACGGCAAGCGTTGCCTGGCTGGACGTGTCGCCACCGGCAATCCCAATGCGGTTCAGCCGGTGACCGGCCTGGGCGCTGGCGCGCACGATGTCGGCAACCAGCCTGGCGGTGGCGCGGGCGGTGGCGGTGGTCAGGTCTGCGTTGACGGCGCCGGCAGGTTTGTCAGTATGCACCAGCACGTTGCGGCCTTGGGCCAGCGTGGCGGCGGCCAACGCGACCTGTTGCGCGGCGTAGTCATCATCCGCCAGCAGCCGTTCGACGTGCAACGCTTGGCGCGTATAGGTTTCGCATGCGGCGATCTGCCGGGCGGTGACGGGCGACAGGCTGCCCGCGACGACCAGCACCGGGCTATTGGCAGGGCCGAGTGGTGTCGCCGGTGCTGCGTCGGCGTACCCCTCGGGCCGAGCCCGGGCCAGCGCCTGTTGCACGCTGCTGGGGCCGACGGCCAAAAGGGGCGCGCGGGAAGCCGCGCGTTGAATCAAACGGCCGATCACCGGGAGCTGCGATTCGTCCACCAGATCCAGCAGCAGCGGACCGTCGGTGCTTTCGATGACCTGATCGATCCAGGCATCAAGCGCGGCTGAGTGCGCGGCGGTGTACTCAGCTGTGGCTGCAGCCGCCTTCGCACCCGGTTCCAAGGCCGAAGGGTAGGCCGTGTGCGGCACCGAGCGGATGCCCGCCAAACCCTGCGCCTCCAGGTGCAATCGCAAATCCGCCTCGTGCATGGGTGTTACGGGATGCACGCTCATCACGGGATGGCGATCAATGCGGTGAACCTCCGGCGCGGAACCTGCACGCGCGAATAGATTGGCAAAGCTGCAATACCGGCCGATGCTGGGCTGCCCACCCACGATCGGCACGATGGGATTCGCAAAATGCTGACGCAATTCGCGCACCGCCACCCCAATGCTGCCGACGTGCGGCGCGCTGTCAAAGGTGGAACAGCACTTGTAGTGCAGCACGCGCGCGCCTGTGCCTGCCATGAATGCACCGACCGCGCGCAGCTCGTCCGTCATCTCCGCTGGCGCCATGCCGCGGGCCGCGCCCGCGATGCCGATGGCATCCAATGGCCCGGCACGTTCCAGTTGCGCGGCAGAAGGCACGCTCAGAAAAAGCAGGCTGCGCAGTCCGGCGCGAGCGACCTCGGCCAACGTGTCGGTGGCGCCGGTGAAGTCGTCGCCATACCAGCACACCTGCGGCGCGGTGCCGCCAATCATGCGCGGCTTCCGAAAAATTCCAGCGCGCGCTGCAGTTCGGGTGCGTTGCGGGCGTAGTCTTGCAGGGTCTGGTTGTCGCGCACTGCGTGCCAGGCCTGGCGGATGCTTTGCACGCCGGCGGCGGGGCCGTCGGGGTGGGCCAGGATGCCGCCGCCCGACATGAAGAGCAGGTCGTCGCTGCTCACGGCGGCCCAGGTGGCGGGCACGGTGCCGGCCCATTGACCTGACGAGAAGGCGGGCATGACGGCGTCGTCGATGCCCGGGGTCAGCGACGCCAGGCAGTCACGCGCGGACTCGACAACTTCGCTGTCTTCCTGCGAGAACTTGCCTTGCAGGCCGTGCACGTGCATGTGGTCCACGCCCGCCAGCCGCCACAGCGTCTGGTAGGCCTGAAACCCGATGCCCAGCAGCGGATGGCGCGACAGCGCGCCGAAACCGTTGCGGTGGCCGTGCAGCGCCAGCGGCGTACTGCGGCGCAGGGTCTGGATGGCCGAATAGCCGCACCAGTTCAGGCTGGCCATGACGCAGGTGCCGCCTTCGCGTTCGATCAGGTCGGCGTGGCGGCGCATGGCGTCGGTTTCGTCGGTGATATTGAAAGCCACCATCACGTTGCGGCCGGTGCGTTCGCGGTGCGCGCGCACGACGGCCATCACGGCCGCGACGCGTTGGGCGAGCGGGGCGTGGGCCGGGTTGGCGCACACCTCGTCGTCCTTGATGAAGTCCACGCCAGCCGCGCAAAGCTGGGCCACCAGATGCGCGGTCTGCTCGGGCGAAAGGCCGACGTTGGGCTTGATGATGGTGCCGACCAGCGGGCCCTTGTCCACGCCGGTCAGCGCGCGCGTGCCAGCGATGCCCACCTGCGGCAGGTCGAATTGTGCGCGGTAGTTGGCGGGCAGTTCCATGCTTTCGAGCCGCAAGCCGGTGACCTCGCCCAGGTCGTACAGATTGCCGCCGACGGTGGCCGCCAGCGTGGGCAGGTTGGCGCCCACGTTGGCGACGGGAAACGCGATGCGAATCCGCGCGCGCTGGAATTTGTCGGGCATGCCGCCGGACTGGCGCGCCAGATAGGCGTTGGGCAGGCTGGGCGCGTCGACGGTTTCCAGCGTTTCGATGGATTCGATGCGGGCACGCGCGCGGGCGCGCAGCTCGTCCGTTTCGCCCTGAACGCGCGTGAAGGTGCCGCAGGACTGCTCGCCGGCCATGACTTCCGCGACCTTGGCGGGGTCGACGGGGGTTTCAATCAGGTAGGTGGCGGTAAACGATTGGGAATTCATGGTGGCGGTGTGCGGCAGGGGCGTATCAGAGGCGGCTCAGGTCGGGGAAGGCGCGGACGGGGTCCTTGCCGTCCCAGTTCACCGAGCTTTCGCGGATCAGGTCGAAGAGGCGGCCCTTGGGGCCGGCGACTTCGGAAAGCTCGATGACGGTGCCGGGGTGGTATTCGGTGTCGAAATAGATGAAGCGGCCCTTTTCGCCGACTTCGCCGCTCATTTTGGGTTTGAAGCCCTGCGCCAGCAGGCGCTCCAGATCGGCGTCGTAGCTTTCGGTCCAGTAGGCGACGTGTTGCAGCCCGGTGCGGCCGGCCTGCAGGAAGTCGCGGTACATGGACGGCACGTCGTTGCGGGTCTGGATCAGTTCGACCTGCACATAGCCGGAGTTGGCCAAGGCGACGGAATTGTGAGGCTCGTGCCGTTGGCCGTCGTATTCATAGTTCACGATCGGCACGCGGGGGTTGTAGTACCAGGGGCCCACGCCGAGCTTGGTGCTCCAGTAGTCCATGGCGGCTTCGATGTCGTGCACGACATAACCGAGTTGGCGGATCTCGCCCAGGAAACGACTCATGATGGATCTTTTTAAAAGGGGTGGCTGAGGGACGGGAAGGGCGCGGCCCGGGAGGGGCCGCGTCGCGTCACAGGAAACCGATGGAGAACCAGGGGAAGGCGGCCACGACGATCAGGCCGATCAGCAGCGCGCCGATGTAGCCCCAAATCGGGCGGATGCCTTCGTTGGGATCGACGCGGCTGATGGCGCAGGCGCCGTAGTAGCCGACACCGAAGGGCGGGGCGAACAGGCCAATGCCCATCGCAAAGATCACGACCATCGCGTAGTGGACCTCGTGCACGCCGGCCTGCACCGCGATCGGGAACAGCAGGGGACCGAACAGCACGATGGCGGGGATGCCTTCCAGCACGCTGCCCAGGATGATGAAGGCCACGATGGACACCGCCAGGAAGCCGTAGCTGCCGCCGGGCATGCCCGCCATCAGCTTGGCCAGGTCGCCCGAGAAACCCGACTGCGTCAGCGCCCACGCCATGGCGGTCGCGCAGCCCACGATCAGCATGATGGCGCCGGATAGGGACGCGGTCTCGATCAGCATGGGCTTGACACGCGCCCAGTCGAAGCAGCGGTAGATCAACAGGCCCACGACGGCGGAGTACACGATGCCGATGGTGGAGACCTCGGTGGCGGTCGCCACGCCTTCGACGACGGCGGCGCGGATCACGAAGGGCAGGGCCACTGCGGGCAGCGCGATCATGAAGAAGCGGCCGATCTCCTTGAAGGTGAAGCGCTGCACAAGGCTCAGGTCTTCCTTGCGGTAGCGCCACCAGACCACGGTGCACAGGGCCAGGCCCAGCACCACGGCGGGCAGCAGACCGCCCGTGAACAGCGCGGCAATCGACACGCCCGTCACCGAACCGATGGTGATGAGCACGATGGACGGCGGAATCGTTTCGGTCTGCGCGCCGGTGGCCGACAGCAGGGCGACCAGGTCGCCGGGCTTGGCGCCACGCTTCTTCATTTCGGGGAACAGCACGGGCGCGATCGCCGCCATGTCGGCGATCTTGGAACCCGAGATGCCGGACACCAGGTACATGGCGCCGATCAGCACGTAGGACAGCCCGCCGCGCACGTGGCCAAGCAGGCTGGCCAGGAACTGGATCATGGCGCGCGCCATGCCCGTCATTTCGATGAGCGAACCCAGGAAGATGAAGAGCGGCACCGCCAGCAGCATCAGGTGCGACATCCCTTCGTCCAGCCGGCCCACCATGACGACCATCGGCGTGCTTGTGGTCAGCGCCAGATACGAGAACGTGGCAAGCGCGAAGGAGAACGCGATCGGCACGCCCGAAAACACGGTGGCGGCGACGATGCCGACGAAGAAGATCACCAGGTTCAGCTTGCCCAGACCCGAGAACAACGGCTGCGCCATCCAGAAGATGCCAACGACGGCGGCCACGCCGGCCAGCGCCATCGCGACCTGCGGCAGCGGCTGCGTGCGCAACAGGCGCAGCAGCGCGATGATGCCCATCAGGCCCATGCCGACCGGGATGGCGGCGGCGCGCCAGGCGTTGCTCAGCTCCAGCGCGGGGGTGATGATGAAATGCTCTTCATGCGCATATTCGATGGCGGGCGCCAGGATCAGCACCAGAAAGGCCAGCGATGCCGCCAGCGCCGCGGTTTCCAGCTGCGCCCGGCGTGCCGGGCTGACGTTGTTCACCAGCGCCGTCATGCGCATGTGTTCGCCGCGCCGCAGGGCCACGACGGCACCCAGCATGGACAGCCAGAGGAACAGGATGGAGGCAAGTTCATCGGACCAGACCAGCGGGCTATGGAACAAGTAGCGCGACACCACGCCAGCAAACAGGACGATGATCTCGACCAGCACGATGGCTGCGGCAACGTGTTCGACCACGGTGCCCAGCACGGTGTCGAGCGCGCCGGCCGCCCGGCGCAGGGGATTGGCCGGCAGCGCGGGCGCCGCGGCGTGGGGAGCGGACAGGGAGGCCATGACGCGCGACCTCAGGCCAGCTTGCCGACGGACTGCTCCAGGAGGCCCCAGGCCTCATTGCCGAAGCGGCCCTGCCATTCCTTGTAGAAGCCCGCGGTGCGCAGTTGCTCGCGGAAGCTGTCGGCCGACGGCTGGTTGAACACCAGGCCCTTGGCTTCCAGGTCCGCCTGCACCGAGGCGTTGAGCTTCTTGATGTCTTCGCGCTGCGCGAGGCCCGCTTCATTGATGCCGCGCGCGACGACCGTCTTCAGGTCGGCGGGCAGGCCTTCCCACATGCGGCCGTTGGCGATGAACCAGTAGCCGTCCCAGATGTGCTTGGTCAGCGAGCAGTACTTCTGCACTTCGTACAGCTTGGCGACCTGGATGATCGGCAGCGGGTTTTCCTGCGCGTCCACCACCTTGGTCTGCAGCGACGAATAGACCTCGCTGAATTGCAGGCTGGCAGGCGCGGCGCCCAGGCCCTTGAACATGGAGATCGGCAGCGAGCTCACGGGCACGCGGATCTTCAGGCCGTCCATGTCGGCGGCGGTATTGACCGGGCCCTTGCTGCTGGTGGTCTGGCGAAAGCCGTTGTCCCACATCTTTTCAAAGGCATAGAGCTTGCGCTGCGCGATGGCGGCGCGCACGTGGGCGCCCAGCGCGCCGTCCATGGCGTTCCAGACCTGGTCGTAGTCCTTGAACGCGAAGCCGACCGCATTGATGGCGGCCACCGGCACCAGCGTGGCGATCACCAGGGCGGACGGCGTGAAGAAGTCGATGCCGCCGGAACGCACCTGGGCCAGCATGTCGGTGTCGCCGCCAAGCTGATTGTTCGGGAAGATCTTGATGTCGACGCGGCCGTTGCTTTCCTTGAGGATGCGTTCGGCCGCTTCCTGCGCGCGGATGTTCAGCGGATGCGTCACCGGCAGGTTGTTGCCGTACTTGAGCGAGTAATCGGCGGCGCGGGCGATCAGCGGAAAGCCGGTGCCGGCGACGGCAAGGGCGGGGACCGCGCAAAGGCGGCGCAGGGCACTGCGGCGTGTAAGCAGCTTCATGGTTGTCTCCGTTGTCGTGCTTATGATGTTTTTTGATGTGCCACAAAACCGCCTAAGCCGTGCGGCAGAATGGACAATAGTGAATAGGCGGTATCATCGTCAAATCTTATTCATGATGGTTTTTGATGTGAATAAAAACGCCTCCTCCCGTGGACTCGCCCGCCTGGCCGATGTTGCCGCCCGCGCCGGCGTGTCCACCGCCACCGCCGATCGCGTGCTCAATCGCCGCCCGGGCGTGCGCCCGGCCACCGCGCAAAAGGTCTTCAAGGCGGCCATCGATCTGGACTACCTGCCGGACGAAGCCGCGTATGCGGCGGCCGCGCCCGAGCCGATGCGGCTGGTGTTCCTGCTGCCGCGCGGCAGCAACCGTTACTTGCGCATGCTGGGCGACACCGTCAACTTTGCGCACGAGCACTTTGCGCCGCTGAACGCCAAGTGCCACGTCGAATACGTGGAGAGCTTCAATCCGGACGCACTGGCGCAGGCGCTGGCCAAGCACGGCAAGCGCGCCGACGGGATCGCATTCATGGCGCTGGAACACCCGGTGGTGCGTGAGGCCGTCAACGCGCTGGCGCAGCAGGGCGTGCCCACGGTGACGCTGATTTCCGACATCGCCAACAGCGCCCGCACGGCGTACGTGGGGTTGGACAACCGCGCGGCGGGGCGCACGGCCGGCTACCTGATCGCGCGCTTCATCGGCCTGCGCGCGGCGCACGTCGCGCTGATCGCGGGATCGCGGCACTACCGCGCCCATGAAGAGCGCGAGAGCGGATTTCTGCAGTTGTATGCCGAACAGTTTCAGGCGATGCAGGTGGTGGACCTGCGTGAAGGCTATGACGATGCGCAGCGCAACTACGAGCAGACGCGCCAGTTGCTGGAGCAGTATCCGCAGCTCGCCGGCATCTACAACATCGGCGGCGCGTCGGACGGCGTGGCCCGGGCGTTGAAAGAGGCAGGGCAGCAGCACCGCGTGGTTTTCATCGGGCACGGGTTGACGCCCGACACGCGTGCGCTCCTGATCGACGGCACGATGGACGCCGTCATCACGCAAAGCCCCATGGAAGCGCTGATGAGCTGCGTGCGCATTTTCAGCAATTTGCGGGATAAACGCAGTGCGATGAACGGGGTGGAATTGGCGCGCAGCCAGGTGATATTTCGGGAAAACTTGCCGTAGGGGCTGCTGCGCCGGTGGGCCGGTGTCTGACACCCTTGGGGCACATCCGTGGTGCGGCGACCGTCTCGCCAGGGTGTCAGACACCTAGTCTTTACACGTCAGATTCACGCGCGCCTGCATTTGCGCCGATCGGCGAGTCGCGGGCGTATGATTTCGGCTATGGGCTCGCACCCAGTGCGGCAACGGCGGGGCATGCCGCTGCCTACTTCAACGGAAGGTTCCTCTACAACGGTTGCCCGGCGCCCGCCGGACGACAGCCGGGAGGGCGCTGCGCCATGGACCACACAGCCGGCCGCCAGGAAGCTCCCGCCTCTTGCGAGGCGGGGTTTGCCATGCGCTTACCGGCGGGTAATCACAATTTCCATGTATTCGCTGGGCACCACCACCGCCGAATCGCCGGACCGGTTGAAGCGGTCGATCTGCGCGGTGATGTCGGCCGTCAGCGCCGTCTGCGCCGCGGGGTCCAGCGCGCCGAACGCCTTGAGCAACGGGCCGTAGTAGGTCTTGAAGACCTGCATCCAGTGCTCGGGCGAGCGGTAGCGGAACACGAAGTGACGCGCCTCGCACGTGATCGATGCGGCCTGCGGCCCGAACATTTCTTCGATGCGCGCCTTGGTTCCCCACAACGCGGGGGATTTGACGCCGGCGGGCGGGGGCAGGTGCTTGCCGATGGTCTTGAAGATCTGGCCGATGAAGCCGTCGGGCGTCCAGTTTGCGAGGCCGATCTTGCCGCCGTGCTTGCACACGCGCATCAGCTCGGCGGCGGCCTTGTCCTGGTCGGGCGTGAACATGACGCCGAAGGTCGACATCACGACATCGAACGACGCGTCCGGGAATGGCAGCGCCTCGGCGTCGGCCTCCTGGAATTCGACCTTCAGGCGCTCCGCGGCGGCGCGTTCGCGGCCCCGGCTCAGCAGCGCGGGCACATAGTCGGTCGAGGTCACGTCGCACCAGCGGCGGGCGGCGGCCAGTGTCGCATTGCCGTTGCCGGCGGCGACGTCCAGCACTTTCTGGCCGGCGCGGACATCAAGGGCTTCGCAAAGCTGTTCTCCTACGATCTGCAGCGTGGTGCCGACGACGGCGTAGTCCCCGGAGGACCAGGTGCCTTGCTGGCGGGTCTTCAAGGCAGCCAGGTCGGGCTGTGCGGTTTCGCGCACGTCACTGGTGGCAAGGGAGGAAATGGACATGGTGAGTCTCCGTTAGTGCGTGGGGTGCGCGACGGCATCCGTGGCCAGCGCGCCGGGGTGATGCAACCAGCGCCGCGACGATGTTCGCGTGCCGTGCGCCCCGGAAACAACGATAGGAACGGGACGTGGAGGCGGGCGTGGTAGCGGGCGTGGAATCAGGCGTGGATTCGTCCGGCGCGGGCATCCACGTGCACATGCTGGGGCCGATGCGCATCAGCCGGGGCGGCGTCCCGCTTGCGCTGCCGCCGTCGCGCAAGCTGCGGGCGCTGATCGCGTACCTGGCGCTGGCCCCGAACGCCGTGATGCGCTCGCACCTGTGCGAACTGCTGTGGGACATTCCGAACGATCCGCGCGGCGAACTGCGCTGGTGCCTGAGCAAGGCGCGGGGCCTGCTGGACGAGCCCGGTCGTCGCCGGGTCGAGACGATGCAGGACGCCGTGCGCCTGGACCTGTCCGACTGCCGTGTGGACGTCATCGACATCGGGGCGGCCATGCAGGCGGGTATACGCAAGGCCAGCCCGGAGCGTCTGCGCGCGCTTGCGGCCATGTTCGCGGGGGACTTCCTGGAAGGGTTGGAAATTGGCCGCAGCCCGTTCTTTCACAGCTGGCTGACCGCGCAGCGGCGGCGGCTGCGGGCCTGCCACACGGCCGTGCTGGCGCATCAGGCCGTTCTCCTGCCCGAGGGGTCGGAGGAACGGTTTGCCTGCCTGGACACGTGGCTCGCGCTCGTGCCGTTCGATCCGCAAGCCCACGAACTGAAGCTGGACGCCTTGGGACTGCGCGGGCAATGGCGTGAAGGCGAGGAGCATCTGGCCGCGGCCGTGCGCGCCTTTGAGGCCGAGGGGCTGGATGGGCGGCCGCTGCGCGAGGCGTGGCGCGATGTGCGCGCCCGGCGGGCAGGCGGCGGCCCGTCATCGGTTCCAGCGTTGAGTCCGGCCCCGGCAGGCGCCGCAGCGCCGATGAAACCTGCCCCATTGCCGGAAGCGTTCGCGGCCCGGATCGCGCCGCAGGACGTGGCCGACACGGATTTGCCAACGCGTCCGGCCGACGCGCTGCCGTACCGGCGTGGACGGGCATCGATCGCCGTCATGCCGTTCGTGGACCGGTCGGCGCAAGCGGGCGTCCGGGGCGGGCTGGCGGACGGGCTGGCGTTTGACGTCATCGCGCGGCTGGCAAAGCTGCGCAGTCTGTTCGTCATCGCGCAGGGCACCGTGTTTGCGCTGGACCAACGCAGCGTGGGACCGGAGGAGGCCGGGCGCACGCTCAACGTGGACTACGTGGTCAGCGGCTCGCTGCGGCGCCAAGGGCACCGCCTGGCGGTGGACGTGCAGCTCGTCGAATCCCGCACCGCGCGTATCGTCTGGGCGGACGTGCTTGACCATCCGTTCGACGACGCCTTGCTGGCGCTGGACGAGATCGGCAACCGGATCGTGGCATCGGTCGACATCGAGATCGAGGCCGCCGAGCGCAACCGCGCCATCCTGACGCCGCCCAATTCGCTGGACGCCTGGCAGGCGCATCATCGCGGCCTGTGGCATATGTACCGGTTCAATCGCACCGACAACGAACAGGCGCGGCACTTCTTCGAGATGGCGGTGCGGCTGGACCCGACGTTCTCGCGCGCGTACGCGGGCTTGTCCTTCACGCATTGGCAGACGGCATTCCAGCGCTGGGGCGAGCAGGAGGCGGCCATCGATCAGGCATTCGAGTCCGCCGGGCAAAGCCTGATCGCCGATGACCGGGATCCGGCGGCGCATTGGGCGATGGGGCGTGCGCTGTGGCTGCGCGGCAGCCAGGACCAGTCGGTGAGCGAGTTGCGGATCGCCGTGGACCTGAGTCCGAATTTCGCGCTGGCGCATTACACGTTGGGTTTTGTCGATTGCCAGATGGGCGATGCCGAAGCGGCCATCGGCGCCTCAGACCATTCGCGTCACCTCAGCCCCTTCGATCCGCTGCTCTTCGGCATGCTGGCCGTGCGTGCGCTGGCGTTGGTGCGGCTGGGCCGGATCGACGAGGCGGCGGGGTGGGCGGTCAAGGCGGCCGCCCGGCCCAACGCGCACGTGCACATCCTGGCAATAGCGGCGTGCTGCCTGGCGCTGGCTGGCAGGACGGACGAGGCGCTGGGATTTCTGCCGGCGATCCGCAAGGCGCAGCCGTCCTACCGCGTAGAAGACTTTCTGGCCTCGTTCCGGCTGGAGCCCGACACGCAGGCTCTTTTCCGCGAGGGCGCGCGGCGGATCGGCATCGGGTAACGCCGGATCCCGCGTTCCGAATTCACCACGCCTCAAAAGATTCCCCTTGCTATTTAACTGCCTAGGCAGCTAATATCCCGTTCATTGATTTCAACCGCGACGCGCCAGACCCATCATGAGCAACGCAACGCCTTCCGTGCTGGACGAACTGTGCACCGGCGAACTGGGTTTCCTGGTGACCTCCGTGCGCAACGGCATTCTGGATGCGCTGGACCGCGAATTGGCGCCGCTGCAGATCACGGTTCAGCAGTACGTCGTGCTCAATTGCATCGTCAAAGGGTGGGGCCGCACGCTCAGCGACTTCTGCCGCGTGCTGTCGTATGACTCGGGCGCGATGACCCGGCTGCTGGATCGGATCGTGGCCAAGGGCTTTATCCGCCGCGTCGAAAACGAAGCCGACCGCCGCAGCTCGCTGATCGAGCTGACTGAGCAGGGCAAGGCGGCGTTTCCGCAGGCGCGCCAGGCCACCGAAATCGCGTTTCGCCAGTTGCTGGATGGTTTTTCGGAAGCCGAAGCGCAGGTGCTGCACAAGCTGCTGTCTCGCATCCTGATCAACACGCGGGCGGAGTAGGTTTTCCGCCGGCGATTTTTTTTATCCATTTATCTGCCTAGGCATATACAGCCTGGGCATATTAAAAGCTCTCTCGACCATGCAAGCGCCCATCTCGTCTATCCATTGCCTCCCGCGCCTGTGGCGCAGTGCGGGCCTCGTCCTGGCTGTGTCTGTTCTGGCCGGATGTGCAAGCACGGGCGGTCTGCATACCCAATCGTCGATCGGCAGCGCGAGCGGGCTGGCAGTCAGCGAGTCTCTGCAAGGATCGCCCGTCTCGCCGGCCGCGTGGCCAACGCAGGCGTGGTGGGAGACCTTCGGCGACGCGCAGTTGAACCAGCTTGTGCAGGCTGCGCTGGCCGAACAGCCCAGCCTGCGGGCGGCGGCGGCGCGGGTGCGGCATGCCGACGCGTTGGCCAGCGTCGCGGGGGCGCCGCTGTCGCCGCAAGGAAACTTGAGCGGCCGCGCGACGCGCCAACGTTTCAGCGAGCACAGCACCACGCCGCAGCCGCTGGCCGGCGCGTGGGATTGGACGGCCGACCTGCAGGCGGGCGTGGCCTACGAGATCGATTTCTGGGGCAAGAACCGGGCGGCGCTGGACGCGGCGCTGCAACGCGCGCAGGCCGCCGAGGTGGACCTGCATGCCGCCGAGCTGATGCTCACGACCTCGCTGGTCCGCGCGTATCTGAAACTGGATGCCGCCTACCAGCTGCGCGATCTGGCCGAAGAGACGCTGCGTCAACGCGAGACCACGCTGGCGTTGACGCAGCGCCGCGTCGACGCGCAGCTGGATTCACGCCTGGACATGACGCAGGCCGAAGCCGCGCTGCCCGCCACGCGCGAGCGCATTGCCGCGTTGAACGAACAGATCGCGCTGACGCGCAATCAGGTCGCCGCCTTGGTGGGCCGGGGCCCCGACACGGGCATCCAGCTGGGGCGGCCAGCGCTGCGCGGGCGTTTTGCCGAGGCGATCCCGACGACGGTGCCGGCGGAATTGATCGGCCGCCGGCCCGACGTGGTGGCGCAGCGCTGGCGCGCCGAAGCAGCCGGCGCCGAGATCAAGGCCGCTCGCGCGCAGTTCTATCCCAACGTCAGCCTGACCGCGTTTGCCGGCTTGCAGAGCCTGGGGCTATCGGACCTGTTAAACGCCGGCAGCCGCGTGTTGGGAATTGGCCCGGCGGTGTCGCTGCCGGTCTTCGATGGCGGCCGGCTGCGCGGCAACCTGGGCGCGCGCCAGGCGGAATACGACGCGGCGGTCGAACAGTACAACGGCACGCTGGTCGCGGCGCTGCATGACGTGGTGGATCAGCTGGTGTCGCTGCGGTGGCAGGCTGAACGCTCGGCCCAGCAGCGCGAGGCGTTGCGCCTGACGCAGCAGGCCTACGACATGGCGTCCGCGCGCTACCGGAGCGGCGTCGGCAGCTATCTGCAGGTGCTGTCCGCCGAAGGCCAGGTGCTGCAGCAAAAGCAGCTGCTGATCGAACTGGACACGCGCAACCGCACGCTGCATTTGGAACTCATCCGCGCGCTGGGCGGCGGCTATCTGCCCGGCGCATCCGGGACGCCCGCGACGGCCGATTCCGGCGCTGCGACGCAAACCCGGTCATAAGCCGCCATCCCGCCCGATCATCCTTCTCTCAACACTTGCAAGCCATGAACACCGAAGCCGCCCCAAATTCTCCATCCCCCTCATCCCGGCCGCGCAACGCCTTCGCCCGCAAGGTGGCTGCCGGCGGCGCGGCAATCCTGGCGGTCGCGGTGCTGGCCGGCGCGTATGCCTCGCATGCAGACGGCCGCTGGGTGTCGACGGAAGACGCTTATGTCGAAGGCAACGTCGTGCAGGTGACGCCGCAGGTGGGCGGGGTGGTGACGGCGATCCGCGCGGACAACACCGACAGGGTCGAACCGGGGGCGGTGCTGATCGAGCTGAAC
The DNA here is from genome assembly GCF_001428165.1 of Achromobacter sp. Root170. Taxonomy (NCBI): domain Bacteria; kingdom Pseudomonadati; phylum Pseudomonadota; class Betaproteobacteria; order Burkholderiales; family Alcaligenaceae; genus Achromobacter; species Achromobacter sp. Root170. The sequence continues at coordinate 81,645 of NZ_LMHN01000002.1, forward strand.
GGGGTGGACGCGCAACTGTCGCTGGACGCGGCGCGCGCCAATCTGGCGCGCAGCGTGCGGCAGGTGCGCGGCCAGTTCGCGATGGCCGGGCAGGACGGCGCCACCGTGGCGCTGCGCAAGGTGGACCTGGCCCGCGCCGAGGAAGACGTGGCGCGCCGGTCGGCGCTGGCCAGGATCGGCGCCATTCCGGGAGAGGAACTGGTGCACGCGCAGCAGGCCGTGCGCACCGCGCGCGCCGCGCTGGCGGTCGCCAGCGAACAGCTCAAGCGCAATCATGCGCTGATCGACGGCACCACGGTCGAATCGCACCCGGACGTGCAGGCCGCCGCCGTGCAGTTGCGCAACGCCAGCGTGGCCCTTGCGCGCACGAAAGTCGTCGCGCCGGTGGGCGGGGTGGTGACCAAGCGTGGCGTGCAGGTCGGGCAGCGCGTGGCTGCTGGCGCGCCGCTGATGTCGGTGGTGCCGCTGGACCACCTGTGGGTCACGGCCAACCTGAAGGAATCGCAACTGCGCAATGTGCGTATTGGCCAGCCTGTCCGGCTGACGACCGACCTGTATGGCGATGGCGTGGTCTATCACGGCCGCGTGCTCGGCCAGGACGCCGGCACCGGCAGCGCCTTCTCGCTGCTGCCCGCGCAAAATGCCACCGGCAACTGGATCAAGGTGGTGCAGCGCGTGCCGGTGCGGATCGCGCTGGACCCGGCGGAGGTGGCGGCGCAACCGCTGCAACTGGGGCTGTCGATGCGGGTCGTGGTGGACACCGAGACGCGCGACGGCAAACGGCTGGTAGCGGCGCAAGGACAGCCGCAGGTCTACACGACGGCGGTGTACGCCGACGAACTGGCCCAGGCCGACGCGCAGGTGCGCGCCATCATCGACGCCAACCGCTGAGCCCGCGCATCATGTCCCCACCGAAACCCCCGGTCGCGCTGCTGCTGGTCATCGGCGCCCTGACGTTCATCGATTTCCTGCAGAACGGCATGGCGACGTTTGGCGCGGCGCCCATCATGGGCGAAATCGGCGCCAGTCCCGAGGAATACACGCATATCGCGCTCATCTACGCCTGCGTGGCGGTGATGATGATTGCCTTACAGGGGTGGCTCACGCATCGGCTGGGCCTGCGCGCCTACCTGCTCGCGTCATTGGCCGCCGCCGGCGTGGGGGCGGCGGTGTGCGCGCTATCGCAGGATCCGGGGCAATTTCTGCTGGGCCGCGTCCTGATGGCGGCGGGCTGCGCGGCGATGCTCACGTCGTCGCGGCTGACGGTCAACCTGATTCCACCCAGTCCGGCTCGATTCCTGGGCATCAAGGCCCTGGCGACCGGGCTGTGCGTGGGCACGGCGCTGGCGCCCTGGCTGGCCGCGATGGCGGTCGAGCACGACGGCTGGCCGTTGATGTTCTGGCTGATCGCGGCGCTGTCGTTGCTGGCGATGGCACCTGTGATGCTGGTCATGCCGGGCCGCGAGGCGGGGTCGGTGCTGTCCGGTAACGTGCGCCTCGCGCCGATCGCCGCGCTGGGCGCGGGCAGTTTCCTGGTGCTGCATGCCTTGCAGCGCGCCTACTACGACTTCTTCAGCGAGTTCGCGTGGTTGGCGCTGTCCGCCGCGGCGGGCGTGGCCGCGCTGGGCTACTTCGTATGGTCCGAAACGCGCAACGGCGCGCCGCTGCGGCGGCTGGGCGGCATGAAAGAAGTGCGCTTCCTTTGCGGGCTGGGCCTGTTCATGGCCTGCTATGTGATGCTGGGCGCCAATGGCTATCTGGTGCCGCTGATGCTGCAACGCGGGCTGGGTCAGACGTGGATGACGGCGGGCGAGTTCTTTGCGATGGGACTGGGGGCGGGGGTCATGACCTGGGCCGTGATGTCGCAATTGCTGCCGCGCTGGCCGTCGCCGCGCAAGTTCTTCGTGACCGGCTTTCTGGCGCTGGCGGCGTTCGGCGTGTTGATGTCGCGCCTGACTCCCACTGCCAACCTGTGGACCGATGTGCTGCCGGCGCTGGCCTGCTATGGCGTCTTCATCATGATGCTCATGCCCACGACCGCGATGCAGACCTTTACCGGCTTGACGGGCGATCCCGCGGTGTTCGCCCATGCCCAGCAGGTCAAGAACATGCTGGCGCAGGTTGGCCAGGCGCTGGGCATCATGTTGGCCACCGTCGGCCAGCAGTGGTTCACGTCGCGGCACTACACGGTGCTTCAGACGGGCATCGCGGCCGGCAACGCGCATTTCGAAGCGGTGATGGCGCAGCTATCCACCCACTTTGCGGCGGTGGCGGGGCCGGGGCAGGCCCAGCAGCTTGCAACGGCGCGGATCGCGCAGTTGCTGAACGAGCAGGCGGCGCTGCTGGCCAGCCTGGACCATTTCCGGGTGGTGGCGGGCGTGGCGCTGGCGGCAGCGGGCGTCAGCCTGGTGCAGCGGGTGTTCCGCTAGCGTGTGTTCCGTTGGTCGCATTCAGCAGGGTCGGCTGCCGCAAACCGCGAAGATTCAGTTGCCCCCGAGCTGGGCGATGATCTGCCGCGCCACGTCCGCCAGCGACAGGCCGCCGTCCATTGCCGCGCGTTGCAGGCGTTCGTGCGCGGCTTGCTCGGTCAGGCCGTAGCGGCTGATCAGAAGCAGCTTGGCGCGGTCGATGCGCTTTCTTTCGTCCAGCGCGCCGCGCACGCTGCTAAGCGCGTCGTCGGCGCGCTGCATGCGCAGGGTCTGCTCGCGCATCATGTCCAGGATCGAGCGTTCCATTTCGTTGCCCACGCCGTCTTCGGGGGGCACGTCCAGGATGCGGCTTTGCACGCTAAACACCATGCTGGGCGCGCGGCCGCTGGCGTGATCCGTGTACCGGCTTAGCAGCAGGCGGCGGTCGTCCAGTTCCTGGCGGGTGTCGGCGATGCGGCGCGCGCACTGTTGCGCCAGTTCCTGCGCCAGTTGCGTCTCGACCGTGCGCATGGCGTCGATGCGTGCGGTGCACAGGTCGAACCACAGTTCGGCCAGACCGGTGTCCACGCGCTGCGCGTCGCTGGTGTGTTGCGCCATGTCGCGCATGCGTTGCACCGGCTGCGCCTGTTGCTGAACCTGATCCCACGCCTGTAGCGGCGCGCTTTGCGCGTACTGCGTGAAGACACCGAAGCTGCGCGCCTGGTTCGCCGCCAGACCCAGCATCCGCGCCTTGCGCGCGTCGTCGAACCAGCCGGCGGTAAAGCCCATGACGCCGCAGGCGCGCTCCTGGCCGCTCAGTTCCTTGCCCTGCATGAAATTCAACAGCGCCACCAGTAGGCGCGTCACACCTGGGTCGAGCGATGCGTCGGCGGCCTCGAAGACCACCGCCAGCAGGCTGCCGATCACCTGGGTAAACCGGGCGTCGGCGTCTTCGACCGGCACGCGCCGGTCGCGGACCTCGCGGCGCAAGGCTGGCAGTTCGTCCAGCCGGAATAGGGAATACGCGATGCAATTGAGCAGGCGCGCCCGGCCGCTGGCGCCTGCCGGGTCGGCTTCCAGGCCGTCCAGAAAGGCGCGCACGTCGGTCTCAACCGCCTGCGCATCGCTGGACAGGCCCGCCAGCGCCGGCTCAAGCCGGTCGGCGGGGCTGCACAGGGTCAGGTTGGAATAGCCGCGCTCCTTTTGCAGCGCGTGCACCAGCGCGCTGATGCGCAGCACCAGATCGCAGGTGGCGGCCAGGGCTTCGAGGCCCTGGAGCTCGCTGCGGCGGGCGGCGAGCAGAAAGCGCAGCGGCGGCGGCATGTGGCGTTCGGCCATCGGAATCTCTATGCGTTATCAATGCGCGGGGCACCGCGCAAACCTCAGGCCATGCGGCGTTGCGGGATCGTCGCGCCGGCCGAGTCGTCCAGCACACCGAACATCCGGCAAGCCGCAACGTCGCCAATGACCAGCACGGCCGGGCTGCGCAACCGGAAGGCCTGGGCGTCGGCCGCCATGGCGGTCAGCGTCGAGGCGCAGACCCGCTGGCCGGGCAGCGATGCGCGCTCGATCATCGCGACGGGCGTGTCCGGGGCCATGCCGGCAGCCAGCAACTGGCTGCGCATGTCGTGCACCTTGGCCACGCCCATGTAGACGACCAGCGTCGTGCCGCTGCGCGCCAAACCAGACCAATCGGGCGTCGCGCCGTCCTGCGAATGCGCGGTGATGAGTGTAACGCCCTGGGCCATGCCGCGCTGCGTGAGCGGAATGCCGGCGGACGTGGCCGCGGCCAGCCCGGCCGTGATGCCGTTGACGATGTCACAGGCGACGCCGTGGTCGCTGAGCCACTGCGCTTCTTCGCCGCCGCGGCCGAAGATGCAGGGGTCACCGCCTTTCAGGCGCGCCACGCGCAGGCCTTGGCGGGCGTAGCGCAGCATCAGGCGCTGGATGAACTCCTGCGGCGTCGAGCGGCAGCCCCCGCGCTTGCCCACGTGCACGATGCGGGCGCGCGGGCAGTGCTGCAGGACTTCGGGATTGACCAGGTCATCGACCAGGACCACGTCCGCGCGGCCCAGGGCCTTGACGGCCTTGAGCGTCAGCAGCTCGGGATCGCCAGGGCCGGCGCCGATCAGGGATACGGTGGGGAGGTGGGCGGACATGGTGGCCTCGGTTCAACGGTTGAAGGCAAGTATCGCGATCACGATGGCCAGGATCAGGCAGAGGCCCTTCCAGAAGGCGACCGGATTGCGTTCCAGCAGGGGCAGGCGCTCGGCGCCGCGCATGTCGCCCGGGTGGCGCAGCGCGTGCGTGAATTCGGACAGCTCGGGCGTGCGGTGCTGCGGATCGGGGTGCAGGGCGCGGCTGAGCACCCCGTCGACCCATGCGGGAATCTCGCGCTCGCGGTCCAGCACGGACACATACGTCAGGCGCAATTGCGCGGCGCGGCTGCGCGAGCGCGCGACCTCGGCGCCGTAGGGCAGCCGTCCCGACAGCATCTGGTACAGGATCGCCGCCAGCGAATAGATGTCGGACCGCGCGGTGCCGGCTTCGCCCAAAAAATACTCGGGCGCGGCGTACTGGGCGGTGCCCAGCACGGGCATGGCGTCGTCGCCATCGGCGCCGAGCTCTTGAATGCCGGCCGTGCGCGCCGAGCCCAGGTCGATGATCTTTGCCGTGCCGTCCGGCGTGATGATGATGTTGTCCGGCCGCAGGTCCTGATGCACGATCTCCAGCCGGTGAAAGGCCTGCAGGCCGCGCGCGACCTGCTCGATGATGGCGATTGCCGGTTCCAGTTCGGGGCGCGGGTTGGCCGCCATCCACTGTGTCAGCGTGCGGCCTTCGAGGTATTCGCTGACGGTGTAGAGCGAACGGCGCTGGCGCGTGCGCGGCCAGGCTCGCACGACGTGTCGGCTGTCGATGCGGCGCGCCAGCCATTCCTCGGTCAGCAGGCGCTCCAGGTAGGCCGGGTCATGGCGCAGGTCCAGCGACGGGATTTTGATGACCACCGTGTCGCCGCTGTCCAGGTCTTGGGCCAGGTAGACGTGGCTGCGGCTGCTGGCGCGCAATTCGTCCGTGATGCGAAAGCCTTCGAAGGTCTGGCCGACCTCCAGAAGCGGGGGACAGGGCAGGCTGCCCGAGTACTGGGCGATCTCGCCCGCCTGGCGCGCGGGCAGGGCGTCCACGCGCACGATCTGCACGGTCAGGTTGTCGTCGCTGCCGCGCGCAAGCGCCTGGCCGACCAGCCCTCGGGCGGCGTCGTCCAGATTGTCCGCGTGCGCCGCGACGGCGTGGCGCAGGTCGTCGTCCGTCACGTGTTCGTAGACGCCGTCGGTGGCCAGCACGAACACGTCGCCCGGCTCGACGGCTTGCGTGTGATAGTCGATCTCAAGGTGGGGCGCCAGGCCCAGCGCGCGGCCCAGATAGCTTTTGTCGTGCGCGACCCAGACGCGATGGTCTTCGGTCAGCTGCTCCACCGCGCCGTCCCGCAGGCGATAGATGCGCGCGTCGCCAATGTGCAGGATGTGCGCGGTGGCGCCCTTGAGCACCATCACGGTCAGCGTGCAGACATAGCCGCTGTCCTGGTCCTGCCCGTGGCGCTGGCGGCTCTGCGCGTGCAGCCACGCATTGGCCGCGCTCAGCACCTTCTGTGCGGACTTTTTCACCGACCAGGTTTCGGAGGTGCAGTAATAGTCTTCCAGGAAGCTTGCCACGGCCGTTTCGCTGGCAATGTGGCTGACGTTGCTGCTGCTGATGCCGTCGGCCAGCGCGATGGCGATGCCCTTGGCGCCCAGCAGCGGTTCGTCCGGCACGCACAGCCCGTGAAAGTCCTGGTTGACGGACTTGACGCCGGGATCGGTGTGCTGGCCCACCGCCACCTTGAGCGAGGCGGCGGGCGCGCCGGGCGTGTAGCTGTCCATGCTTGGCGGCAATCAGCTGAAGCGGCGCTTGGGCGCGGTCTTCATGTGGGTGGTGTAGAGGGTCAGGCCCGTCAGCGAGATGCCGCCGATCAGATTGCCCAGCACCACGGGGATTTCGTTCCAGATCATGTAGTCCATGATCGAGAAATTGCCGCCCATGATCATCGCCGACGGGAACAGGAACATGTTGACGATGGAGTGTTCAAAGCCCATTGCAAAGAACAGCATGACCGGCATCCACATGGCGATGACCTTGCCGCTGACGGTGGTCGAGATCATGGCGCCCACGACGCCCAGCGACACCATCCAGTTGCACAGCACGCCGCGGATGAAGATGGTCAGCATGCCCCCCGCGCCGTATTCCTTGTAGCCCAGCGTGCGGTTTTCGCCGATGTGCGAGATGACCTGGCCGACCTTGTTGGGCGGCACCGAAAAGCCGTACGTGAAGACGATGGCCATCAGCACGGCCACCGTCAGCGCGCCGAGGAAGTTGCCGATGAACACCAGGCCCCAGTGCTTGAGAATGCCGCCCATCGTGACGCCCGGCCGTTTGTCAAAGAGCGCCAGCGGCGTCAGCACGAACACGCCGGTCAAGAGGTCGAAGCCCATCAGGTACAGGATGCAGAATCCCACCGGAAAGAGCGCGGCGCCCAGGATGGGCGAGTCGGTCTGCACCGTGACGGTGACGGCAAAGACTGCGGCAATCGCCAGGATGGCGCCGGCCATGAAGGCGCGGATGAGGACGTCGCGCGTCGCCATGTAGAGCTTGGATTCGCCCGCGTCCACCATCTTGGTGACGAACTCGGAAGGAGCTAGGTAGGACATGATGTTTCCTGTTGCTTTGCTGAAGGTATGAATGAATTCGGGTGGGAATGAATCCGGCGGCGCCCGTCAGGCGATTTCCACCGCGTCGCCGTTAAAGCGCGCCTGCCAGGTCTGCAGGCGTTGTTCCGGGAATTGCACGCAGCTGCCATCCGCCAGCCGGAAGTGCTGCTTGTAGAGCGGAGAGGCCACCACCAGGTCGCCAGCCAGCTGGCCGACGATGCCTCGGCCAATCACGTTGGCGCCCGATTTCGGGTCGCGGTTCGACACGGCGTACAGCGTCTGGCCGCCGGCGTCGGGCAGGTAGAACAGCGCCACTTGCGCGCCGTCCACCAGCGCCACGACGCCGGAATTGGCCACGAGGTCGCGGCGGTCGCAGGCGTGGCGCCAGACAGGGTGTTGAGCAGGTTGGGCCGCCATCAGACGATCTCCTCGGCAATGGGAATGACGCGTTGCGCGGCGGGCGCCGGCGCGGGCCGGGGCTGGCCGCGTTCCTGCACGAACTTGATGTCGGGATCGCCCTGGCTGTCGTTGACGAAGGTGCGAAAGCGCTTGAGCTTTTCGGGATCGCCGAGCGCGTTGGCCCATTCGCATTCATAACGGTCCACCACCAGCTGCATCTGCGCTTCCAGCTCGGCGGCGAGGCCCAGGCTGTCCTCGATGACGACCTGCTTCAGATAGTCCAGCCCGCCTTCCAGCGATTCGCGCCACACGGACGTGCGCTGCAGCTTGTCGGCCGTGCGGATGTAGAACATGAGCAGGCGGTCGATGTAGCGGATAAGGGTGGCGTCGTCCAGGTCGGTCGCAAACAGTTCCGCGTGGCGCGGACGCATGCCGCCGTTGCCGCACACATACAGGTTCCAGCCGTTTTCGGTGGCGATCACGCCGATGTCCTTGCTCTGCGCCTCGGCGCATTCGCGGGTGCATCCGGACACGGCGAACTTCAGCTTGTGCGGGGCGCGCAGGCCTTTGTAGCGGTGCTCGATGTCCAGCGCCATCTTCACGCTGTCCTGCACGCCGAAACGGCACCAGGTGCTGCCCACGCAGGACTTCACCGTGCGCGTGGACTTGCCGTAGGCGTGTCCCGTCTCGAAGCCGGCGGCGATCAGTTCCGACCAGATGCCGGGCAGCTCGTGCAGTTGCGCGCCGAACAGATCGATGCGCTGGCCGCCCGTCACCTTGACGTACAGGTTGTATTTCTTGGCGACGGCGCCGACGGCGATCAGGCCGTCGGGCGTGACCTCGCCGGCGGGCATGCGCGGCACCACGGAGTAGGTGCCGTTCTTCTGCATGTTCGCCATGAAGGTGTCGTTGGTGTCCTGCAGCGGCACCAGGTGCGGGTCCTGGATGGGGCGGTTCCAGCAGGATGCCAGGATCGAGCCCACCGCGGGCTTGCAGATCTCGCAACCGACGTGGCCGCGGCCGTGGCTGGCCAGCAGTTCGTCGAAGGTCTCGATGCCGTTCACTCGCACGATCGCGTACAGCTCCTGGCGGGTGTAGGCAAAGTGCTCGCACAGGCTCTTGTCGACCACAACGCCGCGGCTGGCCAGTTCGTGCTCGACCACCTGCTTGAGCAGGCCCGCGCAGCCGCCGCAGCCCGAGGCCGCCTTGGTGCAGGCCTTGACGCCGGCCAGGTCCGTACAGCCGCCGTCGATGGCGTCGCAGATCGCGCCCTTGTTGACGTTGTGGCACGAGCAGATCGTGGCGGTGGCGGGCAGGGCGTCCACACCCAGCAGGGGTGCGGCCTGGCCTTGCGGCAGGATCAGGCTGGACGGATCCGCGGGCGGCGCGATGCCGTTCTGCGCGTATTGCAGCAAGGTGTCGTAGTAGCTGTTGTCGCCCACCAGGACGGCGCCCAGCACGCGCTTGCCGTCGGCGGACACGACCAGGCGCCGGTAGCTGGCGCCCGCTTCGTCGATGTACCGGTAGCTGCGCGAACCCGGCGTGGCGCCGTGGGCATCGCCGATCGAGCCCACGTCCACGCCCAGGAGCTTGAGCTTGGTGGACATGTCGGCGCCCGAAAAGGCCGCTTCGGGCGCGCCGCACAGTTCGGCGGCAACGATGCGCGCCATCTGGTAGCCGGGCGCCACCAAGCCGAAGACCGTGCCGTTCCAGGACGCGCATTCGCCGATCGCGTAGATGTGTTCGTCGCTGCTGCGGCAGTGGTCGTCGATGGCGACGCCGCCGCGCTCGGCCAGCGCCAGTCCGGCCTTGCGCGCCAGGAACACCTGCGGACGGATGCCGGCCGAAAACACGATCAGGTCGGTTTCCAGCGGCGCGCCTTCGGCAAAGCGCATGCGGTAGCGGTACTGCGTGCCGGGCTTGATGTCCTGCGTGGCGCGTGACAAGTGCACGCCCACGCCCAGCGCCTCGATGCGCGCCTTGAGCGCGGCGCCGCCGGCCTCGTCCAGCTGCACCGGCATCAGGCGCGGCGCGAACTCGACGACGTGGGCTTCCAGATTCAGCGACTTCAGCGCATTGGCCGCTTCCAGGCCCAGCAGGCCGCCGCCCACCACGACGCCGCGCCGCGCGCCGCTGGCCGCCTCGCGGATCAGGTCCAGGTCGTCGATGCTGCGGTACACCAGCCGCGAATGGCCTTCGGCGCCCGCGATGGGCGGCACGAAGGGATAGGAGCCAGTTGCCAGCACCAGCTTGTCGTAGGCGAAGCGGCCATTGGCGGTGACGACTTCCCGGGCGCGGCGGTCGATATCCACCACGGGCTCGCCCAGGCGCAGGGTCACGCCTTCCTGCGCATAAAGCGCGGCGTCGCCCAGCGCCATGGACTCGGCGTCGCGGCCGTTCAGGTATTCGGACAGATGGACGCGGTCGTAGGCGCGGCGGGTTTCCTCGCCGAAGATGGTGATGCGATAACGCTTAAGGGCGCCGCGGGCGATCAATTGCTCGACGCAATGATGGCCCACCATGCCGTTGCCGATGACAACCAGCGTCTGCAAGGAATTGGATTTGGCCGCTGCATTCATGGGATTTCCCCAGGCTTGGATATTCGGATTTCAAAAGACAAACGGCGCCCTGGACCTTTCGGTCGGGGCGCCATTGCCGGTAATGCTCACGTTGTCTTGCCGGGTTTGCACCCGCACAAGAGCTATCACGCAAAGTCCATGCCAGGTATGTTGAATGCCGTGCAGACGGCGGGAATTTCCTTGCGGCTCATAGGGAAAGCGGGCGCGCCGGCGGCCTCGCGGAGGAAGGCGCGGCTGTTGCGGTCGTGGGCGGGCATGCCTCGGATCGGTGCATATCCGTGTGCGGTCTGCACTTGTTTGGCGCAGCGCAACATGACGTGCTGGCGCTTGATCGAGATTAAGGCCGCGGCGCGGCCGGTGTCAGGCGAACGCCGCTTGCACCGCGGCAAAGGCAGCCGCGACCAGGGGATCGTCGCGCCGCGCCGTCTGTGTAATGAACGACAGCTCGGCCTGGATCGACAAGCCTTTGACCAGTTGCAGGCCGCTGGACTGCGATTCGCGCAGGGCGATCGAATCGCGGGCGAGCGACAGCCCCACGCCCGAGCGAACCAGATCCAGCATCGAGGCCTCCTGGTCCACTTCGGCCACCGCGTGGGGCGTGATGCCCAACGCGTCGAACTTGTCGGACAGCAGCCGGTGATGGACGGAATCCGGCGGGGTCCAGATCCAGGGCAGCGCTGCGATCTCGGCCCAGCCCCGGCCGGCGACCTGCGCGCTCCAGCCCTTGGGTGCGACGACGTAATAGGAAAACGAAGCGAGCGGTTGGGCATGCAGGCCGGCTGGGTGCGGGGGGCCCAGGTAGAAGCCCACATCCAGGTCGCCTGCGCGCACCTGCCGGCCGACCGATCCCGACATGCCGTGCCGCAGGGTGGGGCGGATCTTCGGGTAATGCTCGACCAGGTATTGCAGCGTGGCGCCCAGGCGCAGGAACTCCGGATCCAGGATCGTGCCGATCCGCAGTTCGCCCTGGACGGTGTCGCGCAACGCGCCGATGGCGCGCTGGAAGTCGTCCAGCGCATCCAGCACGCGCTGCGCCGGCGCCAGCAGCGCCCGGCCGTCTGCATTCGGCGCGAGCCCTTGCGCGGTGCGGGTGAAAAGCGTCAGGTCCAGCGATTCCTGGAAGTTCTTGAGCTGCAGGCTCAGCGCGGGCTGCGTCAGGTGCAGATGCTCGGCCGCCCGGGTCAGATTGCCCTCCCGCGCGACGGCGGCGAAAGTGCGGATGTGCTTCAGATCCATGAATGCTTCCAGAAGATGTGGGGGCGTCTGACCCCTGATTCGCCGTGAAACTGCCGAGCATTATTAGAGACACTAATAAAGCCCTTTTCAACATTTCATTGGACAGCCGCCTCGCCGTGCGCCAGAGTCTCGGCAGATTCCCGGCGCGCGCACCGCGTCGCAGCCGGGGCGGCTCACCGTGCCGGCGTCCGCATCGGGCCCGGACTTGATAAGAAGAGCTTATGGAGACTTACGACTACATCATCGTGGGCGCGGGTTCGGCGGGCTGCGTGCTGGCCAACCGCCTGAGCCGCGACCCTGCCGTGCAGGTCCTGCTGCTGGAGGCCGGCGGGCGCGACAACTATCACTGGATTCACATCCCGGTCGGATACCTGCACTGCATCGGCAACCCGCGCACCGACTGGATGTACCGCACGGCCGAGGAACCCGGTTTGGGCGGGCGTTCGCTCATCTATCCCCGCGGCCGCGTGCTGGGCGGCTGCTCGTCGATCAACGGCATGATCTACATGCGCGGCCAGAGACAGGACTATGAGGACTGGGCCACGCTGTCCGGCGACGCAGCCTGGAGTTGGGATCAGGTGCTGCCGGTCTTCAAGCGGAGCGAGGACTACCACCGGGGCGCCGACGAATTTCATGGCGCGGGCGGCGAGTGGCGCGTCGAGCAGCAGCGGCTGCGCTGGGACATTCTGGAAGCCTTTGCCACCGCAGCCGAACAGGAAGGCATTCCGCGGGTGCAGGACTTCAACCGCGGCGACAACTTCGGCAGCGGCTATTTCGAGGTCAATCAGCGTAGCGGCTGGCGCTGGAACACGTCCAAGGCATTCCTGCGCCCCGTGCAGAAACGCCCGAATCTGCACGTGATGACGGGTGCGCTGGCCGAGCAGCTTGAATTCGACGCGAAGCGTTGCGTGGGCGCGCGCGTCAACCGCGCCGGGCGCGCGATGTCGCTGCGGGCGCGGCGGGAGGTCGTGCTGGCCGCGGGCGCCGTGAACTCGCCGCATCTGCTGGAAGTCTCGGGCATCGGCGAGCCCGCGCGCCTGCGCGAAAGCGGCATCACGCTGCGTCATGCCTTGCCGGGCGTGGGCGAGAACCTGCAGGACCATCTGCAACTGCGGGTCATCATCAAGGTGAACGGCGTCAAGACATTGAACCGGATCGCCTCCACGTGGCTGGGCCGCGCGGGCATCGGGCTGGAATACCTGATGAGCCGCAGCGGGCCGATGAGCATGGCGCCCTCGCAGTTGGGGGCGTTTGCAAAATCCGATCCCGGCCAGGACCGCGCCAACGTCGAGTTTCACGTGCAGCCGCTGTCGCTGGGCGCCTTCGGCGAACCCCTGCATGGCTTCGACGCCTTCACCGCCAGCGTCTGCAATCTTCGCCCCACGTCGCGCGGCAGCGTGCATGCGCAAGGCCCGGCGGGGCAGAAGGGCAGCGAGGCCCCTGTCATCCGCCCCAACTACCTCAGCACCGAAGAAGACCTGCAAGTCGCCGCCGATTCGATCCGCCTCGTGCGCCGCATCGCCGCCGCCCCCGCCCTGCAGCGTTACCAGCCGGAGGAATGGTTGCCGGGTCCGGCCTTCCAGACCGAGGACGAACTGCGCCAGGCCGCTGGCAAAATTGGCACCACGATCTTCCATCCGGTGGGCACCTGCGCGATGGGCCGCAACGCCGACCAAGGCGCGGTGGTCGACGCGCGGCTGCGCGTGCATGGTCTGCAAGGGCTGCGCATCGCGGATGCATCCATCATGCCGCGCATCACGTCGGGCAACACCAATTCGCCGACGATCATGATCGCGGAACGCGCGGCGGACATGATTCGGGAAGAAGCGGGCGCATAGCAGCGCGCCATTGACAACAAGCCGCCCGGTACGGGGCGGCTTGCCGATGCAAGTGGGGCCGCGCCGGCTTCAGCGCAGCGACCGGTAGGTGTCCTGCCGCTGCGGATGCGTCAGGATCACCTGCCAAAGCTGGCCCTCGCGCGACCGGAAAAAGCCCGCGCAACACATCAGGTAGTACTTCCACATCCGGTAGAACCGGGTGCCGTAGCGCGACTCCAGCGTCGGCCAGGCGCGCTCGAAGCGTTCCCACCAGGCCATCAGCGTGCGGTCATAGTCGGCGCCAAAGTTGTGCCAGTCCTCGATGATGAAGCGGCCCTCGACGGCGGTGGCGATCTCGCGCGCCGACGGCAGCTTGCCGTTGGGGAACACGTAACGGTCGATCCACGGATCGGTGCTCTGGCTGGTCGCGGCGATGCCGATCGTGTGCAGCAGGAAAATGCCTTCCGGGGCCATCAGCCGCTGCACGTTGGTGAAGTAGGTGTCGTAGTTCTTGGGGCCGACGTGCTCGAACATGCCGACCGAGACGACCTTGTCGAAGCGGCCCTGCAAGTCGCGGTAGTCCTGCAGCAGCAGCTCGACCGGCAGGCCCTTTACCCGTTCCTGCGCCAGCGCAAGTTGCTCCTTGGACACCGTCACGCCCGTGACCTTGACGCCATAGCGCTCGGCCGCGAACTTGGCCAGCCCGCCCCAGCCGCAGCCGATGTCCAGCAAGGTCTCGCCTTCCTTCAGTTGCAGCTTGCGGCAGATCATGTCCAGCTTGGCGACCTGCGCCTCCTCCAGCGTCTGCGCGTGTTCCCAATAGGCGCAGGAGTAGATCATCCGGCTGTCGAGCATGGCCTCGAACACGTCGTTGCCCGCATCGTAGTGCTGCTCGCCGACCTCGAATGCGCGGTGCTTGGATTGCAGGTTGAACAGCTTGTGGCGCAGGTGCTCGGCGATCAGCTTGATGCGGGCCACGCCCAGCGCCGCGGATCCCATGTCGGCGCGCAGCAGGCGGGTGAAGAGTTCGTCCAGTTGCTCGCAGTCCCATTCGCCGTCCATGTACGACTCGCCCAGCCCCAACGACCAGCTGGCGAACACCCGCTCGTACATGTGCTTGTCGTGCACCTGCATGTCCCAGGGGCGCGACCCATTGATCTGCACGTCGGCGCGGGCCATCAGGTCCTGCAGGATCTTCGGGGGGGCGGGGGGAGGGGAGACGACGACGCCGGTTTGAACGGCGGGCTGTTCGGTCAGCGGGGGGACGGGACTGCTTTGCTGCATACGGACTCCATATCAATTTTGGGAAGACTGATCTGGCAATGCCTGAAGCTTTTTACTGTGCGCCTTGAAAGGTGTGCAACTCCAATTTAATGAATGCATCGTGCCGATAGCCATCGGCAATGTCGGACGGGCGCCGGGCGGCAGCGGTGGTTCGGAGATGCAGGGATCGTAGCCACGAAGTCCGCGATAGTCCAGAGCCGGCCGCACCGGCCTTTCATAACCGATAAGATAGCGGCCAAAGCGGCGCCGCCGTGCCGGCCGCGCGCAACCCGTGGAGCGTACCGAAGTGCAAGCCAGCCTGGAACCCCGTTTGGAATTCGTCACCTGCGCCAGCCCGGCGGGTTTGCACCGCATGGCCTATTGGGAGTGGGGCGATCCCGCCAATGACCGGGTGCTGCTCTGCGTGCACGGCCTGACCCGCAGCGGGCGTGACTTCGATGTGCTGGCGCGCCGGCTGGCCGGCCACTATCGGGTGGTCTGCCCCGACGTCGTGGGGCGCGGCCGCTCGGATTGGCTGGTCAATCCGGCGTTCTACACGGTGCCGCAGTACGTGTCCGACATGGTGACGCTGATCGCGCGCCTGCGCCCGGCCAGCCTGTCGTGGGTCGGCACGTCCATGGGCGGGTTGATCGGCATGGCGCTGTCGGGCGCCGCCGCTTTCGCCAAGGCCATGGCCGCGATGCGCCCGCATGCCGGGATGTTGCCGCCTGCCCAGGGACTGCGTCTGGACAGAATGGTGCTCAACGACGTGGGGCCGCGTCTGGAGAACGGCGCCCTGTCGCGCATCGGCCAGTACGTGGGCGCGCCCGGCGAATTCGCCACATTCGAAGAGGCCGTGGCGACGATGCGCGCCAATTCGGAAACCTTCGGTCCGCACACCGACGCGCAGTGGGCGGAGCTGGCCAAATACCTGTATCCGGAACAGGGCGGCAAGTGGGTCAAGCACTACGACCTGGCGATTGCCCAGGCTTTGGGGGCCCAGACGCCCGAGGAACTGGCGGCGGGCGAACAGATCCTGTGGCGATCGTATGACGCGATCGATTGCCCGGTCCTGATCGTGCGCGGCGAACTGTCCGACCTGCTGACCCGCGCCACGGTAGACGAAATGCGCAAGCGCAATCCGCGTGCGCGGGCGCTTGAAGTGCCCGGCGTGGGCCATGCCCCCACGCTTATCGTGGACGACCAGGTCGATCCGGTGGCGGACTTCCTCTTGGCCTGAACGGGCGGGCGGCTTTGTGGGGACAGGGCGGCGCTAGGCGCGCCGCCGGGCCTTCTCTACAATAGCCCCATGAAATCGCCCACGCTGAACATCGACCTGCATTGCCATTCCACCGTCTCGGACGGCGCGCTCGCGCCCCGCGACGTGGCGCAGCGCGCGTTCGCCAATGGCGTTGATGTCTGGGCGCTGACCGACCACGACGAAGTGGGCGGCATCGCCGAAGCCTCGGCGGCGGCCCAAGAACTGGGTATGCGGTTTGCCACCGGCGTCGAGATCTCGGTCACCTGGGCCGGCCTTACGGTGCACATCGTCGGCCTGCGGTTTGATCCCAACAACCGGGATTTGATCGAAGGCCTGCGCAAGACCCGCTCGGGACGCGCCGCCCGTGCCAAGCGCATCGGCGACCGTCTGGCGGACATGGGCATGCCCGGCGCGTATGAAGGCGCGCTGCCGTTTGCCGGCAATCCCGAACTGATCAGCCGCACGCACTTTGCGCGTTATCTGGTGCAGGCCGGCTATTGTCCGGATGTGCAGACCGTGTTCAACAAGCACCTGGGCGACGACTGCCCCGGTCACGTGCCCATGCAGTGGGCCACGCTGGCCGACGCGGTGGGCTGGATCCGCGGCGCGGGCGGTCAGGCCGTCATTGCGCATCCGGGCCGCTACAAGTACACCCCGCTTCAGTTCGCCGCGCTGTTCGACGAATTCCTGCAACTGGGCGGCGTGGGCATCGAGGTCAACACGGGCAGCCATACCGTGGAAGAAGCGCGCCAGTACGCCGAGGTGGCGCGCCGCTACGGCTTTCTGGCCTCGCGCGGCTCGGACTTTCACAGTCCCAAGGAAAGCCGGATGGACCTGGGCCAACTGCCGCCGCTGCCTCCCGACCTGAAGCCGGTCTGGCACGACTGGTTCTGACGCGGGCGGCCCGCGCCGCCCATTTTCACAAGCTTCGACAGTGATCGCGCCATCGCGATGCAACCGCCATGAACAAAGCCTTTGTTAAAGAGTCCGACCACGAGGACGACGACGACCTGCCGCAGGCCCAGGCGCTGCCAGCCGGCACCAAGAACTACATGACGCCCGAGGGCTACGAACGCCTGCGCGGCGAGCTCACGCAGCTCATGAACGTGGAACGACCGGCCGTCGTGCAGGTCGTGTCGTGGGCCGCGTCCAACGGCGACCGTTCGGAAAACGGCGACTACCTCTACGGCAAGAAGCGTCTGCGCGAGATCGACCGGCGCATGCGCTTTCTGACCAAGCGGCTGGACATCGCCGAAGTCGTCGACCCCAAGGCCCAACCCAATCGCGATCAGGCTTTCTTCGGCGCAACGGTCGTCTACGTGGATAAGGCGGGCGAAGAACACACCGTCACGATCGTGGGCGTGGATGAAGCCGAACCCCTGGCTGGCAAGATCAGCTGGATTTCGCCGGTGGCCCGCGCTTTGATCAAGGCGCGGGAAGGCGACACGGTCGTGCTGCGCACACCGGCCGGCATCGATGAGCTGGATATCCTGGAAGTCAGCTACCCGGAATAGGGCGGGTGTCTGCCACCAAAAAAATAACGGGCGCCGGTTTGTGGCCGGCGCCCGTCTGGTGGGCGGGATTCTAGCGTCCCTGCCTCGGTTGGCGGCTTGCGCCGCCGGTTCCCCTGGGGCTTGCTGCGAAACTTTCGCGGGTTACTTCTTGCGCTCAGCGATCGATTTTTCGGCCTTGTTGACCAGGTCCTCGCCGATCTGCTTCTTCCACTTTTCGTAGACCGGCTTGGTGGCCTTCACGAAGGCGTCGTGGTCGGCTTGCGACAGGGTGGTCACGGTGACGCCGTGACCGGCGATTTCCTTGAGCAGCGACGGGTCTTCAGGCGTCACACCCTTGCGCGCGATGACAATCTGCTGCTTGCCGGCGTCCAGCGCGGCCTGGCGCACGATGTCGCGGTCCTTTTCCGACCAGGAATTCCAGACTTCGCGGTTGACCACGAAGATCAGCGGATCGGCCACGTAGTTCCAGAGCGTCAGGTACTTCTGGCCCACGGTGTAGAGCTTGGAGCCGGTGTAGATCGACAGCGGGTTCTCCTGCCCGTCGACCGCGCCGCTGGCCAGCGCAGGCTGCGCATCGGCCCAGCTCATCTGCGTGGGGTTGGCGCCCAGCGCGGTGAAGGTGTCGATGTAGAGCGGCGACCCCACCACGCGCAGCTTCATGCCCTTCATGTCCTCGGGGCGCTTGATCTCGCGCTTGGAGTTGCTGACCTGGCGGTAGCCGTTCTCGCCCCAGGCAAGCGGCACCACGCCCGCCTTTTCGATGAGCTTGAACATGTCCTTGCCCACGTCGCCTTGCACCAGCGCGTCGATGGCGGCGTAGTCGGGCATCAGGAAGGGCAGCGAGAACAGGTTCAGCTGCTTGACCTGCGGCGACCAGTTGATGGTCGACCCGACGGCCATGTCGATCACGCCCTGGCGGATGGCGGTGAACTCGCGGGTCTGGTCGCCCTGGACCAGCGAGGTGCCGGGGTAGACCTTGATGTTGATGCGGCCTTCGGTGCGCTCGCGCACCAGGTTCGACCAGATCTCGGCGCCCTGGCCCCACGGGAAGGTGGTGCCCACGACGATGGAGAGCTTGTACTCGGGCTTGTAGTTCTGCGCATGCGCGGGCGCCATGCCCACCACGGCCGCCGCGCACAGCGCCACGCCGATCAGGTTGCGGAATTTCATGTTGCGTCTCCTCTCTATGCGAGTCTTTCTGTTGTTGTCATCCATGGCCGGGCACCCAGTCGGGCCGGCCCCGTCCAGCCTCTCTCAATAACCCAGCTTGCGCGGCAGCCACAGCGCCAGTTCGGGAAACACCAGCACCGCGACCAGCACCAGGAACATCGCGCCCAGCAGCCACACCACCCAGCGCACGGTCGACTCCATCGGCACGCGCGCGATGCGGCACGACACCATCAGATTCACGGCCAGCGGCGGGGTGAACTGGCCCAGCGCCACCTTCAAGGTCAGGATCACGCCGAACCACACCGGATCCCAGCCGTAGGCATTGGCGATTGGCATGAGCAGCGGCACGAAGATCAGGAAGATCGAGATGCCGTCCAGGAACATGCCCACGGTCATCAGCAGCAGGATCAGCAGCGCCAGCACGCCCCATTCGCCCAAGCCCGAATTGACGATGGCGTGGGTGATCGGGTCGATCACGCTGAGCGTGGACAGCGCCCACGCAAAGATCCCGGCCAGCGTCACCACCAGCATGATCACGGCGGACAGCTCGGCGGCTTCGCGCAGGATCGTGTACAGGTCCCGGAACTTGATGGTGCGATGGATGAAGCCGCCCACGAAAAGGCCATAGAACACGGCAACGACCGCCGCCTCGGTGGGCGTGAACCACCCCAACCGCATGCCGCCCAGGATCAGCACCGGCGCGGCCAGGCCCCAGGACGCCTCGCGCAGGCTCTTCCAGAAGGGCGGGCGGGGCAAGTGCGCTTCCAGCGCGCCCATCTTGTATTTACGCGACAGCCACACGGCCGGAATGATCAGCGCGAAACCGGCCAGGATGCCCGGGATCATGCCGGCGGCAAACAGCGCGGGCACCGAGGCGCCCGGCACCAGCACGGAGTAGATGATGAAGGCCACGGAGGGCGGGATCAGGATGTCGGTGGCCGCGCCGGCGGCCACCACGGATGCCGAGAACGACCCCGGATAGCCTGCGCGCGACATCGCGGTAATCATCACCGCGCCCACGGCCGCCGCGCAGGCCGGCCCCGAACCCGAAATGCCGCCCAGGAACATCGCCACCGCGATCGACACCAGCGGCAGCATGCCGGGACCGCGTCCGACGATGGCGATCGCAAAGTCCACCAGCCGCTTGGCCACGCCCGACCGGTCAAAGATCGACCCCACCAGCACGAACATCGGAATCGCCAGTAGCGGGTACTTGGCCAGGCCGGCGTAGAAATTCTGCGGAACGGTCAGAAGGCCGTACCACGGCGTGTCCAGGTTGGTCAGCACGATCGCGACCGTGCCGCCGATGCCCAGCGCCACGCCGACCGGCACGCCGATCACCATCAGGACGATGAAGACGGTAAAGAGGATGACGGCGATCATCGCTGGGCATCCTGGACCGGGGCGCGCGCCAGACGGCGCAGGGTGCCCAGCGTGCGCAGCGAAATGGCCGCGGCCATGACCGGCAGCCAGATCGAATACCACCACGTCGGCACGCCGATGGCCGGGGACGTTTCCTCGTAGATGAGTTCGTCGTACACCAGCTTCACCGACAGCACGGTCAGCAAGACGAAGAACGCCAGCACGCAGCTGTTCGCAATCAGCGCCATGATGCGCTGGCGGCGCGGCGAACCCGAGTCCGCCAGGATCTCGATCCGGATGTGATGGTTGCGCACGAAGGCCACACTGCCGCCCGCCATCGTCAGCACGATCAGCAGGAACACGGAAATTTCTTCCGTCCACGCAAACGACTGATCGGTGAAATAGCGCACCAGCACATTCAGGAAAGTGATGATGGCCAGGGTCGCCAGCAGGATCACGGCCAGCCCGTCCTCGACGGCCAGCGGCACCTTGACGGCGGGATCTGCTTCTACGGGGATGATCGGTTCTACAGGCTCGGCGGGGGCGTCGGGGCGGGACATGTGAGGCAACGGCCAGCGGGCGTGGGGCGCCGCTTTTCTTGTTGGATAGGGTCGCTGCATCCTACCGTCGCACCGCGGGCGAGGGTGTTCGTGTTTTCCCGCAATGCGGGGCGGCTGCAACATGCTGCATTGCGCAAAGCGTCGGCAGGCGGGCAGGGCCCGCGAGGGGAAAACCGCCATTGCCCCCAGCGGTGGCGGACCGATATTGCTGTGCACCATCCACGCCAGACACCACGCGGAATTCTTTTGTAACAATGGCCGGATGAGTGCGGCAGAACCTCCATTGAACTTCGGCTCCGGGAAAACCCCTTAAACGGGTAAAATCCCTCCTTTGCACCCCTCTTTATACGGCGCCCGCATCGTGTCCCTAGTTCAGCATCTGCCTGGTTCCTCCGTCCTGTCCTCCTTTCGACGTGATCGCCTTCTGGCGCAATTGAAGGAAGCCGGCCTGCCGGTGGCCGACATATCCGCCCGCTACGAGCACTTCGTCAGCACCGACGCCGCCTTGACGGCCGAACAGCAGCAGCAGCTTACCCAGCTGCTGGACTACGGCACGCCCAGCACCGCCGACGCGCCCGCCAAGAGCGTGTCCCTGCTGGTGATCCCGCGCCTGGGCACGATTTCCCCCTGGGCCAGCAAGGCCACCGACATCGCCCACAACTGCGGCCTGTCGTCGGTGCATCGCATCGAACGCGGCGTGCGCTACGTCATCACGCCCGAACGCGGCCTGCTCGGCGCCAAGTCGCTGGACGAAGCCATGCTCGCGCGCGCGGCCGACTGCCTGCACGACCGCATGACCGAAACCGTGGTGGACGCCAGCTTCGACGGCCAGGCGTTGTTCCAGCCGCTGGCGGGCAAGCCCATGCGCACGGTCGACGTCCAGACGCGCGGCGCCGATGCCCTGGTCGAAGCCAACACCACGCTGGGCCTGGCCCTGTCCGACGACGAGATCGAATACCTGGCCAAGTCCTTCACCGACCTGGGCCGCGATCCCACCGACGTCGAACTGATGATGTTCGCGCAGGCCAACAGCGAACACTGCCGCCACAAGATCTTCAACGCCGAATGGGTCATCGACGGCCAGTCGCAGCCCAACACGCTGTTCGGCATGATCCGCGCCACGCACAAGGCGCAGCCGCAAGGCACCGTCGTCGCTTACTCGGACAACGCCGCCATCATGGAAGGCGGCCCCGCGCAGCGCTTCCAGGCTGGCGTGCCGGGGCTGGCGGGCGAGGGCGCCGCCAGCGCCAAGTACATCCGCCGCGACACCACCGTGCACACGCTGATGAAGGTGGAAACGCACAACCACCCGACCGCGATCGCGCCGTTCCCCGGCGCCTCCACCGGCAACGGCGGTGAAATCCGCGACGAAGGCGCCACCGGCCGCGGCTCCAAGCCCAAGGCGGGCCTCACGGGCTTCACCGTGTCGCACCTGCGCTTTGACGACGCGCTGCAACCCTGGGAAGCCGACCACCATGGTCTGCCCGATCGCATCGCCTCGCCGCTGTCTATCATGATCGACGGCCCCATCGGGGGCGCGGCGTTCAACAACGAATTCGGCCGTCCCAACCTGCTGGGTTACTTCCGTTCGTTCGAGCAGACCGCCGGCGGCACGCGCTGGGGCTACCACAAGCCCATCATGATCGCGGGCGGCCTGGGCAGCATCGACGCCGGCCTCACCCACAAGGAAGTCATTCCTCCTGGCGCGCTGCTGATTCAATTGGGCGGCCCCGGTTTCCGCATCGGCATGGGCGGCGGAGCCGCCTCCAGCATCAGCATGGGCAGCAACTCGGCTGAGCTGGACTTCGACTCCGTCCAGCGCGGCAACCCCGAAATCGAACGCCGCGCGCAAGAGGTTATCGACCGCTGCTGGCAGCAGGCCGAGAACAACCCCATCATCGCGATCCACGACGTGGGCGCGGGCGGCCTGTCCAACGCATTCCCGGAGCTGGTCAACGACGCCGGCCGCGGCGCGATCTTCGATCTGAAGCGCGTGCCCCTCGAAGAATCGGGCCTGTCGCCCGCCGAAATCTGGAGCAACGAATCGCAGGAACGCTACGTCCTGTCGATCCTGCCGCAGGACCTGGAACGCTTTGACGCCATCGCCCGCCGCGAACGCTGCCCGTACGCGGTGGTGGGCGTGGCCACCGAAGAGCGCCAGCTGCGCGTGGTGGATGGCGAGGGCCTTCCCGGCCTGGACACGATCCGTCCGCAAGGCGACGCCGAAGTGCGCCCCGTGGACGTGCCCATCGACGTCATCCTGGGCAAGCCGCCGCGCATGACGCGCGACGTCACCCGCCTGCCCGGCGTGTCCGAGCCGCTGGACCTGGCCGGCATCGACCTGACCGAAGCCGCCTACCGCGTGCTGCGCCACCCCACGGTGGCCAACAAGTCGTTCCTCATCACCATTGGCGACCGCACCGTCGGCGGCCTCTCCAGCCGCGACCAGATGGTCGGTCCGTGGCAGGTGCCGGTGGCCGACTGCGCCGTCACGCTGGCCGACTACGAAGGTTTCCGCGGTGAAGCCATGTCGATGGGCGAGCGCACCCCCATCGCCATGCTGGACGCCCCGGCCTCGGGCCGCATGGCCGTTGCCGAAGCCCTGACCAACCTGGCCGCCGCCGACGTGGCGCGCCTTGAAGACATCAAGCTGTCGGCCAACTGGATGGCCGCCTGCGGCGTGGCCGGGCAAGACGCCGCGCTGTACGACACCGTGTCCGCCGTCAGCGAACTGTGCCAGGCCACCGGCCTGTCCATTCCGGTCGGCAAGGACTCCCTGTCCATGAAGACCTCCTGGGATCAGGACGGCGAGCAACGCCAGGTCGTCGCGCCGGTGTCCTTGATCATTACCGCGTTTGCGCCGGTCGCCGATGTGCGCGCCAGCCTGACGCCGCAGCTGCGCACCGACGCGGGCGACAGCGTCCTGATCCTGATCGACCTGGGCCGCGGCCGCCATCGCATGGGCGGCTCGATCCTGGCGCAGACGTATAACCAGGTCGGCCAGACCGTGCCGGACATCGATTCGCCGCAAGACCTGCGCGCGTTCTTTGTCACCATCCGCACGCTGGCCGAAGCCGGCACCATCCTGTCCTACCACGACCGCTCCGATGGCGGCCTGTTCGCCACGCTGGTCGAAATGGCCTTCGCCGGCCGCACCGGCATCTCGGTGAACCTGGACATGCTGACCTTCGATCCGCAATCGGCGGATTGGGGCGATTACAAGATCCGTCCGGAACAGGTCGCCGTGCAGCGCGACGAACTGACCCTGAAGGCCCTGTTCTCGGAAGAAGCGGGCGCCGTCATCCAGGTGCCGGCCTCGCAACGCGACGCCGTGATGCAGGTGCTGCGCGGCGCGGGCCTGTCGGCGCACTCGCATGTCATCGGCGGCCTGAATGCCGCCGACGAGGTCGAGTTCTACCGCGACGGCCGCAAGGTCTGGGGCCAGCCGCGCGCCGACCTCGGCCGCGCCTGGTCCGAAGTCTCGCACCGCATCATGGCGCGCCGCGACAACCCCGCGTGCGCCCAGGCGGAACTGGACGTCTGGAACGACACCAAGGACCCGGGCATGAGCCCGAACGTGGCCTTCGACCCGCAAGAGAACGTGGCCGCGCCGTTCATCAACACCGGCAAGCGTCCGCGCGTGGCCATCCTGCGCGAGCAAGGCTGCAACAGTCAGGTCGAAATGGCCTGGGCCTTCGACACCTCGGGCTTCGAGGCCATCGACGTCCACATGACCGACCTCCTGTCCGGCCGCCTGGACCTGGCGGAAATGCAGGGCCTGGTCGCGGTGGGCGGCTTCAGCTACGGCGACGTGCTGGGCGCCGGCGAAGGCTGGGCGCGCACCATCCGCTTCAACAGCAAGCTGTCGGACCAGTTCGCCGCGTACTTTGCGCGTCCCGACACCTTTGCGCTGGGCGTGTGCAACGGCTGCCAGATGATGGCTGCGCTGGCGCCGATGATCCCGGGCGCCGAGCACTGGCCGCGCTTCACGCGCAACCAGTCCGAAAAGTACGAAGCCCGCCTGTCGATGGTGGAAGTGGCCAAGTCGCCGTCCATCTTCTTTGCCGGCATGGAAGGGGCCCGCGTCCCGGTCGCCGTGGCCCACGGCGAAGGCTTTGCCGACTTCTCCCAGCAGGGCGACGCCGGTCGCGTGCTGGCCGCCGCGCGCTTTATCGACAACTACGGCCAAGCCACGGAAGCCTATCCGTTCAACCCGAACGGCAGCCCCGGCGGCCTGACCTCGGTGACCACTGCCGACGGCCGTTTCACGGTCATGATGCCGCACCCGGAACGCGTGACCCGCAACGTCATGATGTCGTGGGCGCCCGAAAAGTGGGGCACCGCCGATTCGGGCGGCGCGTTCAGCCCGTGGATGCGCATCTTCCGCAACGCGCGCGCCTGGCTGAAGTAAGCGTCCGGGGGTGAACCCCCGAACCGTAGCCTCATAAACCGCCGCGGCACGTCCGCGGCGGTTTTGCGTTGCGCGCTTGCGTGAGGCCCGGGTCCGGGCGCCGCCCGCATGTAACCCAATGAGATATTTAACTTTTCATTGCATTGCGCCGTTAAGGGGAGAGCGTTACGCAACCCCCGGAGTGGCTTTCAATGTTCAAGAATTTAAGTATCCGCGCAATCCTGACGACCGCCCTGGCCGTCTTCTTTGCCCTTTTCCTGGTGACCGGCATCGCGGTCTACCAGCAACTGACGTCCAACCGCACCTCGATCGAGGTGATGCTGGACACCAACCTGGTCCGCGCCAATTCGCTGGACGACGCGGCATCGGACCTGCTGCGCGCCCGCGTGGTGCTGCTGGCCGCGCATAGCGCGCTGCTGGAAGGCAAAAGCCTGGACACCGCCGCCAGCAACATGCAGCGCATGGACAGCTACGTCGCCAAGGCCACCAGCCAGATCGAGACCGCACGCAAGCTGCCCGAAACCTCGCCGCAGGGCAAACCCCTGTTCGAAGCTGCGCTGGCCGCCTACGACGTCTATGTGCGCGAAGCCATCTTTCCCCTGATCGCCGCGATCCGCGCCGGCGACGCCAAGGAGGCCGGCCGCATCAACCAGGAGAAGGTTAGCCCGCTGGGCACCAAGTTCACCCAGGCCAACCAGCAGTACGTGGACTTTGCCGACGAAATCGGCCAGCGCGTGGCCCACGATTCAGCCGCGCGCATCAATACCGCCATCGTGTTTCTGATCTGTCTGCTGGTCGTCGTGGCGGCGCTGGTCGTGGGGCTGTATGTGGTCTTCGGCCGGGCGGTCTTCCGTCCGCTGCATGAAGCCGGACGCCTGTTCGACCGCATCGCCAGTGGCGACCTGACCAACCGCATCGAGCAGCGCGGCAACAACGAAATCGGCGTGCTGTACGCCGCCGTCAAGCGCATGCAGGACAGCCTGGCGCGCACCGTGTCGGCCGTGCGCCTGGGGGTTGAAGAGATCCACACCGGCTCGCGCGAGATTGCCGCAGGCAACATCGACCTGTCCTCGCGCACCGAGCAGCAGGCCGCTTCGCTGGAGGAGACGGCCGCCAGCATGGACGAGCTGTCCTCCACCGTGAAGAACAACGCCGACAGCTCACGCAGCGCGGCGCAATTGGCGATGGCCGCGTCCGAAGTGGCCACGCGCGGCGGCCAGGCCGTGGGCGACGTGGTGGGCACGATGCGCGGCATCGCCGACAGCTCGCACCGCATCTCCGATATCGTCGGCGTGATCGACGGCATTGCCTTCCAGACCAACATCCTGGCGCTGAACGCCGCGGTGGAAGCCGCCCGCGCGGGTGAGCAGGGCAAGGGCTTTGCCGTGGTCGCAAGCGAAGTGCGCGCGCTGGCGCAGCGCAGCGCGGCGGCCGCCAAGGAGATCAAGGGCCTGATCGACGATTCCGTGCAGAAGGTGTCGGTGGGCTCCGACCAAGTGGAGGCCGCCGGCGCCACCATGCAGGAGATCGTCACGTCGGTGCGCCGCGTGGCGGACATCATCAACGAGATCTCCAGCGCTTCCGAGGAACAGTCGCAGGGCATCGAGCAGGTGAACCAGGCCGTGTCGCAGATGGACAGCGTGACGCAGCAGAACGCCGCGCTGGTCGAAGAGGCGGCGGCTTCGGCGGCATCGCTGGAAACACAGGCCCAGCGCCTGCGCGAAGCGGTGGCGGTGTTCAAGCTGCAATCCGGCCGGGTGATCGAGGCCGATGCGCCGGCGCTGGACAGCCGCGGCGGCGAGCCGGCGCTCATCGGCGCCTGATCCCGCCCTGCAACGTTAAGCGCCAACAAAAAGCCGGCTCTGAAGGCCGGCTTGCAAGCTTCCTGCAAAGACCCCGCCGCGCAACGCGCCGGGGTCTTTTGTTTGGCGCTTACTGGTCGAGCTGGATCTTGGCGTCGTTGGCGACGTTCTTCCACTTCTTCACGTCGCTGGCGATCACTTGCTGGAAGGCGTCCGACGAACCGGCCACCACGGTGCCGCCCAGGCTGGCCATCTTGGCCTTCACTTCGGGCGTGTTCAGCGCCTTGACCGAGGCGTCGTGCAGCTTCGTCTTCACGGCTTCCGGCAGGTTCTTCGGGGCCAGCAGGCCGTTCCACGCATTCGCTTCGTAACGCGCCAGGCCGGCTTCCTTGAAGGTCGGCGTGTCGGGCAGTTCCGGCGAGCGCGCGTCGGCGGCGATGGCGATCGGGCGGATCTGGCCGCTCTTGATGTAGGGCAGCGAGGCCGGCACGGGTTCCCAGATCATCGACACCTGGCCGCTGATCACGTCGGTGAAGGCGGGACCCGCGCCGCGGTAGGCGATGTGCATCAGATGCGCGCCCGTCATCGACTTCATTAGCTCCATCGCCAGGTTGCCCAGGCCGCCCGCGCCGGACGAAGCGTAGGTGTACTTGTCCGGATTGGCCTTGGATTGCGCGATCAGCGCGTTCAGGTCGGCCGCCGGGAAGTCCTTGGTGACGCTCAGCACGCCGGGCACGGTGACCAGTTGCGTGATGGCCGTGAAGTCCTGCGACGCATCGTAGGTCAGGTTCTTGTAGACGGCCGGGTTGGTGCCGTGGGTGCTGGAGGAAGCCAGGAGGATCGTGTAGCCGTCAGGCGCGGCGTCGGCGACGTAGCGCGTGCCGATCGAGCCGCCCGCGCCGGCCTTGTTCTCGACCACCACCGTCACGCCGAGCTCGGTGCCCAGTTGCGCGGCGAAGACGCGGCCGATGATGTCGGCGGTGCCGCCCGGGGCGAACGGCACGATCATGCGGATGGGCTTGCTCGGGTAATCGGACTGCTGGGCCGACGCGCCGGCTGCCAGCGTGGCGCCGGTCAGGAGCGCCAGGGCAATGGTGGTTTTCTTCAGGGTCATCGGTGTCTCCACGAGAAGGTTAGTCGAGGCTGCGGTCGAGCCAATCGACGATCAATCCGGCAATGTGGTCGCTGTTGCGATCCAGCATGCAGAAGTGCGAGTTGCCGGCAATGCCGGCAGCGGGCAGGTCCAGCACGTCGGCGCGTTGGCCGGCCGCGCGCAGGGCGTTCCAGTAGGCGTCCGTCTGGGCGCGGTAGCGCTGCCAGGTGTCGTCCGCGTTGAAGTGATCGCCCCAGATCAATAGCTGCGGGGGCAATTGGCAGCTGGCCTGGGCCGGGGTGCCGGTAGGCTCGACCGCCACGACGGCGCGCACGGTCGCCGCGTATTCCTGGGCCAGTTGCGTGGCAAAGCCGCCGCCCTGGCTGTGGCCGATCACGATGCACGGGCCCGCCAGGTCCAGCAGCGCGCGGTACGCGTCCAGCGCCATGTCGCCGTGTGTCAGCCAGCGCGGCACGAACTGCTTGGAAAAGGTGTCGAACGCGTCGACGGGAAATTGCTGTTCGGGATACGCCTGCCGCGGCTCGCCCGCGCGCGCATAGCCCGAGGCCGGGCCAATGCGAAACAGCCGCCATGCTTCTTCCTTCGAGCGGAAGATCGGGGCCGAGTCGTAGATCTCGGGAAACATCGCCCAGGAAGCGCGGCCACGTTCCGGCGCGTCGGACACGAAGACGTCGTAGCCGGCCTGCAGCAGCCGCCACAGCCAGCCATCGCGCCCGTCCGGCGTGCTTTCCCACTGCGCGCCCGTCATGCCGCCGCCGTGCCACAGCAGCACGGGGTAGGGGCGGGTCGGCTGGGCCAGCCGGTACTCCTGCACATACAGTTGACCGACGCTGTAGCCGCCATTCATGTCGATCAGCCGGGGCGACGCGTTGCCGACCACTTTTTGCTGCTGCATCGGCAGTCCGCCGGCCACCACTTCGGCGCCGCCAACGTAATGGCTGCGGATGGACTTGAGCAGGACGGGGGAGTCGGGCATAGGGTTTTCCAGGAGTGGTCGAAGGGATGTTAGTTGCAAGGTGTTTCTGTCTTGTGCAAAATGCGCAAGCGTTGTGCCGGATCGGCACAGCTGCTGAGCCGCTGTAAAACACACGCCCAGCCCCGGGCAGACATGGGGCGGGCAGGGGATGGAGGAGAGGACACATGGACATCAAATGGCTCGAGGACTTCGTCGCGTTGTCGAAGTCACGCAACCTGTTTCAGGCCGCCGAGTCGCGCAACGTGACGCACCCGGCCTTTGGGCGCCGCATCAAGGCGCTGGAGGAATGGGCGGGCGTGCCGCTCATCGAGCGCGGCCACCAGGTGTCCACGCTGAACGCCGCCGGCCGCAGCGTGCTGGCCGCAGCCATCGACGTGCTGGACATCCTGCAAGAGACGCGCGAGGCCCTGCAAAAGCCGGAGCAGGAACGCGCCCGCAAGATCACGATTGCGTCCGGCAAGACGCTGGCGCATTCCGTCCTGCCCGGGCTGATGGCGGGCGTGCAGCGCAGCCTGCCGGCCTTTCAACTGAAGGTGATCACGACAACGCTGAATTACGGCGTGGACATGCTGGAGGACGGCGAGGTCGATTTCCTGCTATGCCATGCCCACGAACCGCTGTACGCCAAGATCGACAATCCCAATTACCGCTGCCGCCGCGTGGGCGCGGACAAGCTGGTGGCGGTCAGCGCGCCGGTCGCGCCGAGCGGCCGCCATCCCCGCCATGCCGTGCCCAAGCTGGCCTCGGACCCGCCCGTGCCGTTTCTGGCCTACGCCGACAGCATGTCGCTGGGTCGCATCCTGCACGACAAGCTGCGCGGCCTGTGCGAGGTGCCGCTCTTGCAGACCACGTACGAGTCAGACCTGGCCGACGCGCTGCACGCGATGGCGCGCCAGGGCTTCGGCCTGGCCTGGCTGCCGCACACGCTGGTCGAACCCGACCTGCGTAACGGCAGCCTCGTGCGGGCCGACGGCGCCCGCAATGACATCCACATGGAAATCCGCCTGTACCAGTCGGTCGGCAACGCCAAACCCCTGGCCCGCGAGGTCTGGAGCCGGATCGAGGCCTACGCAGCCAAGTAGCGCCCCATGAAAATCAGCCGGCGATCGCGCGCAGGCATAAAATAGCGGTTTGCCCCTTTTCCGCACACAGGAAGCCAGCGCCATGAACGCACGCATCCCCGAAGACGCATTGCCGCCCACCCTTGATCCCAAAGCCCTTCAGGACTTTGTGGACGACAAGTGGGACAACGAGATCATCCCCGCGCTGACCGATTACATCGCCATTCCCGCCAAGAGCCCGGCCTTCGATGCCGACTGGGAAAAGAACGCGTTCATCGAGCGTGTGGTGCGCGACGCGGCGCAGTGGGTCGAAGCGCAGAAGGTTTCCGGCCTGAAGCTGGAAGTGGTGCGCCTGCCGGGCCGCACGCCCGTCATCTTCTTTGACGCGCCCGCCACCCGCAGCGACAACGGCGACACCGTGCTGCTGTACGGCCACCTGGACAAGCAACCCGAATTCTCGGGCTGGCGCGCCGGCCTCGGCCCGTGGACGCCCAAATACGAAGACGGCAAGCTCTACGGCCGCGGCGGCGCCGACGACGGCTACGCGGTGTACGCGTCGCTCACCGCCATCATGGCGCTGGACAAGCAAGGCATTCCGCGTCCGCGCTGCGTGGGCATCGTCGAAACCTGTGAAGAATCGGGCAGCTATGACCTCTTGCCGTACGTGGACGCGCTGCGCGACCGCCTGGGCAACGTGGCGCTGGTGGTGTGCCTGGACTCGGGCGCGGGCAACTACGATCAGCTCTGGATGACCACGTCGCTGCGCGGCATGGTGTCCGGCACGCTGGAAGTCCAGGTCCTCGACGAAGGCGTCCATTCGGGCGACTCCAGCGGCGTCGTGCCGTCCTCGTTCCGCATCCTGCGTCATCTGCTGGACCGCCTGGAAGACAGCGGCACCGGCCGCCTGCTGCCGCAAAGCCTGCACTGCGAAATCCCCGCCGAACGCATCGAACAGGTTTCCGCCACCGCCCGCATCCTGGGCGACGAGGTGTGGCGCCGTTTCCCCTGGAGCTGCGGCGCTGACGTCGGCTTCGTGCTGCCCATGACCACCGAACCCGAGCAGGCGCTGCTGAACCGCACCTGGCGTCCGACGCTGTCGGTCACGGGCGCGGAAGGCTTGCCGCCGCTGTCCAGCGCCGGCAACGTGCTGCGTCCGCGCACCGCGTTCAAGCTGTCGCTGCGCCTGCCGCCGCTGGTCGACGCCGTGGCCGCCTCCCAGGAAATCAAGGAACTGCTGGAAGCCGATGCGCCCTACAACGCCAAGGTGATCTTCAAGGCCAACGAAGGCGCCGCCACCGGCTGGAACGCGCCCGCCACGGTGCCCTGGCTGACGCAGGCGCTGGACGCGGCGTCGCAGCAGTACTACGGCGCACCTTGCGGCTATATCGGGCAGGGCGGCACCATTCCGCTGATGAGCATCCTGCAAAAGGGGTTCCCGCAGGCGCAATTCATGGTCTGCGGCGTGCTGGGTCCCAAGTCCAACGCGCACGGTCCCAACGAATTCCTGCACGTGCCGTACGGCAAGAAGCTGACCGCCGCCGTGGCCCAGACCATGGCCGCCATGCCGGCCGCCTGATACACACGCGTGCCATGCAGAGCGCGGGGCCCGGGGCCTTGCGCTCTTTCTTTTTTCAGGACTGACTCCATGATTTCCACTTCCGACGCCTACGCCAATGTGGTCGCAGAAACCCGCCATTGGCTGAACCAGGCCGTGATCGGCCTGAACCTCTGTCCCTTCGCCAAGGCGGTGCAGGTCAAGGACCAGATCCGCTTTGCCGTCAGCGACGCCACCGACGCCGAGGGCGTCCTGACCGATCTGCAGGACGAACTGGCGCTGCTGGCCGACACCGATCCCGACAAGATCGACACGACGCTGCTGATCCTTCCCGATGCGCTGGACGACTTCCTGGAGTTCAACGAATTCGAAGACCTGTCGGACCGTCTGCTCAAGCGCATGCGTCTGGTGGGAGAGCTGCAGGTTGCCACTTTCCACCCGCAGTTCCAGTTTGCCGACACGCAGCCGGACGATATCGAGAACTACACCAACCGCTCGCCGTATCCCATCCTGCACCTGCTGCGCGAAGACAGCATCGACCGCGCCGTCGAATCGTTCCCGGACGCCGCCGAGATCTACGAAAAGAACATCGACACGATGAACAAGCTGGGTCTGGAAGGCTGGAAGAAATTGATGACCAAGCCCTGACCGGCGGGCCTTGGCGCCAACGCTTGCGGGATATCCCTAGATAGCCCGTCGGTTGTATTGCATACAACATACGATCATTGTGACCGTCGCCGTTCGGCGGCGGCCTGTACGTCCTTCCCCTTTTCATTGTCTTGCCTCGCGGCCCTTGTCGGCCGCGCGTTGGCCTTTGCCTTTGTCTGGAGAGCCGTATGCGATTCACCCGCCGTCATGCCCTGGGCGCGCTTGCCGCCTTGCCGTTGATCTCGCGCCCGGCCTGGGCCCAGCAGAACGCCTTTCCCACGCGGCCCGTGCGCCTCTTGGTAGGCTTTGCGCCCGGCGGCTTGACCGACATCGCCGCGCGCGCGCTGGCCGATCGCATGGGCAAGACGCTCAAGCAGAACGTCGTCGTCGAGAACCGGCCGGGCGGGCAGGCCATCATTGCCACCGTCGCGGTGGCGCGCGCCGAGCCGGACGGCTACACGCTGGGCTTTGCCGGCACCAACGGCATGATCCTGAACCCCTTGCTGTACAACAACCTGCCGTACCAGCCGTCGGACTTCAAGCAGCTTGGATCCATGGGCAAATCGCCCATGCTGCTGATCGTGCATCCCGACCTTGGCGTGAACACCGTGCAGGAATTCATTGCCCTGGCCAAGAAAAAGCCCAACGACATCACGTGCGCGCACGCGGGCCGCGGTGTCATCAACCACCTCGCGCTGCTGCATTTCCAGTCCAAGACCGGCACGCAGTTCCAGGACGTGCCCTACAAGGGCAGCGGCCCGGCGCTGCTGGATCTGATGGCTGGCACCGTGCAAAGCACGTTCGACTTCCCGACCTCGGCGCTGCCCAACATCAAATCCGGCAAGCTGAAGGTCCTGGCCGTGACCGCGGACAAGCGGCTGTCCAGTCTGCCCGATGTCCCGACCATGAAGGAAGCGGGCGTGGACGACTTCGAGCTCTACACCCGCATGATGATCTCGGGCCCCGCCGCAATGCCTGCCGACGTGGTGAAAACGCTGGAACACGCCGTGCGCGAAGGCACGCGCGACCCCAGCTTGATCCAGCAGTTTGCCGAGCAGGGCGTGGCCGTGGAGTTCACGTCATCCGCCGACCTGGATAAGGTCATCGCCGACGAATCGGCGATGTGGGCGCAGGTCATCAAGGCCAACGGCGTGCCCAAGACCGATCTGAAGGCATGAGACCGCGACTGCCAGGGAGACGACCGTGACGCACCCCCGTATCACCGTAACGCCCGAACGCGCGCTCATCGACGTCGAGCGTGACATCCACATCGAAGGTTTTCCGGCGTATGCCTTCATCACCGTCACCGCCAGCATGAGCATGTGCGGCGCGACGTGGCGCTCGGAAGCCGTGTTCATGGCTGGCCATGACGGACGGCTGGACCTGCGGCGCGATTGCCCGGTGTCCGGCTCGTATGCCGAGCCTTCGGCCATGGGACTTGTCTGGTCCATGGTGTGCCAGGACATGGACCGCGTGGTGTTCCCGCCCGACAACACCCAGGCGCTGACCGTGCGTATCCATGCCGCCAGCGGCACGCTCACGGCCGACGCCACGATGGTCCAGGACTTCCTGGCCGACGGCGTCACGCACCGGTCCGTGCGAGAAACGGTGGACGGCATGTTGGTGTCCGGCGAACTCTACGTGCCCGCCGGCCCCGGTCCGCATCCCGTCGTGGTCTACATGAACGGCTCGTCGGGCGGCGTCAATGCGCCCCGCGCCGCGCTGTTCGCCGCCCGCGGCTACCAATGCCTGGCGCTGGCGATCTTCAACTACGATGGCCGGCCGAAATACCTGAACGACATGCCGCTGGAATACTTCGAGGCGGCGCTGAAGTGGGTCCGTAAATCGCTGCAGCCCCGCGACGGCTTCGTGGCGGTGTCCGGCATCAGCCGCGGCGGCGAGACCTCATTGCTCGTGGCCTCGCATTTCCCCGACCTGGTAAGCGCCGTCGTCGCTTATGTGCCGTCGCCCGTGACACACGGGGTGGTCAGCGCGGGCGCGCCGGGCACGGGACGCAACGCCCAGGTCTGGACCCGGCATGGCGAGCCCTTGCCGCACTTGTGGCAGGACAACGCCACGGCCGACTGGGACGCCGCCTATGCCTCGGATCCGCCGTACCGCCAGACCCTGGCGTTCCTGAGCGCCACGCGCGATGCGGCGGCCGTCGAGCGCGCGCGCATTCCCGTCGAAAACTATCCCGGCCCGGTCATGCTGGTAAGCGCATCGGACGATGGCTTCTGGCCCAGCACCGCGTATTCGGAAATGGTGGTGCGCCAGCGCCAGGCGCATGACCTGCCGACGCGTCATTACGTCTGCGCGGGGGCAGGGCACCACGTCCACTATCCTTGTCTGCCCGCCACGCTGATCAACAAGCCGCACGCGATGTCCGGGCTGCTGCTGGATGCGGGCGGCACGCCGTCCGCCAATGCGGCCGGCAACGAAGGGTCATACCGGGCGGTGCTGGACTTTCTGGCGCAGGCGCGGGCCGGACAAGGGTAGGACGGCTGGGCGTCACTGCCGGCGGATCGCCTCGACCTGGATCTTCAGTTTCACTTCCGGCTTGAAGCCCATGTCCAGCCCGAAGTTCATGCCGAAATCCTTGCGGCTGAATTCCGTGGAGGCATCGGCGCCGCAGACCTCGCGCTTGACCATCGGGTGGTCGATGCACTTGAAGTCGTCGATCTCAAGCTTGACCTGGCGCGTGACGCCGCGCAGCGTCAGGTCGCCCGTCGCTTCTTCGGGCTTGTCGCCGTCGAATTTGGTGAACTTGCCCTTGAACGTGGCGGTGGGGTACTTGGCCGCATCGAAGATGTCGGGCGCGATCGCGTGCTGGTTCATCTCGTCGTGGCCGAAGTCGACCGATTTGATGTCCACGGTGACTTCCAGCGTGCCGGTGCGCGCCTGGCGGTCCAGCACGACCACGCCGCTGGACTGGTTGAATTTGCCGCGCCAGGTCGACAGGCCGCCGAAATGATCAGCCTCGAAGCTGGGATACGTATGCGAGGGATCAAGATCATAGGTGACCGGCGCGGCAGTGGCGCCCACGGTCAGCGATAGCGCACTTGCGCCCAGCAGCAGGGTCGGGATCAACTTCATTGCGGCTCCTTGAATATGGCGTTCACGTCACGGCTGCGGCAGGCCGCAAGCGTGCAGGGAAGGCAAGACAATAACATTCAGTTCTGTGTCAGCCGCGTGGCTTAAATCAAAAACTCGCGGTCCTGCATTGCGCACCGTCCGATGGCATCAATCCACTTTGCCCAGCCACGCCGACAGGTCCTGCAAGGTCTCTCGCAGCGCGTTGAAGCGCTGTTCGCCCAGGTGTTCCTTCCATTCCTGTTCGACGTCGGCCACGCAGGTGCGAATCAGCGCATACATCTCCTGGCCGCGCGCCGTAAGCTGCAGCTCGGTCGAATTGGAGGCCGGGCCAGGCCGTCGCAGCAGATAGCCCCGCCGCTCCAGTTCCGCCAGCACGTAGTTCATCGCCTGGCGCGACATATTGCATTGGCGCGCCAGCTCGATCGGCCGGCGGCCGTGCGGGCCGGGGTACATGAAGACGCCGAGCTCGGTCAACGACACGTCAAAGCCCTGCGCGTTAACGGTGGTCAGCATGCGCGCGACGACATGCTCGCGCGGCAGCCGCAGCAAGGAACCGATCATCGGCAGGCCAGCTTGCGGTTCGGATGCGGCGCTATTTTTTCTGCTGGACATGGCGTAAAAAATTTGTACACTGTGGAGTAAAGGAACTTTACGCGGAGTATGCCATGAACGAAGACGCCGTATTCGATGCAGACGAAGTGATCCGGATAGGCCAACTGGAGATTCGTTATCTTCAGCCGAGCGGGCAAGGCAATCACATGGGGGCGTTCGAATTGCGGGTGCCGCCGGGCTCGAACGTGCCGCCGCCCCACAGTCACGACAATGAAGAGCTGATCTACGTGCTGGAGGGGACGCTGCGCTTTACGGTCGGCGGGCAAACGCGGGACTTGGGGCCGGGCGACTCGATGACCACGCCCACCGGCGTGGCCCACGCGTTCAGCAATCCGCACAGTGTCATGGCCCGGGCGCTGGTCATGAACACGCCTGAAATCAGCGCGGATTATTTCCGCGAGATGGCCGCGCTGATCAATGGCGGCGGTCCGCCGGATAAAGCCCGGATGATGGAAACGATGAAGCGATTCGGCCTGACCCCGATCGCGCCGCCGCCGGCAGTTGCGGCGCCGCCGGCAAGTTGACCGGGCTGTCTGTTTACTCGTCGTTCGCCCACTCGACCTGCACGCCCAGGCTGCGCAGGTTTTCGACAAAGCGCGGGTGCGCCCGGCGGATCGGCGTGGCGTTGCGGATCTCGGAACGGCCCTTGATGCTGCTGGCCACCATGAACAGCGCGATCGCCACGCGGATGATGTAGGGGCTTTCGACCACGCCCGGCGTCAGCGGATTGCCGCCGAAGGTCACCACGCGGTGCGGGTCCGACGAGAACACATGCGCCCCGAACTTGGACAGTTCGCCCGTCCAGCCCAGCGCGCCGTCGTAGACCTTGTTCCAGAACATCGCATTGCCCTCGGCGCATACGCCCAGCGCAATGAAGATCGGCAGCAGGTCCACCGGAAAGTACGGCCAGGGCGCCGCTTCCACCTTGGTCAGCACGTTGCTGGTGAACGGCGTCTGCACCTTCAGCGGTCCATCGCGCAGCGCACGTGACCAGCCATCCTTGTGTTCGATCCGCACGCCGAACTTGGCGAACGTGCGGTCGATCAGCGGGAAGTTGCCCGGCGTGCGGTTGCGCACGACCACGTCGCCGCCGGTGATCGCGCCCAGCGCGAGGAACGTGGTGATTTCGTGGAAGTCCTCTTCGAACGTGAACTCGCCGCCGCCCAGGCGCTTGCCGCCGCGCACCACCAGCCGCGACGTGCCGATGCCGTCGATGTCGGCGCCCATCATGGCCATGAAGCGGCAGAACTCCTGCACGTGCGGCTCGGAGGCCGCATTCGTCAGCGACGACTCGCCTTCGGCGGCAGCGGCGCACAGCACGAAATTCTCGGTCGTGGTCACCGACGCGTAGTCCAGCCAATGATGCGTGGGCTTGAGCGGACCGCCCGCGCGCACCAGCAGCGATCCGCTGGCGCGCTCCACCTCGCCGCCGAACGAGCGGAAGATATCCACGTGCGGATCGATTTCGCGCACTCCCAGCGTGCATCCCTTGACGTTGTCTTCCAGCCGCGCCACGCCAAAGCGGGCCAGGAGCGGCGGCACCAGCATGATCGACGAACGCATCTCCTCCGGCAGCCGGTGCGCCGCCGCGTCGAACACGGTGTTCTTGTGATGCAGTTCCAGCGTGCGCGTCGCATCGTCCAACCGCACGTCGCTGCCCAACGTGCGGAAGATATCCAGGATCTTGCGCACGTCGGTGATGTCCGGCACCCCGTGCAGCCGCAACGGCTGGTCGGTCAGCAGCGTGGCGCACAGGATCGGCAGCACCGCGTTCTTGTTGGCCGAGGGGACGACGCGGCCGCGCAAGGGCGTGCCGCCGTGGACGATGAGGTTGGACATGGGGATGGGACAGCCGGGAAAGAAATAGGGGAGAGCGCGGGGATTGTACCGGGGTCCTTCAAGGGGTCATTTTGACGAAAGGCGGCTAAACGTTTCAGACTGCAATGTTCTAACGCAGATGCCGTTCTAATTCTGGTCACCGTCTACCGGTGCGCGTCCCACCATCGTCAAATGAAATCGCTGCCGCAGCCGAAACCCCAGGCGCTCATACAACGCAATCGCACCGGCGTTCTGGCCAAGCACGTGCAGGAACGGCGATTGGCCCTGCCGCCAGATCAGCGCTTGCAGGTTTTGCACCAGCCGTTGGGCCAGTCCCTTGCCACGCCATTGCTCGTCGACACAGACGGCGCTGATCTCGATGTGGCCGGCCGGGCGCATCCGTTCGCCCGCCATCGCGACGAGGCGGCCTTGCCATCGAATTCCGATGTAGCGGCCCATCTCGTGGGTGCGCGGGCAGAACGGACCCGGCTTGGTTTTGGCGGCCAGCGCCTGCATCTCGGCAGCATCGGCCGCGGTGAGCGCGACCATGTCGGCGGTGTCGTCGACACAGAGCCCGCGCCGCGTCGCAACCATCTGATGGATCACGCCAACCGGATTGGCGCGCAGCCGGGCGGGGGGCCTGAGCGGGTCGAACGAAAGCAGCGCCACCTGCTCGCCCGGCGGCAAAAGCTGTGCAAGCGCCGCCCATGCCTCGGGTGAGTCATCGGACGCCATCGCGGCAAACGGCGCGACATTTGGGTGATAGCGGCGGGCAAGGTGCTCGCCGGTGCTCAGATGCGCCTGCTCCGTGACGAGGGCCGTCCAGATCGGGTTGTCCAGACTGTGTGCTTGTTGGTCCATGCGGGCTCCCATTGATCCGCGCCAAGGGCGCGTGGGGCCAATGTAGACAGGAACGGGGCGCCGTTCTATGGTCGCAAATGACATTTTTGGAGTTGTTTCCGCCATGAAGATTTCCGTGCTGGCGCTGGAGGGCTGCTTCGACACAGGGCTGTCGGCCATCCTGGACGCATTCACGACGGCCAACGAGCTGGCCGACCTCCAACAGCCCGGCGAAGGGCCGCGGTTTGACATCGACATCATCGGTGTGCGGCGCGAGGTGCGCACGGGTCTAGGCATGCGCGTTCCGGTCAAGCCTGTCAGCGCAATGGGCAATCCCGATTGGGTCGTGCTGCCAGCCATCGCCACCAAGATGCCGGAGCAACTGCTGCCGGCGCTGGAGCGCCGGGACGTCAAGGACGCGCAAGGGGTGCTGCGGGATTCCCATACTGGTGGCGCCAGAATCGCGGCAGCGTGTATTGGCACCTTCGTGCTGGCCGAATCCGGGTTGCTCGATGGACACGAGGCTACGACGTCATGGTGGCTGGCGCCGCTGTTTCGCCAGCGGTATCCGGAAATTGAACTGGACAGCGCACGCATGATGGTGCCGTCCGGCAGCTTCACGACCGCGGGCGCGGCAATGGGTCATCTGGATCTGGCCCTGTGGCTGGTGGGCCAGGCCAGTCCGGCGCTGGCCGCCGTGGTCGTGCGTTATCTGCTCGTGGACGCGCGGCCGTCGCAGGCGCCGTACATGATCCCCGATCACCTCGCGCGCGCCGACCCGCTGGTCGAGCGTTTCGAGCGTTGGGCCCGCCAACGATTGGCGCAGGGGTTCTCTGTGGCCGACGCCGCGGACGCGCTTGCGACCAGTACCCGCACGTTGCAACGCCGTATCGAGGCGGTGCTGGGCAAGTCGCCGCTGTCTTACTTCCAGGACTTGCGCGTCGAGCGGGCGGTCCATCTGCTGCGAACCAGCCACCTGAACATCGATGCGATTGCCACAGAGGTGGGCTATGAGGACGGCGCGACATTGCGGACGTTGCTGCGCCGCAAGCTGGGTAGAGGGGTGAAAGAGTTACGGCTTACGCGGGCTTATCCCGATTCTTGCGAATCAGCACCGCGCCGCCGATCGTCAGCAACAAGCCGCCGCCCAGATACGGCAGGCCAAAGATGAGCAGGAAGAAGAACAGCGCGGTGTTTGCATCCCGCGCGTCCGCGCCGCCGCCGGTGTGCATGGCCGGGTCCATCTGCAATAGCGCAATCGGCACGGTCAGCAGCAGCGTCACGCCTAGAGCAAGGCAGCC
This sequence comes from Achromobacter sp. Root170, assembly GCF_001428165.1. Taxonomy (NCBI): domain Bacteria; kingdom Pseudomonadati; phylum Pseudomonadota; class Betaproteobacteria; order Burkholderiales; family Alcaligenaceae; genus Achromobacter; species Achromobacter sp. Root170. Next base: position 121,190 of record NZ_LMHN01000002.1, read on the forward strand.
CCAGCCGATCAGCCGGCGCAAATTCCCGATCCGCGCCAGCAATACGGCGGCAATCACCGCGATCACCGCGTAAAGCACGGCGCTGGCGATCTGCATCCGCTGCAGCGCGGTGTCGTCCAGCGGCACGTAGGTGCCGCCGGCGGGCTGGTTCAGGCCGAACAGGGCTTGCAGCAGCGGATTGGTGACGCCAAAACTGGCGCTGCCGATCAGCAGACCCAGGACAATGCTGGCCAGCCATTTGATCGCGGTCGGGGGCATGGGGGCGGCGGGTCGCTTCTTGTGGATCAGTAGTAGATGTCGACGTAATCGGTCAGGCCGCCGCACGCTTCCATCTGCTGCAGACGCCAGTATTTGCGCTTGCCGGTCGCCTTGAATTCGTAGTCGCCGGTACGCTCGCAGCGGCGGCCTTTGTCGGGCGCGTCCAGGATCAGGATCGTGCCGCGCAGCACGAAGCTGTCGCGGCCAATGGAGACGACCTCGCCTTTGACCTTCAAGGTGCCTTCATGGTTGGCCTGCGTGCCGTCAAGACGCACCACATCGTTGTCGTCGATCGCGTTCATCTTGCCGCGCTTGGCGGACCACAGCCATTGCAGCGTCACGCCGCTGTTGTTCAGCAACCGCTCGTAAGCGGCCTGGTCGTTGATCTGTGTTTTTTGCACCGGCGCAAGGGCGCCACCGGCGGGGGCCTGTTGCGCGGGCGCTTGACGGGCGGGCGCCTGTTGAACCTGGGGTTGCGCAGCGGGGGCCTGCTGCGGCGCCGGCGCCTGGCTGCCCGAATTGGCGCGCGGAGGCAGGATGGCCGCGCCGGGATCCTTCTGCGCGAAGGCGGGAGCGGCGGCTGCGAAGGCCAGTCCCAGAGCAAGAAGCAGATTACCGGACTTGCGTTTGATTCCCGAGGCGCGGGCAACGTGAGTGTGCATGGTCTGTATCAAGAGAGGAAAGGGATGTGCCGTACAAACCTGACCCCGATTACGGCACGGGCGCCAACTTATCACGCCCGTGCGCGCAAATAATTGCGGTGTTTAGCGTGTCTGTATCCATTCGTTAAGCGGAAAACAGAATGCTTCACCGTCTCGCCTGTGCAAACCCATCAGGCTCGGCGCCGCACGTTTTCTTCGTGGAGCAATCGCACGGGTTCCACGAATTCCGGGACCGGCCCCTCCGCCTCGATCCCGCTGACCACCTCGGCGATGGGCAGGGACCGCACGGGCGAGGGCGGCACGCCCCATTCGCGCATCCATTCGGCGTACTGGGCGGACGACACGGCGTACACGATCCGGCCGAGTCCCACCCAGCCGTGCGCCGCCGAACACATGGCGCAATGCTCGCCGGACGTGTACACCGTGCAGGCCGCGCGGTCCGCGGGCGGCACGTTGTTCGCCGCCCAGCGCGCGATCTCGAATTCCGGATGCTGCGTGCGGTCGCCGCTGGAGACATGGTTATGGTCTTCAAACAGCACCCGTCCGTCGCCCGACACCAGCACCGACCCAAACGGCTGGTCTCCCGCATCGAGCGCCTGCCGGGCCAGCTCGACGCAGCGTGAAAGGTGCTTCTTGTCCTCTGCGGTAATCACGCGTGATCTCCTTGTAAAGATTGAGCCGGCGCGCGATGTGCGCACCGGCCGTTTTGTCCTACAGCAGCAGCGGCGAAATCTTGCTGCCGTCCACCGAGACGCCCGCCATCAGGCCACCGTTGTTCATCACGAACCCCACGATGGGCTGCTGCGCGGTATAGGAATCGATGCTGCCGTTCACGCCCACGTTGGCCACGGCGACGGTGGCGTCCGCGCCGATGGTCCAGCCGCTGCTGGCGCGGAATTTCGCCAGCGCGTCGTCCGTCATGAAGAGCAGCACCATCGCCTTGGACTGCGCGCCCGCCTGAAAGCCGATGGAGCCACCCGTGATGCTGTAGTAGCCCTTGTCCTGCCCGCCGACCTGCAGCACGCCGGAGCCATGCTGGGCGCCGACGATGAAGCTGGCGCTCAACACAGCCGGAAACACCAGCACGCCGCGGGCACGTTCCACCAACTGCTTGGACTGCGGCGCGGACTCATAGAGCTTGGACAGCGTCGCCGCCGCAGCGGTATCCAACTCCTGACGCTTTTCAGCGGCGGTTGCCGTGGCGCGCGAGTCTGTCGTGGTGCAGCCCGCAAAGAGCAGCCCGGCCATGCCGAATGTGATGGCCGCCACGGCGGTTCTGCGGAATTTTGAATTGATATCAAGCATTTGCGCTTCCTTTTTGTAGGGGACCACGGTGCACTTCGAATCATCTCCTGGCTGGAGATTACTCCGGCTTGCGGGTGCAGGCGATGGGGTTGATCTTGCGAGGACAAAAATGTCCGCTTGTTAGGAAAGCCGCCTCGGGTGCTCGCGCGCTCAAGGCGAGCGAATCAAAAATCGTTGCTGTGGCCGCTGCGGTATTTGTGCGGCCAGGATGGTGTTCTCCCGCGCGCGACAAGCGGCCAGAGCGGTCAAGTCATCCATCGAATTGACCTGATGGGTTCGGGCAAGGTGCTGAAAGCGCCGAATCTCCGCTGACGAGCAGGCGCGATGCGCGTCCCGCAGCAGGCCATTGGCTTGCAACAGCCGCAGGTTTTCCGGGTGGATCAACGCCAGCAGGCTTTCCACCTTGCCGATTTTTTCTCGAAGGTGCTGTAGGGCATCCGGTTCGCTCAACACGCCGTATCGCTTCCATGCCGGTTCATGGTGGAAAAGGCGGTTGCGGAAGTCACGCAAGGTCGCGACCAGATCATGCGCATGGGCCAGCATCGCTGCGGCGCGATGCACCGGCCACGGGCCGCGGAATACCGCCGACAAGTGCTTGGGCCAGATCATTCCGCGGCCCATGAACTCCGCGTCCAGCAAAAACTCCCAGGTCGAGAATTCCGTCTTCGCAATAATGCCGTGATGTTGCGGCATTACGTTGCCGCGCACGGCGTGGCGGCGGCGCTGTTCGGCAGCATGGCTGCGAGTCGCTTTGGCGAAGTTTTCGCGCACCGCCTGCACTGGATGCGGCGCGTCGGCGCCGGGCGCGAATGTGCGGTACCGCAGCTTGCCACCCGCCCACCAGAACCGGCCCATGTCGGCGACGAGCGCTTGGTCGATCGCGTTGCGCAAGGTGATTTCCACGGCGGCCATCAGAGGGTAAAGCGCGCCGCAGACGAAGCCGTTCCATAAGTACACGCCCATCAGTTCCACATCGTTGCCGGGAAGAAATACGTTCTGATAGCTGCTGATGCGCTCGTTGCTGATGAGCGCTTCGATCAGAAGGGGACGGTATTGCAGTGTTTGGGGCATGTTGCCGCGCCTTGAATGGAAAAACTGCCGCCGTGGTTTGACCGTGCCCGACGGGAAAGCATAGAATCCCCTCAAGGTTGGTGATGGCTTCCAATGGGCGCAAGCCTACGACCCATCATTTAAGACCTGATCCCACCCCGGCCTTGAGCCGGGGCTTTTATTTGCGGGTCCCCGATGCCTGTGGTCAGCTGAATCCCGGTGGCTCGAGACCGAAGCTCTCCACGGTTAACATCGCGCCATGCTATTCATCATCTTTCTCTGGATCGCGCTGGCCATCGTGGTCGGTTTCATGGCGCGTAAGCGTGGCCGCAATGGGGTGGGGTGGACGGTGCTGGCTTGTCTGATCAGTCCGCCGGTGGCGGCCGTTTTTCTGGCAAACATCGCCAATCGTTCGCCGCTGGCCGGCCAGCCGATTCTGTCATCGCATGTCGATTGCCTGCACTGCGGCAAGCCCATCCTGCGCGAGGCGCGCGTGTGCCGGCATTGCGGCGGCGACGTGACGGAAAGCGGGCTTGCGCCGGTGCGTCAGGCAATGCCTGTCGGGTACTGGTTCGATCTTCCCGATCCCGCCTTCAAGCTGATTCGATCCGCGGACCGCGTGTCGCTCGTCAAGCCCGTTCCGCCATGGATCGTGGTGGACCAGACGCTTGACTCCATCGTCATCGGAAGCCGCTGGCCGGGCCGGCTGTGGCGCGTGCGGGTCGAAAAGCAGGGCGACATGTCCGATCTGGTCGCCCAACCCGGCTATTGGCGCGCCAGTGCGATCGCTTTGCTGGAAGAATTGCCGCTCTCCGCCCTGTTCGGGCCGACTGGCGAGGGCGTGCTGGAGATCGTTGAGCTGATCGGGACGTTGTCGCGCAGCCAGGCGCAGGCGTTGGCGGACAACCTGCCTGAAGACGCCTGGCGGGCGTACAGCCGGGCCTGGATGCGTTGGTCCCAACAGGGTGGCGAGCCAACCTCGAACGGCGAGGACGACTGGCGCGGCACGCTGGCCGCCGCGCGGCGGGACGACAAGGCGCGTTCGCCGGTCCATGCCGGCTTTCTGCTGATCCATGACCAACTGCGCAAGCGCGCCGAACAAGTGGATGGCGGCGGCGCCTTCATCCTGGTCGAGGAAGATGGCGAGACCGAACAGGTGTTGAACCCGTTGTGGCAAGCCGCTTGCGATGCGTTGCTGTTTGCCGCCATGGCGCGGGGGGCGCCGAAGTACGTGACCGAAGCAGACGCGCTGACCTTGACGCAGGCCTGGACCCGCGTTCTGGATGGGGCCAGCCAGCGCGCCTGAGCGTCACCACATTGCTTCGTTCAGGATCTTTCGGGCCCGCCTGAAGGTAATCACCGCCGCCCAGCCAGCCAGCACCAACGCGATCCAACCGTTCATGTTGAATTGCACTTTGCGCGAATGGCTTTCGTCATGGATCTGCTTGGCATCGACCAGCGTTTCGCCGTTCTTGCGCACGCCATAGACCCGCACGGGAATGGCCATGTTGTATTGGCGCGCAATCGTGCCGTCGGTAAGCTGCTGTTGGTCTTCAAGCACCATGAATTCGACGTGCTCGCCCTCGGTGTACCGGACGTTGTAGGTCGCCTTGAAGAACTTGAACACCATGTAGGGATAGTTGCCCGAATAGACGCAAGGCACGGTGTAACGCTCCAACCGTCCGCGTATGCGCGCCTGGGCATCGCAGCTGGCGACCTTGTCGACACGAAGCTGGATCGTGTTCAGCTTGGCGGGGTCATAGGGCAGGCGGATGTCTTTTGCCGCATTGAAGCAGTAGATGGCAATGCCCAGGAGCACAAGTGCGGCAATCGCGGGAATGCGGCAAGGCTGGAAGGCGCTTTTCCAGTCAGCCAGTTCACCCGGCATGCAGGCTGACTCGGAAACGATGGCGACGATTGCGGGAACTAGTATCGATGTTCATGAGGCGCGCTGCGGAACTTGCCAGCGCGTATCTTAAAACAGCCGCTTGCCGCGACGCAGGCTACTTCGGGTCGCAGTGATTGCGAAACGCCTTTTCGCCCGCGTCGGACACCTCGACCCATTTCTGGTCTGGCGGCGCGTCCGGTGCGTAGCTGTCGTGCCAGTTCCACCATTTGTAGGGCGGCGTCTGCGGATAGCCGGCCGGAGAATCCTCCCAGGTTTCCTGTCGCCCCAGCGGCGTGATGTCCAGGTAGTTCCACGTGCCGCCCATCTGCTCGTCGCCCCGGTTGTTCAGGAAGTACGTGCGATAGATGCGGTCGCCGTCGCGAAAGAACACGTTGGTGCCGTGCCATTCGTCCACGCCGAAATCGGCGTCGAAACTGTCGGTCAGCGTGAACCACGGCATCGTCCAGCCCATGCGCGCCTTCAGCCGGTCGATGTCCGCCTGCGGCGCGCGCGACACGAAGACCAGCGTCGTGTCGCGGGCATTCAGGTGCGAAAGGTGGGCCACCTGGTCCGCCACCATCGAGCAGCCGCGGCACGCATGATCCGGCCATCCGAACACCCCCGGCTCGTGAAACGCGCGATAGACGATGAGCTGCCGGCGGCCGTCGAACAGGTCGCGCAGCGTCACCTTGCCCGTCGGGCCTTCAAAAACATATTCCTTGTCCACCGGCGTCCAGGGCATGCGGCGGCGCTCCGCAGCGAGCGCGTCGCGGGCGCGGGTGTGGGCCTTTTCCTTGATGAGCAGTTGCTGGCGGGCGGCTTCCCAGTCTTTGCCGGAAACGACCGGGGGCGTCAGCATGGCGGGGCGGGCGCCATTGCCGGGGGATTCGGGGGGCGTGGTCATGACTGGATCCTCCTGAGGGGTTCGGTGCCAAAGGCGCCAGGCGAGCGGCGCGGGTACGGGAATAGTGTGGCACCGGGAGGCGGCGGCCAGGAGTAACAAATCTGGCGCGTGTCTGGCGGCTCAGGCGGTAAGCAGCACGGCCTCTCGCGGCATGGCCTGTGCAGTCCACCCCCGCAGGCTTTCACGCAACAGCGTTACGGCGGCCTGACCGCTTTCGTTCAGACGGTGCGCCGCGTACAAGCCGAATTGCGCGGTCAGCGGCAGCGCGCCTTCGTCCCCGATGGAAATCACGCGCATGGTGTCGGGCCGCAGGCACTCGGTCGTCAGCAAGGCCACGCCCAGGCCGTTCTCGACGGCGGCGATCGTGGCGCCCACGTTGTGGCTGGTCAGCGACACCCGGAAATCGCGCCCCGACGCCGTCAGCGCATCGAACGCCAGCCGGCGCCATGAGCACGGCTCGGCGTACACGATCACGTCAAGCGGCTGGTCCGGGTCCAGGGTTTCGTCGATCCCGCAGGCCCAGTGCAAATCCACCGTCCACGTATCGATGGGTTCTTCGGTGAATCCCACGCAGGCGCCCACGGCCACGTCCAGCGTGCCGTCCTGCCAGCGCGCGGCCAGCCGCTCGCCGTCGTCGATGACAACCTCCAGATGCAGGTTGGGGCACGCGCGCCGCAGCCGCCCCAGCGCCGCCGGCAACGCGGCCACCGCCACGTCCTCGGACAGCCCGATGCGCACGCTGCCCGCCACCGCCCGTTCGCGCAGCCGCGCCGCGGCCGCCTCGCCCAGCGCAAGGATCCGGTTGGCGTAGCTCAGCAGCAACTCGCCCTCGGTGGTGGGGGCCATGCCGCGGCCGGTGCGATGCAGCAGCCGCTTGCCGACCATGTCCTCCAGCCGGCGGATCTGCGTGCTAAGCGCCGACTGCGCGCGGCCCGACATTTCGGCTGCGCGGCTCAGGCTGCCGTATCGGCAGACCGCGACAAAGGTGCGGAGCAGGGCGGGGTCGAAGTCGGCTGACATTATCAATCCATGAAATCTGGTTTACGAGCTATCAGTCTATCTGTAACTCTGCGGTGTACCTAGGATGACCCTTGTCGCGAAATGTCCGACTCAACTCAAGGAGCCATCCATGACACACCCCCAGAATCTGCGCGTCGTTCTCGCATCCCGGCCGGTTGGCCGCCCCAAGGCCACTGATTTCCGCGTCGAGCGCGCGCCCATTCCCGAACCGGCCGACGGCCAGGTGCTGCTGGAAGTCCAGACCCTGTCGCTGGACCCATACATGCGCTGGCGCGTCAGCGACGAAAAATCCTACGCCGAGCCCATGCAAATCGGAGACGTCATGGTCGGCGGCACCGTTGCCCGGGTAAAGACGTCCCGCCATCCCGACTGGCGTGAGGGCGACATCGTGCTGTCGTCTGCCGGCTGGCAACGCTACGCGCTGTCCGACGGCAGCGGTCTGCGCCGCCTTGATCCGGAGATTGCGCCGCCGTCGACGGCGCTGGGCGTGCTGGGCATGCCCGGCCTCACGGCGTACGTCGGGCTGCTCAACATCGGCCAGCCCAAACCGGGCGAAACCGTGGTCGTTGCGGCTGCTAGCGGCGCCGTGGGCTCGGTGGTTGGCCAGATCGCGCGGATCAAGGGCGCGCGCGTCGTGGGCATCGCGGGCGGGCCCGAAAAGTGCGCGTTCGTCAAAGAGGAACTGGGCTTTGACGTGGTCGTGGATCACCACGCGCCCGACTTTGCGCAGAAGCTGGTCGAGGCCTGCCCCGACGGCATCGACGTCTACTTCGAAAACGTCAGCGGCCATGTGTGGGACGCCGTGCTTCCGCTGCTGAACGATTTTGCCCGGGTGCCGGTGTGCGGCCTGATCGCCAACTACAACGATAGCCCCGCGGACCGCCGCGGCCCGGACCGCCTGCCCGCCACCATGCGCGAGATCCTGTCGCGCCGCATCACGATGCAAGGGTTTATCGTGTTCGATTTTCCGAAGGAACAGGAAGACGAATTCCTGCGCGTGGCAGGGCAGTGGATCCGCGAAGGCAAGCTGCGCTGGCGTGAGGATGTTGTCGACGGGCTGGAACAGGCGCCCGAAGCGCTGATCGGTCTGCTTGAAGGAAAGAACTTCGGGAAGCTGGTGGTGCGGGTGGGTGACTGACCCGCGGCGCGTGGCGCGGGTGCCGGGGGGGTTTACTGGCCGATGGTGCGCGCCTTGCTGCGCCGCGCCCTGGGTTTGGGCGCCACCCCCATCCGCGGATCCCGCGCCAGCGCCAACGCCGCCAGCGTGGCCGCGGTCGATTCGAAGGATTCGCTCGACTGCGGCAGATACAGCCACTTGCCCAGCACCGGATGCGGCAGCAGCTCGGGAATGTCCGCCAGCAGCGCCGCGTGGCGGTCCTGCGACGTGCTGACCATCACCCCGTTCCAGGGATCGTCGCGGTCGGCGACGATCAGATACAGCAAGCCGTCCAGGTAGGCCGCGTCGGCGCCGAACATCTTGCGATGCATGTAGCCGGCGTCGCGCGCCAAGGGCTCCAGGATCCAGAGCAGCGAATTGGTTTTCGCGGCGCGCTGCTTGCGGGGTGGGGCGAAGGGATCGGGTGGGGTGCGCATGAAGGGAAACCGGGCGGGCTGGGCACGGGAAATATGCCACAGCCGCTATTGCTCGAACAAGGGCGCCAAAGGCATCAGCGGGCCATATTTCTTCAGTTTTTCCCAGTTCTCGGCAGCCTGGCGCAGCTCCTCGTTCTTGCGCGCTTCCTCCAGGATTTCATCGATGCGCGGCGCCAGCGCCACGGACAGGTCGATGATGTCGTAGGCGGTATAACCGCGCTCCCAGCGCGCACGCAGGGTCACATCGTCGCCTTTGGCGCGCATGGCGCGCGTGCCTTCCTTCAGCATCGCCTTGCGTTGATCGGCATTAAGCCGCTCGGCAAACGAAATGCCCGCCACCAGCCCTTGCACCACCCCTTTCTCTCGATACCCGGTGGTGGCTGCCACCTCGCTCGCGACGCTGCGGCTGATGACTTTCGGCGCCAGGTTCTCGCGTATCCAGCTGCGGCTCAACCGCAGCAACCCGGCTGCCAGACCATGGCCAAAGCCCGTGCGCATCCCTTCCGCGCGCGCCGCTTCCTGCGCCTCGGCATACGTCATAGCGAACTGCACCATCAGCATGATCGCGTCCTGCGGCCCTGGCATCAGGAAGTCGGCGACCCAGCCCGCGGCGCTGCCGATCTTGCCGAGCGCCGAAGCGGTACGGCCCGAAACCTTCAGAAGTGAACCGGCTTCCTCGGCCACGACCGTACTGGCGGCGGTGGCGGGCACCGCGGTGGGCGCCTTTCCATACCGCGCTTCCAATTCCGCCATGCGGGGCGGTCCCGAGCCGACCTTCGGCGCTTCGCCGGGCACGCGAGGCTTGGTGGCGGGCTGTTCGACAGGCAGTTGCGGCAAGGACGATTTGGGGCGAGGCCGCACGGCGGTTTCGGGATGCTGGATGAACTTTTCGTCGGGCAATCCGGCCTGCACAGCGGGCTCACGCATGCTGGACAACGACCGGTAGTGACCCGATCCGTCGTTCCAGGATTTGACCTTGCCCGCCTCGAATTCCACCTGTCCCGCCCAATTTACGCGCCCGCCGCGCGCCGCCTCGGTGTGGCCTAGCGGGTTCATCGTGTTCTTGGCTTTGACCGCGTAGATTTCGCCGTCCTTGATGACAAAGTCATAATTTCCACGCGCCGTCCTGCCGTATTTTCCGCCGACCTCGCGCCAGGTGCCGTTTACGTTCTGCAGCTTGATGACGTTGCGCGACGACCCGAACGCGGGCGCGTCCCGCGGCAGATTGCCGTACGTCGGCCCGCTGGGCTCGCGCTGCAACAGGCGAGGGCCGTGCGCGCTGATCGACGACTGCTGGACCACATGCGCGAGTTCGTGCGCCAACAGCGCTTGGCCCGCGGCGGTGCCGGGCGCGTACTCGCCTGGTCCTAGGACGATGTGATGGCCGACGGTGAATGCGCGGGCTTGGACGGCGCGGGCTGATGCGCCAGCCCGCGCGTCCGAATGCAGCCGGACGTTGCTGAAATCTTTCTGGAATCGCGGCTCCATGAATGCGCGGGTATCGGCGTCGAGGGGATGGCCGCCGGCCGCCAGCACGTTGGCAAGCGGCAACGGGTCGGTCATCGATGCCGCGTTGCGCGCGTCGACGGGGTGCAGGGGGATCGGCGAAAAGCCCTGCGCGGGGTCGAGCCGTGGGAAGCGCATCACCTGTTCGGACGCCCGCTGCGCTTCCTGCTCCGATGCATCGCCTGACCGTGACATGGCAAGGCGGGCATCGGGGGGATGCGCCGCTGCGGTTCGTGCGCGCCGTTCGGCCGGTGCGGGGTGAAAAGCCGCTTTGGGCTTCTGTACGAAAGCGCGCATGAGGTCGCTCCTTTCGTTCGGCCTGTCGAAAGCCGGGAATTCAACATGCGGTGTTGGGCCCGGCAGGGGGGTGCGATCTCAGGCGGGCAACGCGGATTATTGTGCGCCTTTTTCAGGGCGCGCGCACCCACCTGCAAACAGGAGAGCGCAAGAACCGGATAGCCGCTGCGGCGCACGGTTCCGACAATGGCGGCACGCTATTCACTCAGGACAAACATCATGCCCCTCTTGCAAGGAAAGGTCGCCCTAATCACCGGCGCATCGTCCGGCATCGGCCGCGCCGCCGCATTGCTATTCAGTGCCGAAGGTGCCGACGTCGTGCTCAATGCCCGAGGCGAGGCGGCCCTGGACGCCGTGGCCGCCAGCATCCGCGACCGGGGCGGGCGGGTGCGTACCGTCGCGGGCGACGCCAGCCAGCCCGACACGCACGCGCGGTTGATTGCCGAGGCGAATGACGCCTTCGGCGGCCTGGACATCGCCTTCAACAACGCCGGCGCCACCGGCCCGATCGGCCCGCTGGCCGACATCAGCTTTGCCGATTGGCAAGCCACGATCGCCGTGAATCTCACCGCTGCCTTTCTGGGCAGCGCCCATCAGATCCCCGCCATGCTGGCCCGAGGTGGTGGCGCCATCATCTTCACGTCCAGCTTCGTGGGCACCAGCGCCGGATTGCCCGGCATGGCGGCGTACGGCGCGGCCAAGGCGGGGCTGATGGGGCTGGTCAACGGCATCGCCGCGGACTACGGCGGCAAAGGCATCCGGGCAAATGCGCTGATGCCGGGCGGTGTGGACACGGCGATGGCCGGAGACGCCGCGCAGAAGGAGTGGGCGGCGGGATTGCACGCCATGAAGCGGATTGCGCGGCCAGAAGAAATTGCGTCGGCCGCCTTGTTCCTGGCCAGCCCGATGGCAAGCTTCGTCACCGGCTCCGCGCTGTTTGCCGACGGGGGAAACGCGGCGGTGAAATGATGACAAACACGCCGTGGCGCCGGGCAGTTTCTGTAATACTGCGGCTTCGTCGCTTTGGCGTGAATCGGTCCTCATCCGGTTTCGCGCCATCCCTCCCAGCGCCTGGATGACCGGTCATGTCTGAACACCATCAATTTATCTTCCCCCGCGATTTCCATCTGGCGGCGCCGGATTGGCCCGCCCTGCAAGCGCGGCTGCTGGAAGGCGGTTACGTCCTGCCCGCGCAAGGCGACGGCATTCCCTACAGCGCCAGCCGCGACAGCTTCGACGAAGCCGACGCGGCTTGGCATAGCGTCCAGTATTGTCTCGGTCCGGCGGCCCGGCCCTACCTCAGCGCCGTGGTCAGGGACGATTACGACGCCGATCCCCGGAACTTCCCGGTCCTGCTGCTGGCGTTTGACGGCGCGAACCCGCGCGTCATGGTCGGCGAGAATCTATGCGCACCCAGCCCCCCGGGATCGAACGAACCCGCCTCTCCCATGCCGGCCGACTCGCATGTGGACTTCATCGGCCAAGCCTACGAGAACCCGGCCGCGCAATGGCACTGCGAACAGAGCGGACGCAGCTACCGAATTCTTGAGCTGGACTGGCACTACAGCCTGGCCATGGGGTTTCGAATGGTGCGCTGTGAAGGGCTGGACCGGGAAAGCGCGCAAGGCCTGGCGCGGTTGATTGGCGAGCTGACAGGGCAGGTGATGGGCTGCAGTCATCGGCATCTTTGATGGCGAATCGCCGCGCCGTTAACCTGCCTGCGGCCAGAGACAATTCGATACGCAACGTGTTGCGGACCCTCGTTTCTTCGTCCATGCTGAACGGCATTGCTGCGCCGGACCCACCGGCGCTACAGACCCATTCAAGGAGCGATATGTCGATTCAAACGTTAGGCCGTTGCAGTGTCTTGTTGTTTCTTGCTGCGTTGAATGCCGGCTGTTCCTCGGTCGTTGGCGAGTGCGGAATGCTGCGCAGCAGCTGCATGTACGAAGGTCAGTACGAGTCAGGCGAGGAAGGCTACGCGGAAGACGAAGCGAAGCGCTTGAACAAGGAGTCGACGGATCGGCTGCGCCGAAGCTCGGGCGATTGATTGGAAGCGATTGATTGGCAGGCGGTTGACGGGCAGGCGCTTGATGGGCAGGCGATTGGCGTGCGCGCGGCACGCCAGAGGCCCGCGAAATTGAAACGACCCTATTCAGACGCGGTGGCCGCGAACCGCGCCGCCAGTTGATCGCAGTGGCGCGCCAGGATCGCCGCGTCCACGCCCACCGCCGTATACAGGCTTCCCGCAGCCATGTAGCGCCGTGCCAACGTCTCATCCGTGGTCAGCACGCCCGGCGCCTTGCCCGCCGCCCGCACCCGGCGGATGGATTGTTCAACGGCCGCCACCACGTTGGGATGCTGCGGCTCGCCGGGATATCCCAGGCTCGCCGCCAGGTCGGCTGGCCCGATGAACACACCGTCCACGCCGTCCACCGCAATGATGGCGTCAAGATTTTCCAGGGCTTCGCCGGTCTCGGCCTGAACCAACAGGCAAAGCTCTTCCTCGCAACGGCGCATGTAGTCGGGCACGCGTCCGTAACGCGTGGCGCGCATGGTGCCGCTTACGCCGCGCACGCCGCGTGGCGCATAGCGCATGCCGGCCACGGCGCTTTCGGCTTCCGCCGCATTTTGCACGTACGGCAGCAAGAGCGTCTGCGCGCCAATGTCCAGGTATTGCTTGATCTGCACCTTGTCGTTCCACGACGGGCGCACGACCGGATGGCTGCCATATGCCGCCGCGGCCTGCAGCTGCGCCATGACGGTGGGCAACAGCGCCGGCGTGTGCTCGGTGTCGAGCAGCAGCCAATCGAAGCCGCTGGCCGCCACCAGTTCGGTGCTGTTCGGATGGGCAAGCGTGACCCAAAGCCCCGTCTGGTGACGCTGTTCGCGCAGCGCGCGCTTGAACGTATTGATCGGAAGTTCCACGTCTTGTCCTAGGAAAAATGCACCGAAATGCTGCCGAGCTTGCCGTAGTCGGCATGCAGCGTGTCGCCCCGCTTGACTGCGACCGTGCGGGTGAACGACCCCGCCAGCACGATCTGCCCCGCAGCCAGGCCCGTATCGTGCAGGGCCAGCTTGTTGGCCAGCCACGCAATCCCCAGCGCCGGATGCCCCAGGACCGCGGCGGATACGCCCGATTCCTCGATCACGCCGTTCTTCAAGAGCAGGGCGCCCACCCAACGCAGATCCACGTCCATCGGACGCACGGGCCGGCCGCCCAACACGATGCCGGCGCATGCGGCGTTGTCGGCGATGTTGTCGACGATACGGCGCGGATACTTGCTGCGTCCGTCGATCAGCTCCAGCGCCGGCACCACGTAATCCGTGGCATCCAGTACGTCAAACAGGCTCACGTCCGGCCCGCGCAGCGGCTTGCCCAGTACGAACGCCAGCTCCACCTCGACGCGCGGCACGATGAGCTTGTCGGTCGGGATCGTCTCGCCGTCCTGATAGAACATCGTGTCCAGCAGATGTCCGTAATCCGGTTCGTCGATGCCGACGGTGCTTTGCATCGCCTTGGACGTGAGGCCGATTTTGTGGCCGCGCAGTTTGGCGCCCGCAGCCAGCTTGTCGTCAATGATGCGCTTCTGGATCGCGTAGGCGTCCGCGATCTCGATGTCCGGAAAGACCTGGTCCAGTTGCGTGGTGGGCACGCCGCTGCGCTCTGCTTCCAGCAGCAGGCTCGCGGCGCGGTCGCGGTCTTTTTCATTCAGCATGTCGGCTCCTTATGCGGACACGGCCGGTTCATCGGCCACGGGATTGGACAGGACGCCGATGCCGGCGACTTCCACCTCGACCACGTCGCCGGGTTTAAGGAAGCGCGGCGGGGTGAAGCGCACGCCCGCGCCAATCGGCGTGCCGGTCGAGATCACGTCTCCTGGCTTGAGCGTGGTCCAGATCGAGATGTAGCGGATCAGTTCGGCGAACGGGAACATCAGGTTCTCGGTCGTGTCCTGCTGGCGCAGTTCGCCGTTCACGCGCGTGCTGACCGTGAGGGGGGCGGCCGGATCGAACTCATCCGCGGTCACGAGCCACGGTCCCATTGAACCGCTGGCGTCGAAGTTCTTGCCCTGGGTCACATTGAACTTGCCGTGCTTGAGCCAATCTCGCACCGTGCCTTCGTTCAAGCACGTTAGGCCCGCGACGTGGCTCCACGCGTCTGCCGCGACAATGCGGCGGCCGGCCTTGCCGATCACGATGGCGATCTCGCCCTCGTAGTCCAGCTGTTCGGACTCCGGCGGGCGCAGCAAGGGTTCGCCATGTCCCACGAAAGATCCTGGAAAGCGCGGGAATACGCTGGGATAGGCCGGCGGCGCGCTGCCGTCCTGGTATTCCTCGTTGCGCTTGCCGTAGTTCACGCCCACGCAGATGATCTTCTCGGGGGCGGGGATGGGCGGCAGCAGACGCACCTGATCCAGCCGGTGCGTCGCGGGCAGCGACTCGGCCAGGCGCGCCAGCGCAGGCAGATCGCCAGCTTCCAGCGCGGCCTGCAAGCTGTCGTGGCCGTGGCCGTCCAGCGCTACGATCTCGTCCTGGCCGCGCAGCGCGCCAAAGCGCGCCCGGCCATCATGCGTAAAACTGAGCAGTTTCATTCGTCGAATCCAAAAAGGTGCGCGGGGTTGTCGACCAGGATCTTCTTGAGCGTGGCCTGATCGCCGGCATAGCGCGCCAACTGATCGAGCAGCCGGCCTTCGTTGGGCGTGGCTTTCACCGACACCGGATGCGGCCAGTCGCTGCCCCACACCACGCGGTCCGGGTTCGCGGCGATCAGCGCCTGAGCCAGCGGGATCACATCGTCCCAGGGCTCTCCCGTGCGCGAGATCTTCTCCGTCAACGACAGCATCACCCAGAAGTTACCGCGCGAGAGCAGCGACTCCAGCAAGCGTCGCGTGGGGTCGGCGGCGCCCGCGCCCGGGTCCGCCCGGCCCATGTGGTCCAGCAGCACAGGGATGTCCAGGTTCTCGAACTGTGCTGCCTGCGCCATCATGCCGTCAGGTTCGGGCTGGAACTTCGCGTACCAGCCCAGCTCGCGGATGCGTGCGATGGCGCGGTCGAAGACCTTTGGCGCCATGCTGATGCCCAGCCCCTGGCGCGTGAACCGCGCACCGCGCACGCCGGCGTCGTGCAGCTTCTGGATATAGGCGTCGTCGCATTCCGCCAGCACCACGGCATTCGCGCAGCCGCGATACGACGGGCCAGCCGCGGCCAGGCCGTCCAGCACCACCTGGTGATCGGCGCCGTACGTGGTGGCTTGCACGATCACGCCGCGCTGGATGCCCAGCAGCCGGTGCAGGCCCAGCGCCGTCTCGATGGTCGCACTAGGCATCTCATAGGCCGCGCCCGGGCGCACCGGGTAGCGGTCGGCGGGGCCGAACACGTGGAATTGGCTATCGCACGATCCGGGCGGCAGGCGATAGGCCGGCGCGGTCGGGTTGGGATTGAAGGCTTGATATTGCGGCATCGTCCGGCTCCTTTATTCGATCACGGCCACGAAGTCGCACTCGATGAGCTTGTCGCCATCCAGGTCCGCCTGCATGGTGTGACGCGCCGGACGATTCTGCGCATCCGGAAAGGCTTGCAGCCACACCGCGTTCAGTGCCGCGCGCTGGCTGCGATCTCGCATCCACACCGTCATCTTGGCGATGTGATCCAGCGAACCGCCGCCTGCCTGCACGATGCGGCGCACGTGATCGAACATCAGCTCGCACTGGCGTTCCAGCGAGTCGCCATATCCGCCCGTCGCGGGGTCCGTGCCCTGGATGCTGCCGGAGTACAGCATGGGCCCGATCCGGCAGGCGGCGGGAATGGGGTTCTTGTGGCTGAAGCCTTCGGCATAGATGCTGCGTCTGCTCATGGCGTTTTCCGTCTCAGTCGAAGTGTCGGGGAAGGGGGCCGGCGTTGCCGCACCCCGGGATTCAGTGGGCTGCCGGGCTGGCTGCTCAGTTGTCGGGTCAGTTGTCGGCTCTGGCTGCCGCTCAGTTCGCCGTGATGCCGGCGCGCTTGATGATCGGCGTCCACCGCGCATCTTCCGCGGCCAGATAGCGCGTGAATTCTTCCGGAGAGCTGCCGCGCGCCTGTGCGCCCAGATCGTCAAAGCGCTGGATGATCGTCGGCTGCGCCAGGATCGTGGTCAGCGCCTCGCTCAGCTTGTTCAGCACCTCGGGCGGCGTGCCCTTCGGGGCCAGCAATCCAGTGAAGGTCGCCGCTTCCATGCCCGGCACGCCGGCTTCCGCAAACGTTGGCACGTCCGGCATCGATGGCACGCGCTTGGCCGTGGTCACGGCCAGCGCGCGCAACCGGCCTTCCTTGACGTAAGGCAACGCCACCGAAATCTGGTCGAAATTGAAATCCACCTGGCCGCCCAGCAGATCCGTCGTCGCGGGTGCATTGCCCTTGTATTGCGCTGTCGTCCAGCGCGCCCCGGTCAGCGACTGCAGCAGTTCGCTCACCAGGTGATTCGTCGTCCCCGCGCCGGGCGATGCCATGTTCAGCTTGCCCGGCTCCTTCTTGGCCAGCGCCAGCAGCTCTTCCAGATTCTTGGCCTTGAGCTCCGGCCGCACCTGCAACACCAGCGGCGTATAGGACACCGAACTGATCGGCGCAAAGTCCCGGTCCCATTTGTAGGCGTCGCGCTTGAAGATCAGCGGCGAAAACAGCAGGGGACCGTTGGCCGCCATGAACAGCGTGTAGCCATCCGGTTCCGACCGCGCCACCTGCTCGCCGGCAATCATGCCGCCCGCGCCCGGCTTGTTCTCCACGATGAACGGCTGTCCCAGCGCCGCCTGCAACCCCGGCGCGATCAGCCGTGCCGCCACATCCACATTCCCGCCGGGCGGGTAGGGCACAACGATCTTCACGGGTTTGTCGGGCCAGGCGCCGTGCGCCATCGAGGTAAGTACGGTCAGCGCCACTGTGGCGCAGGCGCGGAGCGCGGTGCGGTTCATGGTGAGTCTCCTGTGCGTGTCATCGCGTTTTGTTTGTTTGTTGACACTCTAGGAATTTGCGCCGCGCTGAACAACGGCAATTTTTCAAAAAGGTCCGGATATTGGACTCTTTTGGAACGCTGGGTCAGGCGCTCCTTTCGATCGGCCCCTGCTTCACGGGAAAATGACGCTCGGCGCACGAAGTCCGCAGGGACGCGCCCCTTAAACTGATGTTCAATATCCGGACTACGGAGCGAGACGACCATGCACTTTCCCGCCAGTGACCTGAACCCCGAGCAGACCTACCGCCTGATGAGCGGCATCATCGTGCCCCGGCCGATCGCCTGGATCAGCAGCGTCAACGCCCACGGTGTCGTCAACCTGGCCCCCTTCAGTTGCTACACCTTCGTCTCCAACCAGCCGCCCATGATTGGCGTGAACATCGGCAGAAAGGCCGGCCAGCGCAAAGACACCGGCCGCAACATCATGGACAACGGTCATTTCGTCGTGAACATTGCCGACGAAACGCTGCTGGACCCCTTGCACGAAAGCGCTCAGGAACATCCGCCCGAAGTCAGCGAAGCCGATTTGCTGGGCCTGCCCGTCATCCCCGGCGTGGTGGTCGCCACCCCCCGCCTGGCCGCCGCGCCCATCAGCCTGGAATGCCGGCTGCACAGCGTCACGCCGTTTGGCAACACCGGCGCCGAGTTCTTTGTGGGTGAAGTGGTGATGTTCCACATCCGCGAGGGCCTGATGCAAGACGGCAAGATCGACACCGCAACACTGCGCCCGATCTGCCGCATCGGCGGGCCAAACTATGCATCGCTGGGCGAAATCATCACCAAGCGCGGCATCGCCCAAACGGCAAAGTCCGTCATGAAACCGGAGGCCGCATGAGCGGCTCCGAGGATAAAAGCGCGACCGGCGCCCAGACCGTCCGGCGCGCATTGGCTTTACTGCGGTTGATCGCGTGCGGGCAGGAACGGGGCGTGCGTTTGGTGGACCTGGAGCGCATGTCCGGCCTGAACCGGCCGACCGTGCATCGGCTGCTCAAGACCTTGGTGCAGGAAGAGGCGGTAGAACAGGACCCGGAGACGCGCCGGTATTTGATTGGCCAGGAAATCACCTTGCTCGGGCTGGCGCGAACGCGGCGGTTCCCGTTGTTGACGCTGGCCGATCCCTATATGGCGGAGCTTGCGGATCAAGTCGGGGATACCGTGTTTCTAAGCATCCGGCATGGACATGACTCGATCTGCATTGGGCGCCGCACGGGAAGGCATCCGATACAGGTGTTGTCGATTGAGGTGGGTGTTCGCAGACCGCTTGGGGTGGGGGTCTCCGGGGTGGCGTTGTTGGCCAGCCTGGACGCAGACGAAAGCACGCGGCTGGTCCGCAGTAATGCGGCGCGGTTGGAGGTGTTGGGCGAGCGGGTAGAGGATGTGATCGCGCGGGTCGATGCGGCGCGCCGCGAGGGCTTGGCACATGCGCCCGTGGGCCTGATGCCAGGGACCAGTGCGGTAGCCGTGCCGATCATGTCGGCTAAAGGGGAAGCGCTGGGGGCGATTACGGTGACAGCGATGGCGGAGCGGTTGGGGGCCGGGAGGTTCGGAGAGGTCGTGGACCGGATGAGGCAGGCGGTGGCCGGGATTGCGGCAAGGTGGGGACAGGTATCGGCTCGGGCGTGACAGGCCCGCCCGAAAGGCTGACTAGGCGGCGGCCGGTCTGGCGGCGCGCGTGCGGCGCAGTTCGACCACCTTCTCCGCGCCCACGGCGCGCGCGCGCAGCTGGCCACAGCCGCCGTCCACATCCTGCCCCGCGCTATTCCTGACTTTGGTCAGCACGCCACGGCTGTGCAGATAGCGGACGATTTCGCGGGTGCGCTCGGCATCGGGGCGCTGGTAGGTATCGCCTTCAAGGCTATTGAACGGAATGACGTTGAGCACGCCGTACTTGCCCTTGAGCAAATCCGCGACCGCATCGAGTTCGTCGTCGCCGTCGTTGACGCCCTTGAGCAACGTCCATTGATACTGGATCGGATAGTCGGTGCCGCGAGCATATCGCTCGCCAAGTTCGATCAGTTCTTCCGGCGAAATCCTGGGCGCGCGTGGCAGCAGATGCTCTCGCAACTCGGCTTTGGTCGTGTGCAGCGACAGCGCCAGTGCAGGCTTGACGCGTTGCCGCGGCAGCGCGTCGAACACGCGCTGGTCTCCCACGGTGGAGAACACAAGATTCTTGTGCCCGATATTGCCTTCGGTGCCCAGCAGGTCGATGGCTTCCAGCACGTTGTCGAGGTTGTGTGCCGGTTCACCCATGCCCATGAAGACGACCTTCTTCACCGCACGCTGACGCCGCGCCAGCACGACCTGGGCAAGGATTTCCATGCTGGTGACCTGACGAATCAAGCCGCTCTTGCCGGTCATGCAGAAGCGGCAGCCGACCGCACAACCGACCTGGGTTGACACGCACAGTCCGTCGCGCGGCAACAGCACGCTTTCCACCATCTGCCCGTCGGCCAGTTCGACAAGCAAGCGCGAACCGTCGCTGCCGGCATGTTCGGAGCGGATGCGCGCAAGGCCGTCCAGTTCTGCCGTCAACGCGGGCACGGCATCGCGAACCGCGAGGGGCAGAAAATGCTCCGCGCTACGGCGCCGCGTGCCGGTGTCGAGCGCTTGTCCTTGCAGCCAGACGCGCATGACCCGCCCGCGGTGAACGGGCAGCGCGCCGAGGGCGGCGAGGCGTTGGTCGAAGTCAGAGAAGCGCATGGGGAGCGGATTTTACTTCGGTCGTGGGAATGGGCTGGGGGCGTCTGAGCCCAGCCTTAAAAATCCCCCAGAAATTCCTCGGGGTCGGCTTCGATCTCAGCGATTGATCCCGTCAGTAGCGCGGTGAAGCTTGGCGCCACCCACGTGATCTGATCCGGGTCATGGGTGAATGCGATGATCTGCCCCGGTGTGCCGGATTCGCTCGGGGAGTGGTCGACCATCAGCAGCATCGTTGCGCCGCCAAAGTTGGCGAAGGGGAGCCAGCCCGGGTGAAACCAGCCGTCCCTGATGCGCGCATCGCGCGGTTCCGGTTCCTTATATCCGGCATATCGCGGCGCGCGGTCCGCCATCCGTGCTCGTCCTGCAATCGCCTTTTCCAGCGGCAGAAAATCATAGGCCGTCAGATAGCCCGGACGCATGAATACCGGCACATCGCGCTCGGCCCCATTGGCCAGAAGCCAAGCCTGCCTGGCGTTCGCAGAGATGGGGAAACCAAGTTCCGCCTCGACCGCTTCAAGCCCCGATTCCGCCGCACCTGGGTTGAGGTCTAGCGCGTGGCCATGCGCATCGCACACCGCACGTAGCCGATCAAGATAATGGGAAAAATTCATCGCCGCAGGCGGTCCTTTTCAGTATTACGCAGCTTGCGGCAAGAAAAACCGATCCTTCAATTCCTGCAGCCCGATCCGATCCAGCATCTCGGTCAAGCGCTGCGCGGGCTTGCGCGTCGGCAGGTTTTTATATTGCGCGATGATCAGCTCATTCTTCATCGAATGCTCCCAGCCGACCAGTTCGGTCACGCTGACCTGATATCCGTGCGCCTCAAGCTGCAGGCATCGCAGCACATTCGTAATCTGGCTACCAAACTCCCGCGTGTGCAGCGGATGCCGCCAGATCTCAGCCAACGGATCCGCCAGCGCCTTCGCTTTGTTCTTGCGCAGCACCGAAGCCACCTCGGCCTGGCAGCACGGCACGACCACGATGTATTTGGCTTTCTTCTCCAACGCAAAGTGAATCGCGTCGTCGGTAGCCGTATTGCAGGCGTGCAGGGCGGTCACCACGTCTATCGACGCGGGCAGTTTGTCCGAGGTAATCGACTCCGCCACCGACAGGTTCAGGAACGACATGCCGCCAAAGCCCAGCCGCTTGGCCAGATCTTCCGACGACTTCACCAGTTCTTCGCGGGTTTCGATCCCGTAGATATGGGAGCCGTTCTTCAGCGCCTCGGGCTGATCCTTGAAGAACAGGTCATACAGGATGAAGCCCAGATACGACTTGCCCGCGCCGTGGTCGGCCAGGGTAACGGCGCCGCGTTGGTCTTGGACATCCTTGAGCAGCGGCTCAATGAACTGGAACAGGTGATAAACCTGCTTCAATTTGCGGCGGCTGTCCTGGTTCATCTTGCCGTCGCGGGTCAGGATGTGCAGGGCCTTGAGCAGTTCGATCGACTGGCCGGGGCGGATGTCGTGGGTTTTTTCGGACATGGGGAAAGGCAAAGCGCCCCGCTGGGGCGGGGCGCGTGTATGTGCAGGAAGGACAGTTTAACCCTCCGAGTGTCTGACACCCGTATGCGCAGGCGAGGGAGCCTAAGCGAGCGTACGCGGGTGTCAGACACCGGCTGAATGTAGAGCTGCCCGTCAGACCGTTACAAGCTCCGGCTCACCCAAATTCAGCATCAACCGGTTCGCCCACGCAAAGATCGCGTCCGAATGCAGCAGATCCAGGATCTCGCCGTCATTCAGACCCACATCCTTCAGCGCCTGGATGCTGGCCGCGTTGACGTCGGCCTGCGCCTCGGTAATCTGGATCGAGAACTTCCCAATCGCCTGTTCACGCTTGGTCGTGCCAGCCGTGACCGGATTCTCAAACACCTGCCCAATCACGTCATTGCGCTTGGCCAGTTGCTCGAACCGCTGCGCGTGCACCGACGCGCAGTACACGCAGCCGTTCACGCGCGACACCACGGTGGCGCCCAGTTCGCGCTCGGCGCGCGACAGGCCGCCCGGCGCGTACATGATGGCGTTGAAGGCCGTGGAGCGTTGGCGCAGGATTTCGGGCTGGTGGACCAGGAAGAGGTAATAGTCCGAGACCTTGGCCTTGGGGTGGCTTTCTTCCAGGACGGCGATCTGTTCGGGCGTGGCGGTGTCGACGTTGACGACGTCAAGCCACGCCTTCCATTCCAGGACCTCGTTGGTGAAGCCATGGGCCTTGATGACGGCGCCGGGTTCGGTGTTGCCGGGGTTGATCACGGCCGTGGCATCGGCGGCAGCAGCGCCAGACCCCAGGCTCTCAGCCGCTTTCATCGCGACCAATCCGGCCACCAGGCGCGTCTGATACGACAGGAACGCGATCAGTTGCGACAGCGTGACGACGGCCGGGGTGGACACCCCCGCAGCCGGCAGCGTCTTCAATGCGGCTTCGTCGCCTTCGACCGGCTTTTCGATCAGCTTGCGGGTGAATTCCAGGATGGCGGCCAGGCGGGGGTCGGCGGCATCGGCCGGCTTGCCGGATTCGGCGACGGCGATGTCCGCGGCCGGCACGCCGGCCTCAACTGCACGGGCGCGATAGTGCGCGGCCAACAGCGGCGACGGCGTGATGCGCGTGGCGTACAGCGCGACCAGAAGGCGGTCGGCCAGCGGCAGGCCGGGCAGGGCGGGGTCGAAGAGGGCGTCGTAGCTGCCTTGCGTGGCGGCGGCGACCTTGTCGCGCTTGTGGCGCACGTCAAAGGTCTGGGTGCCGGGCGCCAGGCCCACGAGCTGGTCGACGATGTCTTTGCTGATGTCGTAGACGATCGGTTGTTGTGCCATTGAGGAGGTCTCCTAAAGTTTCGTTCAGCGGACGTTGCCCGAGGCATCGTTCGCGGTCGCTACCGGCTTGCCAGCCGCCGCGCCCTTGGCCTTTACCGCCGCGTCCAGGAACGTCTTCACGCCTTCCCAGGATTCCTGGTCGGCGCGGGCGTTGTCCTTGGGGTTGCCGCCGCTGGTGCTGATCTTGCCCGACACGGGGTGGGCATACACGAGCTGGGTGGTGGGCACGTAGGGGAACAGGATCGAGTGGCCTCCGTTCTCGTAGTCCAGCCACTGGACCGGGTACGGGTGCCGCACGTCGGTCAGCTTGTCCTGCACCATCTTCGAGTACAGGCTGGACGGCCACGAGCCGTCGTCGGTGCCGGACAGCAGCATGACCGGGCCTTCGATGTCTTCCACGCGGATGCGCGCGCGCGCCACGGCGTCCGGGTCCTGCAAGGCCGTCAGGATGGCTTTCTCGTGGCGATGGGGCGCGGGGCCTTCATCGAACGGGGCCCAGGTGGCCGTGCGGTTGTTTTCCCAGACGTGGGGGATGGGCTTGCCGCCCAGCAGCCAGGTCGGGCCTTCGCGGCCGATCTTGGGGTCGCAGGCGTTCTGGCCGCTGTGCACGACGGCGCCAGGCACGTAGGCGACGACGGCCGACACTTCCTTCGGGAAGGTGGCGCCCAGCAGCAGCACCAGCTCGCCGCCGCGCGACTGGCCGCTGATGGCGACGAAGTCGTGCAGCGGCTGGACCGTCTTGCGCAACCAGCGCAGGCCCGTCTGGAAGTACTCCAGCGGGGTGTTGGAAATGTAGTCCGACAGGCCGGGCGCCTTGAAGTACGCCAGCGCGAAGGCGGCGTAGCCGCGCGAGGCGTACAGGGCGGCGCGCGGTTCGTTGATGCCGCCGCCGGACCCGTTCAGGATCATGACGGCGGGATGCGATCCCGGGGCGCTGCCGGCGGGCAGGTACAGGGTGCCGACCAGGCCTTCCTCGCGGACCTCGACGCGTGTGACGCCGTCAGCCGCCAGGCGTTGCGTGAAGCTGCCGCGCGCCTCGGCGCCTTCGACGCGGACCACCACCTCGGTGACAAGGGCATCGGTCACCGGCTGGTTGAAGTACTCGCGGCTCTTGCCGTCATCGGGAGACTGCGCCCAGATCAGCCCCATCGGGGCCAGGCCGGTGTAGTCGCCCGAGACGGGCGCGTCGCGGGTCAGGTCGACGGCGCCGTCCTCGCCTGCCGTGTAGGCGGCCTGGGCTTGCCAGAGCACGCCGTTGCGGCGGGTGAGGGCGGTGATCTCGACGGTGGCGCCGGGCGCGACGTGTTCGACGCGGATCTGGCGCGGGACGTCGATCAGGGCGTCCGCGGGGCTGATGTGCAGGGTCGGCGCCATGGCTTACTTGTCCGAGACCTTGGTGACCATCATGGCGGCCGTGCGGTCGCTGGTCATCGGGGTAACCTTCAGACCCTTCTTGGTGGCCCAGATGTTCTTGTAGTGGAACAGCGGGATGATGCCGACGTCGTCGGACACGAGCTTGACGGAGTCGCGCAGGATGGCTTCACGCTTGGCCACGTCGAATTCCGAGGTGGATTGCTCCAGCGCTGTGTCGACCTTGGGGTTCGTGTAGTGTCCCCAGTTGGAGGCGCCCAGGCCCTTCTTGGCGTCGACGGTGGCCAGGATGTTGACCAGCGCGTAGCTGGCTTCGCCGGTGCCGTTGCCCCATGCCAGCATGCTGACGGCGAATTCGTTCTTGTTGGCGCGGCCCGAGTACACGGCCCACGGCACGACTTCCACCTGGGTCTTCACGCCAACGCGGGTCCAGAACTGCGCCACCGCCTGGGCCGTTTCCGGGCCTTGCGGGTAGCGGTCATTGGGCACGTGCATGGTCAGCTTGAAGCCGTCGGGAAAGCCCGCTTCGGCCAGCAGCTTCTTGGCTTGCGCGACGTCGTTGGGGATGTCCTTGATCTCGGGGTTGTAGCCGAAGGTACCCTTGGGCATCCACTGGTTGGCTTCCGTGGCGGCGCCTTGCAGGATGCGGTCGGCGATGGCCTTGCGGTTGATGGCCAGGTTCAGCGCCTGGCGCACGCGCACGTCCAGGAGCGGGTTCTTGTCCAGCGGCTTGCCGTTGTTGTCGGTGATGTACTGGTTGGGCGCGGGGTTGAAGCTGGGTTGCAGCAGCATGACGCGCAGGCCGTCGTACGGGTAGACGGAGATGTTGGCGGCCTTCTCCAGCTTGGCCAGATCGGACACCGACACCTTGTCGATCACGTCCACGTCGCCGGCCAAGAGCGCGGCGGTGCGGGCGGCGGCGTTGTTGATGTAGCGGTAGTTGACCTTTTCCCAGATCTGCTTGTCACCCCAGTAGGCGTCGTTGCGTTCCATCAGGACGCGGTCGCCGGGCGTGTAGGAGACAAACTTGTAGGGGCCGGTGCCGACCATGGCCTTGCCCGAGTTGTAGTCTTCGGTCGAGGACTTTTCGCCCACGTGCTTGCTGACGACGTGGATGGACGCCAGGTTCAGCGGCAGGTCGGGGTTGGGGGCCTTGGTCTTGATGATGAGGGTCAGCGGATCCTTGGCGGTCATCGTGTCGATGGTGCGCAGGTAACCCGCGTAGGTGGCGACGCTGCCCGGCACGCCGCGGGCGCGGGTGTAGGAGTAGATCAGGTCGTCGGCGGTGAACGGCGTGCCGTCCTGCCACTTGACGCCTTCGCGCAGCTTGAATTCCCAGGTGGTGTTGTCCAGCGGCTTCCAGCTCACGGCCAGGCCCGGCTGCAGCTTGTTCCACTTGTTCTCGATCAAGAGGTCCCAGAAGTGCAGGGCCACCGAACGGTCGCCGGCGTGGTTGTTCAGCTGCGGGTCCAGCGACGACAGCGGGTCGGCAAAGCCGATCGACAGGTTGTCCGCGGAGGCGGCGGCCGAGGCGCCCAGGATGGCGGCGGTGAGGGTCGAGAGAATCAGGCGTTTCATTGTCCGGGATCCTTGGTGAAGGGGGAACGGTGTGGGTCCAGCGGCCGCGGCGGTCGTGCCGCGGCCAGTGATCGTCAGGCCATGTCGTTCAGGTGACAGGCGCTCAGGTGGTTGATGGCGATTCCCTTCAACGTGGGAACCTCGGTCTTGCAGCGCGGCATCGCGTGCGGACATCGCGGATGGAAATGGCAGCCGGTGGGCGGATTGAGCGGGCTGGGAATCTCTCCCTTGATCGCGGTGAACGTCTTGTGGCGCGATTTCAGGCTGGGGATTTCGGCCAGCAGGGCTTGCGTGTAAGGGTGGTTGGGACGCCGGAAGACTTCTTCCACCGTCGCCGTTTCCACGACTCGGCCCAGGTACATGATGACCACGCGATCGGACAGGTGTTCGACCACGCCCAGGTCATGGCTGATGAACAGATACGTCAGGTTCAGTTCTTCGCGCAGGTCCATGAACAGGTTCAGGATCTGCGCCTGGATCGAGACGTCCAGCGCGGCCACGGCTTCGTCGCAGACCAGCATGGACGGCTGCACCGCCAGCGCGCGGGCGATGCCGATGCGCTGGCGCTGGCCGCCGCTGAACTGGTGCGGGTAGCGCTGGCGCAGCGACGGGTCCAGGCCCGCGCGTTCCAGTTGCGCGCTGACGTAGTCGTCGAAGTCGCCGTTGCCGACCAGGCCGTGGATGCGGGCGGCCTCGCCCACGATCTCGTCCACGCGCAGGCGCGGGTTGAGACTGGCGTAGGGATCCTGGAAGATCATCTGCACTTTCAGGCGCGCGGCGTGGGCCTGGGCCGGATTCATGTCGGCGGGGCGCACGCCATTGATGCGGACCTCGCCGCCCGAGGGCGTGAGCAGGCCCGCCGCGATGCGGCCCAGCGTGGACTTGCCGCAGCCGGATTCACCGACCAGGCCGACCACCTCGCCGGGATTCACGATCAGATCGACGTGGTCCACGGCGCGCGTGATGGCGGGCGGCTTGGACAGGCCCAGCGACTGCATGGCGCGGCCGGCGGCGCCGACCTTGCGTTCGCCAAAGCGCTTGCTGACCTGACGCAGGTCGATCAGCGGCGCGGGGGCGTTGGCAGCGAAAGTGGCGCTCATGCCGCCACCTCGCGGTGGATCTGAATGGAAGGATGAAAGCAGCGCACGTTGTGTTGGGGTAAGGCTTCGGTGATGCCGGGTTGCTGGCCGCAGGCGGCGGTGGCGCGCGAGCAGCGCGCCGAGAAGGCACAGCCGGCCGGCAGGTGCAGCAGGTTCGGCGTCATGCCGGGAATCTGGCGCAGGCGCTGGCCGCGCGCATTGTTGCTGGGCAGGCTGTCGATCAGGCCCACGGTGTAGGGGTGCTGCGGACGGTCCAGCACGTCGTCGACCTTGCCGTGTTCGACGATGCGCCCGGCATACATGACGGCCACTTCGTCGGCAAGGCCCGCCACCACCGACAGGTCGTGGGTGATCCAGATAAGGCTGGTGCCGTGCTGCTGAGCCAGCTTCTGCACTTCGGACAGGATCTGCGCCTGGATGGTGACGTCCAGCGCGGTGGTCGGTTCGTCGGCAATGATGAGGTCCGGCCGGTGCAGCATGGCAATGGCAATCGCCACGCGCTGGCGCATGCCGCCCGACAGTTGGTGCGGATAGGCGAGCAGGCGTTCCTCGGGGCTGGGAATGCCCATCATGCCCAGCGTGTCGCGTGCCAGGATGCGGGCCTGGGCGCTGCTCATCTTGTTATGCGCGCGCACCGTCTCGATCATCTGCACGTCCACCCGCAGCACGGGGTTCAGCGTCATCATCGGATCCTGGAAGATCATGGCGATGCGGTTGCCCTGCAGGCGGCGCAGTTCGCGCGGGGGCAGCGTGGTCAGGTCGCGGCCCTGGAACAGGACCTGGCCGCCCACGATGCGGCCGGGCGCGTCGACCAGACCCATGATGGAAAAGCCCGTCACGGACTTGCCCGAGCCGGATTCGCCGACCAGGCCCAGGATCTTGCCGCGTGGCAAGGTGAAAGAGACGTCGTCCACGGCGGGCAGCACGCCCGCGCGGGTGTGGAAGTGCGTGCGCAGGTTGCGCACTTCAAGCGTGGCCGGCGCGCCAGCCGAGGCAGAGCGGTCGGTCATTTGTGGGTCCTCGGGTTCAGCACGTCGCGCAGGCGGTCGCCCACCAGGTTGATCGCCACGATGGTGATGAGCAGCGCGATGCCGGGGTAGAAGCTGATCCAGTATTCGCCGGACAGCATGTATTGGAAGCCGTTGGAAATCAGCAGGCCCAGCGACGGTTCGGTCACGGGCACGCCCAGTCCCAGGAAGCTCAGCGTGGCTTCCAGCGTGATGGCGCGCGCAATCTGCAGCGTGCCGATGACGATCAGCGGCGGCAGGCAGTTGGGCAGGATGTGCTTCAACATGATCCGCCAGTTGGGAATGTCCAGGCAGCGGGCGGCCTCCACGTATTCGCGGCGGCGCTCGACCAGGGCCTGGCCGCGCGCGGTGCGGGCGTAGTAGGCCCATTCCAGGATCACCAACGTCAGCACCACGTTGCCCACGCCCTTGCCCAGATAGGCCAGGATCATCATCGCGACCAGGATCGACGGGAACGACAGGATCAGGTCCACGAGGCGCATGATGAAGGCGTCGACCTTGCCGCCGGCGTAGGCGGCCAACAGGCCCAGCAGCGTGCCGATGATGCCGGCGATCAACGCCGAGCCCACGCCCACCATCAGGCTGATGCGCAGGCCATACAGGATGCCCGACAGCAGGTCGCGGCCCTGGCCGTCGGTGCCCAGCCAGTAGTGGAACGTGTCCAGGCCATTCATGGAACCCGGCGGCAGGCGCGAATCCAGCACGTCGATCTGCAGCAGGTCATAGGGATTCTGCGGCGAGATCCACGGCGCCAGCACGGCGGCCAGGATCAGCAGGGTGGCGACAACCAGGCCCAGCACGGCCGTCTTGGACGACATGAACTCGGCAAGGTTGCGGCGCCACGGCGACTCGCGGCGCAGGGCGGGCGCCTGCGCGGTTTGGGATACGGAACTCATGCCGTGGCCTCCAGCCGCACCCGGGGGTCCAGCACTTTGTACAGAATGTCGACGATCAGGTTCAGCGTCACGAACAAGCACACCACCACGATCAGATAGGCCACGATCACGGGGCGGTCCAGCGCGTTAAGGCTGTCCAGGATCAGCTTGCCGGCGCCGGGCCACGCAAAGATGCTCTCGGTGATGACGGCAAATGCGATGGTCGAGCCCAGCTCCAGGCCCAGCACCGTCACCAGCGGAATCATGGTGTTGCGCAGCACGTGCACACAGACCACGCGAAACGGCGACAGGCCCTTGGCGCGCGCGAACTTCACGAAGTCCAGCGGCATCACGTCGCGCACGCCGGCGCGGGTCAGGCGGATCACCAGGGATATCTTGAAGAGCGACAGGTTCAGCGCCGGCAGGATCAGGTGGCGCCAGCCGTCGGCCGTGAGCCACGACCACTGAAAGCCCAGGAACTCCACCGTCTGGCCGCGGCCGCTGGCGGGCAGCCAGCCCAGCGACACGCTGAACGCCATGATGAGCATCAGCGCCACCCAGAAGGTGGGCAACGAGAAGCCGACGATGCTGCCCGCCATGATCATCTTGGCCGCGCGGCTGTCCGGATACAGCCCCGCAAACAGGCCCAGCGGCAGGCCGATGATGACCGCAAAGGACAGGGCGGTGATGGCCAGTTCGAGCGTGGCCGGCAGGCGCTGGATCACCAGTTCGATCGCCGGGATGTTGTAGACGAAGCTGTTGCCCAGGTTGCCGTGCAGCGCGCCGTTCAGGAAGGCCAGGTATTGCTGCCAAAGCGGCTTGTCCAGCCCCAGTTCGGCGATGATGCGCGCGCGGTCCACCTGGTCCACGTCCTGGCCGATCAGGATGTCCACGGGGTTGCCAATGGCGTGCAGGCCCACGAAGACGATCAGCGTCATCAGGAACACGACCACCGCGGCCTGCGCCACGCGGCGTAGCAGCCATGCGGTCATTGCGCGGTCTCCGCCTGCGAAGCCGTGGCCGGCGCGGCGGCCGGCGTCCACTCGTCACCGAACACTTCGGGCTCCGAGAACGCTTCCATGTTGGCGTAGTGCGTGACCACGTCTTCGCGGTAGAACAGGCCGGCAATGCCTTGCGCCAGGCGCTTGGCGCCTTCGCTGATGGCGGGGATGTCGCCCGAGATCGTGCCGTGCGTCAGCGCGGCGGGGTACGAAAAACAGTGCACGCGATCCAGGCCCGGGCAGGCGCCGGGGACCTTCTCCTGCAGTTCGAACACCGGTCCCAGATCGGGCGAGTCATGCAGTTCCTGGTCTTCCTCGCCGGGCGGCGGCGTGTAGCGGTCGCCCCAGGCGCGCACGTGAGGTGCCAGCGGCGCGAACTCCGGCCGCACGGTCCAATCGATGCGAAAGCCCGTGGAGAAGATCAGGAAGTCCAGCACGAACACGCCCTTGGGCGTGGTGACGTGGATCTCGTCATCGATCAGGGCCAGGTCCAGCACGCCACAGCCCAGGTTGAAGAACGCATTGGGATGGCGCGACACGCGCAGCGTGCTGCCGCGCGGGGGCGGCACTTGCGCGGCGTTGATGTAGTGGCGGATCTTCCACTTCCATTCGTCCGGCAGCGTCAGGTGGCCGTGGGTCAGGCCCGGGTTGCCCGCGCCCTTGCCCTTGTTGATGCGCGGGATGTCGTTGCGGCGGATCAGCAGGTCGACGCTGGCGGCGCCGGCTTCCAGCGCGGTCGCCGCGCTGTCCATGGCGGACGCGCCCGCGCCCACGACGCCGACGCGCTTGCCGGCCAGCGTGTTGTAGTCCATCACGTCGGACGAATGCGCCCAGCGGTCGCGCGGCAGCTTCTTTGCAAAGTCGGGCACGTATGCACCGCCCAAGCCGTCGCGGCCGGTGGCGAGCACGACGCGGCGAGCCAGGACGGTCGTGCGTCCGGCCGGCGACTGGATGTCCAGCTCAACTAGCTGATCGGCGCGCGGCTGCACGGACAGGATGCGGTGTTCATTGCGCACGTCCAGGTTCAGCACGCGGCGGTACCAGCGCAGATAGTCCATCCATTGCAGGCGGGGGATCTTGTCCAGGGCTTCCCAGGCCTCCTGGCCGAATTGCGCCTCGAACCAGGCGCGGAAGGTCAGTGCGGGCAGGCCAAGCGCGGGACCGGTCAGTTGCTTGGGCGAGCGCAGCGTTTCCATGCGGGCCGTCGTGGCCCACGGGCCTTCGTAGCCTTCAGGCGCCTGATCGAAGATCGGCGCATCGATGCCCAGGTGCTTCAGAGACGCTGCTGCGGCCAGGCCGGCCATGCCGCCGCCGATGATCGCCACATCCAACACCTGCTGGCCGTCGACCAGCCGGGGCGTCACCCAGTTCTTGGCGGGGATTTCCAGCCAGGAGAGGTCTTGCCGAAGGCGCGCCTCCAGGGCGGGCAGGCCTTGCGGCGGGGTGGCGAGGGGCAGATTCATGATGCGGGTGTTTCCAAGACAGGGGTGTCATCGCCGTAGATCGACTGCAGCAGCGCCGAATGCTCGGACGCGTCGTGCAGCACAAAGCCGGGCAGCAGGTCTGCGGCGGCTTCGGCCAACGCGTCGGCCATCGCCCGGCAGGCGGGCGACAGCGCTTGCGACTGCGGGGTGATGACCCCAAAGAAGAAAGGGATGTCCAGATCGATGGGACGGATCGCCACGCCCGCCATCGGCGAACCATAGGCGGTCACGGGTTCCAGCACCGATACGCCCAGGCCCGCGCGGACCGCGGCCAGGGCGTTGACGGACGAATTGGTTTCGATGGTGCCCAGCGCCTGCACGTTGTGCGCGAGCGCCGCGTCCAGCCGGCGGCGCAGGCGATAGGGGTTGGCCATGGTGATGAGGCGGCGTCCGGCCAGCGCCGATACCGGCACCACGGCGTGGCGCGCGGCGGGATCGTCTTCGGGCAATGCCGCCACGCAAGGCGCCTGTGCAATCCAGTGCACGGTCAGGCCGCGGTGCTCCAGCGGCAGGCTGGTCGCGCCCAACTGCGCGGCGCCCGACAGCACGGCATGCACCACGCGCTCGGGCGAGGCGCTGCGCAACTGCACGCGGGTGGGCCCAAGCCGGTCTTCGATGCGTTTGAGGGCGGCCGGCACCAGGCCAGCGGCAAGGGCGGAAGTGGCAGCCATCAACAGCGGCTGCGCCTGGCCGCGCGCAATTTCGTCGGCCCGGCTGCGGATCTGCTGCAGGCTGGACAGCGCGCGTTCGACGTCGTCGTAAAGCAGGAAGCCCTGTTCGGTGGGCGTCACGCGCGGACCGCTGCGGTTGAACAGGGGATAGCCGATTTCGGCCTCCAGTTCCTGCAGCAACCGGCTGATCGCAGGCTGCGAGCGTCCCAGCAGCCGTCCGGCCGCGGTGACGCTGCCGGTGGACATGACGGCCGCGAAGGCCTCGAGTTGACGAAGTTCCATTGGTCTTGATTTATGCCAAGGACGAATTCTGGCCGCTCGAGTATGCGCTTTGCAAATAATAAAAGCGCATAAGCAAATTCCCTAATGGGGTTTTCCTTAGGGAATTTGATAACTTCGCGTTATTTCAATTGCTTAGCTTATTGCTGCGCGCCTGGCGGGTGCACTGGTCCAGAAGCGCGATCCCGGCATGTCACGGCAGACCGGGAAAATGGTCGACCCATTTAATCGATAAGTCGCCAAACGAATCGACCAATCTGATCGTGAAATCCGGGAAGTTGTCGACGATTTGCCATCTGCCGCAGCGGTCGGGGAATGAGCTGACTTTCTCTACCAGCAAATCGGGGAATGCGGTGGCCACTTTGACTTCGATGTCAGGAAACGATTTGACGATCTTCACTTTGCCGTACAGGGGGATGCCCTTGTAGGTGCAGTTGGCCTTGTCAATCTCGGCTGCCCAAACGGAGGACGCCGCGCCGAGCAGGGCGCAGGCGAAGATGGCGCGGTTGAGCAAGTGCATGGAGATCCTTATGTGCCGGGGGCCTCTGGCCGACTTGGGCGTACCGAATTGGGGACAATGAGAGGGCGGCAATTATGCCTGCCTTTGCGCGGCAGCTCCAAGCCGGCGCGCTGCCAGACTACGGCCGGCGTAGACGTCAGGAATGCGCTGAATCAGATCCGCTTTCAGTGCGGCCGGCTGCGCCCGCCAGGACGGCGCGCCCCTTTTCCGTCAGCACCACCACCGCTTCCCCGCGCACCGAGCTTTCGCCCGGCGACATGTCGATCAGGCCATTCGCCGTGGCGTCTTCCCAAGCCGACAGCCGGGGGCAATTGGTGCGCCAGGCCTCCATCGTCTCGGCATACGTGCGCGGCCGGGCGGCGATCCACAGCAGGAATTGCACCAGGTTACCCATCTGGGACGCGCCGGCCTCGATGTCTATTTCGGGTTTTTCAGTCATGGGCGCCTCCGTTCCTGGATCAGGGATGCGTCTTGACGATACTCTCGTGCCCGCCCGCGCTCCAGTCCTATCTGGGCGCCATCCCCTTGCGCAATCTGTTGGCGGGTTCCATGAGGGCGTCCTTCATGTCGTCGCGTTCGAGCACACAGGGTTCGTGGTGCAGGTCCCGCATGAAATCGTCGTAGAGCTCGCCGGTGATGCCGGCCGGACGCTTGAAATCGCCGGACAACTGGTACGCGCGCAAAAGAATCGAGCGCAGACGCTTGACCTCCCAGAGCAGGGCGATCACATCGGGATTCCAGGGCTGACGCTCGCGGATGAAGCGCAGGTCGGCGTGGGAGAGCGGGGCTTTGAACGGCATGGCGGAAAATACTGTTTATATATCCAGTATAGTCCGCCAGCGTCGAAGGAGCGAGTGGGTGTTTTCCCAACTGCGCCCAGAACGGGCCACGGGGAGGTAGCGCAGGTCGCGCTGCGTTCACACCACCCGCGTATGCACCCGGCCTTCGCGGAACCACGAATCCAGATTCGCGCGCATCAGATCCGCCATCGCGCGACGCGTTTCGTGGGTGCCGCTGGCGATGTGCGGCAGCATCACCACGTTATCCATGGCGTTCAATTCCGGGGGCGTGGCGGGCTCATGTTCGAACACGTCCAGCCCCGCGCCGGCGATGCGCTTATCCTGCAGCGCCGCCACCAACGCGGCCTCGTCGACCACCGTGCCGCGCGCAATGTTGATCAGCCAGCCGTCGGCGCCCAGCGCATCCAGCACCTGCGCATTCACCATGTGCCGGGTGGCGCTGCCGCCCGGCACGGCCAGCACCAGGTAATCGCATTGCGAGGCCAGGTCCACGATGGTCGGGCAATAGCGAAACGACTCGGGCGCGTCGGGGCGCGGCTTGCGGTTGGTGTAAAGAATTTCCATGTCGAAGGCCTGCGCGCGACGCGCGATCTGAAGGCCGATGTTGCCCAGGCCGACGATGCCGCAGCGCTTGCCGGTCATGCGCGAACCCAGGCCGAATCCTTCGGTGGGCCAGCGGCCCGCGCGCACGAAGCGGTCCGCTTCGGCGATACGGCGCGAGACGGCCAGCATCAGGGCCAACGCGGTGTCGGCCACGCAGGCGTCCAGCACGCCGGGCGTGTTGGTGACGACGACGTTGCGTGCCTTGGCGGCCGCGATGTCGATGGTGTCGTAACCCACGCCAAAGCTGAAGATGCCTTCCAGCGCGGGCATGGCGTCGATCAGTTCCTTCGTTGCACCAAACCGGCCGCTGGTTGCGATGCCGCGGATGGCGGCGCCGTGCTCACGCAGCAGCGCCGCCTTGTCCTGGGCCTCCCAGAGGCGATGGACGCGGTAGCGCGATTCCAGGTCGGCCACCAGTTCGGGCAGCAGGGGACCGACCATCAGCAGATCGGCGGCGGAAGCGGGAAGGGATGCAGTCATGGATACGGCTTATCTAATTAGAGGAAAAGGCCCGCCGAAGCGGGCCGGGACCGGAATCAGTTGGTCTGGATGTTGCGGGACTTGATTATCTGCCCATAGCGTTCGCGCTCGCTGGCGGCCAGATCCTGCAGTTCCTTTGGCGTCGAGCCGTGCGCCACGGCGCCCTGCGATTCCAGCTTGGCCTTGACGGCCGGATCGGCAGCGACGGCGCGGATGGCCTCGGAAAGCTTGTCGATCACGGCCTGCGGCGTGCCGGCAGGCGCCAGCACCGCCGTCCACGAGCCGCTTTGCGCGTTCTTCACGCCAGCTTCGTCGATGGTGGGCACGTCCGGCATGGCGGGCGAGCGCGTCGCGCCCGTGACGGCCAGCGCCCGCAGCTTGCCGGCCGTCACGTACGGCATGGTCTCCAGAACCGACGCGAACAGCATGTCGACGCGGCCGGCCATCAGGTCGGTCATGGCCGGGCCGCCGCCCTTGTAGGGCACGTGCACCAGATCCACGCCCGTGGCTTGTTGGAAGATTTCGCCGGACAGATGGGGCGCGCCGCCCGTGCCCGAGCTGGCAAACGTGTGCTTGCCCGGCTGGGACTTGGTCAGCGTGACCAGTTCCGCGACGTTCTTGGCCGGCAGGCTGGCGGGCACCACCAGCACAAACGGCAGGTCCGAAAACAGCGATACGGGCGCAAACGCCTTCACCGGGTCGGAATGCAGCTTGTAGATCCAGGGGTTGATCGCCAGCATGCCCGAATTCGCGAACAGCAGCGTGTAGCCGTCGGGCTGCGAACGGGCCACCAGGTCGGCGGCGATCTGGCCGCCCGCGCCCGGCCGGTTGTCCACCACCACCGACGACGAGAATTTTTCACCCAGGGCCGCGGCCAGCAACCGCGCCGAGATGTCGGTGCCGCCGCCGGGCGAGAAGGGAACGATGAGATTGATCGGGCGTTCCGGATAGCCGGCGGCGCTGGCGGCGTGGGGCACGGCCGCGGTGGCGGCCAGGGCCAGCGCCGCGGCGAGGAGCCGGACGCGAATCCGGGCGGGGTTCTTTGTCTCCATGGATTTTCTCTTTTATGGCGTTGATGGCGGCGAGGCCGCAAAAAATGGTGCTGCGGGTAAGGCTCCTGATGCTTGGCGGACCGGATTCGCGGCCCTGCAGGCGAGTATAGGGAGGCCTGTCCATGGATATCCGTTCGAGCTATAAATAGCATCAATCAATTCAAGGATTGAATCGATGGAATTCCGCCAGCTCGAATGCTTCATTGCGGTTGCCGAGGAACTGCATTTCGGCCGCGCCGCCGAACGGCTGTGCATGACGCAGCCGCCGCTGTCGCGCCAGATCCAGTTGCTGGAGCAGGATCTGGGCGTCACGCTGTTCGAGCGCAACAGTCGTCAAGTGGTGCTAAGCGCCGCGGGCCGGCGCTTTCTGCGCGATGCTCGCCACCTGCTGGAGTTTTCAGCGCAGGCCGCCGCCACCGCGCGCCGCACATCGGGTGGCGAGGCCGGCCACATTACGCTGGGCTTTACTGCCGTGGCGTCGTACCGCCTGATGCCGTCGCTCATCGTGCAGGCGCGCAAGCTGCTGGCGGGCGTGGAGATCCAGCTTCGAGAAACCGTCACCACCGAACTGGCCCGTCTGCTGCTGGCCCACGAGCTGGACGCCATCCTGGCGCGCAGCGTGCCGCAGCAGGCCGGCATTGAATCGCGCCTGGTCGAACGCGAACCGCTGGTCCTGGCGCTGCCTGCCGATTCGCCGTTGTGCGAACACGCGACCGTGCCCCTGAAATTGCTTCAAGGCCAGCCATTCGTGCTGTATTCGCCGCGGGAAGGAAAGTATTTCTATGACCGCATCGTGGGCGCCTTCGGGCTGGCGGACGTGCAGCCGCAGTACGTGCAGCGCGCCGGGCAGACGCATACGCTGCTGGCGCTGGTGCGCGCGGGACTGGGCGTGGGCATCGTGCCGGATTCGGCGCGGGAACTGCGCTTTGAAGGCGTGGTGTTCCGGCCCATCGACCAGCGCAATCTGTATGCGGACATGTACCTGGCGTGGCACGCGCAACACGACAACCCGGCGCTGGATGCGTTCCTGCAGCGCGTGGCAAAACTGGATACCCCGCAACCCGTCCGCGGCGGCTGACGGGCGGGGGCTTGTCTGGTTGCTATCGGCGCTTCGCGCGGTTCGGCGCAGGCAGCGGCGCGCCGACGTGGCTGGCCAGCCAGTGTTCGATCTTGTCGTCCCGGCGGGCGGCCCAGTCCTTGCCGATTTCCAGGATCAGCAGGTTGCGGGTGTCACCGTAATCCTGCCCCGGCGCCTTCTGGAACATCTCGCGCCAGATTTCGGAGGCGACCAGTTCCGTCGTCACCAGCACGCCGATTCCCTTCGCATCGATCCACAACGGCGCGGCGCGTTCATCCACATGGGTCTTGATGTTTTCCAGGATCTTCTGCGCCAGCGCGGCGTTGTCTTTGGATGCCGCGATCAGGATCAGATACTGCCTGTGGTCGCCGGCCGGCTCGTCGGCATCGCCGAACGGATTTTCCATGATGTGTTCCTTTTGGGTGAACGTTGATGGGACCGACTGTAGTTCATTGGTCAAGGGGGCCGGCGTACGGGGCCTGGAAGTCCTGCTGCATCGCCTCCGCGCGGGCGCCTTGATCCTGCAACTGCTGCGCCTGGGTCGAGCACGCGGTCAGCACCAGCCTGCATTCGGATCCCGTCTTGTCGCGGCACAGGCCCAGAACGTAATCCCCGGTCCGCTGCCCGTCCCACGCATGCTCGCCAATGGCGACGACGTGCTGCGCGCCGTTCGCAGCCACCGCCACGCATTGGTTCTTGAAGCTGGCATACACCGCGCAGGTGGCGTGGGGCTCGTCTTCGCGGCAAGCGGCGAGCGCGCCGCTGCGCGCCGCTGCGGCGGAGCCGTACAGGATCGACGCGTAGTAGCGATACGTTGACGAGACGATCAGGGCGCCATGCAGATCGGGCGGGGCCGGCTGTGCGCTGGCCGCGGTGGCGCACGCAGCAGACATGAGCAAGCCCGAAACAAGCCGTCGCGGCATAGGAATCCCCTGGGGTTCAAGACCACAGTAGCGGAGCGGCGCGCGCCTTGCCAGCATCAACCGGGCTGGCGCGGATATATCAAGTTGAAACATCCATAGACCATCCAAGTGGATGGTTTATGATTCGATCCATGCCGCCTCGCACCTCACAACTCGCCTCCACCCCCAAACCTGCGGACGAGAAGATCACGATCAATCTGGGTTATGTCGACCTTGGCCAGATCGATCTGCTCGTCCAGGAAGGGTTTTATGCAAACCGTACGGACCTGATCCGGACGGCGATCCGCAATCAGCTTGCCACCCATGGCGACGCGGTGCGTCAGGCCGTCAGCCGTAAAACGCTGGTGCTTGGCATCCAGCACTACACCGCCCAGGAGCTGCTGGCGGTTCAAGCCGCGGGCGAAATGCTTCAGATACGGGTGCTGGGCCTGGCGACCATCGCCTCCGATGTCACGCCCGAGCTCGCGCTTGCCACGATCGAATCTCTAACGGTATTGGGGGCGCTGCATGCCAGCCCCGCCGTCAAAGCCGCCTTGCGTCAGCGCATCCGCTGATCGTCCACGCCGCAAAAAGGTCACTCAATGCACCCTGAATTCCAGCACCTCATGAACCGCGCCACCCAGCTCACGCAAGCCGGCGATCTGACGGCTGCCACCGCCGCGATCCAGGCCGCGCTGCGCGGCTTGCCGGCCGCTGCCGCACCGAGAAACGACGATACGGACGTCATCGACGTTGAGGCCTGGGAGGTTCCCTATTCCGGCCGGGCCTCTGGTGCGGCCCGGCCCGCGTTCGACGAAGCCGTCCCGCCCACGCAAACCGCCGCTGTCTCGGGCGATACGTTCACGTCGGGATCATTTCGCAATGCGTCCGGACAGCGCGGCTACAAGCTGTATGTGCCGCCCAACCCGGAGGGCGCGCCGCGTCCCCTGGTTGTCATGCTGCACGGCTGCACCCAGGACGCCGACGATTTCGCGGCGGGCACCGCCATGAACGACGCCGCCCGCGAACAGGGTTTCTACGTGCTGTATCCCGTGCAAGCGCGCGATGCCAATCCCCAGAAGTGCTGGAACTGGTTCAAACACAACCACCAGCAGCAAGGGCGCGGGGAACCCGCCATCCTGGCGGGCATGACGCGCGAGGTCATGGCCACCCACAACATCGATCCGGCGCGCGTGTATGTCGCCGGACTGTCGGCGGGCGGGGCCATGGCCGCGATCCTGGCCGGCGCCTATCCCGACCTGTATGCGGCGGCAGGCGTGCATTCGGGGCTGGCTGCTGGCGTGGCGTCGGATCTTCCGTCGGCGCTGTCGGCCATGAAGGGCGTGGGCCTGAAAACGGCCGCGCCGGCCAATGCCGGCGTGCCGGTCATCGTCTTTCACGGCGACCGCGATGCCACCGTGCACCCCGGCAATGCCGACAACGTGATCGCGGCCAGCGTGGGGCCCGGCGCGCGCGTTGAAACCGTGCGCGTTCCTGGCGCCGCCAATAAGCGGCACAGCACCCGGCATCTGTACCGCGACGCCGCGGGTGACATCGTCGCCGAACGTTGGGATGTTCACGGCGCCGGACATGCCTGGGCGGGCGGATCGGAGCAAGGGTCCTACACGGATCGGTCCGGTCCGGACGCCACGGCCGAGATGCTGCGATTCTTCTTCGTGCGCGCATTGACGCCCTAGTCTTCGCGCGGGCAGGGCAGTGCGGATCACGGCCGATGTAGTATCTGCCGTGATCCCTCGCTTGAAAGCGACAACCCTCACCGCGCCGCCAACGGGCGGCAGGAGCACCGTGCAGATCGTCAGAATTCTCGAAGACATGCGCCAGGGCGACCAGGTACAGACCCGCGCGCATCACACTCCCACCGAGGGCGACCTGCTCGCCGCACTGGACAGGCTGGATGGCGAGGTCTTCAGCTCGACCGCCTTCGTGATCGACGACGACACGGTCATGTCGATCGGCGGCGGCGACGGCGCCTACGTCGTGTTCATCTCTTCGGATGGGGACGCGCGTATACACACGCTGATCGATCCCACCAGATCCGAAGACCATGACCAGGATCTGGTGGCGGGCGGGCAATCAGGCAGCTATCCGCAGTTCCAATGCGTGGACCGCTCGTTGGCGGCGTCGGCGCTATTGCACTTTCATGCGCATGGAACCGCGTCGCCGGACCTGAACTGGGCTAGCGAATAGCCACCGGCTTGCCGTAGAGCACCCGCGCGCACAACAGGCCGGCCACCGCAGCGGGCAGGGCGCCCATGAATAACGGGAACCCCAGGGCCGCAAGGGACCGGTCGCGCGTGCCGAACGTCAGCAGGAAGACGAAGGCATACGCCGCGCCGATCAGACCCATGCGCAGGATTGCCAGCCAGGACGGCGCGGCAGGCTTGAGCGCGCCCGCGGTCATCCCGCAAAGCAGCGCCGGGATGCCGCCGAAAAGATAGGCCCACGGCAGCCCATAGAGACCGAACAAGAGCAGCTCCGGATCCTGCGCACCGATGGATATGACGACGGCCATGACCAGCATGCCGACGGCCGGCCCCATAAATGCAAAGATTGCCGCGCCCGCCAGCATGTCGCGGGACATGGCGCGGCCCGAGTCCGCGGGCCGGCGCTGCAGGCGGCGATAGACGGCCGCGGCCAGCGTGCATGCGAGAAGCAGGGCGCCAATAAGGTAGATCATCAGGTCAGTTCCGGACTGATTGGATAAAACGGCGGGGCGGGCAAGCGCCCTGCCAGCAGGGCGCGGCTGCGAGGCCCGCGGCCAGCAGGCGTGGGCGTTAGGGCGCGTAGCGTGTGCGAGTTGCGCGAGTTGCCTTGATTGCGCGGCGTACGCATCAAGGCATCTTCTTCTTGCCCAGCAAGGCCAGCGTCAGGCTGCGGCCCGTGCGCATGAACGGATATAGCGCCTTGGACAGGCAGGCGTTGCTGAAGATGGTGGCGTTCAGGCGGTTGAACACATCGCTGCCGGTACTGAGTAACGCCAGCCGGTGGATCGCGTCGGCGCCCCAGTAATCGCGGCCGTCCAGGTGCAGGAGCATGCCCTGATTCAGGTCGTAGCCTTGCGCGCGATGGTGCGCGGCCAGCTCGGGATGGTCGCGCATGTTCAGCAGAGCGATGGGCCCGGCGGCCTTGCGTAGCCGCATCATCCGCACGTAGTTTGAGCAGAAGGGGCAATCGCCGTCGTAGAGTAAGTAGTTTTCGTCGGACTGCATCGTGGGGATCCGTCGGGTGTTCCGGGAACATACCTCATAAATCCGGCGGGATGGTTGCGGGGCACCCCTTCGGCTTGCGCTGTAGTTTGCCGCGCGCGGGGGCGCCCATTGGCGCCGGGCAGCTCGCGGCCGGATTCAAACATCTTCGGCCGGCGCTTGGGCAGCGTCCCACGCCAGCGCCATCGCATAGCGCCGCACGTCGTGCGGCCATTGCCCCACATGCCGCGCGTAGGCGTCGCGATCGTTCGCGTAGAGCGCGCGCGTGGCTTCCTCGAAACCAGGCAGGTTGCCCGCGACGCTGGCCATGAAGCGGTACGCCGCCTCCTGGCGATGGCGTCGCGCGTCCTGCGCCTCGTTGTCGCGGCGGGCCTGCTCCACCAGTTTGCGCAGCGCCACCGAAGCGCCGCCTGGTTGGGCGGCCAGCCAATCCCAATGGCGCGGCAAGAGGGTCACCTCGCGCGGCACCACGCCCAGTTTCGGTCGGCCCCGGCCGCGCGGCGCCTCGTCGGGCGGCGTGTCTTGAACCACGGGGTCGGCAGTGTCCGCCCGGGCATAACGGTCAGCGATCTGCGCATCATCTCCGCTTACGTCCAGATCGACCTGCTTGCCTGTCGAATCCTGGAACACCAGCACGGCGTCATTACGGCGCGCGGCCAGCGCCTGCTTGACCGCCAGCGCCACGTCGGCCAGCGAGCCCGCCGCCAACAGCCGATGGCCTTCGAAGGCGGTATGAGAGTCGGAAAGGTTAGGAATCATTTTTTTGTCCGGGTAAATTTATGGATTGGATTATTACCCCGCCAAAATTCCCTGTCAATATAGTCCGGGTAAAAATAAGTCACTCAGGTTGTCGTGTCGTTGCGGTGTCATAAATATCCCTCTCGACCTATGGTTAACACCTAGTCAAATCAGGCTGGCGGCGTATAATCTCGCTTTGCGCCCGGAGTTACCCATGCGTCTCGTACAAAAAGCGCTCACCTTCGACGATGTGTTGTTGGTGCCTGCGTATTCCGAGGTGTTGCCGCGCGACACCTCCCTGGCCACGCGCCTGACTCGCAACATCAGCCTGAATATCCCCCTCGTGTCCGCCGCCATGGACACCGTCACCGAATCGCGCTTGGCCATCGCCATGGCGCAAGAGGGTGGCATCGGGATCATCCACAAGAATCTCTCCGCCGACGCCCAAGCGCGTGAAGTGGCTCGCGTCAAGCGCCACGAATTCGGCATCGTGATCGATCCGGTCACCGTCACCCCCCAGATGAAAGTGCGCGACGCCATTGCGT
This sequence comes from Achromobacter sp. Root170, assembly GCF_001428165.1. Lineage (NCBI taxonomy): Bacteria > Pseudomonadati > Pseudomonadota > Betaproteobacteria > Burkholderiales > Alcaligenaceae > Achromobacter > Achromobacter sp. Root170. Next base: position 163,500 of record NZ_LMHN01000002.1, read on the forward strand.
TGCAGCGCCAGCATGGCATCTCGGGCCTGCCGGTCGTCGAAGGCCGCAAGCTGGTCGGCATCGTCACCAACCGCGATCTGCGCTTCGAAGAAAACCTGGATCAGCCCCTGCGCAACATCATGACGCCGCAGGAACGCCTGGTCACCATGAAGGAAGGCGCCACGCTCGAAGAAGCGCAGGCCCTGATGCACAAGCACCGTCTGGAGCGCGTGCTGATCGTGAACGACGGCTTTGAACTGCGTGGCCTGGCCACCGTCAAGGACATCGTCAAGAACACCGAGCACCCGATGGCCAGCAAGGACGGCCAAGGCCAGCTGCGCGTTGGCGCGGCCGTGGGCGTGGGCGGCAACACCGAGGAACGCGTGGAAAAGCTGGTCGCCGCCGGCGTCGACGTCCTTATCGTCGACACCGCGCACGGCCACTCCAAGGGCGTGCTCGAAGGCGTGCGCTGGGTCAAGCAGAACTACCCCAAGGTTGAAGTCATCGGCGGCAACATCGCCACGGCAGCCGCTGCGCGCGCGCTGGTCGAATACGGCGCCGACGGCGTCAAGGTCGGCATCGGCCCTGGCTCCATCTGCACCACGCGTATCGTGGCCGGCGTTGGCGTGCCGCAAATCCATGCCATCTCGCAAGTTGCCAAGGCGCTGGAAGGCACGGGCGTTCCGCTTATCGCCGACGGCGGCATCCGCTACTCGGGCGACGTCGCCAAGGCGCTGGCCGCCGGCGCATTCTCGTGCATGATGGGCGGCATGTTCGCCGGCACCGAAGAAGCCCCCGGCGAAGTCGTGCTGTTCCAAGGCCGGTCGTACAAGTCGTACCGCGGCATGGGCAGCCTGGGCGCCATGACGGAAGGCTCGGCCGACCGCTACTTCCAGGACCCGGCCAACAACGCCGACAAGCTGGTCCCCGAAGGCATCGAAGGCCGCGTCCCCTACAAGGGCAGCGTGCTCGCCATCATTTACCAACTGGTCGGCGGCATCCGTGCCTCCATGGGCTACTGCGGCGCCGCCACCATCGACGACATGCGCACCAAGGCCGAGTTCGTGGAGATCACCTCCGCGGGCGTTCGCGAGTCCCACGTGCACGACGTGCAGATCACCAAGGAAGCGCCCAACTACCGCGCCGACTGATCCGCACAGTCAACTACAATGTCATGCATCACGCACCGGCAGAACCGCAACGATCAGCGGGTCTGCCGGTGCGGTTTTATTTCCAACGGGTAGAGTCTCCATGCACCAGCGCATTCTTATCCTCGACTACGGTTCGCAAGTCACGCAGCTGATCGCCCGCCGCGTCCGCGAGGCCGGCGTCTATTCCGAAGTCCACCCTGGCGACGTCGACGACGCCTTCGTGCGCGAACAGATGGCGCAGGGTCTGAAGGGCATCATCCTGTCCGGCAGCCACGCTTCGGCCTACGAAGAGGGCTCCATGCGCGTCCCGCACGCCGTGTTTGAGCTGGGCGTGCCCGTGCTGGGCATCTGCTACGGCATGCAGTCCATGGCGCAGCAACTGGGCGGCGTGGTCAGCTTCTCCGATCACCGCGAATTCGGCTACGCCGAGGTCCGCGCCCACGGCCACACCAAGCTGCTGGAAGGTCTGGAAGACTTCAGCACGCCCGAAGGCCACGGCGTGCTCAAGGTCTGGATGAGCCACGGCGACAAGGTCACCGAGCTGCCCCCGGGCTTCAAGCTGATGGCATCCACGCCGTCCTGCCCCATCGCCGGCATGGCCGACGAAGACCGCCGCTTCTACGCCGTCCAGTTCCACCCCGAAGTCACGCACACCGTTCAGGGCAAGGCCATGCTGGCCCGCTTCGTGAACGAGATCTGCGAGTGCTCGGGCGACTGGAACATGCCCGACTACGTGTCGGAGGCCGTCGCCCGCATCCGCGAGCAAGTCGGCACCGACGAAGTCATCCTCGGCCTGTCCGGCGGCGTGGACTCCTCGGTTGCCGCCGCGTTGATCCACAAGGCCATCGGCGACCAGCTCACCTGCGTCTTCGTCGACCACGGCCTCTTGCGCCTGGACGAAGGCAAGCAGGTCATGCAGACCTTCGCCGAAAACATGGGCGTGAAGATCATTCACGTCGACGCCACCGCGCAATTCATGGGCAAGCTGGCCGGCGTCGCCGACCCCGAAGCCAAGCGCAAGATCATCGGCCGCGAATTCGTCGAAGTCTTCCAGGAACAAGCCGGCAAGCAAAAGAGCGCCAAGTGGCTGGCCCAGGGCACGATCTACCCCGACGTCATCGAGTCCGCCGGCGCCAAGACGGGCAAGGCCACCTCCATCAAGTCGCACCACAACGTGGGCGGCCTGCCGGACACGCTGAACCTGCAACTGCTTGAACCCCTGCGCGAACTCTTCAAGGACGAAGTCCGCGAACTGGGCGTGGCACTGGGCCTGCCGCCGCAGATGGTTTACCGCCATCCGTTCCCCGGCCCGGGCCTGGGCGTGCGCATCCTGGGCGAAGTCAAGCATGAATACGCCGAACTGCTGCGCCGTGCTGACGCGATCTTTATTGAAGAGCTGCGTAATACCAAGGACGAGGCCAGCGGCCTGACCTGGTATGAGCTGACCTCGCAGGCGTTTGCTGTGTTCCTGCCGGTGAAGTCGGTGGGCGTGATGGGCGATGGCCGCACGTATGAGTACGTGGTTGCGCTGCGTGCGGTTCAGACGTTCGACTTCATGACCGCTGATTGGGCCCCGCTGCCGCATCCGCTGCTGGCTCGCGTTTCGTCGCGGATCATCAATGAAGTGCGCGGGATCAATCGGGTGGTGTACGACGTGTCGAGCAAGCCGCCGGCGACGATTGAGTGGGAGTAAACCCGCGGCCGGCACAGACCGGCATCAAGCAGTAAGCAATACGCCGAAAGCCCGCATAAACGCGGGCTTTCGGCATTTGCATCGGGCGGCGTTTAGTGGTGTCGCCTTATTTCTTGCTCCGTGACCATCCCCAGCGAAAGCCATAGAAGCACAAGGTGAATATGGGCGCCGATACCGCGGCGGACAGCACGCTTCTGTCGAACGGGAGAAGGCGTACGTAGTACGCAACCAGATACGTCGTCGCGAAGCAGACCAGGAAAACACTGATCGCAGTCCGTCTTATGTTGGGTTTGGAAGACAGCGCACTCTTTCTGGCACTTGAGGAGGCAATGAAGATCAGGACGGTGTTCATGGCAATCATGAGGGCTTCATCGTTAGTCATGCGGCGCGTTCGAATGGCGGTGATGTTGGCCTTGAGGCTACAGTGCCGCGAAAAGGGGTGCCAATAGGAATAATCTGATTCGCCGCGGCGTTGTTGAACGCCAAAGCCATTCATCGCGCGCTCCTTAAATGGTGACCGACCATTGATATACTGCCCGATCTCATTTAGGTAACACCCCACAGGAGATATCGGATGCGCTTAAAGGCCCTTGCACTTGGCTTGATGACTGTTTGCGGTACGTCGATGGCAGCACAGGACAGCACGCAAACCTTGCAACAGGCCTTGAAGCAAGTACCGCAGGCGGTGTTGAGTGCCCCTGAAGCGATACAGATATCCTTCCTTGATGTGCAGGCGTGGCGCGGCCTTGAAAAAGATGGGCCCACCGCAGATGCGATGCGCCGGTTGTCCATCGCGCAGGCGATCACGCCGCTGCAATCCATGGGCTACGGTCTGGATAAATGGTCCGACAGCGCGCATATTCCTCTCAATGATTTGTCCTATTTCGCAGGCTTCGGCCAGTCGCCCAGCAATGTCACCTATTGGGGGCTGAAGGACAAACAATCGGCGGCAAAGTTTGCCGATCGTCTGAAGCAGGCAGACTTCAAGCCTGTGGACGGCGATGTGGCCGGATTGATGGCAAACGGCGAGCCCAATAAACCCGATCTGACCAAAGCCACCGGGCAGCAACCATGGCGGGGCACGATGGGTATGCCGACGTTTGTGTTGCCGCTGGATGCGGCGTTGGTGCAGGCAGCGGCGCCCTCGGGAATGAAGGCGTTGTCTCAGCCCAAGCCTTCCGTTGCGGACAGCGAGATCGTGGCGGCTTCCATTACCGGCCTGAAGGAATCCGTACCTTCGGATGGCGGGCGGATCGTACAGGCGGCTGTCATCTCGCCGGTCTTTGGCTTGCAAGGGGTGGATCCGGCAAAGGTGTTGATGTCATCGCCGGCCGACTTGGAGGGGGCAAGGCAGAAGCTTCAAGCAGCTGCGGCATCCAGCAACGAAGGCATTCCGCCTTACTTTGGCGGCATCATTGCGGACGTGCAGGTCAAGGACGTGCCCGCGGTGGTGCTTTCGCTGTCCTACTCGGATTGCGGAGTTGCGCAGCAGGCGGTCGATGGGGTTGCCGTGGCCTGGAAAAAAGCCATGGCGGCGACGGTGCAGGCCGATGTGAAGGGGCACACCGTTCAGGGGGGCAAGCTGTGCGCGGCCGTGGTCAGCCTGACGGCGCCGAAGGCGGAGAACGCGGGCAACCCGATTCTGAGCCAGATCATGAACCGGTACATGCAGCGCGACCCGTCGGTGCTGCAGATCGGTATGGCGCGCTAAGGCACCAAGCCGGCTGATGCCGGCTTTTTTACATCCGCATCGCTCAATCGGCGGCGCAAGTTCCTTCGACAATGCGGCGCGCGTAAGCGATGAACGCCGCCGTTTCCCCTGCGTGCCGTTCGGCCAGATCGTCCGTGGCACGTCCAAGGTAGATCTCGTGCGCCTTGCTGAGGATGGGCCGATAGGGTGGGTCGATCCTTTCCAGCAACCACGTCGCCGCATCCGCCTTCGACGCAATCTCGCCCGACACCGCCGTGTACCAGATGCGCGCCAGCGCGAGGATGATGTTGCACTCATCACCCGCCCAGTCCTCGGGCTGGCTCCACTGCGCGACGGTATCCAGCAATGCGCGTGTCAGATCCTGGCGCGGTACGGCGTCAAGGATCTGATCGGCAGGCGGACCGACGACTGGGATGCTGTGGCCTAACACCTTGGTCAGGACGATGGCGAGGTCGTGGTCTTGCATGGGCGGCTCCACGATGCCCGCCAGCAAATCCTCGCGCAGCCATTCGCCGAATTGAAGCTCTCGCCGGGCCGGGTGACGCCAAGGTACGGCGTGCTGAAGCGTCATCACGGTGACTTCAAGCGCGCGCAAACTGGGAGACTGGCCCGGCGGTGCGGAGACCGTCAGTAGTTCCAGCGCCAAAGCATGGAGCGTTGCCGTGTCGGGCGGCTCAGTCACGGTGACGAGCAGGTCGATATCGCTGTGAGGTTGCAACCCGCCGTCGACCGCAGAGCCAAACAGATGGATGGCGGCAAGCCGGGTTCCGAGATGGCGTTCGATGAGGGCTTGTCAGTAATTTCGTGTTCAAGGCATAACATGCGTCCAAGGAGCATTTATGCCACGCAACCCGAAGTCCAAGCTGGCGGATCTGCCGGCTATT
>NZ_LMHN01000003.1:0-124371 GCF_001428165.1 Achromobacter sp. Root170
CACCAGGTCGGCCCAGTCGGTTGCATAAGCGTCGATCTGCTTTTGAAAGCGGTCGTCTTCCTTGTCGTACGCATCCTGAAAAGTCTTTCGCCCTGCAGGGCCGGTTTCCCAGTAACGATCTTCTAGCCGGGCCATGCGACGCCCGGTCTCGCGATTGACCACGCCAGCACGTTGTTGTGCGGGGTCATGGAATACGGGCGGGACGCCGGATTCGCTGGACGTCCAGTAGTCGCTGGGTGGTGGCGCCGGCGGCTGTGCAGCCTCTACTTGCTGGGCGATGTAAGCTTTGATTCCGAGCAGGCACTGCGAGGTGAGGTAGGCATACCGCCGTGTTGGCGCTTCACGCCACCGCTGGCGCATCGTGTTGACAGAAAGACGCAGGCTGTTGAGCTCTGCGGCCATGCCCACCGGATCGGGCAGGATGAGTCCTGCCACCCCACCAGGTCGGCCCAGTCGGTTGCATAAGCGTCGATCTGCTTTTGAAAGCGGTCGTCTTCCTTGTCGTACGCATCCTGAAAAGTCTTTCGCCCTGCAGGACCAGTTTCCCAGTAACGATCTTCTAGCCGGGCCATGCGACCTTTGATCTTGCGATTGACCATGCCAGCATGTTGTTGCGCTGGGTCGTGGAATACGGGCGGGACGCCGGATTCGCTGGACGTCCAGTAGTCGCTAGGTGGCGGCGGCGGCGGGTGTGCAGCCTCTACCTGCTGGGCGATGTAAGCTTTGATTCCGAGCAGGCACTGCGAGGTGAGGTAGGCATACCGCCGTGTTGGCTCTTCACGCCACCGCTGGCGCATCGTGTTGACAGAAAGACGCAGGCTGTTGAGCTCTGCGGCCATGCCCACCGGATCGGGCAGGATGAGTCCTGCCACCGCAATTGCGCCTGCATGGCTTCAAGGCGGGCATGACGGGGATGCCAGTCATGAACGCTACCGAAGTCGCGCGTGCCGATGGCGTACTCGGCGACATGCTGGGCAAGATCATCACCGTGCTCAAGGGCAAGCGCCTGGTCGCCACCTGTCGGATCCTGCTTGAACGTGATCAGATTGATCACCCTGAACCGCTCCCGATAATCAGCGGGCAGTGCCTTTCCATCAGCGTGCTTGCCGGTGCGGTAGGCATCGAGTGTCGCCTTCGGCCAAGGGTCCTGTGAAAACGCGATCCAGGCCTGCTTGTGCGCTGCGGTGTCGATGTTGATGAATGCCGAGCGCAGATCGTGTCCGGCGTCCAGGCAAGCTTTGGCTAGGGGCTCGGGCGCCGCCCGTGGCATGGAGAATGGATTGAACTGGCGCAGATAGCCTTCCGGGGTGACCTGATAGGCATGCCAGATTTCTTTGTCCAGCAGCACATAGACATACCCCTGCCGCAATACACGCAATGCGGTCTGAATGGATTCGTGACTGAGTGCGCCATGTTGCTTGAGTCCGCCTGTGACCGGCATGATGGCAAGCCGTAGCGGCAGGATCGGTAAGCCGGTACGTTCACACGCGCTGCACGAGCCGGTGGGATTGGGCGCCGCCTGGCGCCGGGCCTGGGTCAGGGTCTTGCTGATGCTCATGTGTAGTTCGCGGCGGGAGGTAATGACGCAACGATGCGNCGCCGGGCCTGGGTCAGGGTCTTGCTGATGCTCATGTGTAGTTCGCGGCGGGAGGTAATGACGCAACGATGCGCTGCCACGCAAAGTCGTCGTAGTTGGCAAAAAACGCGCACGGGTTGCCCTTGGTGCCAAGTGGCACTACCGCTTTTAGAAGCTGCCGATACTGCGTGTAAATCAAAGGAGTCTTATTAGTGAACCGAATTGATCTGGTGTTAGCAGATGCTTGAAACGATCCGATTTATCTGCCGCAGTATCCTGAGCGACAGCACGTGACTAACGCCGACAGCGCTAAAAGGTTGGGCGACGGCGGTCACGTCCAGGCACAGCGCAGCGGCCGATACGACGGCCAGGGTTGTGAAAGGTAGCTTCTTTGCCTGGCGCCGGGCGCTCGACGTTTACGCGTAGCGCGGCACGCCCTCACCGTCCAGGACGATCGTGCGCGGCGCTTGCGTGAAGTGCAGCGGCGCGCCGGTGACGGTGCGCAGGAAGGCTTCGCTGACGCCCGCCTTCATGGCGTGCACCTGCAGGCCGATGGGCATGACGTCGATGACGGCGAGGTCGGGGTAGATGCGGGACACGTGCCGTCGCGGCTGCGGTGTTCCATGGTGACGAGCACCTGCATGGCGCCGACGGTCAGGTCCATCGCGGCGCCGGCCCGATTCTCCACGATGACCTGCTGCCCCAGCCTGGCCGACAGCTTGTCGGCGATGAGGCGCGCCGAGATGTCGGTGGTGCCGCCGGGCGCGGCGCGGTCAAATGCCTATTTTGGAATCCGGAGGTGTGGGTTCGCCTGGGCTGAAGAGCGCATCGTGGCCCGCCGCCCGTTCACGCCCCCGCGCGCTCCCAGCGCCGCTGGATGGCCTTGGCGGCCACCACGCCGTCGGCCATCGAGGTCACCACGCATGGGTGCATGCGGTGCGCGACTTCGCCGATGGCGTAGATGTCCGGCACGCTGGTCTCGGCGGTGGCGAAGTCGGTGCGGATGTAGCCGCGCTCGTCGCGCGCCAGGTGCAGCGTGTCGGCAAACGCGGCCTGCGGTTCCCAGCCGTAGAAGACCAGGATCAGGTCGTACTGGCGGCCGTCCACGCTGCGCGCGGCGGGATCGACCTGGTAGGGGCCGATGTGCACGCCTTCGGACCCGGCGCGCGTGACCCACTGCTGCTGGGCACGCACGCTGCGGGCATACAGATGAACCGTTCGCGCGCCGCGGTTGCGCACGTAGACGAAGTTTTCAAAGGCGTTGTCGCCCCCGCCCAGCACGGCGACCGACAAATCCGAATAGTCCTGCGCCACGATGGGCGAGCCAGGGCCGATCAGCACGCCCGGCCAGGACGCGCCCGGCGGATGGCCGGGCAGGCCCTTGGCGCGCACGCCCGAGGCGACGACCAGGGTGCGGGCGCGGGCCAGGGTTTCCTTGCCGTCGGGACCAGAGAGCGTGGCCTCGATGCCGCCCTTGCACGGCCGCACGCCGGCGACGCGGGTTTCCAGCCGCAGGGGCACGTTGGCGGCGCGCACGCTGGCGTCGATATTGGCCGCGACCTGCTGGCCGGTGACGCCGGGCAGGACCGCGATCCAGTCGTCGGCAAACGGGTTGTCATTGCCCAGGCCGCCCAGGCGGGCGCTGGCCTCGACCAGCAACGGCGACAGGCCCAGGCGGGCCAGCCAGAGGGCGCAGGAGGCGCCGGCCGGGCCGCCGCCTACAATGACCGAATCGTGCATCTGTTGCATTTCACCCCTTATTGACTGCGCCGGCGCCTCGCGGGCGCCCGGACATGGCCGGATTGTAGCCAGCGCGTCACCCCATCCGCCGTCGCCTTACAATTCGGGCTATTCCACCCAGGTTTTCATCATGCCCACTCGCCGCATCATTCTTTCCGGGCTTGCGCTCGACGCCCGCATCGGCATCCTCGAGCACGAGCGCCGCGCCACCCAGCCCCTGCACGTCGATGCCGAATTCGACGTCGACATCCAGCGCTCGGTGGACGACCACGATATCCACAGCGTGCTGGACTACCGCCGGCTGCGCGAGGCCATCGTCGAGGAATGCACGCAGGCGCACGTGAACCTGATCGAAACCCTGTCCGAACAGGTCGCGGCGCGCCTGCTTGCCGACTTCCAGGAAATCCGCGCGCTGCGCCTGCGCATCAGCAAGCCCATGGCCTTCTCCGACTGCGCGGCGGTGGGCGTGGAAATCCAGATCACCCGCTGACATGAACGATATCGCTCCCCCCGGCGTGCAATTTCGCACGCCCGCCGACGAAAAAGCCCGGCACGAAGGCAACAAGCTGACCAAGCGGCTGGCGCGCGAAACGACGCGCGCCCTGTCCGACTACAACATGATCGAGGAAGGCGACCGCGTGATGGTCTGCCTGTCCGGCGGCAAGGACTCCTATGCCATGCTGGACATCCTGCTGCAGCTCCAGAAGCGCGCGCCGTTCAAGTTTGAATTGATCGCCGTGAACCTGGACCAGAAGCAGCCGGGCTTTCCCGATCACATCCTGCCGCAGTACCTGAAGGAACTGGGCGTTCCCTTCCACATCGAGACGCAGGATACGTATTCCATCGTCACGCGCGTGCTGGAAGAGGGCAAGACGATGTGCTCGCTCTGTTCGCGGTTGCGCCGCGGCATCCTGTACCGCGTCGCCTCGGAACTGGGCGCCACCAAGATCGCGCTGGGCCATCACCGCGACGACATCCTGGCCACGTTCTTCCTGAACCTGTTCTACGGCGGCAAGGCCAAGGGCATGCCGCCCAAGCTGGTGTCCGACGACGGCCGCCACACGGTGATCCGCCCGCTGGCCTACGTGGTCGAGTCCGACCTGATCGCCTACGCCGAGCTCAAGCAATTCCCCATCATTCCGTGCAATCTTTGCGGTTCGCAAGAGAACCTGAAGCGCAAGGAAGTGGGCCGCATGATCAAGGAATGGGACAAGCAGCACCCGGGCCGGTCGTGGAACGTCTTCAACGCGCTGTCGCGCGTCGTTCCCTCGCACCTGATGGACCGGGACCTGTTCGACTTCGTGGGCCTGAAGCCCACGGGCGTGCCGGACGCCAACGGCGACACGGCGTTCGATACGGTCGACCCCACGGAAGAGGCAGACGAAGCGTGCGGCGATACGCCGACGGCGTTGGAGCCGGGCGCGATCATCGAAAAAAAGGTGATGTTCTCGCGCGGGTGATGCGGCGCAGGACAAACAAACAAGGGGCTGCGATTGCAGCCCCTTGTTTTTGCAGCCTTGCGCTTGCGCTGCAGAATCAGGCGTTCAGCACGCGGATCGGCGCGCCCGCCGCCCAGGCCTTCACGGCTTGCAGGCAGTTCTGGTAGAACGCCTCGAAGTTTTCGCGGCTGACATAGCCCAGGTGCGGCGTGAGGATTACGTTGTCCAGGTCGCGCACGGTATCGGTGGGCGACAGGGGCTCCTCGGGGAAGACGTCCAGGCCGGCGCCGGCGATGCGGAATTTCACCAGGGCGTCCATCAGCGCTTCCTGGTCGACAAGACCCGCGCGCGACGTGTTCACGAGGTACGCGGTGGGCTTCATGGCGGCCAGCGCGGTGGCGTCGACGATGTGACGGCTGCGATCGGACAGGATCAGATGCAGGCTGACCACGTCGGACGTGGAAAAGAGTTCGTGCTTGTCCACGCGCGTGACGCCGGCGGCCTGGGCGCGCTCGTCGGTCAGGTTGGGGCTCCAGGCCACGACGTCCATGCCAAAGGCCAGTCCCACCTTGGCGACCGCGGCGCCCAGCTTGCCCAGGCCCACCACGCCCAGGCGCTTGCCGGCCAGCGGCTCGGGCATGCCGGTCTGCCACATGCCGCGGCGCATGGCGGCGTCTTCGGCGGGAAGGTGCTTGAAGAGCCCCAGGATGTGCGCCCACGCGAGTTCCGCAGTGGCGGTGTTGGCATCGGCGCTGCCGGGCGCGCCGGACACGACGATGCCCTGCTCGGCGCAGGCCTGCATGTCGATGGCGTTGTTGCGCATGCCGGTGGTGACCAGAAGCCGCAGCTTGGGCAGCGCGCGGATGCGTTCGGCGGGAAACGGCGTGCGTTCGCGCATGGCGACGATCACGTCGAAGGGCGCGAGCGCGGTTTCGACCTGGTCGTCGGGAATGAAGTTGTTGAAGATCTGCACCTCGGCGTCGCCGCCCAGCGAGGTCCAATCCGCATAGCGCCGGGCTACGTCGTGGTAATCGTCGAGAATTGCGATTTTCAAGTCTTGTCTCCGGGAGGGATGGCGCTTGCCGCGCCCCCCTTTCCCGGGCCGGCGCGACGCGCGCCGGTCAGTTCAAACGGGCCTTGAGCTGGTCCAGCGGCAGCGCGCCGCTGATGCGCGAGCCGTCGGCGAAGAACAGCGTCGGCGTGCCGCGCACCATCAGTTGCTGGCCAAGCGCCAGCAGCTTGTCTTCGGGCACGTCGCAGTTGGCGGTGGCCGGCGTCTTGCCGCGCAGCATCCAGTCGTCCCAGGTCTTGCCCTGGTCCTTGGCGCACCAGACGTTGCGCACCTTGACCTTGGAGTCGGGCGACAGGATGGGATAGAGGAAGGTGTAGACGGTCAGGTTGTCCACGTCTTCGAGCGTCTTGCGCAGCTGCTTGCAGTAACCGCAGTTGGGATCTTCAAAGATCGCGACCTTGCGCGAGCCATCGCCCTTGACCTGCTTGATCGCCAGATCCAGCGGCAGTTGGTCGAAGGTGACGGCGCTGAGCTTTTCCTGCGATTCGCGGGTGACGTCGCGGCGCGTGGCGGCGTCGATCAGCGGTCCTTCCATGACCCACGTCACGCCTTCGTCGGTGTAGATCAGGTCCATGCCGAGCTGCACTTCGAACAGGCCATAGGGCGTGCGGCGCACGGTCGTGACATTCATGCCCGAGAAACGCTGCTGAAAGCGCTCCTTGACGGCGGCCGACTGCGGATCGAGTTCGGTGGTGGAGACACTTTTCTCGCCTTTGGCCGCCTGACCCACGGACTGCGTGGAAACGGACTTTGCGCCCTGCGCTTGGGCCGTGGCGGACAAACCGATGCCCGCGGCGAGGAAACAGGCCGCCAACGTGGCGGGAATGCGGAATTTCATCGGTACTCCTGGTCTTGTCAGTCGTGTGTCTTGCCGGAAAGCGTAACCGATCCGGGAGGGACAGCCGCGGCAGGCGGCGGGTGTGCGTATCCGTATCAGACGGCCGCCGGCCGCCGCAGGTTCCGCCCGGCGCCGCCGCCGGGCCTGGCCGGCCTAGTTGGCGGACGCCCCCGCGATCAGGCGGCGCTTGATCAGCGGCGCGCGCTCGACCCAATGCATGCCGGCGTTGCGCAGCCAGACAAGCGGCGTCGCCTTTGATCCGAAGAGCTTGTGCAACCCGTCCGTGGCCAGCCGCATGGCCAGTACCGGCTCGGCGCGCGCCCGCTGGTAGCGGTGCAGCACGCGCAGGTCGCCGGCCTGGCGGTAGGGTTCACGTCCGGCGACGATGCGGGCCAGCGCCTCGACGTCGCCCAGCCCCAGGTTCAGGCCCTGCCCCGCCAGCGGGTGCAGGCGGTGCGCCGCGTCTCCGGCCAGTGCGATGCCGGGCGCGACCATCTGGGCGCGCTCCAGCGTCAGCGGAAAACCGTGCAGCTTGCTGCGGACTTTCAGGCGGCCGAGCCGCCCTTCGGCGGCCTCGGCCAGCAAGGCTTCCAGGCGGGCGGTTTGCGCTTCCTGCGGCAGTTCCAGTAATTGCTGCGCCAATTCGCTGCGCATGGACCAGACCATGGACACCTGCGGACCGTCCGCGGTATCGGGCAACGGCAGCAGGGCCAGCACGCCGTCGTCGCGGAACCATTGGAACGCGGTGCCCTGGTGCGGCAGTTCGGCGTCCAGATGCACGACGAGTCCGGTGTCGTTGTAGGACTGGGCTTCGTGCTTCAGCCCGGCCGCCTCGCGCAGCGGCGAGGCCGCCCCGTCGGCGCCGACGAAGAGCTCGGCCTGAATGCGTGCGCCGCTCTCAGTCTGGACCGCGCCATCCTGGTAGCCGGTGCAGCGGTCTTCCAGCCAGGCGATGCCGAACATGCGCACGGCCTGGATCAGGACGCGCTCGATCTCGCCGGATTCGACGATCCAGGCCAGCTGCGGCAGCGCCGCCTGCCAGGCGTTCAGGTTCACCTGGCCGTCCGCGTCGCCGTGGATCTCCATGGCCTGCACGGGCATCAGGCGGGACGCGGGCATGGCGTCCCACACGCCGATGTCGGCCAGAAAGCGCTGGCTGGCGGGCGAGATGGCGTAGACGCGCGGGTGATAGTGGTTGGGATCGGCCGGCGGCACGGCGGCGCGCGGCGCCAGCACGGCCACGCGCTGGCCGCGGCGGGCCAGCGCCAGGGCGGTGGACAGGCCGACGATGCCGGCCCCGCAAACTACGATCTGATGGCTCATCGTGCGGAGGGCTCCCCGGCCTGTTTGGGCCACAGCAGCCACATCTGGCCGCGTTGCTTCATGCGGCCGGCCTGCTGCCCGGCTTCTTCGCCGTAACCCCAGTAGAAGTCGGCGCGCGCCGCGCCGCGGATGGCGGTGCCGGTGTCCTGCGCGAACACCAGGCGCTGCAGGGGCCGGTCCGACGCGGGATAGGTGGTGGACAGAAAGAGCGGCGTGCCCAGCGGCACGAAGGTGGCGTCCACTGCCACCGAGCGCCGCGGCGCCAGCGGAATGGCGTACGCGCCCTTGGGGCCTTGCTCGGGATCGATCACTGCCTCTTCGCGGAAGAACACCACCGCCGGGTTGGCGTTGAGCATTTCAGGCACGCGCTTGGGATTGCGCTGCGCCCACGCCCGGATGTTCTGCATCGACGCCTGGTCGGCGGTAAGTTCGCCGCGGTCGATCAGCCAGCGGCCGATGGACACGTAGGGCTGGCCGTTGTGGTCGGCGTAGGCGACGCGGATGGTCTTGCCGGCATCCGGGCCGTCCGTCAGCTGCACGCGGCCGGAGCCCTGGACCTGCAGGAAGAAGTTGTCCACGGGGTCGTCGACCCACACCACGACGGGCGGGCGGCGGCCGGAAGACGATTCGATGGCGGCGCGGGTGTCGTAGGGCACGACGCGCTTGCCGTCGAGCTTGCCGCGTACGCGCTTGCCGGCCAGGTCCGGGTAGACCGACCCCAGGTCGATCGTCAGCAGGTCGGCGGGCACCGCATACAGCGGCCACTGGTAGACGCCGCCCTGGCGGCGCGATCCGCGCACCAGCGGCTCGTAGTAACCCGTCACCGTGTTGGTGGCGGGCTTGCCGTCGGCGGCGTTCAAACGCCAGGGTTGCAGGTAGGTCTGCAGAAAGCGGCGCACGCCTTCACCGTCGCCGGCAGCGGGCGCGCGGGCCGGATCGATGGCGGCGGCGCAAACCGGCTGCCAGGCGCGCGGCGTGGCGCGCGCGGGCGCGGCCAGGTTGCCGCTGGTGGGCCGCATCAGGCCCTTGCAGTTGCGCAGGAAAAGGGGCCAGAACTGGTTCAGGTCGTCGGCGCTCCAGCCGGGCAGCTCGGACCAGTTGGCCGGTTTGAGCTTGCCGGCCAGCGCGCGCGGCGGGGAATCGGGCAGCGAGGCCAGCGGCGGCACCACGAGCGGGCCGTCGGTCACCGCCGGGACGCGCGCGCCGGGGGTGGCGGGCTGGCCGGATTCAGGGGGGATATCCGAGGGGGTGGAACATGCCGCCAGAAGGACCGACAGCACGGACAGGCTAAGAATGCGCTTCATGAGCTAATGGAAAGACGTGCAACGGATGGCCGGACCATGCTCAGTGCAAGGTGCGCGGCATGGCCAGGACGAATTCGGAGATCGGCACTTCGAACGGGATGCCGTTCTCGCCGACGCAGTGGTAGATGCCGCGCATCGTGCCCACCGGCGTGGGCAGGGGACAGCCGCTGGTGTACTCGAAGGTCTCGCCCGGGGCCAGGAGGGGCTGCTGCCCCACGATGCCCAGGCCGCGCACTTCCTGCACGCGCTGGTTGCCGTCGGTGATGATCCAGTGGCGGCTGATCACCTGCGCGGGGTGTTCGCCGGTATTGGTGATGCGGACGGTGTAGGCAAACACGAATTGCTGTTCGCCGGGGTCGGACTGTTCGGGCACGAAGCGCGGAGAGACAGAGACGCTCAGGTCGTAAGGTTTCACAGTCCTTCCCTGTGTGGCTGCACGCGGGCGGCGCAACGTCGGCGCCCACGCTTGAAAGACGGAATTTCAGACGCGCCGGACCGGGGCATACCCGCTGCGGCGCCTCAAACTGCAATAATGGCACATTATGCCCTCCCCGACCCCGAACATCATGTCCAAGCAAACGGCCTGCACCCGCATTACTCCCAGCATCCTGTCGGCTGACTTCGCCCGGCTGGGCGAAGAAGTCCGCAACGTCGTCGCCGCCGGCGCCGACTGGATCCACGTGGACGTGATGGACAACCACTATGTCCCCAACCTGACGATCGGCCCGATGGTCTGTGCTGCCATCCGCCCCCATGTCCAGGTGCCGATCGACGTGCACCTCATGGTCGAACCGGTGGACGCGCTGGTGCCGCAATTTGCCAAGGCCGGCGCCGACTACATCAGCTTTCACCCCGACGCGAGCGCCCACGTGGACCGGACGCTGTCGCTGATCCGCGAAAGCGGCTGCAAGGCGGGCCTGGTCTTCAACCCGGCCACGCCGCTGTCCTACATGGACTACGTGATGGACAAGATCGACCTGGTCCTGATCATGTCGGTGAACCCGGGCTTTGGCGGCCAGAGCTTCATTCCGGCGGCGCTGACCAAGCTGCGCGAGGCCCGCGCCCGCATTGACGCCTGGATGCAGGCCGGCGGCCAGGAGATCGTTCTGCAGGTGGACGGCGGCGTCAAGATCGACAACATCGCCGAGATCCGCGCCGCGGGCGCCGACACCTTCGTGGCGGGCTCGGCCATCTTCGGCAAGCCGGATTACGCCGGCATCATCAAGGCCATGCGCGAGCAGATCGCCATCGGCGAAACCACCGCCGTCTAAGGAAATCGACATGACCGCTTTTCGCGCCGCGCTGCTGGACCTGGACGGCACCCTGCTCGACTCCATTCCCGATCTGGCCTTCGCCGCCAACGCCATGCGCGTCGAACTTGGCATGATCGCGCTGCGCGAGGACGTGGTGGCCACGTTCGTCGGCAAGGGCGTGGACAACCTGGTGCGGCGCAGCCTGGCCGGTTCGCTCGATGCCGCCGACCCGGCGCCCGACGAATTCCAGCGCGCCCGCGAGGCCTTCTACCGCCATTACCACCTGGTCAATGGCGAGCGCGCGCAGGTCTACCCGGGCGTGATCGAAGGGCTGAAACTCATGCGCGATCAGGGCCTGAAGCTGGCCGTCGTCACCAACAAGCCCACGGAATTCACCTTGCCGCTCTTGCAGCGCACAGGGCTGGCGGGCTTTTTCGAGGCCGTGGTGTGCGGCGACACCTGCGAGCGCCGCAAGCCCGACCCCGACCAGATCCATCATGCGTGCGACCTGATGGGCGTGGGCGTGAACGAAGCCGTGACGATCGGCGATTCGATCAACGACGCGCAGGCGGGCCGTAGCGCGGGCACGCAGGTGCTGGTGGTGCCGTACGGCTACAACGAAGGACGTGACGTGCGCGAGTTGGATGTCGATGGTATAGTTGACACGCTTGTTGACGCCGCCCAGTGGGTCGCGCTCTGGAATCAGAACCAGAACGCCGCTAAAGTCCCAGCCTGAAGCGTGTCGCAACCCAAGCACGAATTCACTACCGCGTACTCATACCGAACCGCTAAATGAACGTCTCCATCCAGAACCAAATGCTCGGCGCCTCGTGGCGTTGGTGGCGTTTGTCTTCCGGGTGGCGATGATTCCCTTCCCGGCCCTAGACGCGACCTTGCCGCCTAGCGCCGACACTGTGTAAACAGAGCCCAACCCGGAACCAGTCAACTGGACCGGGTTTTTTGTTGCGTGCCCGGTCCGAAAGCAGACACCGCTTACGAGACCCGACATGACCGAAATCGAATTCAAGGCCCTTGCGGCACAAGGCTACAACCGCATTCCGCTGGTGGCCGAGACCTACGCCGACCTGGACACGCCGCTCGGCATCTACCTGAAGCTGGCGCACGCCGGCCCCCTGGCCGGCCGCATGACCTGCCTGATGGAATCCGTGGTGGGCGGCGAGCGCTTCGGCCGCTATTCGTTCATCGGCCTGCCGGCGCGCACCGTGATCCGCGCCAGCGGCACGCGCACCGAAGTGCTGCACGACGGCAAGGTCGCCGAAACCCACGACGGCGACCCGCTGGCGTTCATCGAGCAATACCAGAGCCGCTTCAAGGTCGCGCTGCGCCCCGGCATGCCACGCTTTTGCGGCGGCCTGGCCGGTTACTTCGGCTACGACACCGTGCGTCACATCGAGCCCTGCCTGGGCCCCGCGGTCAAGCCGTTCCCGGCGGGCATGGAAGGCGGCACGCCTGACCTGATGCTGATGCACGTGGACGAACTGGTCATCGTCGACAACCTGGCCGGCCGCATCTACCTGATGGTCTACGCCGATCCGAGCCAGCCCGAGGCCTACAGCCGCGCGCAGCAGCGCCTGACCGACCTGCGCGCGCGCCTGCGACGCCCCGTGGAAATTCCGTACAGCCACGCCAGCATGCAGACCGAGGAACGGCGCGATTTCAAGAAAGAGGACTACCTGGCGGCCGTCCTGCGCGCCAAGGAACATATCGCCGCCGGCGACCTGATGCAGGTCCAGATCGGCCAGGTCATCGCCAAGCCCTTCCGCGACTCCCCGCTTTCCCTCTACCGCGCCCTGCGGTCGCTCAACCCCTCCCCCTACATGTACTTCTGGAACTTCGGCGACTTCCAGGTCGTGGGCGCGTCGCCCGAGATCCTGGTGCGCCAGGAGCGCACGGTGGAGAACGGCGAGCCGAAGTCGCAGATCACGATTCGTCCGCTGGCGGGCACGCGCAAGCGCGGCGGCACCCCGGAAGAAGATGCGGCGCTGGCGGCCGAACTGCGCGCCGACCCGAAGGAGATCGCCGAACACGTCATGCTGATCGACCTGGCGCGCAACGACGTGGGCCGCGTCGCGCAGGTGGGTTCGGTGAAGGTCAGCGACACGATGGTGATCGAGCGTTACTCGCACGTGATGCACCTGGTGTCCAACGTGACCGGCACCCTGAACCCCGGCATGAGCAGCATGGACGTGCTGCGCGCCTCGTTCCCGGCCGGCACCCTGACCGGCGCGCCGAAGGTCGAGGCCATGAAGATCATCGACGAACTGGAACCCGTGCGCCGCGGCATCTACGGCGGCGCGGCCGGCTACCTGAGCTACGGCGGCGAGATGGACGTGGCGATTGCCATCCGCACCGGCGTCATCAAGGACGGCACGCTGTACGTGCAGGCGGCTGCGGGCATCGTGGCCGATTCGAACCCCGAAGCCGAATGGGCCGAGACGGAAGCCAAGGCGCGCGCGGTGCTGCGCGCCGCCGAGCAGGTGCAGCACGGCCTGGACGAACCCATCTGAGCCCCCCGGCCGAACCGAATCACCGCCCGGGCCACCGAACGGCCCCGAGGAGAAAAAAATGCTGTTGATGATCGACAACTACGATTCCTTTACCTACAACCTGGTGCAGTACTTTGGCGAACTGGGCGTGGACGTGCGCGTGGCGCGCAACGACCAGATCACGCTGGAGGAGGTCGCCGCGCTGAACCCCGACCAGATCTGCGTGTCGCCCGGCCCCTGCTCGCCGGCCGAAGCGGGTATCTCGGTGCCGCTGATCCAGGCCTATGCCGGCAAGAAGCCCATTCTGGGCGTGTGCCTGGGCCACCAGGCCATCGGCGCGGCCTTCGGCGGCAATATCGTGCGCGCGCAGCAGATCATGCACGGCAAGACGATTCAGCTTTCGCACACCGGCACTGACATCTTTGAAGGCCTGCCGACGCCGTACACTGTCATCCGCTACAACTCGCTGACCATTGACCCGGCCACGCTGCCGAACTGCCTGGCTGTCACCGCCACGGCGCCGGACGGCGACATCATGGGCGTGCGGCACAAGACGCTGCCGCTGTACGGGGTACAGTTCCACCCCGAATCCGTACTGAGCGAGCACGGCCACGCCCTGCTGCGCAATTTCCTGAACCTCGCCTAAGAAGGACGCACCGTGACGATTTCCCCCACCGAAGCGCTGACGCGCTGCATCGAACACCGCGAAATTTTCCACGACGAAATGCTGCATCTGATGCGCATGCTGATGCGCGGCGAGATGTCGCCGCAGATCGCCAGCGCGCTGCTGATGGGCCTGCGCGTCAAGAAGGAAACCATTGGCGAGATCACCGCGGCGGCGCAGGTCATGCGCGAATTTGCCACGCCCGTGGTCACGCCCAATCCGAACGACCTGCTGGACATGTGCGGCACGGGCGGCGACGGCAGCCACACGTTCAACATTTCCACGACCGCGATGTTCGTGGCGGCCGCGGCCGGCGTGCCGATTGCCAAGCACGGCAACCGCAGCGCCTCGTCGTCCAGCGGCAGCGCCGACGTGCTGGAAGCCCTGGGCGCCAACCTGGTGCTGACCCCGGAACAGGTGGCCGAATGCATCCAGCAGACCGGCATCGGTTTCATGTTTGCCCCCGCCCACCACGGTGCGATGAAGAACGTGGCCGCCGTCCGCAAGGAACTGGGCGTGCGCACGATCTTCAACATCCTGGGCCCGCTGACCAACCCGGCCGGCGCCGCCAACCAGCTGATGGGCGTGTTCCACCCCGACCTCGTGGGCATCCAGGTCCGCGTGCTGGAACGCCTGGGCTCGCGTCATGTGCTGGTCGTGCACGGCAAGGACGGCATGGACGAGGCCTCGCTGGGCGGGGCCACGATGGTCGGCGAACTGAAGGACGGCGTGGTCCGTGAATACGAGATCCACCCCGAGGACTACGGGCTATCCATGATGTCCAACCGGAGCATCAAGGTGTCCAATCGCGAGCAGTCGCGCGAGCTTGTCATAGAGGCGCTGGAAAATGTCGAGGGCGCGGCCCGCGACATCGTGGCCCTGAACGCCGGGCTCGCCATCTATGCCGGCAACAAAGCCGATTCCATTCCCGAAGCCTTAGCGCTAGCATTTGAACTAATTTCCACCGGCGCGGCGCGAGCCAAGCTGGAAGAATTCTGCGCATACACCCGGACATTCCAGAAATGAACGATATTCTTGCGAAGATCCTCGCCGTCAAGGCCGAGGAAGTCGCCGCCGCCCGCCAGATGCGCAGCGAAGCCGAAGTCCTGCGCGAAGCGCAGGCGCGCCAGGACGTGCGCGGTTTCGCCCAAGCCATCGAAGACAAGATTTCGCAGGGCAAGGCCGGCGTCATCGCTGAAATCAAGAAAGCCTCGCCCTCCAAGGGCGTCATCCGCGAGGGCTTTGCGCCCGCCGAGATCGCGGCCACCTACGCCGTGCACGGCGCGGCCTGCCTGTCCGTGCTGACGGACGTGCAGTTCTTCCAGGGTTCGCACGACCACCTGCGCCAGGCGCGGGCCGCGTGCGCGCTGCCGGTGTTGCGCAAGGACTTCGTGATCGACCCCTACCAGATCGTCGCCGCGCGCGCGATGGGCGCCGATTGCGTGCTGCTGATCGTGGCCGCCCTCACGCCCGCGCAGTTGCGCGACTACGAAACGCTGGCCATCGAACTGGGCATGGACGTGCTGGTCGAAGTGCACGACGCCCAGGAACTGGACGTTGCGCTCACGCTCAAGACGCCGCTCCTGGGCATCAACAACCGCAATCTGCGCACGTTCGAGACCAGCCTGCAGACCACGCTGGACCTCTTGCCGCGCATCCCCGCCGGCAAGCGCGTCGTGACCGAAAGCGGCATCCTCAAGCCGGAAGACGTGAAGCTGATGCGCGACCACAAGGTCGATGCCTTTTTGGTGGGCGAAGCGTTCATGCGCGCCAAGGATCCGGGCGCCGAGCTGGCGCGGCTGATCGGGTAAAGCGACGGCGCTGGCAGCGGTTACCTTGGCCGCGCCAGCCCCAGTGCGGCGGCGCGCCGGTACACCGTGCTGCGGTGCACGCCCAGCGCGCGCGCCGCGCGGCTGACGCTGCCGCCGTGCGCCTCGAGGGCGCTGCGGATAGCGGCATCGGTCATGGCGTGCAGGTCGGCGGCTGCACCGGCCGGCGCGGACGTTGACGTTGCGGCGCCCGGCGCGGGTATCTCCCGCTTCGCGACGCTCGCTGCACCGCGCAATTCCGCGGGCAGCATGTCGGCATCCACCCTGCCCGCCGGCCCGGCCAGCACATGCAGGGTGCGCAGCACCGACGCCAGCTGACGGTAATTGCCCGGCCACGAATACGCCGCGAGGACGGCTTCGATGGCGGGCGGCAGCGCTGGACCGGCGCCCTGCGCCGCCCACAGGTCGCGCAGCAATTCCAGGCGGTCGGCCCGCGCGCGCAAGGGCTCCAGCGTGACGGTGTATTCGGCGATGCGAAAGTACAGGTCGGGGCGAACCGGGGCGTCCGGCCCTTCATGGGCAAGCGGCCGATGCGTCGCGCACACCAGCGTGAAATCCACCTGCACGGGCCGCGCCGCGCCCAAGGGCGAGACCTCGCGCGTCTGCAGCACACGCAACAGGCGCGATTGCAACAGGAGCGGCATGTCGCCGATCTCGTCCAGGAACAGCACGCCGCCGTGCGCCTGCCGCAGCAGGCCCTTGCTGCCCTGGCGGCGCGCACCGGTGAAGGCGCCCTCCTCGTAGCCGAAGAGTTCCGATTCGATCAGGCTCTCGGGCAGCGCGGCGCAGTTCACCGCCACGAATGGGCCGGCCGCGCGTTGGCCACGCGCGTGGATTTGCCGCGCGAACACTTCCTTGCCCACTCCGGTTTCGCCCTGCAGCAGAATCGACACGCCCGCGTCCGCCAGGTGCACGGCGCGTGCCAGGGCCCCTAGCGTGGCGGCGTCAAAGCTGGGCGCGGGCGTTTTGGCGGCGGCGCCGGGCGCACGCAGCGCCGGGGTGGCGGGGGGTTGCGGCGGGCGCGTGCGCGGCATGCGCAGGCGCGCGTGATAGACCGCGCCGGTCCGCGTGTGCACGCGGCCCGCGGCATCCGGGCCACGTCCGATATCGCCGTCGAACACGTCCGCGTAGCGGTACACGCCCAGCGCGGTGGCCGCCAGCCCCAGCGCATGCAGCGCACGGCGGTTGGCGCCGACCAGCAGGTCGCCCTGGAATGCGAGCAGGGCTTCGCCGGGCTGACCCAGCCCCGCGAGGTCGGCATGCAGGCGCAGCACCGTGCATTGTTCATAGGCGCCTTCGAACAGCTGATGCTCGATGCGGTCCACCGCCCCGCGCACCAGCGCCAGCACATCCGGACGCACGTCGCGGGCCTGGCTGGACAAATCCAGCACGCCCACGGTGCGGCCTTCGCTGTCCGTGATGGGCACGGCCGCGCACGTCAGGATGCGATTGGGTTCGAAATAGTGTTCCGCGCCATGCACGGCAATGGGACGGCCTTCGACGAGCGCGGTGCCGATGGCGTTGGTGCCGGCGGCGGCCTCGTCCCAGGGCGCGCCCGGCATCAGGGCCACGCGCGAGGCGCGATGCGCAAAGCCCGTGTCGCCGTCCGAGTCCAGCACCAGGCCCTGCGCGTCCGACAGGATGACCAGGTTGCCGCTGCCGCCCGCCTGGTGGCGCAGATAGGCGATGGCGGGTTCGGACATGCGGCGCAGCGCTTCGTTTCGCTGCTGCGCTTCGCGCAGTTCGCCCTGCGTCATGAGTTCGGCGCGGCGCACGCCGCGCATGTCAAAGCCCAGGTCGGCGCAGCGGCGCCAGGAACGCAGGATCGGTTCGGCAACCATGCCGCCCGGCACCGCGCCCTGCTGGTTAAAAAGCAGCCGTGCCTGCGTCAGCGTCTGCCGACGGGAGTAAGAGGCCATGTATGTCTCCTGGGAGCGGCGTTCTGCGACGCCTGTGCTGCGACACCTGTTTCGCGACAACGTCGCAGATTGCGACACTGAAGGCGGAAAAACTACTTTCGCACGCGTGGGACGGACTGTCCAGCCGGGATGCCCCGACTGGCATGCGTTTTGCTTGATGCATAACAGGCAGCCCACTGCCGCCATCCCAACGATACGGAGACAAGCATGGACATCGCGACCCGCGTTACCCCGCAGACCTATGGCACCCGCCTGGACCTCAGGACGCAGTACGACAATTTCATCGACGGCAAATGGCAGTCGCCCGCGGATGGCGAATACTTCGACAACGTCACCCCCGTCACGGGCGAGACGCTGACCCGCCACGCGCGCTCGAAAGAGCGCGACATCGAACTGGCGCTGGATGCCGCGCACCGCGCCGCGCCCAAATGGGGTGCGACCCCGGCCGCCGAGCGCGCCCGCATGCTCATGAAGATCGCGGACGTGATGGAAGCCAATCTGGAACGCCTGGCCACGGCGGAAACCTGGGACAACGGCAAGCCCATCCGCGAGGCCCGCGCCGCCGACATTCCCCTGGCCATCGACCACTTCCGCTACTTTGCCTCGTGCATCCGCAGCCAGGAAGGCGGGCTGTCCGAGATCGATCAAGACACGGTGGCCTACCACTTCAACGAACCGCTGGGCGTGGTCGGACAGATCATCCCGTGGAACTTCCCCATCCTGATGGCCGCATGGAAGCTTGCACCCGCGCTGGCGGCGGGCAATTGCGTGGTGTTGAAACCCGCCGAACAGACGCCGCTGGGCATCCTGCTGCTGATGGAACTCATCGGCGACATCCTGCCCCCGGGCGTGGTGAACGTGGTGACCGGCTTCGGGCTGGAAGCCGGCAAGCCGCTTGCCTCAAACAAGCGCATCGCCAAGATCGCCTTCACCGGCGAAACCACCACCGGCCGCCTCATCATGCAGTATGCGTCGCAGAACATCATTCCGGTCACGCTGGAACTGGGCGGCAAATCGCCCAACATCTTCTTTGCCGACGTGGCCGCGCAGGACGACGACTTCCTGGACAAGGCGATCGAGGGCTTCGTCATGTTCGCGCTGAACCAGGGCGAAGTGTGCACGTGCCCCAGCCGCGCGCTGATCCAGGAATCGCTCTACGACAAGTTCATGGAACGCGCGCTGAAACGCGTGGCCGAGATCAAGCAGGGCAACCCGCTGGACGCCGACACCATGATCGGCGCGCAGGCCTCCACCGAACAGCTCGAGAAGATCCTTTCGTACCTGGACATCGGCAAGCAGGAAGGCGCGGACGTGCTGGCCGGGGGCTCGCGGGCGCAGATGCAGGGCGCGCTGGAAAGCGGCTATTACGTGCAGCCCACGGTGTTCAAGGGCCACAACAAGATGCGCGTGTTCCAGGAAGAAATCTTCGGGCCGGTCGTGGCGGTCACCACGTTCAAGGATGCGGACGACGCGCTGGCGCTGGCGAACGACACGCTCTATGGCCTGGGCGCCGGCGTGTGGTCGCGCGACGCCAACACGTGCTACCGCATGGGCCGCGCGATCAAGGCGGGCCGGGTGTGGACCAACTGCTATCACGCCTATCCGGCGCACGCGGCATTTGGCGGCTACAAGCAATCGGGCATCGGACGCGAGAATCACAAGATGATGCTCAACCACTACCAGCAGACGAAGAACCTGCTGGTGAGCTATTCGCCCAAGAAGCTGGGGTTCTTCTGATCCGCCAAGCTTGATTCGCCAACCCGGGCCGCTTGCCGCGGCCTGTCCTGCGCGCCGGGCCTGCCCCGGCGCGCCTGCAAGGAATCCAGCCATGGCAGAGCACACGCCACGCGTGGTGGCGACCGACGAGGCGCGCCACCTGATCGACACCCTGCGGGCCAAGCACGGCCCGCTGATGTTCCACCAGTCCGGCGGCTGCTGCGACGGCAGCTCGCCCATGTGCTATCCGCAAGGCGAGTTCATGGTCGGCGGCTCGGACGTCCTGTTGGGCGACCTGGAAGGTTGCCCGTTCTGGATCGGCGAGGACCAGTTCGCGTACTGGGAGCACACCCAGCTGGTCATCGATGCCGTGCCGGGACGCGGCGGCGCCTTTTCGCTGGACAGCGCCGAGGGCAAGCGCTTTCTCTTGCGCTCACGGCTCTATTCCGATGAAGAGTGGGCGAACGTCGGACCGGTGACCAAGGGCTAGCGCAGGTTGCCACGGCCACGGCCGCTGCCGCTGGGCACGGTGTCGTCCTGCACCGCGGCCCGGTCGGCCTGTTTCCACTGAAAGGACACCCGCCGGATGCGGGCGGCGCGAAATTGCGTGAACGAGCGGCCGCCCGGCATGGGCGCGCCGCGATAGGCGCTGCTTGCGTTTTTCATTGCTGATGAAGCGTTGACGAGAAATCTTGCGGTGCGTGGGTGATAGCCGTGGCGGAACAGAGAGCCTGCCCTAGCGAGGCGGCCGCGGCGACCAGGCGCTGGCGGGCGCGGTGCGGCGGGTCCATTCCAGCGCGTCTTCCAGACGGTCGTTGCCCCAGAACATTTCGCCCTCCACGAAGAACGTGGGCGCGCCGAACAGTCCCAAGTTGCGCGCGCGGTCCACGCGCTTGCGCAGCGCCTCCTTGGCGCCTTCGGTCTTGGCGCGGGCGATGAGCGCGTCGGCATCCAGCGACAGGCCGGTGAGCAGCTCGTGCACCACGTCCTCGGCCTGGATATCCAGGTCGTGCTGGAAGTTCGCCCGGAACACCGCCACGCAGAAATCGCGGCCCCACGGCTCGTCCTCGCCCAAGAGCGCGATGCGCGCGGGCAGCACGCTCATGCGCGGGAACATGCGCGGGCGGTTGTAGACCACGCCGTACTTGTCGGCCAGCCGCGCAATGTCGCGCATCATGTACGCGCCCTTGCCGGGGAACAACCGGAACGGCGTGTCGTTCCAGCCCTGCGCCTGAAAGATCGGCCCCAAGAGGAAAGGCCGCAGATCGACCTGCACGCCCGCTCCCCGCGCCAGCGCATCGATGCGCTCGATTGCCAGATAGCTGTAGGGGCTGGCGAAATCGAACCACATTTCGATCCGGGGCGTATCGGGCAAGGACGCAGTCATCACAGGAACTCCAGTTGGCCTGCATGGCAAGGCGAAGCGGCGGCACACTGCACCTGCCGCCCCCCCAGGGAAAGTAGCGCGACCTGCGCATCCGGCAGGCCGCTGATGACGACGTCGCGATCGCTATCCACGGTGAGGGTCTGGCCCGCTTGAAGCACGCTGTCGTCGAAGCGGCGGTATTCGGATATCCACAAGGCGCCGGCGTGACACACGATGCGAACGCCCGAGGCGCGCTTGAGCAGCATAGTCGAGCCGCCGGCCAAACGGAATGACATTCCCGCAGTGCAACATAACTGGATCATGGCGTACCTCCTGGCCGCGGCAGCGGCTATCGCGGCGGGCGGCCGGGATTTTGTCCCGGTCACCCAACGTCTGAGTCATATTGGACGCCCCGGCGTACTATTGCTCAAGCGACATTTCCGCCCGATACGCATGAGTTTTACGAATGCCATACCCCTTAGCGAAACTGCCTCCGCTTGATCTCGTCCGCGGCTTCGTCGCCGTGGGCCGGCGCATGAGCATCACGCTCGCCGCCCAGGACCTGCACGTCACGCAGTCGGCCGTCAGCCGCCAGATTCGCGCGCTGGAAGCGCACCTGGGCGTGCCGCTGCTGGTGCGGGGGTTTCGCAGCGTCACCTTCACCGCCGAGGGCGCGCAGCTCTTTCGCATGGCGGACGTCTGGCTGAGCCAGCTGGGCGACCTGACCGAGCAACTGCGCGCGCCCGAGCGGCGCACGCCCGTCACGGTCACCACCACCATCGGCGTGGCCTCGTTGTGGCTGCTGCCCCGGCTGGGCGACTTTCAGGCGGCGCATCCGGACATCGATGTGCGCGTGGCCGCCGACAACCGGCTGATCGATATCGACCGCGAAGCCGTCGACATCGCCATCCGCTACAGCGAGCGCAACACGGTGCCTGACGGCGCCCTGTGGCTCTTTGGGGAATCGGTGGTGCCCGTGGCGCATCCTTCGCTCAAGGCCCGCGAACTGGACGCCCGCGAACTGGCGCGCCACGTCCTGCTGGAGTTCGACGATCCCACGCGTCCGTGGCTGCAATGGCCGGAATGGCTGAGCGCGCGCGGGCTGGGGCGCGTGCGCGCCAAGGGCATGCTGCGCTTCAATCAGTACGATCAGATCGTGCACGCGGCGCTGGCGGGACACGGCATCGCGCTGGGACGGCTGGCGTTGATCGCGCCCATGCTGGCGGACAGGCGGCTGGAGGTTGTGGGCAGCCCGAAGGCCTGCGCCACCGAACACGCCTACTGGCTGGTGCGCAATGCGCGCCGCAGCACGCCCGACGCGGACGTCGTCACGCAATGGCTGGTGGAACAGGCAGCCGCGACCGCGCGCGATCTGCCCGATTGAAATCACGCGCCGCCACGGCCGCGCGTTGCAGCAAACCAAGCGGCGCGGCCGCGCATGCGAGGCGGCCGCGCGACTCGCCGGTCAGTCCACCACGACCTGCGGTTCGCCGGCGGTCATCTCGCCGATCACGGCAGCCTGATCGAAGCCCTGCTCATGAAAGATCTTGAGCACCGCATCGGCCGCGTCCGGTGCGCACGACACCAGCAGGCCGCCCGAGGTCTGCGGATCGGTCAGCAACGCCCGCTGCGTGTCCGAAACCCCTGCCCCCAGACGCACCGATTCGCCATACGACGCCCAGTTCCGGCCCGAGGCGCCCGTGATCACGCCGTCGGCGGCAAATTCCTGCACGCCCGGCAGCCACGGCAGCGCCGCCAGCCGCACGCGGGCGGTGAGCTTAGCGCCGCGCGCCATCTCCAGCGCATGGCCCAATAGCCCAAAACCTGTCACGTCGGTGATCGCGTGCACGCCGTCCAGCGCCGCAAGCGCGGGGCCGGGGCGATTGAGCCGCGTCGTCGTGTCGATCATCACGCGATAGCCGTCCACGTCGAGCCGGTTCTTCTTCAACGCCGCTGACAGAATGCCCACGCCCAGGCCCTTGCCCAGGATCAGCACATCGCCCGCGCGCGCGTCGGCGTTGCGCTTGATCTTGTCCGGGTGCACCAATCCCATCGCGGCCAGGCCATAGATGGGTTCGACCGAATCGATGCTGTGCCCCCCGGCCACCGGAATGCCCGCATCCGCGCACACCGATTCGCCGCCCTTCAGGATTTCAGCGATGACGCTGTGCGGCAGCACGTTGATCGGCATGCCCACGATCGCCAGCGCCATGATCGGCGTGCCGCCCATCGCGTAAACATCCGACAGTGCGTTGGTGGCGGCGATGCGGCCAAAGTCGAAGGGGTCGTCCACGATGGGCATGAAGAAGTCCGTCGTGGCGATAAGCGCCTGCGCATCGTTCAGCCGATACACCGCCGCATCGTCGGCGGTTTCGGTGCCCACCAGCAGGTTCGGATAACTGGCCGCGGGACCGAACCGCGCCAGCAGCGCCGACAGCACGCCCGGCGCGATCTTGCAGCCACAGCCGCCGCCATGCGACAACGAGGTCAGGCGCGGCACGTTCGAGGACGCAACATCCTGGGTCATCTCTATCTCCGTGGAAACAATCGAAAAAGGATAGCACCGCCCCCGCGATTGGCCCTATGATCGATCGCATGCAGCAACGGACGGCCGCCCGGCCACGGGCGCACCGATAGCCAATCTTCACCGTGCGTGGGGGCTTCATGGATCGCCGACACTTTCTCCGTTTCTCGGGCGCCGCGTGCGCCGCCACTGCCACCACCGCCGTGCTGCCGCACGCCGCGCGCGCCCAGCAAACCCCAGTCGCCACCGCGTGGCGCACCTACGAACTGACCACCGCCGTCAGCATCACCGACCCCGCCGCCCACACCCGAATCTGGCTGCCCGTGCCCTATGCCACCGACACGTCCTACCAGCGCGGCGTGCAGAACACCTGGCAGGCCAGCGGCGGCGGCGTCGCCACGCTGACCCGCGCGCCCGGCTACGACGTCCAGATGCTCGCCGTCCAATGGCCCGACGCACAGTCGCCCCGCACCATCACGCTGACCAGCCGCTTCCAGACCCGCAACCGCCGCGTCGATCTGACCCAGCCCCCTCCCGCCGACGCCGCGCGCGAGAACGCAGCCGCGCTGCGCGAATACCTGCAACCGACCGCCCTCTTGCCCACCGACGGCATCGTCAAGACCACCGCCGACCGCATCACCCAAGGCCACCAGGGCGACCTGGCGCGCGCCCGCGCCATCTACGACTGGGTGGTCGAAAACACCTGCCGCACTGCGTCCACGCGCGGCTGCGGCACCGGCGACGTGCGCTACATGCTCACCGCCAACGACCTGAACGGCAAATGCGCCGATATCAACGCGCTGTTCGTCGCACTGGCCCGCGCCGCCGGCATCCCCGCGCGCGACGCCTATGGCCTGCGCGTGGACAACTCGCAACTCGGCTACAAGAGCCTCGGCAAGGCCGGCGACGTCACCCGCGCTCAACACTGCCGCGCCGAGTTCTACGCCGCCGGCTACGGCTGGATTCCCGTCGACCCAGCCGACGTGCGCAAGGTCATGCTGGAGGAACCGCCGGGCGAACTTCCGCTTACCGACGCCAAGGTCCGCGCCGCGCGCGTCATGCTGTTCGGCGCATGGGAAATGAACTGGGTCGCCTACAACCACGGCCACGACGTCGTCCTGCCCGGCACCGCGCACGGCCCCATCCCCTTCCTCATGTATCCCAACGGCGAAACCGCCGCCGGCCGCCTGGACAGCCTCGATCCCGGCAGCTTCAGCTACCGCATCACCGCCAGACCCATCGCCATCTGACCGCCACTTCCTTGCGGGAGTCCGCCTTGATCAGCCGCCGCCGTCTCCTGCAAACCAGCCTGTCGCTAGCGGCCCTGCCCGCCTGGGCCCGCGCCACCGCCAGCGACTCCGCCTTGAAGACCGCCACCGGTCCCGATTGGGCCCCGTGGACCGCTCCCACGCCGCCGCTCGTCCTGCCGGACCTGTCCGGCCGCGAACAGAAGCTCTCTTCCTGGCGCGGCAACGTGGTCATCGTCAGCTTCTGGGCCACCTGGTGCGACCCCTGCCGCGACGAGATTCCCATCATGTCCACCATGGCCAAACGCCACCGCGAAGAAGGCCTGCGCCTCATCGCCGTCAACGTCGGCGAATCCCCCGCCAAGATCACCGCCTTCCTGAAAAAATGGCCCGTCGCCGGCGCGGTCCTGCACGACCGCAACAGCACCGCCTCCAAAAAATGGGACGCCGCCGGCCTGCCCGCCAACTACCTCGTCGACCGCGGCGGCACGATCCGCTACTGGCACCTGGGCGAACTGGACTGGACGTCGCACAGCGTAAGTGGCGTGGTGACGCGCATGCTGCGCAGTTGATGGAGAGTGCAGCGACCTCCCGATCACTCACCGACCCAGCACGTGGTGGCGCGGGGTCCGTGTTGCGGGCCGTTTAGATGGCGCCCGGCGGAATCCGAAGGGAGCCGAAGGCGGACGAGGATGAGCACGGGAGCGTCCGGAGCGAAGGCTCCGGACCGCCATCGGAGGCCCGCAACGCGGACCCCGCGACGCCGCGGGCGGCAGAAGAACCACCACAGCGCGGGCAAGATAAGAAACGTTGGAACCCGCATGCGCAGAAGAACACCAACGCCCCACAAAAAAACTGGCGGAAGGCAGCAGGAGTCGAACCTACCTGGGAACGTCTGACGCCCCCAACCGGGTTTGAAGCCCGGCCGTGCCGCCGGGCACGAATGCCTTCCGTGGCGGACCGCCTATGATACCGGCTCGGCGCGCTGCTGCATGGCTGCATAGGCGCTTTCGCCCCGCAGCACATGCGTATCCCGCACGCGCCGCGTATAGCCCACCCGATTGAAGAACTCCAGGATCTGGATCGCCCGCTTGCGCCCCAGCCCCGTCGCGTCCCGGAACACCGCCGCATTCAGTCCTTGCGGCTGCCCCGCCAGGTCCGCCGCCAGCGCCGCCAGCTTGCCCACCTGATCGCGGTGATAGAAAAGATCCTTCACCACCTGCGCCACTTCCCCCCGCCGCAACAGCTTGCGCAGCAACTGGCGCACCGCGTCCTCGGATACGTTCTGCATCCGGGCCAGATCGCGCACCCACGGCGGATCGAATGCGCCTTCATCCAGCAGCGGCAGCAGCCGCGCCGCCAGCGCCGATTCGGCCTGTCCCAGCGTCGCCGTATGCGACGGCAGATGCAGCCACGGACCATTGCGCGCGATGCGGCCGTCGCCTTGCAGTTCTTCCAGCAGCGACGTCCAGAGCGTGTCCGGCATCGCCGGCATTGCCATGCGCCGCAGCCGCGCGCTGTCCGGACCCGGTTCGTCCGGCGCGCCCTGGTGAAACGCCGCCAACGCCGCTTCGGCCCGCTCGCGCAGCGCCGCCCAATGCGGCGCCAGGATCAGCGTGCGGGATCCCTGCGCATTGCGAGGCTCGATCCAGCGCGCGCCCGCCGGCGTCGTGATCTCATTGACCGGCCGGCCCGTCAGCCGCTGCAGCGCGGCCTCATCCAGGCCCTGCGGCGCGTGCGCCAGCACCGGCTGCAAACCGCCGCCATCCAGCATCTCGGACAACGCCTGCAACCCCGCCAGCCGCGACGCCGCGCGGCGCTTCCGGTCCGGCGCATTCGGATCCAGCACCCGGCCGCCGCCCACCGTGCGCGTCGCCTGCGCATTGCGCACGATGAAGCGATCACCCGGCATCGCGCAGACCGGCTCGTCAAACACCAGTTGCACCCAACCCGACTGCCCCGGCAACAGCGACTCCGCACTGATCGGCACTACATGCGCCACGTGGCGCGCCGCGCCCATATGCACGTGCAGCGGCGCCCAGGCCCGCACCGGCGCATCCGCCGACGGCAGTAGCGTCAGCGCCACATCCACGTGCTTCGAGGGCAGGAAGCCGCGCGCGTCCGCAATCCAGTCGCCGCGTGAGATGGCGCTCTTGTCGATGCCCGCCAGGTTCAAGGCGCATCGCTGCCCGGCCGAGCCCGTCTCGCTGGGCTGATTCTGCGCATGGATGCCGCGCACCCGCACCCGCGTGCCGGCCGGCATCAGCCGCAGATCGACAGTGTCGTCGTCCGCCCGGACCTGGCCGGCATGCGCCGTGCCGGTCACCACCGTGCCGTGGCCGGACAAGGTGAACACGCGATCCACCGCCAGCCGGAAGAGACCGGTGGCTTCGCGCCGCGCCACCGCCTCGGCCTGCGCGTGCAGATAATCTTTCAGCGCCGCTACCCCCGGGTCACCGGACGTCGCCGCAGAATCCGATTGAGCCGAATGCACCGCTTGCGCCGGCCGAGCCGCCTGCGTCGTCTGGCCCGCGTGGACCGCGCTCGTGCCAAACACCGGCGCGCCTTGCAGGAACGTGCCCTGCACCAACGCTTCGATCTCGCCGCGCACGCGGTCCAGTTGCGCGGCGTCCGCGCGATCCGTCTTGGTCAGCGCCACCGCGCCGCGCCCCACGCCCAGCATCGCTAGAATCGCCAGATGCTCGCGCGTCTGCGGCATGACACCGTCGTCCGCCGCGACCACCAGCAGCCCGAAATCGATGCCGCTGGCGCCGGCCGCCATCGTGTGCACGAGCTTTTCGTGGCCGGGCACGTCGATGAAACCCAGCACCTCGCCGTTGGCGAGCGGCGTGTACGCGTAGCCCAGTTCAATGGAAATGCCGCGCGCCTTCTCTTCCTTCAGCCGGTCCGTGTCCACGCCCGTCAGCGCCCGCACAAGCGTCGTCTTGCCGTGGTCGATATGCCCCGCGGTGCCGACGATCATGCCAGCGGCTCCGCCAGTTGCGCCGTGAAGGCCTCTTCGTCGCGGTCTTCCAGGCAGCGCAAGTCCAGCCACAACGCGTCATCCGCGATGCGGCCGATGACGGGCACCGGCAGCCGCCGCAGCTGCGTCTCAAGCCGGTCCAGATGCCGCCCGGGACGGCCGCTGCCCGCGTAGCGCACCGCCAGTCCGTAACTGGGAAGCTGGTCGATCGGCAACGCACCGCTGCCGATCTGGCTGAACATCGGCACCGCCTCCACCGCATAGCTGGGCCCCGCCGCATGCGCCAGCACGCCGCGCAGCCGTTCGGCCTGCGGCTGGATATCGCGCATGGGGCGGGTCAAGAGGCGCAGCGTCGTCAGCCGCTGCGCCAGGAATTCGGGCGCGCGGTACAGCTGCAGCACCGGTTCCAACGCGGCCAGCGTCAGCTTGCCCACGCGCAGCGCGCGCTTGAGGGGATTCTTCTTGATCTTGCGGATCAGGTCGGCGCGGCCTACCAAGAGGCCCGCCTGCGGCCCGCCCAACAGCTTGTCGCCGCTGAACGTAACCAGATCGGCGCCCGCCGCGATGGTTTCGCGCACGGTGTCTTCCTTGGGCAATCCGAACTGCGTCAGGTCCACCAGCGTGCCGCTGCCCAGGTCCACCGTGGCGGGCAGCCCGCGCGCGTGCGCCAGCGCGGCCACGTCGGCCACGTCCACGCTTTTCGTGAAGCCGGTCACCGCGTAGTTGCTGCAATGCACCTTCATCAGCATCGCGGTCCGCGGGCCGATGGCGTTCTCGTAGTCGGCCGCGTGCGTGCGGTTGGTGGTGCCCACTTCGACCAGCTTGGCGCCCGCGCGCTTCATGATGTCCGGGATGCGGAACGCGCCGCCGATCTCGACCAGCTCGCCGCGCGACACCACCACTTCGCGGCGGTCCGCCAGCGCGTTCAGCATCAGCAGCACCGCGGCCGCATTGTTGTTTACCACCGTGGCCGCCTCGGCCCCGGTCAGCTCGCACAGCAGGTCGTCGATGAGGTCGTCGCGATCGCCGCGCCCGCCCGTGTCCAGGTCGAACTCCAGGTTGGCCGGCGAAGTCAGCGCGCGCAGCACATGGGCCACCGCTTCGTCGGGCAGCAGCGCGCGGCCCAGGTTGGTGTGCAGCACGGTGCCGGTCAGGTTGTAGACCGCGCGCAAGCGCGGCCGCGCGGCCTCGTCCAGCGCCGCCGACGTGCGAGCCGCCACGGCGGCTGCGTCAAGCTCGTGGCGCGGCACGCCGCCGTCCAGCGCGCGTTTGCGTAGCGCCTCCAGGTCGCGGCGCAAGGCGGCCACCACCTGCGTGCGGCCATGGGTTGCCAGCGCCGGCCGCAGCGCCTCGGCGTTCAACAGGCGGTCCAGCGAAGGGATGTCGGATGCCGGGGCCAGGCCGGCCCCGGAAAGTTGATCGGCCATGCGAGACTCCGTCATCGAGAGGCGCTAGTCCTGCGCGCCATGCCACAGCAGCGGATTGCCGCTGGATCGCGAATACCCTGCCTCGCCCACCAGCACGTCCAGCATCAGGCTGGCAAGGTCGTCGGCCACCGGCTCCACGTACAGGTCCTTGTCCTGATAGAAGATCTTGCGATACGTGTGGCAGTTGTCGCAGGTTTCGGCCTTGATGGCGGGCGTGCGGCCCTCGATGGCCTGGTAGGCGACCTTCTCGACGTCCTCGCAATGCGAGCACTTCACGCGCACCATGTGCCATTGCGTGGCGCACAGGCTGCAGCACAGGTAGCGGTAGCCCTCGTACTGGCCGCCCACGCGGACGATGCTGGCCACGGGCAGGCTGGCGCAGACCGGACAGACCCCAAACGGGCTAGCGACAGGCAACTGCCTGGGATCGAAGCGGTTGGCGAGGTCCGTCCAGTAGACCTGCAACGCGGCCATGACGAAGGGCGCGGCGGCGCTGTCCACGCCCTCGTCCTGTTCGGACAGCACGGCCTGGGCCAGGTCTTCGAGCGATTCGGGGTCGTCGTCCAGCGCGCGGCGCAGCGCGGCGCAGACATCGATGGCCTCGGCAGGCACGCCGGGCGCGCGCGACACGTCGTCCAGCAATTGGCTCAGGATGCGGCGCCACAGCGGGTCGCGGGGCCAGCCCACAGCCTGCAGCGGCGGCATGCCGTGCGTCTGCGCCAGCGAAATGCGGTCTTCGGTGGCGGGCGGCGCGGCGCAGTCCTGCAGCGCGCGATGCTGGGCATCGACCAGATGCGCCATCAGCAGCAGGTAGTCGCCCACCGGATTGCCCTCGGCCAACTGGCGCAGGCGCGCGGCCCGCGCGGCAAAGACGGTTTGCCGCTCCGGCAGGGTGATGCGGGGAATGGCGTTATGGTCTAGCGCTTCGATCTCGCCGCGCGGAAGGATTCGCTGCAATTCTCGTCTCCAGAAAAACAAACACGGCTGCCAGCCTGCGAAGAGGATAACAGCCGTGCGATCACGACATGCCGGGCCAAAAAACTATTTCTTCACCTGCTCCCGGAACCAGGCGCGATGGTGTTTCCACGCCCAGCCGGCGGTGACATAGCCGCGCAGCATTGCCGTGAGCGACCCCTTTACCCAGATCGCCGCGTAAATATGCACAATGATCGCGCAAATCAGCACCAGCGCACAAACCGCGTGCAGCACCGATGCGGCGCGGACCACCCAGATCGGGAAGTAGAACGCGAAATATTCGCGCCAGATCACGATGCCGCTGGCCATCAGCCCCAGCATGCACAGGATCAGCACGAAGAACAGCAGCTTCTGGCCGGCGTTGTACTTGCCGACCTCGGGCAGCTTTTCCTCGCGGTTCTCGACCACGTCGTTGAGCTGCCTGAGCCACTGGCGGTCCGCGCGGGTCAGCAGGTTGTGGCGCCACATGTGTCCGGCGAACACGGCAAAGCACACGAACATCACCACCCCGATGAACGGATGCAGGATGCGTGTCCAGGGCCCGCCCCCAAACAGATTGGTCAGCCAGTACATCGACGGATGAAAGAGCGCCAGGCCGGACAGCGCGAGCAAGATGAACGTGAGCGCGATGATCCAGTGGTTGGTGCGCTCGCCCGGCGTGTAGCGCTTGATGCGGCGATAGTGGTGTTCTTCACTCATGGCGCACCTCCTCTTCGGCTCGGCGTTCGTCTTCCTCGGTCACTTCGTTGCGGCCGACACGCGCATAGTGGAAGAAGCCCGCCAGCGCGGTCAGCGCCATCGTGGCCAGGCCAAGCGGCTTGGCCAGCCCCTTCCAGAGCGACACCATCGGACTGATCTGCGGATCGGCGGGCAAGCCGTGGTACAGCCCCGGCTGGTCGGCGTGATGCAGCACGTACATGACGTGCGTGCCGCCCACGCCCGGCGGATCGTAGACGCCGGCCTGCGCGAAGCCCCGCGATTTCAGGTCCTCGACGCGTTCGGCCGCATGCTGGTGCATGTCGTCCTTGGTGCCGAAGACGATGGCGCCGGTGGGACAGGCCTTGACGCACGCGGGCTCCATGCCGACGGCCACGCGATCGGAACACAGCGTGCACTTGTACGCCTTGTGATCCTTCTTGGAGATGCGCGGAACGTTGAACGGACAGCCGGTGATGCAGTAGCCGCAGCCGATGCAGTTTTCCTCGTGGAAATCCACGATGCCGTTGTTGTACTGGATGATGGCGCCCGGCGAGGGACAGGCTTTCAGGCAGCCCGGATCCTCGCAGTGCATGCAGCCGTCCTTGCGGATCAGCCATTCCAGGTCGCCTGCGGGGTTCTCGAATTCCGAGAAGCGCATGACGGTCCAGGAATGTTCGGTGAGGTCGGCCGGATTGTCGTAGACGCCCACGTTGACGCCGATCTCGTCGCGCAGGTCGTTCCACTCCATGCAGGCGCTCTGGCAGGCCTTGCAGCCGATGCACTTGGAGACGTCGATCAGCTTGGCGACCGAGCCCGTGACGGGTTCACGGATGCCCGGCGGCGGCGTGGTGGTGGCGGAGCGCCGCTTGATGTCCAGGGATTGCATTGACATGTCGGTTCTCCTATACCTTTTCGACCTTCACCAGGAACGACTTGAACTCCGGTGTCTGGGAGTTGCCGTCGCCCACGAATGGCGTCAGGGTGTTGGTGAGGAAGCCCGGCCTAGCGATGCCCACGAAACCCCAGTGGATCGGAATCCCGACCTGGTGCACCGTCTTGCCCTCGATGACGAGCGGACGGATGCGCTTGGTGACGAGCGCCACCGCCTTGATGTAGCCGCGGTTGGACGACACCTTCACGCGCGAGCCGTTGGGAATGCCCAGCTCCTTGGCCAGCGCCTCGCCGATCTCCACGAACTGCTCGGGCTGGAGAATCGCGTTGATGCGGACGTTCTTGGTCCAGTAGTGGAAGTGTTCCGTCAGCCGGTACGTGGTGGCCACATACGGGAAGTTCTCCACCGTGCCCATCGCCGCCAGGTCATCCTTGAAAATGCGCGCGGCCGGGTTGCTGGTGACGCCCTTGGCCTTCGGATGCAGCGGGTTGTAGCCCAGCGGGTTTTCGAAGGGTTCGTAGTGTTCCGGGAACGGCCCTTCGGCCAGGCCCGCCCGCGCAAAGAAGCGCGCCACGCCTTCCGGGTTCATGATGAACGGCCCCATGCCGCCTGCGGGGTTCTCGTCGCCCTTGAAGTCGGGGATGTCGGCGCCCACCCAGGCGCGGCCATTCCAGGACACGACGCTACGCCGCGGATCGAACGGCTTGCCTTCGAGGTCGCATGAAGCGCGGTTGTACAGGATGCGGCGGTTGGCCGGCCACGACCAGGCCCAGTTCAGGGTCTGGCCGATGCCGGTGGGGTCGCTGTTGTCGCGGCGGGCCATGAGGTTGCCGCTGGGGCTCCAGGCGCCCGCGAAGATCCAGCAGCCGCTGGCGGTGGAGCCGTCGTCGCGCAGCTCGGCAAAGCCTGCAAGCTGCTCGCCGCCGCGGCGCATGATCTTCGCCGGATCCTTGGGATCCGCAAGATCAACCAGCGCGCGGCCCGTGTACTCCTTGGCCAGTTCCTCGGCCGTCGGGTTCTGCGGATTGGAATACGGCCACGACAGGTTAACGATGGGATCGGGATACTTGCCGCCCTCGTCCTGGTACAGCTTGCGCAGGCGCGTGAAGATGAGCGCCATGATCTCGATGTCGCTCTTGGCCTCGCCCGGGGGTTCGGCGCCCTTCCAGTGCCATTGCAGCCAGCGGCCGGAGTTGACCAGCGCGCCGTCCTCTTCGGCAAAACAGGTGGTGGGCAGGCGGAAGACCTCGGTCTGGATCTTGGACGGATCCACGTCATTGGCCTCGCCGGCATTGCGCCAGAACTCGGACGTTTCCGTGACCAGCGGATCCATGATGACCAGGAACTTGAGCTTGGCAAAGCCGTCGTTCAGCTTGGCCTTGTTGGGCGCCGCGGCCAGCGGGTTGAAGCCCTGGGCGATGTAGCCGTTCATCTTGCCCTGGACCATCAGCTCGTAGACTTGCAGCATGTCGTACAGCTTGTCCAGCTTGGGCAGGTAGTCGAACGCCCAGTTGTTCTCGGCGGTGGCCGCGCCGCCCCACCAGGCCTTCATGAGGCTGACGTGGAACTTGGGATAGTTCTGCCAGTAGCTCAGCTGGTTGGGACGCAGCGGCTTGAGCGTGCGCGTGTCGATGTACTTGGCGTAGTCCTGCTCAGGCTCGTTGGGCAGCGTCATGTAGCCCGGCAGCAGGTTCGACATCAGGCCAAGGTCGGTCAGGCCCTGGATGTTCGAGTGCCCGCGCAGCGCGTTCATGCCGCCGCCGGCGATGCCGATGTTGCCCAGCAGCAGCTGCACCATCGCGCCGGTGCGGATGATCTGCGAGCCGATGGAGTGCTGCGTCCAGCCCAGCGCGTACAGGATCGTGGCGGCCCGGTTGGTGGTGGCCGTGGACGCGAGCATGTCGCACACCGTCAGGAACTTGTCCTTGGGCGTGCCGCAGACTCGCTCGACCATTTCGGGCGTGTAGCGTGAATAGTGCTTCTTGAGCAGCTGGTACACCGATCGCGGATGCTGCAGCGTGGGATCGGTCTTGACGTAGCCGTCGTCGCCGCGCTCGTAGTCCCAGCTTTGCTTGTCGTAGGTGCGCTTTTCGGCGTTGTAGCCCGAGTACAGGCCCGCGTCGAACGCGAAGTCCTCGCGCACGATGAACGAAAAGTCGGTGTAGTTGCGCACGTACTCGTGCTGGATCTTGTCGTTATCCAACAGGTACTTGATGACGCCACCCAGGAAGATGATGTCGGTGCCGGTACGTATGGGCGCGTAGAAGTCCGCCACGGATGCCGAACGCGTAAAGCGCGGATCCACGACGATCAACTTGGCCTTGTTGTGGGCCTTGGCTTCAGTGACCCATTTGAACCCGCAAGGGTGGGCCTCGGCGGCATTGCCGCCCATGATCAAAACTATGTCCGCGTTCTTGATGTCGACCCAATGGTTCGTCATCGCTCCACGGCCAAACGTCGGGGCAAGACCTGCCACCGTCGGGCCATGTCAGACACGGGCTTGATTGTCGAACGCCAGCATCCCCATGCTGCGCACAGTCTTGTGCGTGATGTAACCGACCTCGTTGCTGCTTGCCGAGGCGGCCAGCATGCCGGTGGTCAGCCACCGGTTCACCGTCTTGCCGTCCGCGGTCTTCTCGACGAAGTTCGCGTCGCGGTCGGCCTTCATGAGCTTGGTGATGCGGGTCAGGGCTTCGTCCCACGACATCCGGACCCATTTGTCCGAGCCGGGCGCCCGGTATTCCGGGTACTTCAGGCGGTTCGGGCTATGGATGAAGTCGATCAGGGCCGCGCCCTTCGGACAGAGGGTGCCGCGATTGACGGGATGGTCGGGGTCGCCTTCGATGTGCATGATGCTGGCGCGGGCGTTCTTCGAGCCATCGCCCAGGCCGTACATCAGCAAACCGCAGGCGACCGAACAGTAGGGACAGGTGTTGCGCGTTTCGGTCATGCGCGCAAGCTTGAACTGGCGCACCTCGGCCATGGCCGTGCCGGGGGCAGCCCCCAGCATGGCCAGGCTGGAGCCCGCCAGCGTCGCACCGGTCACCTTGAAGAACTGGCGGCGATTCATGTTGACCATGAAGCACTCCTCTCCTGGTGAATGAAGGAAGCGAAAACGACTAGGACAAAAAGCCCTACAACTTCCAAGGGAATGTGAGGAAGTATAGGCCTTGAATATGGGGTACGCCATGCCTGCCGGCGCGTCAGACCGGCGCTCTGGTCTGAATTTGACGGCAAAAGGCGCTTACTTCGCGGATTTTGTCGCAGTGCAGCACTGCTACGATGCCCGGCATTGCATGACTTGGAGCGCCGATGCGCCGCCTTGCCCCCTTGGCCCGAACCCTTGCCCTGTCGCTGGCCATCGCGCCCTGCGTGCTGGCGCCGCAGGCGTCCGTCCACGCGGCGCCCGCATCCCAGTCGCCCGCCGCCGCCGCCACAGAGGCGGCGCAGCAGGCGGCGATGGAAGGCTATCTGTATTTCTATCCGCTGGTCGTCATGGACCTGACGCGCCGCCAGTTCACCCATCCGGCGCAAGGGTCGCAAGGCGCGCCGTCCAACACCTTCGCGCACGTGC
Source organism: Achromobacter sp. Root170 (assembly GCF_001428165.1). Lineage (NCBI taxonomy): Bacteria > Pseudomonadati > Pseudomonadota > Betaproteobacteria > Burkholderiales > Alcaligenaceae > Achromobacter > Achromobacter sp. Root170. The sequence continues at coordinate 34,868 of NZ_LMHN01000003.1, forward strand.
GCACGCTGCCCCGCGCGGGCGAGGCCACGCCGTGGTCGAACTTCGATGTGCTGCGCAGCACGGCTTGGCTGGACCTGACCGACGGCCCCGTCGTGCTGTCCGCGCCCGACACGTCGGGCCGCCGGTACACGCTGACGCTGCTGGACATGTGGACCGACGTCTTCGCGACGCTGGGCACGCGCACCACCGGCACGGCGAAGGGCAACACCGCCATCGTGCCGCCCGGCTGGACCGGCACGCTGCCCTCCGGCATGGCACGGATCGACGCGCCCACCACCCACGTCTGGGCGAAGGTGCTGATCGACACGCGCGGCGGCGCCGACCAGGCGACGGTCAACGCGTTGCAGGACGGCTTCGCCGTGACGCCGCTGGCGCAATGGAATCTGCCCGCGCAGGCGCCGCGCCCGAAGCCGGACCCGTCCCTCGATCTGAAGATTCCGGCAAGCGAACAGGTAGACGCCATGCCGACCGACGCGTTCTTCACCTATGCGGCCGAGTTGCTGCGCAAGCATCCGCCACATGCGACGGACCAGCCCGTCCTCGTTCTGCTGCGGCGCGTGGGCCTGGCGCCGGGCCGTCCGTTCGACTTCGACAAGCTCGACCATTCCGCCAAGCAGGGCATGCGCCGCGGCGTGCGCGCGGCGCGCGACCGCATGGCGGCCGCGGCGGGCCACTCGCTGCGCGCCACGAACGGCTGGCTGCAGGAAACCGCCAGCATCGGCGTGTACGGCAACGACTGGCTGCGCCGCGCGCTGGCGGCGCAGGCGCAGCCGGGCAGCGGGTTGCCCGAGGACCTGACCGTGCAAGTGCTGGCCACCGACAGCGAAGGCGCGCTGCTGGACGGCGCCCACGCGTATGCGCTGCACATCGCCAGCGACCAGTTGCCCGACACGGGCGCGTTCTGGTCGCTGGCCGCCTACGACGGCCAGGGCATGCCCGTGCCCAACCCGGTCAACCGCCACGCGCTCGGCAGCCGCGATCCGCTGCGCTACAACGCGGACGGCTCGCTGGACCTGATTTTCAGCAACACCGCGCCCGCGCCCGAGGACCAGTCCAACTGGCTGCCGATCCCCGCGGCCGGTCCGGTCGGCATGCTGCTGCGTGTCTACACCCCGGGTCCGGCGGTGCGCGATGGACTGTGGACGCCCCCGGCCGTGAGCCGGATCGCAGCGGAAAGTGAGGAAGGTGCGGCCGGCGAGCCGGGGGCCGGCCATACGGCGGCTGGGGATCTGGGGGCCGGCCATCCGCCGCCGAGCGAACCAGGGGCCGGCCATCCGGCGGCAGCCGCAGAGACGCCGCCCGCGCCGCCCCCCAAGAAACCCTGATCCGCCGCGGAAATACGGCGCGATGTCATGCGCCTGCCGCTACCATTAGCCTTTTATTCATGAATGAGCCGCCCGCCATGGACGACGCCTTTAGCCACCAATTGTCGATGACCATCCTGATGACGCCAGACATGGCGAATTTCTCAGGAAATGTACACGGCGGAACCATCCTCAAGTATCTGGACCAGGTGGCCTACGCCTGTGCCAGCCGGTACGCCGGCCAATACGTCGTAACGCTGTCCGTGGACCAGGTGGTGTTCCGCGAACCGATCCACGTGGGCGAGCTGGTGACGTTCCTGGCCGCCGTGAACTACACGGGCCGCACGTCGATGGAGATCGGCATCAAGGTCGTGACCGAGGACATCCGCAAGAAGCTGGTGCGTCACACAAACAGCTGCTATTTCACGATGGTTGCGGTGGACGACAAGGGCGCCCCGACGGCGGTGCCGCCGCTGGAGCCGCGCACGCACGAGGAAAAGCAGCGCTTCAAGGCGGCCGGCCTGCGCCGCGAACTGCGTCAGGAAATGGAACGCCGCCACGGCGAGATCAAGCGCGAAACCACGCACGACACGCCGGGCGCCTGATTGCCGCGTGGCGGCCTGGCAGTTGTCCGGCCGCTACCCGATTCGCCCCCGCCGCTGGACTGCCAGCCGCGGGGGTTTTTCATGCGCGTTCGGCGCCGGCGGGCGGCACCGGCGGGGCGGCAGGTTCGCGGTCGCGGCCGATCATGCGCTTGATGCCCAGCCATTGCTGCGACCAGAAACTCCGGCCATAGTCGCGTCCGCCCAGTTCGGCCTGCTGGTCGTGGATGCCGGTGGGGCCGTACCCGACGCCGAATCGCGCGGTGCGAAACACGACGTCCCAGATAGGAAACAGCGCGGCAAAGTTGTAGCCGCCGGCCGGCCCTGGCGAGGAGGCGTCGTAGGCGATGGAATGGTGATGGCGATGAAAGCGCGGGCTGACCAGAAGGCGTTCGCCCAGCGCGCCGAAATGCATGCGCAGGTTGGCGTGCGAAAAACTCTGCGCAAGCTGGGTGATGGCCACCACCATCACGAACTGCGCGGGCGGCACGCCCACCAGTTGCGACACGAACACGATGAGCACGTCGCGCAGCATGTCGTCCAGCAGGTGGTTGCGGTCGTCGCTCCAGATGGTCATCTGGCGCTGGCTGTGATGCACGGCATGCAGCGCCCACAGCCAGCCGAAGCGGTGCTGCGCGCGATGATAGAAGTAATCCACCGCATCGAACAGCAGCAGGTAGATGATGAGGCTGACCCACGCCTTGTCCGTCACGCCGGGCCAGTACTGATCCAGCTGGAAGGGCGCGAAGCCCCACACGTGAAGCTGCCCGAAGACGCTGTCCCAGAAGGGATCGATAGTGAAGAACAGCACGAGCCGGAATGCGCCCAGGCGGTGGATCAGCGTGTACAGCACGTCGATGCCGATCTGGCGGCGGTCGGTGACCGGTTCCACGGGACGCAGGCGCTGCAGGGGCCCGAAGACCAGCACCAGCACCGCGATTTGAAGCAGGCCCACCAGCAGCCACATGGTGGCGTCGTAGCCGTCTTCGATGAAGTTGCTCAGGCCCAGGTGGAACAGCGCGGGCTGAATCGCCGTCTCGAAGAGCCATTGCTGGCATTCCCCGAAGAGTTGGCTAAGCGTATCCATGATCAGTGATGCGTGGCGATCCAGTCGCGATAGGCCGGATGGGTGTTCAAGGTAGCGAAACAATAGCCCTTGCGCTGCAAACCTTCAATCAGCGGTTCCAGCACGGCGGGCGCCCAGGGATCCTGACGCGACCAGATGCCCAGGTGGGCCAGCAGGATGTCGCCGGGCTTGATGGTGCGCAGCGCCTGGTCCAGCAGCTTGGCGTTGGGGTATTTGTCGCTGGGCAGCTCGTCGCCCAGGAAGCCGGCCGGAGACCAGCCCACGTGCTCGAAACCGCAGGCCTTGGCCGCCTTGAGCAACTCGGGCGAGGTCTTGCCGCCGGGCGCGCGGTACAACGGCAGCATGGCCTTGCCCGTCATCTGGCGGAACCGCTCGGCGGGGCGGCGGATCTCGGCGCAATACTGCTCGGCCGTCCACTCGGCGCGCTTGCCCGCGTCGGGACCGGCGCTGGGTTTGACGCGGAACTTGCCGCCCGGCAGGTCGCCCTGCCAATAGACGTGGTCGTAGGTGTGCGAGCCGAATGCATGGCCTTCGGCGGCGCGCGCCTTCCACCAGGGCGCCCAGACGTCGTCCAGGCTGGCGCCGTCGGTCAGCGTGCGCTCGTTGGCCAGAAAGAAGGTGACCTTGACCTGATGGCGGGCCAGCACGTCGGCCACCAGCGGGGCGACGCCCATGTGACCGGTGTCGAACGTCAGGTACACGGGCTTGTCGCAGGAGGCCTGCGGCGCCGCGCCGGCCGCCGCGGTCGTCAGCGCCAGAAACAGGGCCGCGAAGCGGACCGCTCCCTTAGCGGGTCGGCGCATGGTTCAACGTCCAGACGCCGTGCGGCGACTTGCCCACGGGCACCTGATTGACGACCTTCTTCTGTTCCAGATCCACCACCGTGAGCTTGCGCGCCCAGCGCGAGGTGACCAGCAGCGTCTTGCCGTCGGCCAGCACGTCCATGCAGTCCGGGCCGCCCGGCACCGGGAAGGTGTCCACGACCGTCAGCGTCTGCATGTCGATGCGGCTGATGGAGTTGGCGGTGCGGTTGCTGACGAACAGGTGGCGGTGGTCGCCCTGCGCCCGGAAGGCGTGCGCGCCCGGCGCGGTCTGGATGCGCTTGACCAGCTTGGCCGGGCCATTGCTGACGTCATATGCCTCCACGTAAGAGTCGCCGGTCAACGCCACCAGCAGCGTCTTCTGGTCGGGCGTCAGGAACACGTCGGCAGGCGTCTTGCCGACGGACACCGTCCACTTGGGGGTCTGCGTGGCCAGGTCGATGGCGATGAGCTGATCGCTGTCCTGCAGCGAGACGTAGGCCGTCGTGCTGTGCTTGTCGATCATGATGTGGCTGGGCGTCTTGCCCGCCTGGATGCGCTTGACCAGCGTCAGGTCAAAGCCCTTCTCCAGCGGCTTCCAGGCATAGATGTCGATGTGGTCCAGGCGGTTGGCCGCCGTGACGAACCACTTCATGTCCGGCGAGAACTGCAACTGGTAGGGATCGACGATGCCGGTCAGCGTGCGCTGCACGTCGCCTGTCTTGGGATCCATCAACGTGATGGTGTCGCCCGTGGCGTTGGCCACCATGAGCGACTTTTCATCGGGCGTCAGATACAGGTGATGCGGCTCTTTGCCCGTGGGCACGCGTCGCAGTTCCTTGTAGGTGGCCGGATCGATGATGCTGACGTTGGCGTCCAGGGAGTTCAGGACAAAGATCGGGGCCGAAGCCGCCGCGGCGCTAAGCGCCATCCCCACGCCGAAAACGGCGTAGCGGAGGAAAGACATGGGGTTCAATTTGGAGATCCGGCAAAGGGAAATCGGGCAGTCACCCGGTGCTCGCCATTGTAGGCACAGCCGCCTGACAAAAGGGCCACAAGGAAGCTTGTGAATGCGGCGCGGCAAGCGCTTGAGAGGCAAACCCGCACGCCTGTTGCGACCCCGCAACAGGCCCGTGAAATGGGCGCCATATGGCCCCGAAAAACCTATCTGACGGGCGTGGCCTGGCCGCTCGCGTCGACCCAGTTTCCGGTGCGGATGTCGGCCTCCCGCAAGGCCGCCGCGCGCGCCGCGGACGACGGCCCCAGATCGCTTTCCAGGACGCCGCCTTCCGGACCGACCACGAACGTGCCGATCCCCGTCCGCCCGTACCGCGCGGGCCACGCGACGATGCGATACGCATTGTCCGCCCCGCCCGGCAGCACCTTGTAGCGATAGCCGAAATAGGCATCGTCCACGGGCACGTCGGGGCCCATCGCCAGCGCGTCCGGTCCGAACGCCTGCTGGGGCGCGCCCGGCACGTCCGGCCAGTAAAGACCGTCGCGCTCGCCGGCGCGGCTGACCAGCCGCATCGCATACCGGCCCTGACCCACTCCTTGCGCATAGCGCGTCTGCGCGGCCTGCAATTCCTGCAGGGTTTCGATGGCGGTCAGCTCGTTGCGGTCGATGGCGCGGCGCTGGATCTCCGCCTTGCCCGCCACCGGGTCGAAGCGCCATCCCTGGCCGACGCGCACCAGCGGCACCGGCAGCGTCCAGCCCGACTCGCCCACCGTCACCCACGCCCGGCCGCCGTCGGCAACGATGTCGTGCTTACGCGCCCATGCCGCCAGGTAGCGATAGATGTTCTCCTGGTCGACGCCGCCCGGCACGAGCTGCTGGTGGTTCGGGCCCAGCACTTTTCTCAGGGCATCGACGTCGTTCAGGGCCAGCGAATCGGTGAACGCCTGCGCGGCCGCCTGGGCGCTGGGATATACGGCCTGCGACAGGGCGGGCGCCGATGCGCCGAGCGCGAGGGCCAAGGCAAGACACAGCGCGCGCAAACGGGAGATCGTCATAGGTAGTCCCTTGTCCATGATGCTTATCTCCGGCCGCCGCCACCGCCACGGCCGCCTCCGCCGCCACGAGAGGCGCCTGCGCCGCCGCCGCGATTGGGCGCGCTGGCGCCGGTGCTGCGTTGTCCGCCGCCGCCGCGGCTCATCTCGCCGCGCTGGTTCTGCTGCCGCATGCGGTCGCCGTCGCCCGCCCCCGAGAGGGCGTTCTGGCTGTTCGATGCCCGCGCCCGGTCGCGCGCGGCCGCTTCGTCGGCGCGCTGGCGCTGTGCCGCCGCCTGCCGGTCCTGCGTGGAGACACCGGTCGATACGCTGGCGCCTCGGTCCTGCGGACGGTTCTGGGTCGACACGCTGGCGCCGCGATCCTGCGGACGGTTCTGGGTCGACACGCTGGCGCCGCGATCCTGCGGGCGGTTCTGGGTAGAGACGCTGGAGCTGCGATCCCGCGCGCCCTGCCCCGTTTGCGACCCCTGCCCCCGGCCCGCCGCGCCATCGCCCCGCGCCGCGCCCTGGCCGCGCGCCCCGTCGGCCCCGGCATGCCCCGCAATGGGCTGCCCGGTGCGGCCTTCGAAGGACTGCGCCGCCCGCTGCCGCGCGGCGTCGCGAGACCCCGCGGCGGGCGCCGTGCCCGTCGTCCGGGCCCCTGCGCCGCCCGGCTGGGCCCGGCTCTGCAGCCCCGCCTGCCGCTGGCTGTCAAACCGCTGGCGGCTGGCCGGGTCCGCATACGGCGCGTTGCCCCGGTTGGCGGCGTTGTGCTGCCAGGTGGCCCGGTTGCTGTTCACGTTGTTGCGGTCGATGCGATTGTTGACGTTGATGTTGTTGTAGCGGTCCACGTCGATATCGACGTCGCCGTGCCCCCAGTTGGCGTCGCCCCACAACGAATTGATCGCCGCCACGCCCACGCCGAAGCCAATGCCCGCCACGAGCGCGCTCCCGAACACCGAGCCCGGCGGCGGCGGATAGTAATAAGGGGGGTATGACGGATAAGCCCACGTGCCGTAGACCACCGTGGGGTTGTAACTGGGCACATAGACCACCTGCGGATCGGCCGGTTCGATCACCACCACGGTCTTCTCGTTGGCGGTGGTGGTCTTGACCGTCTGCTGCGGCGTGCTTTTCAGATTGCCTGCCTTTTGCGCCTGCGTGCGCAACCGCTGGACGGCGTCCATCACGGCCTCGGGTTGCGCCAGGAAAGCGTCGCCCACGGACTTCACCCAGCCAGGCTCGCGGCCCATCATGTCCATGACCGAGGGAAAGGCGACCAGCGACTTGACGCTGGGATCCCAGGTTTCGGCGTCGACGGCGCGCACGGCGTCATCGCCGGACTGATCGGTGTGCGCGGCCGACCATTTGGCGGCGGCCGCGATGTCGTCCGGGTACGTGGACCCCATTAGGATTTGCGACAGCAGCGCGTCCGGGTACAGCGCCACGGGCGCCATGAGCTGATCGAGCTGCGCGTTGCTGAGCTTGGTCTGCGCCAAGGCGGGAAAACAGAGGGACAGCCCCAGGCACATCAGGCCGATGAACCACTTTTGCAGTCGCCGCATTTCCGTTCTCCGCACACAGCAAGACGCCACAAGCCAGGAGGGAACCGCCGGATATCGCCCGGTCAATATATGCCTAACGCCGACGGTTTGGAAGCGCTGCCGGAAGATGAACGGTGTCAGACACCGGCGCGCACGCGGCTCGTCCTTTTGCACGCTGGTTTGCGTTCGCCCAGGGGCCTATACTGGATTCGCCGTTGCTGGACATTCCTTTTCCTAAAGGAGAGGCAACATGTACAGGCACTTGCTCATCGCCGTGGACGGTTCGCTGCTGTCCGAGTCGGCATTCAAGCGCGCGCTCGTTTTCGCCAAGGAAATGGGCGCCACCATCACCCTGCTGCGCGCCATTCCGGAAGACCATCTGCTGGTCTATCAGGCCGAGATGCTGGGCACAACCGAAGGGCACCACACCGACCAGGCGCGCCGGAATGCGCAAGCGTACCTGGACGGACTTGAGACCGAGGCGCGGCACGCGCTCGTGCCTTGCGAAGCGATCGTCATGGTGAACGACCATCCGCACGAGGCCATTGTCGAGACCGCGCAGAAGACCGGGTGCGACCTGATCGTGATGGGCTCGCACGGGCGGCACGGGATGACGGGTTTTCTGCTGGGCAGCGAGACGCAGCGCGTGCTGGCGCGCACGCGGCTGCCGGTGCTGGTGTATCGCTAGCCCGGCGCTCAGACGGCGGCCAACGCGTGCTGGAAGGTGAAGCTGTCGGCGTACAGGTGTTCCAGGCTGGCGCCCCGTTCGGCCAGCAGGCTTTTGGCCTGGCGGATCATTTCGGGCGCGCCGCACAGGTAGAAGGCATGCTCGGACAGGTCTGCGTGGTCGGCCAGGACCGCCTCCTGCACATAGCCGCGGCGCCCCTGCCAATCGGCCCCCGCGCGCGACAGCACGGGCACGAAGTTGAATTCGTACAGGCGAGACGCCCAGCTTTCGATCTCGTCGCGCAGGTACAGGTCGGCTTCGGTGCGCATGCCCCAATACAGCGTCACGGGCGGGCAGTCTTCGTTGTCCAGCAGCGATTCGAGGATCGCCTTGATCGGCGCAATGCCGGTTCCCGTGGCCATCATGATGAGCGGGCGCCAATCTTCCTCGTGGTAGCTGAAGACGCCAAGCGGCGCCTCGATCTCCACGGGCGCGCCCGCCGCTGCCTGCCCCAGCCACTGGTCCGTGTAGCGGCCGCCGGGAATGCGCCGCACGTGAAAGTCGACCAGGTTGCCCGCGGGCGCCGAGGCCATGGAGAAACTGCGCGTCTCGCCGTCGGGCAGCACCACGTTCATGTACTGGCCGGGCACGTAGTCCAGCGCCTCTGGGAGCGCCAGCGTCAGGTGGACGACATCGTCGCAGAAGCGATGGATGCGGTGGATCGTGGCGCAGATGCGGCGGGGATCGGGAAAAACCTGCCGGCTGCTGGCCACGCTGATGCACAGGTCGCCGGCCGGACGCGCCTGGCACGCCAGGGCAAAACCCTGTTCGGCCTCCTCGGGGGTCAGCGCCATGGGGAATTCGTCGTAGCGCACCGCGCCCGATTCCAGCTTGATGCGGCAGGTGCCGCAGCCGCCGAACGTGCATTCATGCGGCAGTTTCACCGATGACCGCTCCGCGGCCTGCAGCACGGTTTCGCCTTCTTCGACCTCGAAGGCGGTCTCGGTTTCCAGAATGTGCACGCGGTATGCCATGGCGCCCTCGCCTATTTCTTGATGTCCGCCTCGACCAGCACCTTCATGCCGCGCGGCTCCAGCAGTTCGCCCAGCGCGGCCAGCGCCGCCAGGCCGGCTTTGGTGTCCTGCTCGCCGTTGCCGCCGCTCAGGCCCACGCCGCCGATCACCTCGCCGTTCACGACGATGGGAAAACCGCCGACGAACACCGCGAACTTGCCGTCAAAGCTCCACTGGATGCCGAAGGCTTCGTTGCCGGGCAGCGCCGGGCCGTTCGGCGGGGTGTTGAACAGGTGGGTCGAACGCTTGTGGCCGGCGGCGGTGAAGGCCTTGTTCCAGGCGATCTGCGGACCGGTGATGCGCGCGCCGTCCATGCGCTCCAGCGCGATCGGATAGCCGCCATCGTCCACGATGCAGATCGATTCCAGGACGCCGATCTCCTGCGACTTGGCGATGGCGGCGCGCACCATGACGCGCGCTTCTTCGAGTTCCAGGCGATAGATCTGTTTCATGTGCAAAACCTCGAGTGGGGGATGGGCCGTCAGCCTGCGCGGTAGACGGTCTTGATCTGGGTGTAGAACTCCAGACCCACGCGGCCCGACTCGCGGAACGTGGACGTGCTGGAATGCTTCAGGCCGCCAAACGGCGCGTTGATCAGGTTGCCGGTGGTGGTGCGGTTGATCTTGACGGTGCCCGCCTGGATGTCGCGCGCAAAGCGGTGCGCGTAGCGCGCGTCGGTGGTGGCGATGGCGGCCGACAGGCCATATTCCGTGTCGTTGGCCTGGGCGATGGCGTCTTCATAGCCGTCGACCTCGATCAGCGCGATCACGGGCCCGAAGATTTCCTCGCGGGCGATGCGCATCTGCTGGGTCACGCCGGCAAAGAGCGCGGGCGTCACGTAGTACCCGCGGTCAAAGCCGGGACCGGTCAGGCGGTCGCCGCCATGCAGGTGTGTGGCTTCCTCCTTGCCCAATTCGATGTAGCCCAGCACGTTGTCCAGCTGCCGCGCGGTGGCCAGCGGGCCCAGGTCGAAGTTGCCTTCCAGGCCGTTGCCGATGGTCAGCGTGCGGATCTTGGCCAGCAGCTTTTCCGTATAGGCCTGGCTGACCTTGCGATCGACCAGCACGCGGCTGGTGCCCGTGCAGGCCTGGCCGCTCAGCGAGAAGCCGCCCTTGACCGCCAGGTCCACCGCCCGGTCCAGGTCGGCATCGGCCAGCACGATCAACGGATTCTTGCCGCCCAGTTCCATCTGCGTGCGGGTGGTCAGCCCCGCGGTCCGGTGAATCTGCTCGCCGGCGGCTGTCGAGCCGGTGAACGAAATGGCGCGCACCTGGGGCGCCCCCGTGATGGCTTCGCCCACCGCGCCCGCCGGGCCGGTCAGGAAGTTCAGCACCCCGGCGGGCAGCCCGGCGCGCACGAATGCTTCGGTCAGGCGGTAGCCCGACATCGGCGCGTCGGAAGACGGCTTGAACACCACCGTGTTTCCCATGATGAGCGCGGGCGCAATCTTGCGCGCCGGGATCGAGATGGGGAAATTCCACGGCGAGATCACGGTCACCACGCCCAGCGGCTCGCGCTGGCTGTAGACGATCATGTCCGGGTCGTCGTTGACGAAGGTCTCGCCCGTGAAAGACTGGCCCTCGACGGCGTAGAAGCGGATCGTCTGCGCCGAGCGCAGCACCTCGTCCTTGGCCAGGTTCACGCCCTTGCCCTCTTCGCGGGTCAGTTCGCGCGCAATGGAATCGGCGTTGTCTTCCAGATGCTGCGCGGCCCGGAACAGGATGGCCGCGCGCTTGGAGATCGGCGTGTCGCGCCACGCGGCGAAGGCGGCCTCGGCGGCCTGCACGGCCTGCCGGGCGTCGTCGGCGCCGGACACCTGAAAGTGGCCCACGACGTCGTCGGTGTCGGCCGGATTGCCGTTGGGCGCGGTCTTGCCCGTGACGCTGGGCGTCCACTGGCCGCCGATGTAGTTCAAAAAGGCTTGCTGCGAGAGATCGTCCACGGGAGCGCTTCCTTGAGTTGGGTCCGGCGTAGCCGGGCGTGAGGCGGCCGGGCTAATCTCAGAACATTGTATACTTTAATCACTATGCGACGATCAGTGGAAACCCCACCCGATCCGGCAGCAAAAAGGCTCCCTCGCGGGAGCCTTTTCCCATACGCGCGCTGAACATCAACGCCAGATCAGCACCGCGCAGGTGGTCGAAACGAACAGCGCAAGCAGCACCGGCAGCAACAGCGCGCGAACCAGCGACAGCACGTTGACCCGCGCAAACCCCGCCACGGCGATCAACGACGACCAGGCAATCAGCGTGCCCCCGCCCGTCCACACCGCACCCATCTGCCCCACCGCCGCCAACGTGGCGGGGTCCACGCCCACCACCGGGCCCAGCGCGCCGGACAGCGTGCCGGTGAGCGGCAGCCCGGCAAAGCCGGAGCCGTCGATGCCGGTGATCATGCCGACCAGGAGCACGCCGAAGGCGACCAGGAAGTGGTTCTCGGGGATCAGGTGCTGGGCCGCCGAAATGACTTCGAACAGCAGGCCGGGGGCCTGCGCCGGCGGCACGCCCAGGATCTGGGCGGCCGTCTCGTGGGCGCCCACGAAGAAGAAGCCGGCAATCGGCAGGACCGAGCCCATTGCCTTGAAGGCGAACACGAAGCCGTCGGTCACGTGCTCGGGGCAGACGTCCAGCATCTTGCGCGGGCCCTCGGCCGCCAGGGTCACCAGCATCATGACCACGAACGCCACGCCGCCCACCAGCGCCGCCGCATCGCCGCCGCGCAGCGCGGGCAGCGACGGAAAGAGGCGGGGCAGCACCATTACCCCGATCACGGCCAGGAACGCCAGCGGCGTCACCACGGCAAACACCTTGGACCAGCGCACGCGGCGGCGCTCTTCTTCGCTCAGCACCGGGCCGCTGGGCAAGGCCGGATCGGCGCCCATCGTGCCGCGCGCGAGTTCCGCCTTGTCGAACGAGCCGGCCTGTTCGATCTTCGCCAGGCTGCCGTCCTGCGCGCGGGCCTGCCAGGCCGACAACAGGGCCGGATCGGCCGGCACGATCTGGCGGCGCACCAGCAGATAGGCCGCCACCAGCGCGATCCCGCCGGTGATCAGCGACAGCACGAGCGCACGGTCTGCCACCACCGCCGCGCTGACGGCCGCCCCCGCCGCCTTGGCGCTGATGCTGGGCGCCACGCCGATCACGTAGTCGGAAGACAGGGCCATGCCCTGGCCCGCGATGGCGATGGCCATGGCGCCGGCCAGCGGCGGCAACCCGGCAGCGATGGCCGCGGGCAGCAGGATGGCGGACACCAGCGGCACGGCGGGCGTGGGCCAGAAGAACAGCGAGATCACGTAGGTACAGAGGGCGATGATCACGAAGGACGAATGCCCGCCCCGCATGACCCGCCGGAACGGCTGCACCATGCGCACGTCCGCCTGCAGCGTCTTGAGCGCGTTGAGCAGCGCCGTCATGAATGTGATGACCAGAAAGATGTTGAAGAGCTCTTTGGCGGCGACAAAGCTGGCCGAAAAGATGCCGATCAGCGCGCTGATCGGATTGCCCGTGATCGCCAGCACCACCAGAAATGTGCCAATGACCGATGGCACCACGACATTGGCGCGCAGGATCATCGTCAGGATGATGGCGGCCACGCTGATCAGGTAAATCCAATGAGCCGCAGTGAGCACGACGTCGGATTGCATGCGTATTCCCCTTGTATGCGTGGCTGTTGGGTCGCCACACTCGGTATACTATATTTCGTTGAGAACCATACCAATCGAAATATGCGCCGCCTAGGGAAATCGATAGTGCCGTTTTAGGACACCTTTTAGACGAAAAATCAAGGGATTACCCTTAATTTTCTGGATTTGTCTGTCGGCGCGCGATTTCCCAGATAGACTATCGTATACATAAATTACAAAGTCCGACGCATGCTGTCTTCCCTGTCGTTCCCGGATGCGTGGCATTACGCCGCCATGGCTGCCGTGGTGTTTGGCGCCGCCGTGGCGCAGGGCGTGGGCGGGGTGGGATTTGCGATGTTCGCCGCGCCCGTTGCCGCGATGTTCTTTCCGCAGCTCGCGCCCGGACCGCTTCTGACGCTGGGCGGCTTCATCTCGCTGTTGACCGCCCTGCGCGAGCGCGCCGCCATCGATTGGCCCGCCGTCTCGTATGCATTGGCGGGGCGGGCCGTCGGCACCCTGATCGCCATCTATGCCATGGCGCGCTTCGCCCCGCAGGCGCTGGGCGTGCTCTTTGCCTGCATGATCCTCGCCGCCGTGGGGCTGAGCGTGGCGGGCTTGCGGTTTTCCGCGACGCCCGGACGGGTGTCGGGCGCGGGCGTCGCCTCCGGCATCATGGGCACGATGACTTCGGTGGGCGCGCCGCCCATTGCCATCGTGCTGCAGCATGCCGCCCCGCCGCGGCTGCGCGCCACGCTGGGAATGGTGCTTTTTCTGGGATCCATTTTTTCGCTGGCCATGCTGGCGCTGGCCAAGCGCTACACGGGTTATCACGCGGGCCTGGCCCTTAGCCTGGCGCCATTTCTGCTGGCCGGTTTTGCGGTCTCCAACCGGCTGCGCACCCTGCTGCCACCGCGCGCCGTCCGTGGCGTGCTGCTCGCGGCCTGCGTCATGGGCGCGGTGGGGGTGCTGGTCAAGACATTCTGGGTGCATTGATGCGGCACGCCACCGGCGACGGCCGGCGACACCCGGTAATACAATGGAGACTGTATCCATTACGCCAAACCTGCTCGCCATGACAACCTCCCCCGTCAGTCCGCAAGCCGCAGAGACGCAGCACTCCTCCCCGCTGAAGATCGGCGAGCAGCATCCGCAGTTGTTTGCCGTCATCCGCGACAAGCTGCGCGAACGCATCCTGAGCGGCGAATTCACCCCCGGCGACCGCCTGGTCGAAGGCCGCCTGTCCGAGGAAATGGGCGTGTCCCGCATCCCGGTGCGCGAGGCGCTGCGCGCGCTCGCCGCCGAAGGCCTGGTCACGATCGAGCCGCGCCGCGGCGCGTCCGTGTCGGTGCTGTCGGACGCCGTGGCCTACGACATGGTGGAAGTGCGCGCCACACTGGAAGGCTTGAACGCCAAGCTGGCCGCGCAGCGCCGCGACGAGAAAACGGTCGAGCGCCTGCAGGCCTTCCTGCGCGAGGGCACCGAGGCCGCGCGCGAAGAGAAGCTGGACAAGTTCCTGGCGCTGAATTCGCAGTTTCATGAAATGCTGGCCACGATCGGCGGCAACGTGGTGCTGACCGACCTGATGCGTTCTCTGCGCGACCGCACCGCGCTGCTGTTCGCGCCCAGCAACATGCGCCGGGCAAAACAGAACTGGGACGACCATTCGCAGATCCTGAACGCCGTCATCGCCGGCAATGGCGATCTGGCAGCGCTCTTGGCCAGCCAGCATGTGCACAATGCCGCCAAGGCCTACGCCGAGGCCCAGCAGCCGCCGCAGCAGGCCTCCGTGGCCTGATTGCCGGGCGCCGGCGCACTCAGGCGCCGGCCTCATTCATGCCGGAGACGCTTCTACCGGGCCGGACGCCGCGTCCACCACGATGCCCTTGCCGTTCTGCACCACCCACGACACCTTGACGTCGCCATTCACGAAGGTCTGGCAGGCCATGCGGTAGCCGGCCTCGAAGTCCTCGGGCCGCAGGTGCTTGCGCTCCTTGGGCTTGATGGCGTCGGTGTTTTCCAGCCCTTCCTCGATCCGGCACTTGCAGGTGCCGCACAGGCCGCCCCCGCACTTGAACGGGATGCCGCCCTTTTCCTTGAGCGACACGCGCAGAAGGTTGCTGTTCTCCGGCGCGGTGGCGACCTTGCCGCCGTTGGATATGAACGTGATCTGAACCATGTCGTCAGTGCTCCGTGGCGCGCACGCCGGACCGCAGCGTCAGCGTCGACGCCATGCTGCCAAAACGCGTCAGGTGCGCGAGCTCCTTGCGGGCCGCGTCCACCGACGAGAACTTCTCCAGAAATTTGGACGGCACGTGGTTGACCACGTAGGGCGGCGTTTCCTCGGTGACGACCAGCTTGATCTCGCGGTCCAGGCGGGCGATGCTGAACACGGCCAGCGCGCGTCCGTAGAACACGTAGTCATAGGTTTCGATGATGTCCGCGCCCTCGCCCGCCTCGGTGCGGAAGATGCCGGGCTTGGAGGTCAGGATCACATAGGTCGAATCCTGCGCCATCACGCCTCCACGTCCTGGGTCAACTCGATGTCGCTGTTCAGCCACAGCTGGCACGCCAACCGGTAGCCTTGCTCGACGCGTTCGCCCAGCTGCTTCTTTTCCTTCCAGTTCACCGGCGGCAGATGCTCGGCCCCGGCGATGATGCGGCAGGCGCACTTGGCGCACTTGCCCATGCCGCATTCGTAGCGCAGATGCGGAAACGGAAACTGCTTGATGCCGGCCCGCACCACCAGGTTGGTGTTGTCCTTCACCACATCGGTGTAGGTCTGGCCGCCTTTATGAAACACAACGGTAGGCATGAGGTCTTCGTCCAGGTTCTGCGGTGCGGCGCCCGCCCGGGCGTGCCGGGCGGGCAAGAGCACGATCAGGCGGCAAGGCCCAGTTCGGGCAGCTTGATCTCGTCCTGCACGTAGTCGGTATAGAGCGCCGTCGTGTAGAGCAACCGCATCTGCGCCCCGATCTCGCAGATCTTCAGGCAGCGCTGTTGCAGGTCCACCGTGTTGGCGTGCTCCAGCACGATCTGGTAGCCGCGTTCGCCGTGGATTTCGTCGGAGACGATGTGCAGGTCGAAGAACTCGACTTCCTCGTCCGTGAAGCCGTACTTCTCGCGCAGGGTCGGCGTCTGCTTGCGGTAGATGGACGGCACCTGCGATTCCAGTCCCACCACCAGGCCGGCCACCGCCACGATCGGATCCTCGCGCATGGCCACGGCATAACACCAGCTCTGCAGCGCGCGGGTCGTGGGCGACATGTTGTCCGGATTGGTGACCCGTTCGCGCGTGGTGCCGCAGGCTTCGGCAAAGCGGATCAGCAGGTCGGTGTGGCGGTCGCCGCCGATTTCCTCTTCATACATGTTGGCCAGGAGGAAATCCTTGGCTTCGGTGTACGTGTCCGGCGTGCGGGCGTACAGGTAGCCCAGGTAATCGGCGAACGGGCCGACGTAGTGATAGTGGTTTTCGGCCCAGCGCGAAAGGTGCTCGCGGCTCAGCTTGCCTTCGGCCCAGGCGATCGAAAAGGGCGAGGCGTTTGCGCTCTTGCCCTTGATTGCGTTTTCCAGCGCCGTGCGGAATTCATCTCGGTTCATCAGTTCTGCCATGACTCGCTCCAGGTCCAGTGGGAGAAATTCCAGGCCTGTGGAAGCCCGGGCATGATGAACATTGTATACCGTCTACTCTTTTGGGCTGCTAGGGCAATCCCGAAGTCAACCCGTTAATCAGGGACAGTTTCAGACATATCAAGCACTTGTGCCGTCCCAGGCCGGCTGGACCCCAAGGCACGAACGACGTACAATGAATACAATTTCAACGCAATACGGAAATACCATGAACACCCCGCACCCTCTGGGAGACGCCCCGATCGGCCAGCAGCTGCTTACCCATTACGCCCGCCGCGATGCCGTGCGCCACGCGACGCCGCTGTTTCCTTCTTCCTGGTCGGAGTTGCTGGCGCCGTTCCGCACTGCCCGCCTGCAACCGCTGCGCGCAGCCGCGCCCGCCGTGCGCGCGCAACGCGACGACACGGTCTGCCAAGCCGGTTAAGAATCAGGTCGTGCCCATGGGGCCGGCGTCCAGCCGGCCCCGCCCCGTTCAGCGTCTTGCGCGCAGGCTGGCCTGCATCCGGGCGTTTTGCAGCGCGGCGCGCCGCCCCCGTCGGGCAAGGCCGCCGGCAAGCGCCAGCACCACCACGAAGCCCACGGTATAGGCCAGCACGTCCCACCAGTCCGGCACACTGCCGAACACGACGCGCAGCACCGGCTGCTCGATGCGCCATCCGAATTGGCGGCCCAGGTATTGCGCGAACTCCACCGCATACCCGGTGAACAGCGCCGCCAGGGCCAGCGGCAACACGCGCGCACGGATAAAACTGCGATACAGCAGGTAGGCCCAGCCCACCGCCACCACGTCGCCCACGAACCCCCGCAGGAAGGGATAAGGCGCGCCCAAGGTGGCGATCAGCGCCAGCACGGCGGTCACGGCAAGCAGGGCGGCGAACGCGCGCCCGTTGAAAGTCAGGGTCATTGAATCAGCAAACGTAAATAGTGAAACAGGGGCAGCCGGGAGGTTACCGGAAACGGGCCTGCCGCCTCCCCCGACGCATGGCTTGGGCGTACCATTGAGCGACCCTGACCCAGCCCAGAACGGGCGCGATCCTCGCGTCCGGCCACGCTCCCATGCTGCAGCCCGTTTCGGCGTCGACCGACCTGCCAGCGGCCCCTCCGGCCGCGCCCGCGCCTGTCCTGCAGGTCAGCACGCTTTCCCCTTTTGCCTTTCCCGCCTTTCGCGTCATCTGGATCGCCAATCTGTTTGCCAACCTGGGCACCTGGGCGCAATCCGTCGCGGCCGCATGGGTGATCACGACCGAGCAGAGCAGCCCGCTGATGGTTGCCATGATCCAGGTGGCGGCCGCCTTCCCGCTGGTCGCGCTGTCGATCCTGACGGGGGTGCTGGCCGACAACCACGACCGCCGAAAAGTCATGCTTGCCGGCATGCTGCTGGAGCTGGCGGGCGGCGTCTTCATCACCATCCTGGCCTTTGCGGGGCTGCTGCACCCGATCACGCTGATCGCGTCGGTGTTCTGCATTGCCATCGGCAGCGCCATCGTCACGCCGGCCTGGCAGGCGGCCGTGGGCGAACAGGTGCCGCGCGAGCACGTCGGCAGCGCCGTGCTGCTGAACAGCGTGAACTTCAACGTGGCGCGGGCGGTGGGCCCCGCCATCGGCGGCCTGCTGTTGGGCGCAATGGGCGCATCCTGGGTCTTTCTCTTGAACTGCTTTTGCTACGGCAGCCTGATCTGGGCGATCTGGCGCTGGAAGCGCGACCTGCCCGTGCGGCGCCTGCCGCCCGAGGGGCTGTTCGAAGGCGTGGTGGCGGCGGTGCGCTACACGCAGCATTCGACGGTGACGCGCGTGGTGATGCTGCGCTCGTTCGCCTTTGGCCTGTCGGCCAGCGCGCTCTGGGCGCTGCTGCCCCTCTTGGCGCACGAACATGAAAGCGGCAGCGCGCTGCTGTATGGCTACATGCTCGGCGCGCTGGGCGTGGGCGCCATCCTGGGCAGCGTGGGGGTGCGCCGGGCCCGCGCCGCCTGGGGATCCAGCGGCCTGATCAGCGTGGCCGCGGCCCTGCTTGCCGCCTGCCTGCTGGCGCTGGGCCTGACCGACACCTTGTGGGTCGCGTTTCCCGCGCTGCTGCTGTCGGGCGGCTGCTGGATCGGCGTGCTGGCCACCTACAACACGACCGTGCAACTCCTGGTGCCCGACTGGGTCAAGGCCCGCGCGCTGGCGCTGTACCAGACCGCGATATTTGGCGGTCTGGCGGCGGGATCGTTCATGTGGGGCCACTTCGCGGGCACGATGGGCGTGTCGGGCGCGCTGTCCACCGCCGGCATCGTGCTGGGCGTCACCGTGGCCTTGCTGTACCGGTCGCGCCTGCCCGAACAGGTGGATGCCCGGTCGCTGACCCGCGCCGACGACGCGGAACCGGCCATGGCCGCCGCCGGCTTCAACACGCAGCGCGGCGCGGTGCTCGTCGCGGTGGAATACCTGATCAACGCGGACAAGCTGGCGCCGCTGCTGCATGCCGCCCAGCCGCTGCGCCTGTTGCGGCTGCGCAATGGCGCGCAGCAATGGCAGCTGTTTCGCGACCTGGAGCGCGAGGGCGTCTGGCGCGAGGTCTTCCTGGTGGAAAGCTGGATGCAGTACCTGCGGATGATCGACCGCATGACACTGGCCGACAAGATGGTGCTGGACGAGGTACGCGCCTTGCACGCGGGCGACAAGCCCCCGACGGTGTCGCGCAACGTCAGCTACCTGGCCATGAATGCGGCGCAAGGATTTTCGTTGCGCCGCGCCCCCCATTCACGATGACGCGCGAGGCTCGATCATGCTGACTTCTTTGTGGCGCAATTGGCGGGCTTCCCGGGGCGGGGCGCAGCTCGACGTCATCCTGGCCAATGCCGATCCGCAGTCGCCGCTGGCCGAACGCAATCTGTGGCTCATCGACCTGGGCCGCTGGCTGAACCGGCCGGGCGGCGCACCGTCGCGGCAGGATGGGGGGGATCCGCGCCACGCGCGGCTGCGCTACCTGTTGCAGGTGCTGGAAAACAATCCCGCGGTGGCCGCGCGCACGGCAGCCACGTTGCGATCGGTGCTGGTGGACAACGATCCCACCACTCTGCTGTGCGACACCGGCGTCGCATCGCAGCCGGGCTTCTGGGGCGAATTGTGGCGCCGCATCGTGGACTGGATGCTGCCCCCGCCCGCCAACCGCGGCGACATGGACGGGTTGTTCACCCTGCTGTTTCGCCGCGCCGGCGACGCGCAATGGATCGAGTCGCTGGACGACGCGACACTGGCCCGCGTGCGCGCGCTGATGCACCGGGACGAAGGCGCCCCGGCGCGCATAGCGGATGCGTCCGCCGCCCCCACGCCCGACGCGCTTGCCCGGCGCTTGGCGCATGCACTGACCAGCAGCATGCAGGTGCTCATCAGCCAGGTGCGCGCGGCCGGTCTCAGCCAGGACATCCGCTCGCGCCTGCCGGGCCGCGTGGAAGACACCCCGTTCTTTGCGCTGTCCGATGCGGCCGCCGAGCTCTTTGCCAGCACGCCGGACACGCCGCCCGAGGCCGTGGGCCAGCGCCTTAATGTGCTGCGCGCGCTGCTGGATGAATGCCGCGCGGCCGGAGATGCGGTTTACGAAGAACTCAAGCGCAATGGCGTGGCGGTGGACGTGGTCTACCAGATCGAGTGCATGAAGCTGCGCCTGGCGCGTATCGAGCTGCTGCTGAGCGTCTGGATCGACCCCACGCAGCGCCATCGGTACGTGCACCTGATGGCCGAGCTGATCCGTTGCACGCTGGCGCGCAGCAGCATCCGTCATCTGGCGGCCTCATCGCTCGCCCAGCTGGCGCGCCGCGTGATGGACCGCAGCGCGGAAACCGGCGAACACTACATCGCCCGCGACACGCTGGAATACATGGATATGCTCAAGGCTTCCATGGGCGGCGGCTTTGTCGTCGCGTTCACGGTCTACGTCAAGTTCATCATCACGTCGGCGCATCTGGAGAAGTGGCTGGAAGGCCTGTTGAACGCGTTGAACTACGCGGGCAGCTTTCTGGTGATCCAGTTCGCGCATTTCACGCTGGCCACCAAACAGCCTGCCATGACGGGACCGGCGCTGGCCCGCCGGCTGGACGCGGCCTACACGCCCGACGGCCGCGATGCCTTCGTCGACGACACGCTGGCGATGCTGCGTTCGAACGCGGCCGCGATTGCGGGCAACCTGGCCGTGGTGTTTCCGCTGGCCTGGGCAATCCAATGGCTGGCCATGCGGATGCTGGAACAGCCGCTCATCGATGCCGACAAGGCGCAAGCCACGCTGCAGTCACTGTCGTTCTGGGGACCGACGCCGCTTTACGCCGCAGTGACCGGCGCGCTGATCTGGCTGTCCAGCCTGATCGCCGGCTGGGCCGACAACTGGTTTGCGCTGCACCGCGTGCACGACGTGATGGCGTATGGCCGCCGCACCCGGCAGTTGCTGGGCGCGCGGGGCGCGGTGCGCTGGGCCGGCTTCTGGCAGCGCAACGTGTCCCTGATCGCCGCCAACGTCTCGCTGGGGCTGATGCTGGGCCTGCTGCCAGTCTTCGTCAGTGCGCTGGGATCGACACTGGAGGTGCGCCACGTGTCGCTCAGCGCCGGCCAGATCGCCGCCGCGCTCGCCACGCTGGGCTGGGATGTGGTGCACACGCAGGTGTTCTGGATGGCCGTGGCCGGCACGGTGGCGACCGGCGCCCTGAACGTCATCGTCAGCTTTGCGCTGGCCTTCAACGTGGCGATGGCCTCGCGCGACATGCGCCGCGACGATCGGACCTCCCTCACGGCCGGCGTGCGACGCCGCATCCTGCGGCGGCCCGCGGCGCTGTTCTGGCCGGTCAAGCCGCGCCCGGCGCCGGTGGAGTCCTGACGGCGGCGCGGCGGTTATGCCGCCCGGTCAGAACGCACCCCGCATTAGAATCTGTCCCTACGACTCCAGGCGCTCCGCCCGGACGCCCTCGCAGCGCAGCCCATCCATGCTCTCGTTCTCCCGCAGCACCGTCTATCCGGCCGGCGTCGGCCTGCCCGCCGCCGAACGCCTGGGCGCCCTCGTGGCCGTCATGCTGGCGGTCTGCATGGCCAGTCTGGACACGGCCATCGCCAATACCGCCTTGCCCACCATCGCGCGAGACCTGCAGGCCAGCGAGGCGGGTTCCATCTGGGTCATCAGCGGCTACCAGCTTGCGATGGTGGCCGGCCTGCTGCCGGCGGCCGCGCTGGGCGAGATCCTGGGTCACCGGCGCGTCTACATCGTCGGCCTCGCGGTCTTCACGCTGGCCTCACTGGCAAGCGGCCTGGCGCCATCGCTGCCCGTGCTGGTGGCCACCCGCATCCTGCAAGGCCTGGGCGCGGCGGGGGTGATGAGCGTGAACGGCGCGCTGCTGCGCTTTATCTACCCCTCGCACATGCTGGGCCGCGGTCTGGGCCTGAACGCCATGGTTGTCGGTCTGTCGTTTGCGGGCGGGCCGACCGTGGCGTCGGCCATCCTGCTGCTCGGCTCGTGGCACTGGCTGTTCCTGGTCAATTTCCCCATCGGCATCCTGGCCGGTGCGCTGGCGCTGCGCGGGCTGCCGGACACCACGCGATCCAATCACGGGTTCGATGGCATGGCCGCGGTGCTGTGCGCCATGACGCTGGGCCTGCTTGTCCTGGCGACGAATGAACTTGCCCACGGCGCGCCGTGGCCGCGCGTGGCGCTTGAAGGCGCCGTGGCGGCGGCCAGCCTGTGGCTGCTGATGCGGCGTCAGGCCGGCCATCCCGCGCCCATCCTGGCCGTGGACCTGCTGCGCCGTCCCCTTTTTGCCCTGTCCGCCGCCACGGCCGTGTGCGCGTTCGCCGCGCAGGCGCTGGCCTTCGTGTCGTTGCCGTTCCTGTTCCAGACGGTGCTGGGCTACAGCCAGGTCCAGACCGGCTTTCTGATCACGCCGTGGCCCGTCGTGGTGGCTTTCATGGCGCCCATCGCGGGCCGGCTTTCGGATAGCTACCCGGCCGGCATGCTGGGTGGCGTGGGACTGGCGATGCTGGCGCTGGGCATGGCGCTGCTGGCGCTGATGCCGGCCGACCCGTCCGTGCTGGACATCTCGTGGCGCATGGCAATCTGCGGCGCGGGCTTTGGCTTTTTCCAGTCGCCCAACCTGCGGGCCATCATGACCTCCGCACCCGCGTCGCGCGCCGGCGGCGCCAGCGGCATGATCGGAACCGTGCGCCTGCTGGGCCAGGCATCAGGCGCGGCGATGGTGGCCGCGTGTTTCAACGTGTCCACCACGCAAGGCGCCATCGCGGCGCTGTGGCTGGGCGCCCTGTGCGCCGGGCTCGCCTGCATCGCCAGCTTTGCCCGGCTGCGGTTCGACGCAAGCGAACCGGCGCAGACGCCTGCTTCCCGCTGACGGGCCCACGCGGGCCGTCCGGCGCACGCGCCTGCTCCAAGACGCAACACTGTTGCCGTTCGTGTCGATATATTCGTCCATCGCGCCGACATATTCGTAAGATGTGCAACATCCGGCTAAATAAGGCCCGGGCTACGTCGTTGTCCTTAAGCAGGCTTGCTGCACCTTTGGGACGACGCGCATGACACAGTTTCTGAAAGACATCACCATCCGCCGCATGATCCTGGGCACCTTGCTCGTGATCAGCCTTTTCATCGCCGGCCTGTCGGCCATCAGCGTCAATGGGCTGCGCAGCGCCGGCGAAGCGCTCGCAGCCAGCAACGATCTTCTGAATGAGGTATCCGCGCTTTCCCGCGTCAACGACCAGATCATGCGCGCCCGGCTGCGGCTGTCGCGCCAGCTGGAGTACGTTGCCGGCGGCCAGAAGGACCTGGCGGCCGCGGAAGGCCGCAGCATCGACACGGCACTGACCGAAGCGAAAAAGCATCAGGCGCAGTTCATTGAACTGGCCCGCCGGGACGCGCCCACGGCGCTGCTGGACGCGATGCGCTCGGGCTTTGACGCCCTGGTCAACGGCATTGACGTGCAACGCCAGCAGCTGGACGCCGGCGCGGTGGACAAGGCGCGCGCGCAGGCGGCAGGACCGGTCGTTACCGCCAGCCGCAGCTTCGGCAAGGGCATGGAGGATTACGAGGCCTACGCCAAGGCCCGCGAAGTCCAGTTGTGGGCAGACGCCAACGCCAACCGCCGCCAGGCCTATATCGGCATGGGCGTGGTTCTTGGCATCTGTCTGCTGCTGCTGATCCTGGGCGACCGCTATGTCGTGCATTTCGTGAAGCGTCCGCTGGATTCGCTCAAGGGTCATTTCCAGCGCATCGCGGGCGGCGACCTGACCACGCCGATTCCGTCGTTCGGCAAGAACTGCGTGGGCCAGATCATTCCTTTCCTTCAGGACATGCAGGCCAGCCTGGTGCGCACCGTGCATGCCGTGCGCGATGGCGTGGTCGAGATCAACACGGGCTCCAGCGAAATTGCGGCCGGCAACCAGGACCTGTCCAGCCGCACCGAGCAGCAGGCGGCGTCGCTGGAGGAAACGGCGGCCAGCATGGAGCAGTTGCTGTCCACCGTGACCAGCAATGCCGAAAATGCCCGCATGGCCAACGAGATGGCCGCCACCGCCTCAGACGTGGTGCAGCGCGGCGGCGACGCCGTGCAGGCCGCGGTCAGCACGATGCGCAAGATCGCGCAGGATTCGAGCCGCATCGAGGACATCGTCGGCGTGATCGACGGCATTGCGTTCCAGACCAACATCCTGGCCCTGAACGCGGCGGTGGAAGCGGCGCGAGCCGGCGAGGAAGGCAAGGGCTTTGCCGTGGTGGCCGCCGAGGTCCGGTCGCTGGCGCAGCGCAGCGCCGGCGCCGCCAAGGAGATCAAGCAACTGCTGGACGCCTCGGGCGCGACCGTGCAGGCCGGCTCGGCGCAGGTCGAGGCGGCGGGCCTGACGATGACGGAAATCCTGGAAACCATCGAACAGTTGACGATGCTGGTCAACGACATCGCCACCGCATCCAACGAGCAGGTGACGGGCATCGACCAGGTCAACACCGCCGTCACGCAGATGGACCAGGTGACGCAGCAGAACGCCGCGTTGGTCGAAGAAGCCGCGGCGGCGGCCTCGTCGCTGGAAACGCAGGCGCAGCGGTTGCAGGCGGCGGTCAGCACATTCCGCCTGCCCGCGCAGGGGCAGGACGCCGTCCAAGCCCCGGCCCATTCCTACGGCCAGCCGGCGCTGTTGCCGGCGTAGTGTCCCGCCTGACCGCCGGCAGGCCCTGATCCCTCACATCGCAGGGAGACGGCGCCTGCTGCGGGCGGGGCCTCGCGAGGCCCGCGCGGAAAGCCTCAACGTCCGCCCGCGCGCGGCGACAGTTCGATCACGCAGGCGTCAAGGTCCGCCTGCGCGGTCAGGCAATACCGTGCCAGCCCCTCCTGCCCTTCGACGTGCAGGCAGTCATAACGCGACGCCAGCCGATGCTGCGCGCCGTCCAGTTCAACCGCCAGCGCGCCGCCGGCATTCAGGATCAGCACGCTGCGCGCGCTGCTGTGAAATACCCAGGGATCCGCGCCCCGCACCCATTGCAGGCGGGCGTGCCACCGGTCGGGCGCATAGATCAGGTTGAAGTCGCGGATCGGGCCGTCCAGCAGGCGGCAGTCCACCTGCGCATCGCCCGAAAACGCGTACGCCGTGCGCGGGCCCAGCGGCGCCTGGCGATTGCCGTCCACCGTCAGTTCGATGCCGCGCCCTTCCAGTACGGTGATGATGCGCTGGAAACCGCCAAAGGCGGAAAAGCCGCCGTCCTGCGCCACGTCGGCCAGCGACAGCCGCCAGTCGAACGACGCCGCATGGCCCCCGGGGTTGCAGGCGACCTCCTGGGTCGTGCCCCCGCCATTGCGCCACGGCATGCGGGGATGGTCCTCGGCCCGGTACAGCCGCACATCAGGGAAATTCATGGCCTTGGATAAGTCCTGTAGGGGTCCGGTGGAAACACGCGAAATGAATCACGCGAAATTATAGGTCGCACGCCCCTGCCGGCTGCCCGCCCGGCTGCGCGGGCCTGGACGCGCCCAGCCGGAATACGTATACTCCCCCCCTGTATCGAATCGGAGCTTGCCGTGCCGCACTCCCCAGAAGAAAAGAAACGCGTTGTCACCCGCCTGCGCCGCATCCAGGGGCAGGCGTTAGCATTGGAACGCGCGGTGAACGAAGGCACGGAATGCGGCGCGCTGCTGCAGCAGCTGGCGGCGCTGCGCGGCGCCACGAACGGCCTGATGGCCGAAGTGCTGGAGAGTCATCTGCGGGAAACGTTCCTGCAGTCTGCTCAGGGAAGTCCAACGGACCCCAGGCCCGAGACCGAATCGCAGATCGATGACCTTATGCGCATCGTCCGTTCCTATCTGAAATAACCCCCTCTACGTGGAGCATCGTTATGAAATCACGCGCAGCAGTCGCATTCGGCCCCGGCAAGCCGCTGGAAATCGTTGAGATCGATGTCGCGCCCCCGCAGCGCGGCGAGGTGCTGGTCCAGATCACGCACACCGGCGTCTGCCATACCGACGCCTTCACGCTGAGCGGCGACGATCCCGAAGGCCTGTTCCCCGCCGTGCTGGGCCATGAAGGCGCGGGCGTGGTGGTGGAAGTGGGCGAAGGCGTGACCTCGCTGAAACCCGGCGACCACGTCATTCCGCTCTACACGGCCGAATGCCGCGAATGCAAATTCTGCCTGTCGGGCAAGACCAACCTGTGCCAGAAGGTGCGCGCCACGCAGGGCAAGGGCGTCATGCCGGACGGCACCTCGCGCTTCAGCTACGAAGGCAAGCCGCTTTATCACTACATGGGCTGCTCGACGTTCAGCGAATACACCGTCGTCAATGAGATCTCGCTGGCCAAGATCAACCCGGCCGCGCCGCATGAAAAGGTCTGCCTGCTGGGCTGCGGCGTGACGACCGGCATCGGTGCGGTGCACAACACCGCCAAGGTCAAGGAAGGCGACACGGTCGCCGTGTTCGGACTGGGCGGCATCGGCCTGGCGGTCATTCAGGGCGCGGTGCAGGCCAAGGCCGGCCGCATCATCGCGGTGGACACCAACCCGAACAAGTTCGTGCTGGCCAGCGCCATGGGCGCCACCGACTGCATCAACCCCAAGGACTACGACAAGCCCATCCAGGAAGTCATCGTCGAACTGACCGACGGCGGCGTGGACTTCTCGTTCGAGTGCATCGGCAACGTGCACGTGATGCGCGCCGCGCTGGAATGCTGCCACAAGGGCTGGGGCGAAAGCATCATCATCGGCGTGGCCGGCGCGGGCCAGGAAATCAGCACCCGCCCGTTCCAGCTGGTGACGGGCCGCGTGTGGCGCGGTTCAGCGTTCGGCGGCGTCAAGGGCCGCACGCAACTGCCCGGCATGGTGGAAGACGCCATGAGCGGCAAGATCGATCTCGACCCGTTCGTCACCCACACGCTGCCCCTGGACCGGATCAACGAAGCGTTCGATCTGATGCACGAAGGAAAGTCGATCCGGACGGTGATCCACTACTGACGTAGGCGTTCTCGCGGTAGACGCGTTCGGTATTGCCGACGAAGGTCGCCAGCGAGAACTCCTTGAGCGCCGTGCTGCGCGCATCCACGCCCATGGCGTGCAGCACGCCGCGGTTGGCCATGATGTCCGACAGCGTCCGGGCCACCGACTCCGGGGACCCGGGCGGCACCACCCAGCCGTTGCGGCCCTCGGTCACGTTCTCCGGCAGGCCGCCCACGCGGGTCACAATGACCGGCTTGCCTGCGGCCATCATCTCGCGGCAGGCAAACGAAATCGTCTCCAGCCGGGACGACAGCACAAAGCCCACGTCCAGCGCCGCCAGCACCGGCTCCACATTGTCGAGCAGACCGGTGAAGACCACCTGATCCTGCATGCCCAGCGCGGCCACCTGGCCGAGCATGTCGTCGCCCGGCATCGCGCCGGCAATCAGGATGGCGACCTGCTCGCGCTGCGCAGCGGGCAGCAAGGACACGGCAGCCACCATGTCGATCCAGCCTTTGTAGTCCGCGGTGCCGGCGTTGCTGCCGAGGACCAGCCGATTGCGCAGCGCGGGCGGCAGAAAGCGCGCGCGCGCCTCGGCCTTTTCGGTGCGGCAGGCGGGGCGGTACTTCGCGGTGTCCACCCCGTTATGCACCACGCGCAGATCTTCATTGCGAAACACCGACTGCTTCATGCGCCGGAACGTGTGGCTGCACACGCAGATGACGCGATTGGTGGCCCACTTGGCGCGCAGGCGCACGCCCAGGCTGCTGGCGCTGCGGTCATTGTGCTGCGTGTAGACGATGAAGGGGCGTTTTCTTCCCATCCCCAACGTCGCCAGCATGCACAAGCGGTGATCGGCCGAGCCATTGACGTGGATGACGTCGAACTGTTCCTGGCGCACCAGGTTGCGCAGGCGGCGCAGCGCGGACAGCTGTTCGGCCAGCGTGCCCTTGAATTCGAGATCGATGGTGCGCAGGCCCGGCAGGGCCTCGGCCTCGGCCAGCAGGCGGCTCTTGCGCGGCGCACCGACCATGACTTGCGATTTCTGGCACAGGATGCGCGCCAGCGACATGACGTAGGTCGTGTGCCCGCCGCCATCGCCCTGGTGGAAATTGGTATAGAGGATCTTCATGATTCGGGTCTCGTCGGCGGTTGCGTGGCGGGGTCGAGCAGACAGCTCCAATGCCGCTTTTCAAAGATGTCGTCGCCCAGCCGGCTGAGCAGCGACAGGTTGTAGACCTGGATGCCGCGCGCGCGCAGCAGCTTGGCGGCCTGCCGGAACGCCGGCTCGATGTGGCCGGCAAACTGGCGGTCCAGCGCGGTGGGCAGTTGCGCGCCGGCTTGTTCGTAGAAGCGCGGGCCTGCGGTGGCCGTCAGGTCCAACCCATGCAGAAACACCGTCCGGGCGCCCAGCCACGCCAGCAATTGCAGGGACGTGTAGGCCACCGTGCCGCCACCAAACAAGCCGCGTGCCGCGTTCAGGCTGAAGCCATGGGCGTGCATCGGATGATGCGCATCGAACAGCACCAATTCCGGGTCGCCGGCCAACTGCGCCTGCAGCGCCTGCGGCTCGGCGCGCGGCTGCTGGGCGCGCTGATGCACTTCCTCGAAAAGCGCGATGCGGCAGCGAACGGCCCGATGGTCGAACAGCAATGCGATCCAGCGGTACACCTCCGGCGTCACGAAAAGCACCAGATCCTGGTCCAGCACCTGCGCCACGAGGTCGCGGCGCTTCTTCACAAATCCGGCGTCCAGCATGGCGTAGTAATGAAAGCGCAGCGCCGGATGCCGGGCGCGCAGGGCGATCGAGCCGTTCACGCCCATCACGGTGCGCATGCGGCATTGCGCGTAATCGATCTGCGCGACCGATGGGCCGCTGAGAATCAGGTGGGCATCGCCGCCGATGCCGCGTGGCAATTGATCCAGTGAAACGGTTGCCGGCCCGCGCACCCCATGCAGGTTGCAGCCGGTCAGGCGGTCGGGGCCATCGCGCCGCACCGTGACAAACGGCCAGAGCGTCTCGTTGTGGCGATGCGCCTTGGACCGCGTGACGCGATACAGGTAGCGCAGGCCCTTGGTGAGGGGTCGAGAGCGCAGCAAGCGGGGAACGAGCGCAAGACGGGGCATGTGGATTGCGCGGGTACCGCGGCGTAGCCTGACAACGGCCTGATTCTACGAAGCCCCTCGTCCGAAATCGCGAGGGGATTATGTGAGATGTAACCCTTTGAAGAGGCGAACAATCTGCCCCCGAATTTGCGTGATCCTTCGGGGGCCGGTTCCTGACTTTCATCATATGGAAAACCGCGCGTCCGTCCGTGAGGACACGCCCTCCGGCACCTCTCGCGGCGTCGTGCCAACGGTGTCCCCCAGACGGACGAGGCGTTTTCACCCAATTACGTTTTGCGCCAAAGAAGTCATCCTCTGATATCGTTCCGGCATCTTCCCTTGCCCGCCACGCCCCCTTGATGAGCGCCATCCGCCCCGACCACCCCGACCTGCAAGACGCCATCGCCGATGCCATCAGCACCGCCACGCGCGGCGCCGGGCGCGTCAACATCCTGGTCGCCGGCAAGACGGGCGTCGGCAAGAGCACGCTGATCAACGCCGTGTTCCGCGGCGATCTGGCCAGGACGGGCGCGGGCAAGCCGGTCACCCAGACCATTCAGGAATTCACCCGGCCGGGGCATCCGCTCACCATCATCGATACCCGCGGGCTGGAAGTCGCCGACTACGCGCGCTCGCGCGAACAGCTTGCCGAACTGATCGAAGAGCGGTCGGCGTCGGACGACCAGGACCGGCACCTGCATGTCGCCTGGCTCTGCATCCAGGACAGCAGCCACCGCGTCGAGGACGCGGAAATCGAACTGTGCGACATGCTGGACAAGGCAGGCATCCCCGTCGTGGCGGTGCTGACCAAGGCGCGCAAGAACAGTCCCTTCCTGGAAGAGGCCCGCAAGCTGCTGCCGCGCGCCCGGCAGGTTGTGGCGGTGCGCGCGCTGCCCGAATGGATCGAGGAACTGGACGCCGAATTGCCGCCCATGGGGCTGGACCGGCTGATCGAGGTGACGGCCGAGCACGTGCCCGAGGCCCAGCAGCGCGCCTATGCCAACGCGCTATCCACGCGCAACAAGAAGGCCCTGGAAGTAAAAAAAAAGCGGGCTGAGATCGAGGTGAACGTGGCCGCGGGCCTGGCCGCATCGGCCGCCGCCGCGCCCATTCCGTTCTCGGACGCCTTTGCCCTGGTGCCTATCCAGGTCGGCATGATCGCCAAGATCGGCATCACCTTCGGCATGGAACTGAACACCACCGCGATCACCACGCTGGTCACGTCCACGCTGGGCGCGTCGGCCGCCACGCTTATCGGGCGCTCCGTCGTCTCGGGCATGCTGAAGTTCATCCCGGGTGCAGGCAGCGCGGTGGGCGGCACCATCGCGGCCACCACGGCCGGCGCCATCACCAAGCTGCTGGGCAATGCCTACATCGCGGTGCTGCACGACTTTTGCCTGAAGCATCCGGGCAAGGACATCGACGTCCCGATGATCGCGCAGGCGCTCAAGCAACGCGTCAAATTCTGATCGCGCGGCGATGCAATGAAATGAGATTGAGCGCCAAGATTCGATAGATTGTTCTTTTTGGTGACAGCGCGGTTAATACTGGCGCACTCACGACGTAAATCTAGTCACCACTCCCATTCTTTCAGGGCAGATCCGCCCACGCGCGTTGCCGCAACGCGGCCCGTGTGCGCAAAGCCCGCCGCCTCCCATGATCCTCGCCAATTCCGACGTCCTGTACCGCCACCTGGTGCAAGGCGTCGTCGACTACGCCATCTACATGCTCAACCCTGATGGCACGGTCGCCAACTGGAACGCTGGCGCGCAACGCGCCAAGGGCTACACCGCCGACGAAATCGTCGGCCGGCATTTCTCCTGCTTCTATACCGAGGAAGACCGGGCGCGTGGCGTGCCGCAGGGCGGCCTGGCCACCGCGCGGGAATCCGGCAAGTTCGAAGCCGAGGGCTGGCGCGTGCGCAAGGACGGCACGCTGTTCTGGGCGCACGTCGTCATCGACGCCATCCATGACGATACGGGCACGCTGATCGGCTTTGCGAAGGTCACGCGCGACAACACCGAGCGGCGCGAACGCGAACAGCAGCTGCTCAAAGCCAAGCAGCTGGCCGAGCACTACAACAGCGAGCTCACGTCCATGTCGACGTTCCTGCAGGCGGTGGTGTCGCACATCCCCTCCTGCGTGCTGGTGCTGGATGCGGTGTCGCGCCAGTTCCTGCTGGCGAACCGGCAGGCCGAAGAGACCTTTGGCGGCAGCCCGGGCGGCCTGAAAGGCAAAACCGCGCAGCAATGCCTGCCCGAGCTGGTGTGCGCATTCTTCGACCGCCTGACCAACGACGCGCTGCGTTCGGACGGCGCCATGCGCGAAGAGGAAGAGGAACTGGCCACGGCGCGCGGGCCGCGCACGTTGCACACCAAGACCCTGGCCTTTCACAGCACGGACCCGCGTTCCCGCTACGTCCTGCTCATCGCGGACGACGTCACCGACGAGAACGCCGCCCACGCGCAGGTGCGCTACATGGCGCACCACGACACGCTGACGGGCATGCCCAACCGCCGGCTGTTCCGCGACCGGCTGCTGAGCGCGCTGGGGTCGAGCCGCGACCGGTCGACCGCCGTGCTGTGCCTGGACCTGGACAACTTCAAGAGCGTGAACGACACGCTGGGCCATCAATCCGGCGACGAACTGCTGCGCCTGCTGGCCAAGCGCCTGCCCCGGCACCTGCGCGAACAGGACACGCTGGCGCGCCTGGGCGGCGACGAATTCGCCATCGTGCTGCCCAACATCGCGGAACAGGACGACGTGCGCAAGCTGGCCGAGCGTCTGATCGAAGCCGTGCGCCAACCCTTCGAGATTGCCGGCCACACCGTTCCCGTCAGCGTCAGCATCGGCATCGCGATCTCGGAGTCGCAGTCGCTGTCGGCCGACCACCTGCTGCGCTATGCGGACATGGCGCTGTACGAGGCCAAGCGCAATGGCCGCAACTGCCTTGCGTTCTTCGAGCCCGACATGGAAGCGGCCGCGCTGCGGCGCCACGAGGTCGAGATGGACCTGCGCCAGGCGATCATCTCGCAACAGCTGCAGCTGTATTACCAGCCCATCATGGACGTGAGCCACGTGCGCATCGTGGGCCGCGAGGCGCTGATGCGCTGGCAGCACCCGAAAAAGGGCCTCATCATGCCGCAGGACTTCATTCCCATCGCGGAAGAAACCGGGCTCATCCACGAACTGGGCGCGTTCACGTTGCACGAGGCGTGTCTGGAGGCCACGCGCTGGGACGACCACGAAACCGTGGCGGTCAATTTGTCTGCCAGCCAGTTCACCAACGGCGCGCTGGTGTCGCTGGTGGAATCGGCGCTCGCCAAATCCGGCTTGCCCGCCCGCCGCCTGGAACTGGAGATCACCGAATCGGTGCTGCTCACCAATTCCTCCGGCAACCTGGATACGCTGCACCGCCTGAAGGAGCTGGGCGTCAAGGTGGCGCTGGACGACTTTGGAACCGGCTATTCGTCGCTGGGCTACCTGCGCACCTTCGAGTTCGACAAGATCAAGATCGACAAGTCGTTCACGCAGGACGTCGGGTCCAGCCGCGAGGCGCTGGCCATCATCCGCGCCATCAATGGCATCGGCCGCAGCCTGGACATCCCCACGACGGCCGAGGGTGTGGAAACACCGGAGCAGCTGCAACGGCTGACGGCGGAAGGCTGCTCGCACTTTCAGGGATATCTGCTGGGCCGTCCCGTGTCGCACGGCGACACGCACACCGGCCCGGCACAGACCTATACTTCCTAGACACCGGCCGCGATGCGACGCGCCATCGCGCCGGCGCAGTGCGCCTGGCGCGTCTGCTGTTCCAACACGCACCCCCTTTGCGGGACATGCGAGAAGGAGAGCCTCATGACACGCAAGTACATCGATTGCCGCGAGTATCCGAGCGAGATGAACTGCTCGGTGGCCTTGTCCGCGGACTCGGACGAGGAACTGCTCGAAGCCGCGGTGCAGCACGCCACCACGGTGCACAAGCACGCTGACTCGCCTGAACTGCGCACGCAGCTCAAGTCTCTTTTCCACCACGGCACGCCGCCTGTCGAAGCGCCCCGCCGGGGCTGACTTCGCGCGCTGTTCGGGCCTTGCCGGCGGGCAGTCAGCCTTGCCGTCAAGGCCCGCCCTTCCCAGGCAAGCCCCGACACTTGGACCGGCGCGTTACCCCGCCTGACCGGCCTCGGCGACCCTGCACAGCGTGTTGACCAGGGCCATCTGCTCGGGCGTCTGGCATCGCACGGACAGCAGGGCGGGGCTGGCGACCAGGATCGCCAGCGACTTGGCCCGCGATACCGCCACATTCAGCCGGTTCCTGCTGAACAGGAATTCCATGTCGCGCGGCATGGTCTCGCCGCTGGAGGTGGCCATGGAGATGATCACCACCTGCGCCTCCTGGCCCTGGAACTTGTCCACGGTGCCCACACGCGCGCCCTCGGGCAGCGCCTGCCGCAACGTATTGACCTGCACGTTGTACGGCGCCACCACCAGCACGTCGTCGGACGTGATGGGCACCGCGCGGCCCGTCTTGTCCAGATAGCGCTGGCGCATCAGGCTGCCATACAGCGCGGCGACTTCGCGCGCTTCCTCGTCGCTGGACTGCGCATTGCCCTCGTGCACGACCGGCACGTACCGGATGCCGCTGGCGGCCAGTGCGTCCGCGGCGTCCGCGCCCAGCACCAGGCCCTGCCCGGCCGCCGATTCCGCGGCGCGCAGCCGGCCGTCGTAGATGGCGTCCGAAATGAAACCGCAGATCGCCGGGTGCATGCGGTACGAGGTGTCCAGGAAGATGCCGCGATCGGCCGCGATGGTGGCATGGCCGTTCAGCAGATATTCCAGCGTGGATTCGCCCGAGCGGCCGGGATGCGTGCCCTTGGTCGGCTGGCCCAGCTGCATCTGGTCGCCCAGCAGCACGATGTTGCGCGCGCATTGGCCCAGCGCCACCAGGTTCGCCAGACTGACCTGGCCTGCCTCGTCCACGAACAGGTAATCGAACTGCTGCTGAAAATCGGCCCGGCTAAAGAGCCACGCCGTGCCTGCCACCAGCTGGTGGCGCGACAGGTCGATCTTGTCGTTGGCAAAGACGTCTTCGATGAATTCGCCGTTGAAACAGGAATCGTCGCCTTCCTTGCCCGACTTCTTGGCGCCTGCGAACGCCAGGCCCGCCTCGCGCGCCGCCTTTTCCAGGCCGGCGAGCAGGTTGTTGATGGCATGGTGGCTGTTGGACGTGACGGCGATGCGCTTGCCCTGGCGCAGCAGGTGCACCAGCACGCGCGACCCGGTGTAGGTCTTGCCCGCCCCCGGCGGCCCCTGCAGGAACAGCGTGGTCTCGTCCATGCGGCCGACGATGTCCACGACCTGGTCAAGCAGATTCGCGCCCGGATCGGCCAGCGGGGCGCCGGGCGCCACTCCGGCGATGCGCGGCGGTTCATGCCGCAGCAGCGCGTCCACCGCCCGGAACGGCGTGCTGGCGCCATCGGCCGACGCCAGCAGCGCATCGCCATAGCGGAACATGGCATTGGCCAGTTCGTCGATGCTGACCGGCCTGCCCGGCCCGAGCGACAGACGCTGCGGCGGCGCGGCCTTGCGCGACAGGGTGAAGGTGGCCACGCCGGCCCCCGGACGGCCGGCCCCCATGTCGACCGTCAGCCGGCTGATGGCCGGTCCGCCGCGCACGTCCGTACAGGCCGATCCGGTGCGCAGCTTGGTCTGCTGCGCCGGGAAGCGGTAGGTGTAGCGCAGCGATTGCGCCACGGGCTCGGGGGCCACGCTGTCGTCGCGCACCAGCCCGCCCAGGCATTCGTTGTCTTCCACCAGCTCGGCCTCGGTCGCCTCCATCCGGGCGAACATCGCCCACCACTCGGGCTTCTGCTCGCGGCGGTGAAAGTCCAGCAACTGGTAGACCAGCGCGCGATAGCGGTCGCGGCCGGACCAGTCCGCTTCGTCGGCCGGCAAGGGCCCGAGCAGCGCGGCGCGATACGGCTCCAGACGCAGTTCGGCCTGGGTCTTCTCGCCGACCTGGAACCGGGCGGCGTCGATCGCTTCCTGCGCGTCGCGGCGGTTCGCCCAGGGCATGCCGTCAGGACGCAGCGCGCACAGCCAGTCGCGCAGCTTGTACGTGGACAGCACATCGTCACGGTTGTAGTCCGCAATGTCCTGCAGCAATTGCGCCTCGCCCGTGCGCTTCCAGCGTTCGTAATAGACGATGCTGGCGCCGGCATTGGTCACGCCGCCCTCGCGCTGCGGCAGGTAGAAGTGTTCGATGTTCTTGATCGAATAGCCCGGCTCGGACACACGCACGCCTTCGCGCACGACCTGGTACAGGTCCACCAGCTTGTTCATGCGCAGCAGGTTGTCGACTTCGGCCTCGCGGGTGGCGTGAACCGACATCAGCCGCTTGATTGCCGTCGCCTCGTAGGGCGCGTAGTGGTAGATGTGCGCCTCGGGATGGCGGTGCAGGCGCGCCACCACGAAGTCGATGAAGGCTTCGAACGCCTGCTTTTCTTCGCTGCGGTTGTGCGCCCAGAACGGCACGAAGCGCTCCTGCCCGTCGTCGATGACGTACAGGCCAAACAGATATTCCAGCCCGCCTTCCTCGAGCGGATCGCCTTCCATGTCGAAGAACATGTCTCCCGGGTCCGGCTGCGGCATGCGTTCGAAACCGCGCGGCGCGGCATCGTCCGGGTCCTTGGCGATGCGGTCCCAGTGACGCCCCCCGTCGGTCCGGGCGCGCAACTGCAGCGCCGCCTGCGCCCGCAGCTTGTGCAGGATGGCGGGCTCCATGCGCGCCACGGCGGCGTCCGGCGCCAGCCTGCCCAGTTGCGCCAGCGTGCGGATGCCCTGGGCGTTCAGCTTGCGGATCTGCTGCCGCGTGATGTTGGCGACCAGCGACAGATGATCGTCTTGCACGCGGCGCGCCTTGCACAGCGGGTCCCAGCGGCACTGGGCGCATTTCTCGCAAGGGTCGGGATAGGTGGCCGCATCGCCGCGATTGTCCACGTGCGCCTCGAAGCGGCGCATGACCTGGCGAAAATAATGCGCGTAGTCGGCCACGCGCAGGGATACCTCGCGGCCGCTGCCCAGCACCACGTGCATGTACAGCGGCGCCGCGCCCTGCTCCAGGCCCAGCAGCCACGAATAGAACGAGAGCTGAATGGCGAATTTGGCGCGCGCCGAACGTGCCAGCTTGGTGTCGCTGGCCTCGTAGCTGTAGGCGCCCAGCCGCGACGGGCGCGCGGTCTTGAGCAAGAAATCGGCATGGCCGATATACCGGTCGTGACGAAACGCCGCTTGGTAGATCACGTCGGCGCCGTCCGCCATCGCCTCGCGCGTGCGGGCCAGACGCGCGGCCAGTCCGTCGCCCGCCTCGCTCACATCGACGATCCGCCGTCCGCTGGCGCGCAGGCGTTCCAGATACGCGCGTTCGTGGTCCAACCCTTTTTGCTGGATCAGTTCGAGCTGTTCGTCCTCTTCTGCTTGCGGCAACGGGTCGTCCAGATTGATCAGATCCAGCGTGGTGAGGTGCTCGCATTCCAGAATCGCCACCAGATCGGAAGCGGAAAACAAAAGGCGGTCGCCGTTTTTTTGCATGGTGCGGGAAGGAGCCGGTGCGATGGCGGGGGCCAAGAATAGCAAATGAAGCTGCGGCCATTATGCAGCCGGATAATCAAGTAATCGGCTGAAATACCGTCCCGAGTGATTCAACCCCTTTTTGTCCAAATACGCTCTCATAATCCGTTGTGTTTCAGAGAATGGAAGCGACATGCCTGGTTTGTTCGATACGATTATCTTCAGCCTTGATCGCGCGGTATATAACGGGCGGCTCGCATGAAACTTCGCACACTCGATATTCCCGATTCGCTCGTGCAACTGCTGCGCGACGCGCGCCTTGTCGTCGTGCTGACGGGATCGGGACTGAACCCCGCCAGCCGCCTGCCGCAAAGCCGGGATGGCATGCGCGGGCTGTGGGCCCGCTACGACGCTGCGGCGCTCGCCACCGACGAGGGATTCCGCAGGGATCCGGCGCTGGTGTGGGCCTGGCACGAGGAACGGCGGCGCCGGGCGCTCGCCGCCACGCCCAACGCGGCGCACCGCGCGATTGCCGCACTGGCCGAGCGCGTGCCCGGCACATTCGTGGTGTCGCAGAACGGCGACACGTTGCACGAACGCGCGGGCAGCCCGCGCATCCTGCACCTGCAAGGCCGGTTCGACCAGCCGCGATGTTCGGCCTGCGCCATGCCCCATACGCTGACGGCGCCGCCGGATGCGCCCGCGCGGCATGGCCCGTATCCCCCCGCGCCCGCCTGCCGCATCTGCGGCGGCCTGGTGCGCCCGGGCCGGCTGTGGCACGGCGAGGCCCCCGCGCCCGCGGTGTGGCGGGTGGCCAAGGGACTGGCGGCCAACGCCGATCTGGTCCTGACGGCTGGCACGTCGTGCCAGACGTCCGCGGCGGCCGAACTCTGCTACGAGGCGATGGGATACGGCGCGCAGCTTGTGCAGGTCAATCCCAACCCCACGATGCTCGATCGCGTGGCCAGCCACAGCATCAGGGGTCCGGCCGAAAAGGTGCTGCCGCTGCTGCTGGCGCGCGCGTGGCCCGGATGATGCGGGGCGGGCTAGAGGTAGCGGCGCGCCAGTTCGCGCGCCTCGTGGGCAAAGCGGTTGCGAATGGCCTCGGGTTCCAGCACCTCGATCGACGACGCGTGGCCGTGCAGCAATTGCCACAGCATGACGGATGGGCGCACGGTGGCCGTCAGCATGAAACCGTGCTCGTCCTCTTCGATCTGCTGATCGCCCGACAGCCAGAACTCGCGCAGCGGATGGCGGCGCCGGCGGCCGTCGTCCATCATGGGTTCGGCGGCGTGCAGCCGGATCCGGGTTTCCTCGCCCGGATCGAAGTTCAAGGCTTCCTCGCGGCGCACGAAGTCCTGCAGGTCGAACGTGGGGTCCGGATCGGCCGGCTCGTCCAGCAGCCGCACCTCGGACAGCCTGTCCATGCGGAACAGGAATCGCCTGCCCGGCTGACTCGGCCCCCACGCCACCATGTACAGCACGCCCGCGCGGTCGACCATCGCCAACGGCGTCATCACGTAAAGGCGCTCGGCAGGCGTCTTCTCGCCAAAGGGCGTGTTGCGAAATGACAGTTTGCGGTTGTAGTACAGCGCGCCGCTGACCTGGCGGTAGACCTCGGCGGACACCGTGGGCAGCACGATGGGATGCGTGCCGTCGATACGCAGGATCTTGCGCGCCCACTCATGCGCCGGTCCGATCGCAGGCTGGGAGCGATGCGTCTGCAGATATCGCCACGCGCTGTCGAAGGTGGCTTCCAGGTCGTCCAGCACAACGGCCGGCAAGTGGCGGTCGGCCACCTGCTTGAGCGCGCACATGGCCATCGCCATGTTGGCGTTCATGTTCTGGATGTGGAAATCGGTGCGCCGCAGGGTGCGGTACCAGAGCTTGCCGCGGGTGGCGCCCACACTGCGGACGCAATCGAGCTTGAGCAGCGTGCGGCGGATCTGCTTGTCGCCCGGCGCGGGGTTCAGCAGCGTCGCGAGCCGGTTGCGGATTTCCGCCATGCCCATGCCCCTCTCCATCGCTTCGGCCTCTTCATCCTCGACATACGGCAGGATGCGCAGCAGGTTATCGACAAGCGTATGGTCCAGTCCCATGGCAGATACAACAAATTAACCCGTTAAACAACGCAGGCATTCTATCTGCAAAACCGGCCAATAATAATTTCGGGCGGGAAAGATAATGCGGCCAGCGCGCCCGGACTGAGCCTTTGGATTATGTCGGTTGTGCCGAAAATAAATTAGACATACGACAACCTGCACACTGCAAATCAGTCGGCGACGATCTCGCTCAACGGAACCGGCCGGCCGAATAGCCAGCCCTGGCCCACCGCGGCGGGCTGGCGCGCAAGCAGATAACTGGCCTGTTCCTCGGTTTCGATGCCTTCGATGATGAGGTTGATGCCCAGCTCGCGCGAGATCGCAATCACATGGTCCACGATCAGGGTGCCTGCGTCCTCGGCGCCGATGGCGCTGGTGAAGCTGCGGTCCAGCT
Source organism: Achromobacter sp. Root170 (assembly GCF_001428165.1). NCBI lineage: Bacteria > Pseudomonadati > Pseudomonadota > Betaproteobacteria > Burkholderiales > Alcaligenaceae > Achromobacter > Achromobacter sp. Root170. The sequence continues at coordinate 73,789 of NZ_LMHN01000003.1, forward strand.
TGATCGCGTCGGCCTGCAGTTCGGCCAGGTAGTTCAGGTTCGAATGGCCGGTGCCGAAATCGTCGATGAATACCTTGAAGCCCTTGCCGCGCAATGCCTTGACCATCGCCAGCACATGGCCGTCGGATAACGGCGTGCCCTCGGTAATTTCCAGCGCCACATTGGCGGGCATCAGGCCGCGCTCGCTGACCGCGTCCATTAGGAAGTTCCGGTAGCCCGCGTCCTTCAGGTCCGCCGCCGACACGTTGATGCTGACGTAGAGCGCCGGGTTGCTCCGAAGGCGTTCGTGCAGATCGCGCAGCGCCTGCGACGTCACCAGCCGCGACAACGCGCGGCCCAGTCCCATCGCCTCGGCCAGCGGCACGAACAGGATCGGCGAGACGTCGCGGCCGCGGGCGCGCCAACGGGCAAGCGCCTCGAAGCCGGCCAGTTGCCGCGTGGCGAGCTGGCGCAGCGGCTGGTAGTGGACCTGGATGTCGCCGGCCAGGATGGCCTTGCGCAGCTCGGTCCGGGCGCTGCCCGCGTGCAGGCGCCACATGACGCAAAGGCCGGCCAGGAAGGCAAGCGCCAGGGCGCCGACGACCGACATCACCATCGCGGGAAGCTGGAACCAGGCGTCGGACCGCAGCCGGGACACGACGCAGATATCCGGGCCGCCATCCGGCGCGCACAGCCAGGCGCGGCGCTCGGGCGCGAAGCCAAGACCGTGGCCGGCATCGCCATCGGCGGGCACGTCCAGATCGTGCGCGCGGCCGAAGCGCCGGTACACGTGGCTGCCGTCTCGCGTCACGATCTTGGCGTCGATGCCCGAGCCCGGTTCGGGAAAGCCGTCGAACGCGCCCGGCGCCGTGAACACGATGACGTCGCGCAGTGAAGCCATGTCGCCGATGATGCGGCGGTCGACGATATTGGCCGCGCCCACCCAGAGCTGCAGTCCGCTGGACACCGTGAACGCCGGCGGCGGCAGGGCCAGCGGCTCGGGCAGCTTGCCCCAGGCGGCCGAGCAACGCAGCATGCCGCCCAGCGTGCGGCCGATGTCGCGGATGTAGGTGGAATTGAAGAGCAGCACGCGCAGCGTCGCGACGTCCGCCTCAGAGCACAGGGCGCCGCCCTGCGTGGCCGCGGCCATGAGACGGTGGCCCTCCTGCGCCACGCGCAGGGCGTGCGCCAGCAGCCGGGCGTTATGCCCGGCAAGCCTGTCGTCGGCCTGATTCAGCTCGATCTGGCGTCCAGCCAGCACCCCCGCGAGGAATCCAAGCGCCGACAACAACAACACGAAAGCCGCAATTCTGGGACGTGACATGGGGACCGGTGACCATGGGCGGCGCGTGGTAAGTCATTCTGCGCGTAAGGCAATGTAACCGAAGATTCACATCCTTAAACGGGAAATTCACCCCTGCGGACCCGTCAATTGTGGCTTTCGAAACGGGGCCCCGCCCCACACGCCGCCCTCGCCAGAATCCCGGTCTGCGTAGCCTGGCCGCCCGTTCTACGGGGAAACCCGATATCAGAATTTGCGCGACGCCCATGATCCCGCGTTATGCACAGGTACGGACCGGCCCGAGGCCATGCCGAAATTTTCCAGGCAGATCAACGGGTTGCATCGACGCCCGCCGCCCGCTGCGCGCGCCCCGCGCGCGATTGGGCGCGGTATCGGATCGGCTCGGACCCGGGCATGCTTGCGGCCTTCGGCCATTCTTCTGGAGATTCCTGTGACCCCCTCTTCCCCGTCCCGCAAAATGGGCCTGGCCGTCGCTCAGATGGGCGCCGTCAATCTTGCCGATTCCCGCGCGGCGGTCGTGCGCCGTCTCGTCGAGATGATGCGCGAAGCTGCCGCCCGCCAGGCGGAATTCGTCGTGTTTCCCGAGCTGGCGCTGACGACGTTCTTTCCCCGCTACTGGATGGACGACGCCGAGGCGGTGGAGCGCTACTTCGAGAAGAGCATGCCCAACGCCGACGTGCAGCCGCTGTTCGACACGGCGCGCGAGCTGGGCATAGGCTTTTACCTGGGCTATGCCGAGCTGACGCCGCAAGGCCGCCAGTTCAACACCGCGATCCTCGTGGACCGCAGCGCCAAAATCATCGGCAAGTACCGCAAGATCCACCTGCCGGGCCACTCGGACCACAAGCCCGACGCCCCCTTCCAGCATCTGGAAAAGAAGTTCTTCGAGGTCGGCGACCTGGGCTTTGGCGTTTGGGAAACCAACGACGTGAAGATCGGCATGTGCCTGTGCAATGACCGGCGCTGGCCCGAGACCTACCGCGTCATGTCGCTGCAAAGCGCCGAGCTGATCGTGCTGGGCTACAACACGCCGTCGTTGAACATTCACTGGAACGAGCCCGCGCACCTGCGCACCACCACGCACGAGATCGTGCTGCAGGCCAGCGCCTACCAGAACGCGGTGTGGATCGGCGCGGCCGCCAAGTGCGGCTTCGAAGACGGTCATCACATGATCGGCAGCTCGATGATCGTGGCGCCGTCCGGCGAGATCGTGGCCCGCGCAAGCGGCGAGGAAGACGAGGTGATCTCCGCCCGCATCGACCTCGCGCTGGGCCAGACGTTCCGCGACCACGTCTTCAATTTCGCCAAGCATCGCAGCCCGCATCACTACAAGCTCATCGTCGAGCGCACCGGCGCGGGCGACCCGCTGCCGCGTCCCGACGCCGACTGAGGCCGAGAGCGGCTTGCCCTACCCGAGATTGCCCGCGCCACCGCGGGCAATTTCTTTTGGGTGCCGCCGCCTTCGCGCTGCTAGACTGCCCGGTGGCCCCTTGATTGACCGACCATGCAGGCAACGATCCGATGCGCTTAATCGACACCGAGCAGACCCGCAACGCCCTGTCCTTCGACACCGTCATTCCCGCCCTGCGGGACGCCTTCCGCGAAGGCGCCACGGTGCCCGCCCGCCACGTCCACGCCATCCAGTCCGGCAATGCGCACGGCACCTCGCTCATCATGCCCGCGTGGAGCGAACGCGGGTATTTCGGCGTGAAGATCATCAACATCTTCCCTGACAACACGCATCAGGGGCTGCCCGGCCTGCACGCCACCTACAACCTGTACAGCGCCAGGACGGGCGTGCCGGTCGCGCACGTGGACGGCGACATCGTCACCGTGTACCGCACCGCCGGCGCCGCCGCGCTGGGCGCGGACTACCTTGCCCGCGCCAATGCCCGCACGCTGCTCATCGTGGGTTCCGGACGCATCGCGGGACTGGTGGCGCAGGCCATGCGCACGGTACGCCCGATCGAGCGTGTGCTGGTCTGGAACGTGCGGCCGGCGGGCGCCGAGGCGCTGGCGGCCCGCCTGCGCGGCGAGGGCTTCGATGCGCAAGCCGTGACCGACCTTCAGGCCGCCACTGGCCAGGCCGACATCGTCAGCTGCGCCACGCTGTCCACCGAACCGCTCATCCGCGGCGCGTGGCTGCGGCCCGGCACGCACCTGGACCTGATCGGCAGCTTCAAGCCCGAGATGCGTGAGACCGACCCGGCCTGCTTTGACGGCACCACGGTCTACGTGGACACCGACGAAGCGCCCACCAAGTCCGGCGACCTGCTGTCGGCGTTCGAGGCCGGCGTGCTGACGCGCGAGGGCATCGCCGGCAATCTGCACCAGCTGGCGGCCGGCGAACGTCCGGGCCGAACCAACGATCAGGAAATCACGGTGTTCAAGGCCGTGGGCAGCGCGCTGGAAGACCTGACGCTGGCGACGCTGGTGTACGAATCCGTGAAGGACTGAAAGCCGGGCCCGCCGGCCCGCCAAAAAACCCCTGAAGGAGACAACGCATGACGCAGGCACGTTCCATCCAGTTGACCGAATTTGGCGGCCCGGAAGTCATGCGGTTCGCCGACACCGCGCTGCCGGCCCCCGGGTCCGGCGAGGCGCAGTTGCGGCAGACGGCCATCGGCTTCAATTACATCGACATCTACCAGCGCGCGGGCAAGTATCCGCTGCCCACGCCCACGGGGCTGGGCCATGAAGCGGCCGGCGTGATCGAGGCGGTGGGCGAAGGCGTGACCGACCTGCGCGTGGGCGACCATGTGGTCTACATGAACGCCGGCGTGGGCGCGTACGCCGACCGGCGCAACGTGCCGGCCGCGAAACTGGTGAAGATTCCCGCGGGCATCTCCGACGAGGACGCCGCGGCCGTCTTCTTCAAGGCCATGACGGCGCAATACCTGGTCAAGAAGACCTACGCGGTCCAGCCCGGCGACATCGTGCTGGTGCATGCCGCCGCCGGCGGGGTGGGTCAGATCCTGAGCGGCTGGGCGCATGCGCTGGGCGCCACCGTCATCGGCACGGCCGGCTCCGCCGCCAAATGCGACGTGGCCCGCGCGGCCGGCTGCGATGCCGCCATCGACTACTCGCAGGACGACTGGGTCCAGCAGGTGATCGCGGCCACAGGCGGCAGGAAGGCGCGCGTCGTCTATGACTCGGTGGCCCGCCACACGTTCATGGGATCGCTGGACTGCGCGGCGCCGTTCGGCATGGTCGTGCTGTTCGGCGCGGCCTCCGGCCCGGCGCCGGCCATCGACCCCGAACTGCTGAACAAGAAAGGGTGCCTGTTCCTGACGCGTCCATCCGTGTTTCCGCACAACGCGGATACGCAGACGTTCCGCGCCAATGCGGCGGACGTCTTTGACGCAATGCGAAGCGGCGCGGTCCGCGCGGCCATCGGTGCGCGCTACGACCTGACGCAGATCCAGGACGCGCATCGCGCCGCCGAGCGCCGCGCCGTCACCGGCGCCATCGTCATCACGCCCTGACCGGCAGGCGCGGACCGGCGTCAGTGTCCGGCCAGCTCCATCGGCAGATGCTCGCGCATGATCTCGATGAAGCGCCGCAGCCGCGCCGGCTGAAAGCGCGACGGCGCATAGACCAGAAACACGGGCAGGGCGTCGGCGCGCCATTGCGGCGCCAGGTGCACGAGGCGGCCGGCGGCCAGATCGTCCTGCATGGCCCACGCGGATCCCAACGCCACGCCCAGCCCCTGGATGGCCGAATTACGCAGCGCGTGCAGGCCGTCGGTGGACAGGCGCGGCTGGATATCGAAGCTTTGCCTGTCGCCGCTGCCGCAATGCGTCAGGGTCACCTCGGTGCGATAGAAGGTGCGCAGCGCCAGCCACGGCAGTCGCGCCAGTTCCGGCGGATCCTGCGGCACGGGCCCGCCGGCAAGCAGGTCCGGCGAGGCCACGACGATGCGCGGCACCTCGCCCAGCTTCACGGCGATCACCGACGGATCCGTCACGGCCCCGACCCGGATCGCGCAATCAACGTTTTCGGCGATCAGGTCCGGCATGCGGTCGTGCAGCAGCCATTCCACCCGCATGTTCGGGTAGCGCTTCAGGTACTTGGCCAGCGGTTCGATGAACTGGTCCTGGCCGAACACGTGCGGCGCCACCACGCGCAGCATGCCGGCGGGCTCGTCGCCCGCGCCGCGCACCTCGCTTTCGAATGATTGAAAGGTGGCGAGCAGCTCCTTGCCGCGTTCATAGCAGCGCTGCCCGTCTTCGGTCAGGCGGATGGCGTGGGTGGAGCGCTTGAGCAGCCGCACGCCCATCGTGCGTTCCAGCAATTGCAGGCGGCGGCTGACGGTAGGTTGCGTGCCGCCCATCTGGGCGGCGGCCGCCGACAAGCTGCCGGCCTCGACGATGCGCACGAAGGTTTCGATGAGCAGCATGCGGTCGGTGCCGGCGGCAACGGGGAGAGCGGGGGTGGTCATACGCCTATCGTATAACGGATGTACCCGAAGGTCGGCTACCAAAACCAGGGGTGAAAGCCCAGAATTTGCCCCGTACCAATGCCACCGGACACCACCATGTCATCCCCCATTTCCCACCCCTCCCTATCGCGCGGCCTGGTTTTCCTGCTGGCCGTGGGCGCCGGCCTGGGCGTCGCTTCCCTTTACTACAGCCAGCCGATGCTCGGCGTGCTGGGCGCGGACATCCACGCCAGCGCCGAGACGCTGGGCTGGATTCCGACGCTGACGCAGCTGGGCTACGCGTTCGGCATCCTGATGCTGGCGCCGTTGGGCGACCGGTATGACCGCAAGCGCATCATCCTGATCAAGGCCGCCGTGCTGAGCCTGGCGCTGCTTCTGGCCGGCGCGTCGCCCACGATCGGACTGCTGCTGGCCTCCAGCTTCGCCATCGGCCTGTCGGCCACGCTGGCCCAGGACATCGTGCCGGCCGCCGCCCACCTGGCGCCGGCCGAGCAGCGCGGCAAGATCGTCGGCACCGTCATGACCGGCCTCTTGCTGGGCATCCTGCTCTCGCGGGTGGTCAGCGGATTCGTGGCCGAGCAATTCGGCTGGCGCATGATGTTCGCGGCCGCCGCCGTCAGCATCGTGGCGCTGGGCGCAGCCCTGTGGCGCGGCCTGCCGCGTTTCGAACCGTCGACGCGGCTGGCCTACAGCGCGTTGCTGGGCTCGCTGCTGACGCTGTGGCGCCAGCATCCCGGCCTGCGCCGCGCCGCAACCGCGCAGGGCCTCTTGTCGCTGGGGTTCAGCGCCTTCTGGTCGACGCTGGCCGTGATGCTGCATGACGCGCCGTTCCACCTGGGCGCGGGCGCCGCCGGCGCGTTCGGCCTGGCTGGCGCCGCGGGCGCCCTGGCCGCGCCGCTGGCGGGCCGCGTGGCCGACACGCGGGGCCCGCTGGCCGTGGCCAGCCTGGGCGCCGGCCTGACGATGGTGTCGTTTGCCGCCATGATCTTTCTGCCCTTCCTGCCCCCGCACGCCGCGCTGTGGCTGATCGGCGGCGCCGCCGTCGGCTTCGACCTGGGCATCCAGACCTCGCTGATCGCGCATCAGAGCATCGTCTACGGCATCGACCCGGCCGCCCGCAGCCGCCTGAATGCCATCCTGATGACGGGCGTCTTCATCGGCATGGCCGCCGGCGGCGCACTGGGCAGCCTGGCGCTGGCCCACTGGGGCTGGACCGGCGTGACGCTGACCGCCGCCGGCGCCGCCGCCGCCGCCCTGGCCTTGCGCCTGTGGCCCGCCAATAACCGCAACGGCGAGGCCAGCCGCTACGCGGCGTAAGGATCCCAGGCTGGCGCCGCTTCGCGGTGCTTAACCTGGCGTATTGATCTGGTCGGCCGAGATGATCTCGGCCACCAGCACCTGCCCCGGGCCGTCCAGGAAATACTCTTCCTTGGCCGGCTCGCGCAGCTTCATGTAGGCGTCCTCGCCGATCTGCATGGTGTGGCCGGCGGCCAGTTCGGCGCCGCTTTCCAGCATGTAGCTCATGATGTTGTTGAACGTCGTCGAGTAGACCTCGCCTTCGTCGTGCCCTGCCGCCAGCGCGGCGAAGTCCGGCAGGCCGAAGGCATCGCCGCCATACGTGCGCATCCATACGCCCTGCACGCCTTCGACTTCATACTTCACGAAACCGCAATACAGCATGTTCAGCGGCAGCGTGCGCAAGAGGTCCATGGTTTCCTCGCCCAGCGACTCGGCGGCGAACACGCCGGCTGGAAGCGACGTGTGCGAATGCTCGTTCAGGACGGCCAGCGCCTTGAAACCGGTCAATGCACCCGCCACCGCCGCCAGCGCCACGTACTGCTCCAAGGGATCGGTTTCGAATCCCGCGTAGTACAGGATGATGTGGCTGGCGTGGGCGCGGACCTCGTCCTTCATCGCGGCGGGATAGTGCGATGGCGCGACGCAGGCCTCGAGCGCATCCTTGGGATAGGGCGCATTGAAGCCCACCAGCCGCACGACGTGCTTGTCCCAGCCGGCCATGCCCAGGAATTCCGGCATGTCGGGCGCGATTTCCGCGCGCGCCTTGGCCATCGTCGGATGGTAGGCGCGCAGCGCATCGGCCAGCGCCGCCTCGGTGATCGCGAGCGGTTCGGCGAACAGGACCTGCAGGCTCAACGGCTGCGCAATATCCGGGTTGGCCAACAGGGCGGCGGAATCGGCGGACTCCTCGTTGCGGCCGAAGAAGCGGGAGAAGATGCTCATACGTATCCAGGGTTCAACACAAAACGGGGACAGTATAAGGACGCGCCCCGCGCGCCTGCCGCCGGGGTCGCCATTGGATACATCTTCGTTGGTCCGCTATTCCTCGAAGCCGCGCGTACCCACCGTTTCGACCACGAAGTCGATGAAGGACTTGATGCGCGAGGAGATCGCCGTGTTCCGGTAGTACACCGCGTTGATCGGCTGCCTGACTTCAAGCAGCTGCTTCACGAAGAGCGGCTGCAGCGCGCCGCTTTTGCGGTCCGCGCGCGTCATGAAGTCGGACAGGCACACGATGCCGCCGTCGTTCAGCGCCAGCTGGCGCAGCGTCTCGCCGCTATAGGCGCGCACCTGCGGCTTGACGTGCACCGGCTGCCCGTCGGCATCGAGCAGCGGCCATTCGTTCAGCGCTTCCAGTTGCGCAAAGCCCAGCAACACGTGCGAGGCCAGGTCCGCCGCGCGGCGGGGCGTGCCGTGCCGCGCCAGATAACCCGGACTGGCCAGCACACGCACCCGGCTCGTGCCCAAGGCCACCGCGTGCAGCGACGAGTCCTTCAATCGCCCGATCCGAAAGGCCAGGTCGGTGCGCCGCTCCAAGAGGTCGATGTTGCCTTCGTTGCTGGTCAGTTCCAGCTCCACCTGCGGATAGCGCGTGCGATAGGCCGGCGCCAGCGGCGCGATGACATGCAGCATGAAGGGCGAGGCCGCATCCACGCGCAAGAGGCCGGCGGGCTGGTTGCGCCGCAGGTTCATCAGCTCTTCGGCTTCCTCGACCGACGCAATGATGCGGCGCGCCTGCTCCAGGTAGGCCTTGCCTTCTTCGGTCAGCGCCAGACGCCGGGTCGTGCGCCGCATCAGCGTGGTCTGCAGCTTTTCTTCAAGCCGGCTCATGGTGCGGCTGGTGGCCGAGACGGTCTGGCCCAGCACCTCGGCGGCAGCGGTGATCGAGCCGCTGTCCACGATGGCGATGAAGACCTGCATTTCGTCGAGGGTGGTTTTCATAGTTGACGTTTTATCAAAAGTCTTTCGCCGATACCGGTATTTTTTTGCAAGGGTACGGCAGGCACACTACCGCCATCCCCGGACCTCGCCGGTCCGGCCCCAGTACATCCCCCAGGAGTTTTCCATGCCCATTCCCGCCTTTGGCGTCGGCACCTTCCGCCTGCAAGGCCAGACCGTCATCGATTCCGTGCGCAACGCGCTGGACGTCGGCTATCGCGCGATCGACACGGCCCAGATCTACGAGAACGAGGCCGACGTCGGCCAGGCCATCGCGGAATCGAACGTGGCCCGCGCGGACCTCTACATCACCACCAAGATCTGGGTGCCCAACTACGCCAAGGACAAGCTCGTCCCCAGCCTGAAGGACAGCCTGGCCAAGCTGCGGACTGACTATGTGGACCTGACGCTGATCCATTGGCCCGCACCGGACAACGGTGTGTCCGTCGACGAATTCATGACGGCGCTGGCCGAGGCCAAGGCGCAGGGCCTGACGCGACAGATCGGGATTTCCAACTTTCCCATCGCCGAGACGCGGGCAGCCATCGCCGCCGTGGGCCGCGACCAGATCGCCACCAACCAGATCGAGCTCAGCCCCTACCTGCAGAACCGCAAGCTCACCGCGTTCCTGCAGGAAGCGGGCATCCCCGTGACCTCGTACATGACGCTGGCCTACGGCAAGGTGCTCAAGGATCCGGTCATCGGCCAGATCGCGCAGCGCCACGCGGCCACGCCCGCGCAGGTCGCGCTGGCCTGGGCCTTGCAACTGGGTTATGCCGTGATCCCGTCGTCCACCAAGCGCGAAAACCTGGCCAGCAACCTGCTCGCCCAGGACCTGCGCCTGACGGACGAAGACATGGCGCAGATCGCCGCGCTGGAACGCAACGGCCGCGAAGTCAGCCCGGAAGGTCTGGCGGCGGACTGGGACTGAACTCTCAGCACCGGTAACGGCGCGCGCAGCGCGCACCATGCACAGGCGTCATCACGGCGCCTTCTGGCGTGGCTGCTGCTTGGTGTCCCGCATGATCGCCACGAAGGCATCCACCGCGGGATTGCGATGATCCGGGTGGCGCGCGGCCGCCAGCTCGGCGCGGAACGCGCCGCGCCCCCGGATGCCGACGTAGGCAAGGATGTCCATGCGCATCCGCGCCAGCGACGCCGGCACCACGGCCGCGCCAAATCCCGCTTCCACCAGCGTCAGGATCGTCGGGATCATGCTTTCCTGCACGATGTTCGCGGGCTTGCCGGCGGCTTCGATCATCTGCCGCAGCACCTGGCTGAAGTAACGCGACCGGTCGCGCGCATACCCCACGATCGGCAGATCCAGCACCTGCTCCATGGTCACCCAGCGTTTCGCCGCTAGCGGATGGCCGCGGCGCAGCGCCAGCACCATGGGCTCGGAGTACAGGGGCACGGGCGACAGGTCCGCATCCGCAAAAGGCGGACGCAAGAGAGCCAGATCCAGCCGCCGCTGATGCAGCGCCTCCGGCATCTCGCTCGAATTCATTTCCTGCAGGTCCAGCACCACGCCCGGATAGCGCTGTCGGAACGCGAACAGCGCCTGCGGCACGTTCGAATAGGCGGCGCTGGGCGTGAGCCCAATCGTGAGTTGTCCGGCTTCGCCGCTGGCCGCCTGCCGCACGTGCCGCACCGTGGCCTCGTGTTCGGCGGCCATCTGCCGCACGCGGCGTTGCAGCTCGGCGCCGGCCGCCGTAAGTTTGACCGTGCGCGTGGTGCGTTCCAGAAGCTGCACGCCCAATTCCTCTTCAAGCTTGCGCACGCTTTGGCTCAGCGGAGGCTGGCTCAGATGCAGACGCTGCGCCGCGCGGCCGAAATGCAGCTCTTCGGCCACCACGGCAAACACCTGAAGCAGACGGCTGTCGATCAGCATTTATTTTCCTGGCGAATCAATAACCGGAGAATAAGGTATTAGACATCCTAATGGCAGCTTCCTACCATGCAGGCACAATCCACGGGCCCGTACTGCGGCCCTCATGACAAGGGAAATGCCATGCCTGCTGCGTCCTTCACCCTCAAGCTTCTGGCCGGCGCCTTCGCGGCCGGTCTCTGCCTTGCCTCGCCCGGCGCGCTGGCGCAAGCCGCCTATCCGGCGCAGGCAATCAAGTTCATCGTGCCGTACGCGGCCGGCGGCAGTTCCGACACGCGCTCGCGCCAGTTGGCGCAGAAGCTCAGCGATTCGCTGGGCGTGCCCGTTGTGGTCGACAACAAGCCCGGCGCCAGCGGCAACATCGGCACCGCGCAGATCGCGTCGGCCAAGCCGGACGGCTACACGATCGGCCTGGGCAACTTCGCGCCCATGTCAGTGAACAAAGCGCTCTACACGATGCCTTTCGATCCGGCCAAGGACATCGCGCCCGTGGCCCTGATCGAGCGGGGCCCGATGGCGCTGGGCGTCAGCAGCAAATCGCCTTATGCCGACCCCGCCGCGCTCATCCGCGATGCCAAGGCCAATCCGGAAAAGCTCAACTACGCCTCCACCGGCGCGGGCAGCGCATCGCACTTGAGCACGGAGCTGTTCAAGGAGCAGGCGGGCGCCAACGCGACCCACGTGCCGTACCGCGGCGGCGCGCCGGCCGTGAACGACCTGATCGCAGGCAACGTGGATTTCTACATCGAACTGCCTAGCCTGTTCCTGCCGCACGCGGCGGGCGCCGACGCCCGCATCAGGATGCTGGCCGTCGCCGCGGACAAGCGCGCGCCCGGGCTGCCGGACGTTCCCACCTTCAAGGAACTGGGAATGCCGGACATGGTGGTCTCGAACTGGTTCGGCGTGATCGCGCCCGCCGGCACGCCGCCCGAGGTAATCAACACGCTAAACGAGCACATCAACGGCGCCCTGCAGGACAAGCAGTACCGCGCCGTGGTGGAGTCGCAGGGTGGCGAGGTTGCCGGCGGCACGCCGGAGCAGTTCCGCGACTTCATTGCCAGCGAAAACGCGCGGTGGACGCAGTTGATCCAGCAAAAGCAGATCAAGGTTCAATGATGCAGGCAGCGCAGGAAGCCCTTGCGCGCAGCAAGGCGGGGGATGCGCAGGTCCAGGCCTGGGTCTGCCTGGCCGACGAGGCCTCGGTCGCGGCGCCAGCCTGCCAGGGTCCGCTGGCCGGCGCTGCCTTCGGGGTCAAGGATGTGATCGACGTCGCCGGCCTGCCGACGCGCTCGGGCTCCGCTGCGGAATCGGCGGAACCGGCGCGGCGCGACGCAAGCTGCGTCTCGCAGTTGCGCGATGCCGGCGGGGTGCCCATCGGCAAGACGGTCACCGCCGAATACGCCTACGTCACGCCGGGCCCGACCCGCAATCCGCGCCACCTGGCGCATACCCCGGGCGGCTCATCAAGCGGCTCGGCGGCGGCCGTCGCGGCGGGCATGGTCGACCTGGCGCTGGGCACGCAAACGGGCGGGTCCATGATCCGTCCCGCCGCGTTCTGCGGCGTGGTGGGGTTCAAGCCAACCTTCGGGAGGGTGCATCGGCAGGGCATGCACGTGCTATGCGATTCGCTGGACACCATCGGCTGGTTTACGCGCGACGTGAAACAGTCGCAAGCGGTGGCGTCCGTGCTGCTTCCCGGGTTGGCCGCGCATCGCCCGGACCGCCCGCCACGTGTTGCGTTGCTGACCTGCAGCGCCATCGGCGACCTGAGCGGCGCCGCGCGGCGAGCGCTAAACGACTGCGCGGCCACGCTGCGCGAGCACGGCGCCCATATCGACGCGCCGGACGTTGACGCGGACCTGCAGGCGCTCCTGGATATCCACGCGCAAACCATGCTCGCTGAACTGGCGCGCGGCCTGCTGCCGGTGGTTCGCGGGCCGCACGGCCATCTGCTGTCGCCGGCGCTGCGCACGGCGATAGACCGGGGATTGGCCATTACCCATGCCGAGTACGCAGCGCTGCAGCGACGCCGCGCGCGGCTGGGCGGCGAGTGGCTCGAGCGCTTTGGCGCCGTGGACTTCATCGTCACCCCCAGCGCCCCGTCCGAGGCGCCCGAAGGCACGCGATCGACAGGCTCGTCGCTGTTCAACCGCGTATGGTCGCTGTTGGGCTGGCCGGCGTTGCACCTGCCCACCGCGCATGCGGACAACGGTTTGCCGGTGGGCGTGCAGTGGGTGGCGCGAACCGACGAGGATCAGGCCCTGCTTGGCTGGGCCCGGAAACTGCACCCGCTCGTGCAGCGCGCTTGATCGCGCAGGCGTCGAAACAAAATCGCCCGCGCGCCGAAACTGGCGCGCGGGCGTAAGCCGTCATCCGGCGGGTTTACTGTGCTTCGTAACGCGGCGAGCGCGGTCCGTACAGGATGCCGCCGGGGGTGCCGGCGCTGAGCAGCAGGTTGTTCGTCATGCCGGCCACGCTGTAGCTGCGGTCCGTCAGATTGTTGATCACCTGATCCACCACGGCCTGCACCAGCATGCCGATCAGGCCGCCGTTGCTGTTGTTGTTGGCGTGCACCACCTGCTTCGTGCCGCTCCACAGCTTGGCGCCGTTGCGCAGGTCGAGCAGTTCCGCGTCGATCGAGACCGTGACCGTGCTGGACAGGACCGCGTAGCTGGACCCGTACTGCTTGACGGTCATGTACAGCGCCGCATCGGCGCCGAAGATCTCGCGCAGCTTGATGGCCGGCAGTTCATGGATGTCGTCGGGCGAGGTCAGGCCATTCTGTTTGAACGTCTCTTCCATGACGCCGACCGGAATCACGTAATAGCCGGATTCAGCGAGCGGGCGCGTGGCCTGCGAGAGCACGGCCGAGGTGGCCGCCACATCCACCGACGTGTTCAGCGGCGGCAACACCAGGATCGACGCCGGCTTGCTTTCGCGAAACGCGGTGTAGTCGACATGCTTCTGCGGCGGCGCCACGCAACCCGTCAACAGCGCCGCGAGGGCCACGAGGCCGGCGCGCATGAGTGTGTGCATCATCACGATCCTTTCTTCAACGTGCCAGCTTCGGCGGGCGCGGCGGGGCTGGCGGCGGCGGGGCTGCCGGTAGTGGGCGACCCGGCGGCGGGCGATCCCGCGGCGGGCGCCCCCGCTGGCAAGCCTTCGCCCGTTGCGGCGACGGTCTGCGGCTTGCCCGCGTTGCGCAGCAGGAAGTCCATGAACGGCGCGGCTTCCGGGAAGGCGGCCTTCTCGCCCTGCATTTGCTCGACGCCCTTGTCGCCTTCGCCCATCTTCAGGTAGAGCATGCCCAGATGCGCGCGAAAGCCGGGCGGCAGCTCGGCGTTGGCCGCGCGCGCCGTCTCGATGTTCTTCTCCATGGCGAGCGTCTGCGTCGCGTAATCGCCGCCGTCGTCCTTCAGGTACGCGTAGACCGAGCCCTCGTAGGACTGCCAGCTATACATGGACTTGGGCTGCTGCACGCAGGCCGACAGCACGCCGGCCAGGCCCACGATCGCCAGTGCGCGGACGACCCGCGCGCATGTTGCGCCGCCGCGGGGATTGAAATGGTTTGCCATGCGCGCCTCCGTCAGTTGCGTGCGGGCTGCCAGGCGCCCTGCTCGATGCCGTCGACCAGACGGTCCACGGCTTCACGGATGGCCAGGTCCAGCACCTTGCCGTTCAGGGTGGAGTCATAGCCGGCCGTGCCGCCAAAACCGACGACTTCGCGGTTGGACAGGCTGTATTCGCCGGCGCCCGAGGCGGAATAGACCACTTCCGAGGTCGTCGCATCCACCACGTTCAGGTCGACTTTGGCGTAAGCCACCTGCTCCTTGCCGCGGCCCAGGATGCCGAACAGTTGCTGGTCGCCGGTGACCTTGCGGCCGAAGGCCGTCACATCGCCCGTGACGACGTAGCGCGCGCCCTTGATCTGCGCGGCCTTCTTGTTGAACGCGGCTTCCTGTGCGATTTCGGACAGGTTGTCGCGGTCCATCACCTGGAATCGGCCGCTGCGCTGCAGGTGGCTGACCAGGATCGTCTTGGCTTGGCCGCCCAGCCGGTCCACGCCATCCGAGAACACGCCGCGCAGGTAGTTGGTGCGGTTGTCGAACTTGCCGACCGAAATGGGGCTGCGCACACCCGCGTAGGGCTTGCTGGCGGCCGCGACGGCCGGCACGGCCAAAGCTTGCGAACGCTCGGTTGCGCAGCCGGCCATCACCCCCGACAACAACGCCAGCGCGCTGATCTTCACCACCTTGTTCAACATCGTTCTCTGGTAAAGCGCCACTTCTTCACTCCCGTTACGCGTGGGTCATCGAGGACGCGACGGTAGCAATGCCTCGAATCGGTTGAAATCGGACTGGGATTAAATGCTCCGCGTTGCTCTGCGTGGCGCCCCGTCCATCGAATGGAACGGAAAGTATAAGTACTGAATTACTTGGATACCATTTGAAATAAAGCCGAAGTTTGGGCGGTATTTGACGTCAAGCAAGAGAATTCGGGATTAATGCCTAACCAATAGGTATGGGTTTCCGGCTGGTAATGGCCGCTTTGAAAGGAACGGCCCCTACACTGCCTCATCGCAATGCGCGCCTCGATGCGTGGGCGCGCCAAACGACAGGAGCCCATCCTGGTATGAACGACCTGAAGCCCGATGATCCGTCCTGGCTGCGCCCGCGTTTCCTGCTCGCGGTGATCCTGACCGGCCTGTTCGCGGGGCTGGGCGGCATGTTGCTCGGGATGCTGCTCCATGCCGTGCAGCATCTGGCATATGGCTACGCCGAGGGCCAGGTGATCAGCCACGAGACCTTCCTTGAAGGCGTGCAAGCCGCCAGCGGCCAGCGCCGCGTGATGGCGCTGGTGCTGTGCGGCGTGGCGGCCGGTGGCGGATGGTGGCTGATCCATCGCTATGGCCGTCCTCTGGTCAGCGTGAAAGCGGCAGTGTCCGACGCCACGCGCGGGATGCCTGCGTTGACGACGATGGCGCATGCCATCCTGCAGATCGTGACGGTGGGGCTGGGCTCGCCGCTGGGGCGCGAGGTGGCGCCGCGCGAGGTCGGCGCGTTGGCAGGCGGCCGATTGGCCGCGCTGCTGCGCCTGCCGCCCGCGCAGCACAGTCTCGTCATTGCCTGCGGCGCGGGCGCGGGGCTGGCCGCCGTGTACAACGTGCCGCTCGGCGCGACGCTCTTTGTCCTGGAAGTGCTGGTGGGGTCCTTCGCCTGGCCCGCCGTGGCCGCGGCGCTGGCGGCTTGCTGCATCGGCGCGGTGGTGGCCTGGGCGGGCTTGGGCAATGTGATCCAGTACGCCGTTCCTACCATGCAGATCAGTACCAGCCTGGTCGTCTGGGCCATCGTCGCCGGGCCTGTCTTCGGCTGCGCGGCCCACGTCTGGCAGCGGCTGACCGACGCCGCGCGCCGCAATGCGGCCCGGGGCTGGCGGCTGCCCGTGGCGTGCCTGATCAATTTCACCCTGCTCGGACTGCTTGCGATCTACCTGCCCGCGCTGCTGGGCAACGGCAAAGGGCCGGCGCAACTGAGCTTTGACAATGACCTGACCCTCGCCCTGGCGGCCACGCTGGCGCTGATGAAAGTGGCCGTCGTCGTCTGCACGCTGCGCGCCGGCGCGGCGGGCGGTCTGCTCACCCCCGCCGTTGCCGTCGGCGCGTCGATGGCGGTCGTGCTGGGCGGCCTGTGGAGCATGGCCTGGCCCGACTCGCCGCCCGGCGCGTTTGCCGTCGTGGGCGCCGCCGCCTTTCTGGCCTCGTCGATGCGCATGCCGCTCACCGCGGTGGTGCTGATCCTGGAGTTCACCCGGGTCGACCAGGCCTTTCTCGTTCCCGTCATCGTGGCCGTGGCCGGCTCGGTGCTGGCAAGCCGTTACTGCGACGCTCGCGGCGCGCGGCTTGCTCCCGCCCCCGACGCCGCCGCGCGCAACGCACCCTGAGTTCCGGAGATTCGCATGACCCAAGGCAAACCCGCTGGCATCCGCCCCTACGACGCCCCCGCAGGCGGTTGGGGCGCCCTGAAGGCGACCGCGCAGGCGGTGGCCAACCAGATGCGCATCGCCGAGGCGCCCGCGCTGCTGTTGCGCACCAATAAGCCGGACGGCTTCGATTGCCCCGGCTGCGCCTGGCCCGACAAGGCGCATACGTCGACGTTCCAGTTCTGTGAAAACGGCGCGAAGGCCGTGACGTGGGAAGCCACCCGCAAGCGCGTGACGCCCGAGTTCTTTGCCGCGCATCCGGTGGCCGAGCTGCTGACCTGGAGCGACCACGACCTGGAGAACGCGGGCCGCCTGACGCATCCGCTGGCCTACGACGCGGCCAGCGACACCTACCAGCCCATCGAATGGGACGACGCGTTCGCGCGCATCGGCCAGACGCTGGCCAGCCTGCCCGACCCGGACATGGCCGAGTTCTATACCTCGGGCCGCGCCTCCAACGAAGCGGCGTTCCTGTTCAGCCTGTACGCCCGCGAATTCGGCACCAACAATTTTCCCGACTGCTCCAACATGTGCCACGAGGCCACCAGCGTCGGGCTGCCCCAGGCCATCGGCATCGGCAAGGGCACGGTGTCGCTGGACGACTTCGATGTGTGCGACCTCATCATCTCGATGGGACACAACCCCGGCACGAACCATCCGCGCATGATGGGAACGCTGCACGAATGCGCGCGCCGCGGCGTGCCCATCATCGTGTTCAACCCGCTGCGCGAACGCTCGCTGGAGCGCTTTGCCGATCCGCAGGATCCGATCGAGATGGGCACGCTGGGCTCCACGCCCATCGCATCCACGTACTTCCAGGTCAAGGTCGGCGGCGACGCCGCCGCGCTCAAAGGCATCATGAAAGCGCTGATGAACGCGGACCGCGACGGGCGCAACACGCTGGACCACGAATTCATTTCCCGGCACACCAACGGCTACGAAGCCTTCGCCGAGGACCTGGACGCCACGAGCTGGGCCGACATCGAACAGGCAAGCGGCCTGCGTCAGCGCGACCTGGAGCAGGTGGCCGACGCCTATGCGCGATCCAACGCCACCATCGTCACGTATGGCATGGGCATCACGCAGCACGAAAAGGGCACGAGCAACGTGCAGCAGATTGCCGCGCTGCTCTTGATGCGCGGCAACTTCGGCAAGCCGGGCGCGGGCATCTGCCCCTTGCGCGGGCACTCGAACGTGCAGGGCAACCGCACGGTCGGCATCACCGAAAAAATCGACCACACCATGTTCGACCACGTCGAACAGACCTTTGGCTTCCGGCCGCCGGAGCGGCATGGCCACGATGCCGTGGAGGCCATGAAGGCCATGGCCGCGGGCCGCGCCAAGGCGCTGATCTGCCTGGGCGGCAATTTCGCGATCGCGCTGCCCGACACCGACGCCTGCGAGCGCGGCATGCGGCAGCTGGACCTGGCGGTGCATCTGAACACCAAGCTGAACCGCTCGCACCTGTTGATCGGCAAGCAGTCGATCATCCTGCCGGTGCTGGGCCGCACGGAAAGCGACGTGCAGGCGGGCGGCGCGCAATCGGTCACGGTGGAGGATTCGATGTCGATGGTGCATGCCTCGCGCGGCAAGCTGCTGCCGGCATCGACGCACCTGCGGTCGGAACCGGCCATCATTGCCGGCATGGCGCAGGCTACACTGCCGCGCAGCCGCGTCAACTGGGCGCATCTGATCGAGGACTACGACCGCATCCGCGACCTGATCGAAAAAATCTACCCGGACTTCCGCGACTACAACGCGCGCATCCGGATCCCCGGCGGCTTTCGCCTGCCGCTGCCCCCCACCGAGCGCATCTGGAAGACGGCCTCGGGCAAGGCCGAATTCATTCCGTTCGCCGGCCTGCGGGAAGATCCCGACATCGTGGAAGGCAACATCCTCAGGCTCACCACGCTACGCAGCCACGATCAATACAACACCACCATCTACGGCCTGGACGACCGCTATCGCGGTGTGTTTGGCCGGCGCGACGTGCTGTTCATGAACGCGGCCGATCTGGCGCGCCACGGCATCGCGCACGGCGACGAGGTTGAAATCGTCACCAGCCTGCCGGGGCAGACGCACCGGCGCCTGCGGCTGACAGCCATCAAGCACGACATTGCGGCCGGCTCGGTGGGCGCCTATTACCCGGAGGCGAACAACCTCTGCCCGCTGGATTACCAGGACACGGCGAGCGGCACGCCCAGCTACAAATCGATTCCGGTACGCATCCGCAAGGCAGCGTGAACGCCGCGCCTCATCCGTCTGGATGAGCACAACCGGGGCCAGATGATGCATAAGCACCATTCCAAATTCAAGGATTAGTACTTTCGGCTACTAGCAAGGCGGATGAGGTCCGCATATATATCCCTGCAATGGGCGCCGCATCATCGTCGTCATGTCGTCTTGCCAAGAACACCCGCGCCCGTTCCGAGGAGACCATCGATGGCACGATGTCCATTCGCGACGTGGCGGCCCATATCGGGATCGTCCGGGCCGCACCTTGGCGGCCCTTTTAAGATCGTCCATCACACCACGGAAGGCAGCACCGCGCAGGGCGCGATGGACGCGTTCCGCCGCAACCGATCCGACCCCCACTTCACGGTCGATGCCACCACGATCTTCCAGCACGTCGACACCGCCGAAGGCGCGCGGGCGCTGCGCAACGATGCGGGCGGCGTCCAGACCAACCGCGATTCGGCCGTGCAGATCGAGCTGGTGGGCTTTGCGCATCTGCCCAAGGACAGCCGGGCGCTGACCAACCTGGCGCGTCTGTGCCGCTGGATCGAAGCGCAGCACGGCATCCCCCGCAAGTGGCCCTCGGGCCGCCCGTTGCCGGCCAAGAACGGCAAGGACCCCGGCGGCCATAACCGCAATGCCGCCATCTGGGACTCGCAGAGCGGGCACTACGGCCATTGCCATGTCCCCGAAAACACGCACTGGGACCCGGCCTATTCCGCCGCGGAAGCCGACTTCATCCTGGCCGCCACGTTCTCGGAGGACGGCGCGCTGGTATCGTCGGCCCCGCCGCCGCGCCCCGCGGGCCGCGCATCCAAACGCGCCGCGCCTACCTCGACCATGCCGGACCACGGCGTCAACGCGGTTGGTATCCACGGCTATCTGAATGACCTGCCAGTGCAGATGCTGGAGCCGCCCGGCATGCCCGTCGCGCGGCGGCGCACGCCCGCCAAACGTTCGGGCGCCGTGCTGCGTGCCGGCGCCGGGGGCAAGAACGCGCGGCAGGCGCCGCAGGCCAGCATCAACGCCGGCAGCGTGCTGTCGTTTGCAGCGGGCCTGCAGGAACAGGACCGCGGCGACGTGCTGTATTCGCTGCAGCTGGCGCAACGCGCCGCCAGCGCCGCCCACGACCGATTCACCCAATCGCAGGCCTGGTATCAGACCTACGTGGAAGTGCTGGAGAACCTGGGGTGGACCAGCGGGCAGATGCACTTTACCCATCACGAGGAAGACGAGCGTGAGTTCCGCATGGACCAGGTGGCCGTCGACCTGCTGCTGGCCGTCGCGCGGCGCGATCAGCTGGCGGTGCTGGACCAGGCGGTGTCCGCGCTGGGCCAGCTGGCCGAAGACGACGACACCGTAAAGCTCTTCGACTTTCACGCGTCGTCGCAGTCAGGAGGCAACTTCCAGCTGGGCGCCGTGCAGCGCGATCGCGGCGGGGGGCTGTCGATGGCGCTGGGCGCCTACTACTTTCGCGCCGTGGACAACCGCAAGCGTTTCCTGTTTGCGCAGTGGGGCGCGCGGCAGGTGAACTTTTGGGCCTGCGCGCAGCGCCTGACGCTGAACGCCGCCCTGTATGAACAGCTGCGCGACGACGTGCAGGCCAAGCTGGCCGCCGACGCGCCGCGCTACATCGCCAGCTTGAAGCTGGCGTCCTAGCCGGCGGCCGGCATTGGGAGAACGACATGGCGACCCGAAAGGCGGCAGCGCGCACGACGGCCAAGCCCGCGGCCAAGAAGAAGGGCACGCGCGTGGCGCAAGCGTCCGCCGCGGCGCCGGAAGATCCGGCCCCGAAGGCCCGCAAGCGCCGCAAGCAGGATGACGCCCCGGCCGCGCGGCTCTTCGAGCGGTCCGCCAAGCCCGATGCCTTCGACGCGCGCGACATCCTGTTCCGGCCCAACATTTCCGTCACGCCCAAGGCAGAGATGATCCCCGTAATGGGGCTGACCGTGAAGCACCAAGGCGAAACGTCGGCCTGCACGGGATTTGCGCTGTCCACGGTGGTCGAATACCTGCTGCGCAAATCCGAGCGCGACACGCGCCCCGCGATCTCGCCATTCATGCTGTATTCCATGGCCCGGCGCTATGACGAGTTTCCGGGATCGGTCGACGACAGCGGCTCCAGCCTGCGCGGCGCCTTGAAGGGCTGGTTCCGGCACGGCGCCTGCGCGCAGGCGCTATTTCCCACGCTCGACATGCCGCCGGCGGCCAAACGCCCCGAAGACGACTGGTGGCTGGACGCGGTCAAGCGCCCGCTCGGGGCCTACTACCGCATCGACACGCGCAGCATCGTCGAGATGCACGCCGCGCTGAACGAGGTCGGCATCCTGTACGCCAGCGCGGGCTGCCACGACGGCTGGGACGACGGCCACGGCGTCACCCCGCACGACGATGAACCCACGCCCGTCACGCGGCCGTTCTGGGTGATTCCGGCCACCGGCCAGGAAACGGCGATGCAGGGCCACGCCTTCGTCATCGTGGGCTACACGCAGGACGGTTTCCTGATCCAGAACTCCTGGGGCGAGGAATGGGGCACGCACGGCATGGCCGTGCTGACCTACGACGATTGGCTGCGCAACGCGATGGACTGCTGGGTCGTGCAACTGGGCGTGGTCACGCACGAACACGAGCGGATCTCGAACAGCATCAGCCTGCGCACCGAAGGGCGGAAGGTGACGCTGGCCGCCGGCAAGGTGCTGCGCGACCGGGAACTCACGCCGTTCATCGTCAACGTGGGCAACAACGGCAAGCTCAGCAACAGCGGCGCGTTTCGCACCACGCCCGACGACCTGCGCGCCATCGTGGACGTGCACATGAGCGCAGCGCGCGAGCGTTGGAACCTGAAGGACAAGCCAATGGACGTGTGCGTGTACGCGCACGGCGGGCTGGTCGGCGAGAACGATGCGGCCGAAGCCGCCGCCGAATGGATCCCGCTGCTCTACGACAGCCAGATCTTTCCCGTCTTCCTGATGTGGGAAACGGATTTCATCACCACCGTCAGGAACATCATCCGGGACGCCGCGAGCAACGTGCCGCGCACCACCGGCGGCATCGGCGAGCGGCTGGAACGCTGGTGGAACCAGCGGCTTGAACGCTGGCTGGCGCGGCCCGGCACGGTGATCTGGGGCGAGATGAAGCAGAACGCCGAAGCCATGAGCGAACCGGTCCGCGACGGCGGGGAAGAAGCCGCGATGATCCTGCTGTACAAGCACTTCAAGGCGCACGTCGCGCGCGGCCGCGTGCGCCTGCACATCGTGGGGCATTCGGCCGGCGCGATCGTCGCCAGCCACTTCGTCAAGCGCCTGACCGCCGACGGCGGAGAGCTGGAGTCGCTGAGCCTGATGGCGCCCGCCGTCAGGCTGCGGACCTTCAAGGACCTGGTCGTGCCGCACCTGGGCAGCCGCGTGAAGCGCTACCAGCAGTTCCACCTGTCGGACCGCGCCGAAGAGGACGATCCCACCTGCGGCCCGTACCGGCGCTCGCTGCTGTATCTGGTCAGCGAATCCTTCGAGGGCGGCACGACGACACCGCTGCTGGGCATGGAGCGCTATTTCCGGGATGCCGGCATTGCCTGCGACGCGCTTCACGTATCGCCCGAGGGCAGCGCGCCGGCCAACGCCCGTGTCCTGCCCGTGGCGTCCAGCACGCACGGCGGATTCGACAACGACAAGGGCACGCAACAGCAGGTCATCGCGTTCATCAAGCGGTGACCGCGGGTGAAGAGGGCTTGTCATGACAGAGATGGAGCCGAAACCCTATCGCGACGCGCCGGCGCTTGCCCAGGGCGCGGCGCTGCCCGAATTTTCCCTTTTTGGCGAGCCTGCCGAGGTGGCGCGCGTGCTGTCCCAGGTCGGCGTGCCCTGTCTGGTGCTGGCCCGATCGGGCGAGATCGTCGCGGCCAGCGCCGTCCTGCCGCTGGCGCGCGAGTCGCTCGTTAACCGGCACGTGAGCCAGGTCTACGGGCTTGGAAAGCCGCTGCGCATGGGCGATGGCGCCGTCGACGTCGTGTACCGGAGCCCCGGCGGTGCACGCGTGCCCGCGCAGCTCATCCCGCTGTGCACGCTGGACAGCGGCGAACTCATCGTGCTGGTCAACGACGGCGCGCCGTTTCGTGAGGCCGAATCGCATCGTTTCGAGCGCACTCCGTACGCCGTGTTCCGGCTGGACATGCAGGGCGTGATCCGCTTTGCAAACCCCGAGGCGGCGCGCACGCTGGGCCTGCCGCGCGAGGCCCTGTGCGGCACCCGGCTCGCGGCGCGCTTCCGGCCGTCCGACGGCGGCCCCGTGCAGCGCGCCATCCTGCGCTGCGTGCAAGACACGGAAGGCGATGCGATGGTCGCGGTGACTATCGCCATCCCGGTTCCAGATGACGCCGACCGGCAGTTCGAGCTGGTCATGACGCCCGATCCCGCCCCCAATGGCGAACTGCTGGGCGTCATTGCCGTCATCCAGTCGCGCACGCTGGAGTCCGCCCGCGATGAGATCCGGCGCATTGCCCTGGATCCCGCGATCGCCGGCTGGCGGCTGAAGCTGGACCGCATCCTGGAGCAGATACGGCGCCTCATTCCGTTCGAGCACGCGGTCTTCGGCATCTATGGCAACGACGTG
Source organism: Achromobacter sp. Root170 (assembly GCF_001428165.1). Classification (NCBI taxonomy): domain Bacteria; kingdom Pseudomonadati; phylum Pseudomonadota; class Betaproteobacteria; order Burkholderiales; family Alcaligenaceae; genus Achromobacter; species Achromobacter sp. Root170. The sequence goes on from NZ_LMHN01000003.1 coordinate 97,459, forward strand.
TCGCTGTTTCGCGCGATCGCCGTGCGCCCCGAGGGCGTGGAGCTGTGGCCCGCGCGCTGGATGGATCTGCCGCCCACGATCCGCGCATTCCTGGATTCCGGCCAAACCTGGGTCGACGAGATCGGCGCCTTCGTCCAGAAGAACATGCCGCAGCCCGGCAACGAGGTCGTGCGGTGTTATCAGGACCTGGGCATCGAAGCGTCCGTCACGCTGCCCGTCACCCGCCCGGATGGCTACAGCTCGGCACTCAGCCTGTGCTCGCGCCAGCCGGGCGCTTACGGCGAGCGGCACCTGGAGATGCTGCGCGCCCTGGACCTGGAACCCGTGCTGATGCGCTTTGAAAAAGAGCGCGACGACGAGCGCGCCGAATTTGCCGATTCGTTGCGGCGCAAGGTGATGGCCGCCGCGTCGTTGCGCCAGGCCGCCGAGGAGATCATCGTCCAGCTTGCGCAGCATTTTTCGTGGGACCACGTGGCGCTGTATCGCGTCAACCGCCAGGAAAACCGCTTCGAAGTCGTCACCCAGCACAGTCTGGCGCCGGCGTACGCGCTGCCGGACGGTTACCAGCAGCCCACCTCGCAAGGCATGCTGGGCGCCACACTGGCGCAGGGCTGCCTTCTGGCGGTGGACGACATCGGCAACCCGGCCTACGCGCAACACGGCTACGGGGGCCCGAAGCGGCCGCTTCGCTCGGCCATGACCGTGCCCATACACCTGAACGGCCGGATACGGTGGCTGCTTGACGTGGAATCGTCGGTCTCGCACGCCTTCAAGGGGCCGGACATCGACGACCTGCTTCAGATCATCGCGTCGCTGGAAGAGGGCCTGGCGCAGCATCTGCTCAATCAGACCAAGCAAAGCCTGATGGCGGAAACCGAACAGGCCGTGGTGTTCGTGGGCCGCGAGGGCGCCGTCATCGAGATGAACCGCGTGGCAACCGACATGCTGGGCGCTGAACCCCGGCGCGGGCGCAGCCTGGACGAGGCCCCGGCCATCACGGACTACGCGATTGCGGGCGACGAAGCCACGCAGGGCATCCTGACCGCTCCCTTCACCGTCAAGCGCGAACGCATCGAACTGCTGGACAGCACCGGCCAGCCCCGCTCCGTGCTGGCCACGCGCACCGACCTGGATCCCAGCCTGGACATGTCGATCTGGTTCTTCACCGACATCGCGGACCTGGGGTGGGCGCGGGACCTGCGCTACCTGCGCGAGACCGTGGCCGAGGTGGCGCGGCAGACGCGCACCTCGTTGTCGCTGGCGTGCAGCCTGACATCGCAGACCGTGCTGCTGCACGAGGACGCCCGCCAGGGCATGCCTGCCGAGGAGGTCGCGGCCCAGGCGCAGGACCTGAGCCAGCGCATCGTGGCCGAGATCGGCAAGGCCGACATCACCTTCGAGCGCCTGGCGGGCGCCAGCGAATCGCGGCGGCGCGCCCGCGCCATGCACAGCGATGTCGAACTGGGCGCGCGCCTGCAGGACGTGGTGGCCGCCTTGCCCGCGCGCGACCAGCGCCGGATTGCGCTGACGAATTGCACGGCCTCGCGCGACGGCCCGACCGTGTCCGGCGATGCACAGGCGCTCTCGGCGGCGTTCCGGTCGATGACCGATTACCTCCTGCGCTGCCGCAATGCGGACGACGCCCGCGTGACAATCGACCTGGACGCGGGCCCGGACGGCTGCACGATCCGCTTCGGCCTGAGCGAGGAGCAACTGTGGGAGGCCGACCCGCCCGCCCACGCCGTGCCCGACGACGCCTTGCTCAGCGCCGAACGCGCCGCGCACGACGGCGCCAGCATCGCCATTACCCAGATCCAGGAAACCGTGATCGACCACGGCGGCGCGCTGATCACCGATCCGCCGCTGTCGGCCGCGCCGCTGCATCCGGCCGACGCCTACGCGACCGTCACGCCGCCGTGGCGCGCGTTCACGCTGATCCTGCCGCTGCGGTCGGGCTAGGCCATCCGGAACCTGGGACAGCCATCATGGAACACGACCCTGCCGGACCCAACTTCATCCTGCTGGCCAGCATGAACGACGAGCACGAGGACGATTGGGCCAACAACATCGCCCAGCTGCACCGCCACGTCCAGCAGTACCCGGCGATCGCGCCGTTCGTGGGCGCGGAACTGCGCCGCCGCACCTCGCTGGAAAGCGCCAAGACGCAGATCGAATCCTGGGATCTGTCGACGCCCCGCATCGAACCGCGGCTCGTCATCATCGACGCCCGGCTGGGCTCGACCGCCAGCAAGCGCGGCAAGCCCGGCGCGGCGGCGGTGGAACTGCTGGAATGGATAGCGCGGCGGTCTTCGGTGCCCTTGCTGGTCCTGGCGGTGGACCCGCCCGAGCTCGTGCAGCGCTACGTGCTGGAGCGCCCGGAAGTCTTCATGTGGACCAACGACGCGAAGACCGCCGTCAACAGCGGCGCGGAGGTCGCCACCGTGCTCACGTGCCTGACGCCGCTGGCGCCCAAGCGCCGGCGGCGGCTCATCATCCGCGTGGGCGAGCATTCGATCACCTACCGCATCCAGATGGGGCGGCACGAATATTCCTCGCAAGACATGCCGTACAAGGAGCGCGACCGGATCTCCGCGCTGGTGGGCCGCATCGAGACCTTCAGCCCGTATCTGGGCGAGACCAAGGCGCCGCAATGGCTCAAGGACCTGAGCGGGGTGGGCGAAGACGTCTTCAGCGCCATGGTCACGCACAGCCTGGGCGCGCCCGTCGCCAAGCTGATCCAGCGGGCGCGCGACGAGGAAGTATCGCCAGGCGCCGGCGCCTTCGCGGGGCTGGACCTGCGCTTTGAATTCAACCTGGCCAGCCAGGAGGTCTCGCGCCTGTTCAACCTGCCCTTCGAGATGGGACGCGAGTTCGGCGCCGACAGCGGCCGCTACCTGTGCCTGGAGCTGCCGATGGCGCGGCGCCTGCATCTGGAAGGCACGGCGCCCGCGCCGCGCTGGGAGCCGAACGCCCGCGCGCCCGGCCAGCCGGTGCGGATGCTGTTCATGGACGCCAGTTCGGTATTCGGCACCGTCACCTTCCGGCGCGAGGACGGCGGCCCGCCGCTGCCCGCCATGGAGTTCGGACCGCTGCAGTCCGTCGCGAAGGAGCGCGAGCACCTGGCCGAGCTGGCGGCGCGCGCACCCGGTCACCTCATCATCGATCACGTTCGCGCCGCCGACGAAACGGGCCTGGTGGGCGCGGACCTGCAACGCCGCATCGAGGAACGGTTGCGCACGGGCAACTACGACATCTTCCATTTCGCCGGCCATTCGGTGTCCGAGGGCGAAACCACGATGCTGGTGCTGCCCGGCGAGGACGGCGAAGCGTGGCAGCTGTCGATCCGGCTGATCGGCCAGTGGATGGAAGCGGGCAAATGCAAGCTGCTGGTGCTGTCCTCGTGCAGCGGCGCGTCGGTGCGCACGGCGCTGGAAGTCATGCGCGCGGGCGCGGCCGGCGTGCTGGCGTTTCGCTGGCAGGTCGAAGAAGAATCCTGCGCGCGCTACATCCAGCGTTTCTACGACGTGTACCTGGACGCGGCGCAGCCCAAGGACCTGGCGGAAGCCTACCGCTACGCGTGCAAGGCCGCGCAGGGCGACGCGGGCGACCTGCCGACCTGGGCGTCGGCCGTGGCCATCGTGCGCGACTGAGCGCAAAGCCGCTGCGCGCGGCCCAGAACAAGGAGCTGACATGGATGGGTTATTCGGCATGCTGCGCGGCATCGGCGGCAAGGCGGCAGGCGGCGACGGCGCGGGCGCCCTCCTGCCCACCGTCCCCGCGGGACGCAACTTCTATGCGCAGATCGAGCCGCCTGCCGGCAACACCGCGCTGGCCGAGGGACTGGACGGCGCCGCCTTCGTGCCCGGCCAGTGCTACTTCAGCGTCCGGCTGGTCGAAATGCGCCTGTGCGAGGCGGGCAATTACCTCAGCCAGTTCCTGCCGCTCTGCACGTTCTTCCTGCGATACGGCGCGGACGGCGTCCGGCGCGAGATTCCGTACATCGTCGGCTACGACCTCATCCAGCAGGCGCTGGGCGCGGCCGCGCCGGACGCCGGCGCCCGCCGCGTGGCGTTTCGCGACGTCTATGTGGCGCGCAACGTTCCTTACGCCAGCGACGGGCTGGAGATGTATGCGGCGCTGTGCCGTTTCGCCGACAGCAGCCTTTCCCGCGGCATCCTGGATTTCGTCTCCACGGCGGTCACGATGCTGGGCGGCCCTGTGGGCGGCGCCATCGTCAAGACGGGCGAAAGCCTGCTCACCCCGCTTGCCAAGCTGTTCGGCACCGATGGCGTCAGCGTGCGCTTCGGCGTCTACGACGGCGATGCGCTGCGGCGCAGCGGCTATCGCGTCCTGGCAGGCGCGGACTCGCAGGACAAGCTGGCGGGGTTGCAACTGGTGGACGGCGTGCTGCACCGCCAGCAAGGCGCGGGCAAGCCCGAGCCCGTGAACGACGTCGATTATCTGGTCCTGGCCTTCGAGCAGCGCGCCACGCTGGGCACGGACATGTTCGCCGCGGCCACCACGCTGCCGTTTCATCATCTGTGGAAAGACGTATCCAAGGCCCTGATCGGCAACGACGCCACGGCCGCAAGCGCCGCCTACCAGTCTCTCCTGATCGCGGTGGCCGAAACGCCGCTGCTCATCGACGCGGATCGATTCGCGCTGCTTACCGCCTACGCCGCGCAGCGCGGCGCATGGGAGGCCGCCAGCGAGCGGTCCGGCCTGCGGACCCGCGGCGGCGGCAAGAGCCTGGCCACCGCCATGACCGACCGCGTCAACGCGCGCGGCAAGACCGATCCGGTGGCGGACCTGCTCAAGGCGGCCAGAAAACACATCACGCCGCCGCCCGTGCCAGCCGCAGGCGCCGGACCTGCGCCCACGATGCTGGACGACGAAGCCGTCGCGCAGACGGTGTCCAGCCTGACGACAACGCTGGGAGAAAAGGGCGAGGCACCGGCGCCCCGCGACCTGTCGCGCGCGACCCGCGAACTGCTGTCGATCATGCTGAGCGATCCGGCGTAGCCGCCGCCCCGCCTACCGCAATTCCAACGTCGCCCCAATCACGCGCATCGTCGGCATGAGCTGGCGCCACGCGTCCTTGGGCATCGTGGCCGGGCGCTTCACCTGCGCCGCGGCGGGGTCGTTCAGCAGATCGCCCTTGCAGGCGAACACGATGCTGTTGGTCATGTCGTCGTCGACCACTTCGAACATCGACGAGCCGAACGACGCGCGCACGCGGTCCAGGTATTCGTGGTGCATCGGGTGGTTGACGTGGAAATTGATCACCAGGATGCCGTCGTCGCGCAAGGCGCGGTGGCAGTCCGCGTAGAAGCCGGCGCTGCACAGCGGGTCGGGGATACCCCCGGCCACGAATCCATCCAGGAAGATCACATCGGCCTGTTCGGTCAGACCCGCGAGGTGCCGGGCCGCGTCGGCCTCGATCACCTGAAAGCGCTCGCCGTCCGGCGGCACCATGAACGCGTCGCGCAGCGCGATGACGGCCGGATCGATCTCCACCACCGTGATGCGCGCCCCCGTCAGATAGCGGTGGCAGAACTTGGGCAGCGATCCGCCCCCCAAGCCCACCATCAGGATGTCCGCCGGTTCCGGCTTGAACAGCACGAAGCCCATCATCATCCGCGTGTACTCGATCTCCAGCGCGTCCGGGTTGAGCAGCGACATGCTGCTCTGGATCTCCTGCTGCGTGAAATGCAGGGTGCGCCGGGTGCCGGCATTCTGGATGAAAGGCCGGTGCGGCGCCGCCGGCGCATCGGTAACGGGCGAATCGGCGGGAGCGGGAACGTCGGACATGGGCGCGGGTTTGGGGCGAAAGATCCGCAGAAGATACCACTGCCCGCGCCCACGCGGCCCGAACGGCGCCGCCGCCACGTCAGACGAGCATCACCGGACAGGGCGAATGCGCCAGAATCCGCCCGCACACCGAGCCGCGAATGGCGTTGAGCAGCGGGCTGTGATGGTGCGACCCCAGCACGATGGCCGCCGCGTCGACCTGCTTCGCATACTCGACGATCTTCTCTGGCGTGAAACCCACGAGCTCGTGGCATTCGTGGCTGACATTGGCGGCGGTCAGAATGCCAACCACCGATTGCATCGCCTTGCCGCTTTCCTCGTGGTGCCAGGCTTCGATGTCCGCCTTGCCGATGAAGGACTTCACGTCCCCGCCCACGTCGGGTTCGCAGTGCACCACATGCACGACGAAATCCCGGTTCAGCAAGGGACTATCCACCAGAAATCGGGCCGCCGCGTCGCTGTGCAGCGACCCATCGGTAGCAAGAATGATCGTGTTCATTGCAGACCTCCGGGTCATGACTTCCTGGTTTCGGAGCGCGCGGGCTTTTGCGCGTCCCTTCGCGGCATCACCCAGCTTGCGCCCACCGACGCCAGCAGGATCACGCCAACCACCCCAAGCGACCAGTGCACCGGCACGTGGACCCATTGTTCGGCAAGCATCTTGCCGCCGATGATGACCAGCACCGTTGCCAGGCCATACTTGAGATAGTGAAACCGCGCCACCATGTCCGCCAGCAGGAAGTACAGCGCCCGCAGCCCCATGATGGCGAAAATGTTGGACGTGAAGACGATGAACGGATCGGTCGTCACGGCAAAGATGGCGGGGATGCTATCCACGGCAAACACGACGTCGGTCGCCTCGATCATCACCAGCACCACGAACATCGGCGTCGCATAGCGCAACCCGTCGATGCGCACAAAGAATGACTGCCCGTGATAGTCCTTGGTGATCCGCATCGCCGATCGCAGGAAGCGCACCAGCGGATTGCGCGAGATATCCGGCTGTCGACCTGCGGTAAACAGCATCTTGAGCCCCGTGAAGACCAGGAACGCGCCCAGCACGTAAAACAGCCACGTAAATTGCGACAGCAGCCACACGCCGGCCAGGATCATGCTGACCCGCATGACGATGGCGCCCAGCACTCCGTACAGCAGCACTCGCCGCTGCAGCTCCAGCGGCACCGCGAAGTACGTGAAGATCAGCGAGAAGACGAACATGTTGTCCACGGACAGGGACAGTTCAATGAGGTAGCCGGTAAAGAACTCCAGCGTCTTCTGATGTGCCACCGCCCGCCCCAGCGCAACGTCCAGATACCACCACATCAGGCCGCCAAACAGCGTGGCAAGCGTCATCCACGCCAGCACCCAGCACAGCGCTTCGCGCGAGGACACTCGGTGCGCGCGGCGCCCGCCGAACGCATACAGGTCCAGCGCCAACACGAGCAGCACAAAACCCACGAATCCCGCCCACATCGGCAGCGTCGCAAAGGTTTCGACCCGGTTCATGAAAGGCGCCTCCTTCCCTCGCGCCACGCGAGCCGCGCAAGGGGCGCACAGGGACTGCATTCGCACGAGGCCAGTCTAGTGCGGCGCGATTGCTCCAACAATTCGCATTAAGATGACCCGATAGTCAGATTTTTTGGAGCGATCAGCCATGGTCACGCTCAACTACAAGCATCTGCGCTATTTCTGGACGGTGGCCAAGGCGGGCAGCATCGCCCGCGCGGCGCAGCAATTGCAGCGCACGCCCCAATCCATCAGCGGCCAGATCCAGGATCTGGAATCCGCGCTGGGCACCGAGCTTTTCCGGCGCGCCGGCCGCGGCCTTGAACTGACCGACGTGGGGCGCCATGCGCTGCTTTACGCGGACCGCATCTTCACCTTAGGCGACGAATTGCTGGATGACCTGCGTGAGCGTCCCGCACGGCGCGCGCTGGAGTTCAAGGTGGGGGTGGCCGAAGGCATGCCCAAGGCGATGGTGTACCGGATGATCGAACCCGCATTGCAGCTGGCCGAGGACGTGCGGCTTATCTGCCGCGAAGGGCGTCTTCCCTTCCTTCTAGCTGATCTGGCGGTGCATCGCTTCGACATGGTGATCGCCGACCGCCCGATGCCCGGCAACCTGAACGTGCGCGGCTTCAGCCATCTGCTGGGCGAGTGCGGACTGACCTTCTTTGGATCGCCGCAACTGCTGGACACCCTGCCGGGCACGTTTCCGGCGCTGCTGGACCAGGCGCCGTTCCTGCTGCCGGGTGAAGACGCCGCCATCCGGCCGCGGCTGCTGCGCTGGTTCGACGAACGGGATATCCGCCCACGCATCGTGGGCGAGTTCGACGACAGCGCGCTGATGAACTCCTTTGGGCAGACCGGGACAGGCCTCTTCGTCGCGCCCACAGCGACTGCCGCGTACCTGTGCAAGCAGTACCGTGTGCGCGCCATCGGACACGCGCCGGCGGTGAAGGAACAGTTCTACGCCATCACCACCGACCAGCGGCTGGAGCACCCGGCGGTGGTGGCGCTGAGCCGCGCGGCGCGGGAGGATATTTTCGGGGCGGCGAAGTAGCGGTGACGTGCCGCTACAGGAAAGACTTCGCGTGCTTGAGGACCTGATCGCACGCCTTGCGGGTCAGTTCCTCTTTCAGCCCGCCGCCGCTCAGGTCCACCGATTTGCCGTCGCTGCCGTTGAGCAGGCCCTGCAGTCCGGCGAGATAGCCGGAATCCGTTTTGGCCTTCTGCGTCGAGCCGCCACCGATCTTGCCCATCAGCTTGTCTTTCAAGGCCTGCGCATCGCCACCGGCCAGGTAGTTGTTCTTCATGCAGAACTCCAGCACGCCGGCCGCGTTGCCGGCCGAGGCCGGGGTAAGCGAAGACAGCGGCAGGCTATTGCCCAGGCCCTGCAGGATGCCGCCTTGCCCGGCATTGCTTGGGGCGCCGCCGCCTTGGGTTGCACTGCCTTGGCCCGCGCCTTCCATCTGTCCCTTTACGGCATCGAGCCACTGCGCACTGGCGGTGCCTGCGTAGCACTGCGCCGCGATGAGCGCGGCGGCGCCGGCGAGGTGGCGGAAAGGGATCTTCATGACTTGCTCCTGGTGCGGTAAATAACTGCGGCCATCGTAGTGGCGCGCTGGGGAAATTAGGCGCGCGGGCAGGGCATGTAATGCGACAAATGATGTGCGTGCTGACACGGTCCGCCGTGGTGCAGTAGCAATTGCATTCGTAACGTCACGCCTTTGATACCGGCGCGCCACGCCAGCAAGCGCCTGCGCGCGCCTACGCTACTATTTCGAACTGTCCCCGGGAGCCGGCTGGCGTGCTGCCGCGCCCCAGAGGCGTCCCTTGCCATCTGATCCGTGAGAACCCGTGATGTCGTCCGTCGAATTCCAAGATGTATTCGTCCCCGCCGCCAGCGGCCAGCTTTTCGTGCGGCGCTGGACGCCCGCCGCATCCGCCACCTCTGCCGGCAGCGGCGCGCCCATCGTGCTAATGCACGATTCGCTGGGCTGCGTGGAGCTGTGGCGAGACTTTCCGGAACGGCTGGCCGGCGCGACGAGGCGCGAGGTCATCGCCTACGACCGCCTGGGATTTGGCCGGTCCGACCCGTACAAGGGCGCGCTGGGTGTGGACTTCGTGGTGCGCGAAGCCATCGAGGGATTTCGCGCCGTGCGCGAAGCGCTGGAGCTGGACCAGTTCGCGGCGTTTGGCCACAGCGTCGGCGGCGGCATGGCCATTGCCAGCGCCGCGGCATATCCGCAGTCGTGCCGCGCGCTCATCACCGAATCCGCGCAGGTCTACGCAGAGGAACGCACCCTGGAAGGCATCCGCCAGGCGCGCGAGTCTTTCGCGCAGCCCGGACAGCTTGACCGCCTGAAGAAGTATCACGGCGACAAGGCGGCCTGGGTGCTGAGCGCCTGGATCGACACCTGGCTGTCGCCGGACTTTGCGGACTGGACGCTGGACCCGCAGCTGGCGCAGGTGAAATGCCCCGCGCTGGCGCTGCACGGCGACAACGACGAATACGGCTCCACGGTGCACGCCGAGCGCATTGCGCAACTGGCAGGCGCGCAGCCCGTCATCTTCGAGAACTGCGGCCACGTGCCGCACCGCGAGATGCCCGAGCAGGTCCTTGCGGCCGTCTCGGATTGGCTGCCGCGCGCCGGCTGATCCCGGCGCTGCCGGCGCGCCGATACACAACGACATAAAAATCCTGCGAAACCCGCAGCGCCGGGGCTGGAGACGGGCGGGCGCCGCCTTTACTATCAGCATTAGCCGGCACACCCGCCTGCCGGGGAAGAACCGCATGAGCACACTACCTGCTGCAACGCCCCCCGGCCTGAATACGCGCCGCTTGCTTCCGTGGACAGTGGTGATCCTGGTCGCCGTGGGCCTCGCGCTGCACGGGCCGATCGCCCAGCTCGAGCACTATCACGACTTTGCCGACAAGCGCGCGTGGCTGGGCATTCCCAACGCGGGCGATGTGCTCTCCAACCTGGGCTTCGCGGTGGTCGGGTGGTATGGCTTGGCGCTGGTCATGCACTCGCGCCGCCTGCGTGCGCTGGACGCCATCCGGCCCGGCTACACGGTGTTCTTTCTTGCGCTCATGCTGACCGCATTCGGCTCCGGGTGGTATCACCTCTTGCCCGACAACGCGCGCCTGATCTGGGACCGCCTGCCCATCGCGCTGCTGTGCGCCGGCATCCTGTCGGCCGTCTGGCGCGAAACCGTCGGCGACGGCCGCTGGGTCGATGTGCTGTGGACCGCGCTGGCCGTGGGCAGCGTGGCGTGGTGGTGGTACACCGACCACACGTCCACGGGCGATCTGCGTCCCTACCTCTTCGTGCAGTTCATGCCGCTGGTGCTGGTGCCGCTGCTGCAATGGAGAAACGGCACCCCGCTGCGCGAACGGCTGTACTTCGGCGCGGCCATCGGGTTCTACGTGCTGGCCAAGGCCGCCGAACTGCTGGACTATCAGATCTACCAGACGTTCGCGTTCATGAGCGGCCACACGCTTAAGCACCTGTTCTCGATGGCGGCGGGGCTGATGGTGACGCTGAACTTCGCGCATCGCAAGCGCGAGGCGGAAGCATCGCCTGGCCCGCGCGTTTCCGCTAGACGGGCAGCATAGGCGCGGCGGCACCGAATATCACCTCGGATTGAGCGCGGCCGGGACCGGCAAGCCGGTGAGGCGGCTCGCCGGTCATGGAACAAAAAAGATAGGCCACGCACCGTCACGGTGGCCTATCAAGGCCGGACATCGGTACGGCCTGCTACCTGCACAAATCCCTACTTCGGCATCAGCACCGTGTCGATGACGTGGATGACGCCGTTGTCGGCCGCGACATCGGTCTTCACGACCTTGGCGTTGTCCACGGTGACGTTGCCGCCATCCACCGCGATGGTCAACGAGCTGCCTTCAACCGTCTTCACCTTGCCCGGCTTGACGTCCTTGGCCATGACCTTGCCCGGCACGACGTGATAGGTGAGCACCTTGGTCAGCGCGGCCTTGTCTTTGAGCAGCGCGTCCAGCTTGTCCTTCGGCACCTTGGCGAAGGCTTCATCGGTCGGCGCGAACACGGTGTACGGGCCCGGACCCTTCAGCGTGTCGACCAGACCAGCCGCTTGCACGGCGGTGACCAGCGTATTGAACGAACCGGCCGACTTGGCGGTGTCCACGATGTCGGCGGCGTGCGCGGTGCCCAGCGCCAGGGTGAGCGAAATTCCTGCCAAAAGACGTTTCATGATTGACTCCTTGTCCAGTGACCTCCCGCGAGCGCGGGTTCCGAAAGCGGCCTCGAATAGGGGGGAAGTTGAACCGCTTGAAGAAGGAATTTACGCGTCTGCCGTCTTCTCGTCCACGCTTTGAACCGCTATTATGCAAACATATCGGTTCAATACCGGGTCAAGGAAAACAATGGAACCCAAGCAATCCGACGACGGCCGCATCACGTACCGCAGCGGCGTGGCGGCGCGCCTGGCGGGGCTCTCGCCCGAGACGCTGCGCGTCTGGGAGCGCCGCTACAACCTGTCCGATGTCGAACGCTCGGCGCGCGGCCAGCGCTTGTATTCCGCCGAACAGGTGCGCCGTCTCAGCCTGCTCAAGCAACTGGTCGATCAGGGGCATGCCATCGGCGTGCTTGCGCCCATGTCCATCGAACAGCTGCATGAACTGGCTGGCGCCGCCGCGCGCCAACCCGCGGCGCAGGGGCCGCTGCGCTTGGGCGTGGCCGGCGCCAACCTGGCACGGCGCATCGCCGGCAGCGGACGCGACGGCCTGGACGTGATCGTTCAACAGAGCTGGCCGCACCTTGAGCAGGTCGCCCTCACGCCGCAAGAGGCAGACCTCGAAGTTCTGGTGATCGAACTGTCCGAGCTGCATGAAAGCGCGCTGCCGCTGATCGTGGCGGCCGCAAAAGCGTGCGGCGACGTCGCCGTGCTGGTGCTTTACCGGTTCTGCGCCAGCGCGACCATCCGCGCCTTGCGCGCCCACGGTTTTCTGGCGGCCCGCGTTCCGGCGGACATCGGCGAATTGCTGCTGCTGTGCCGCTCTGCGCTAGCCGGCGAACGGCTGCCGACCGCGCCTGCCCAGCCCACGCTGGATCTGCGCTTTGACGAGCATGCGCTATTGACCATCATGGCGTCCGGCAGCGGCCTGGCCTGCGAATGCCCGAAGCACCTGGCTGACCTGCTACTGATGGTGGGCAGCTTCGAACGCTACAGCGTGCAGTGCGCGTCCCGCAACGATGACGACGCGCAGCTGCACAGCGACCTGGGCCGCGCCGCGGGGCAGGCGCGCGCCATTCTGGAAGTCGCGATGGAAAGACTGGCCCGGGCAGAGGGCCTGCCCCTGCCGCCTCCCATTTCCAAAGCAGACCCCGAAAATAAAACGCGCTGAGGGCCGGGCCCGTGGGCCCCGCACTCAGCGCGTTGCAGGCGTGCAGGGCCGGCGCGCAATCCTGCCGTCACGGGCAGTCATGCGGCCACACCCATGCGCCTCAGAAGCGCGTCATCAGCTTGAACATGCCCGACTGCTGGCGGTTGCCGCTGCCGAACTGCGCGTCGTAGGCCACGCCCGCGGTCGTGCTGCGCGTGATCGCCACTTCGGCGCCCAGGCCCAGCACCGCCGCGTTCTTCGCGATGGGCACACCCGACACCGTGAAGGTGCTGCCGCCTTCAAACGCCAGTTTCTGCGTGGGCTTCACATCGCCCATCGCGTGGCGCCAGCCCAACGTCGCCGTCAAGCGGCCAGGCGCGCTGTCCGTGCCGATCAGCATGGCGCCGCGCAGGCCCAGCGTGGTGCTCGTCACATCGTCCGTGTTGCTCTGGCCGCGCAGGGCCGCAGAGCCGCCTGTCTCCTGGAAGCCGCGCGTGCGGATCTGGTTCCAGGCCACGCCGGCGAAGGGCTCGATCGCATAGGCGTCCGAAAGCGGCAGCTTGTAGCCAAGCTCCGTGAACAGTTGCGTCGACGACGCGTTGTAGGACGTTTCCAGACGCTGGTTCAGGCTGCCGGCCGCGACGTTGCGCTTGGCGTCGATCTCGTGCCAGGTGTAGGCCGCGCCCGCCATGAAGCGCACATGTCCCGGACCGGCTTCGAAGTTCTTGCCGCCGAAGACCGTCGCCGTGTAGCTGTCCACGCTCATGCGCGAGGACACGTCGGAGATCGAGTTGTGGCTGCCGGTATAACCGACCGCGCCACCCAGACGCCAGCCGCCGCCCACGTCGCCATCGCCGCCCACGAACAGGCCGCCCGAGGACTGACGCACGGTGGATGCATTGCCGTCGCCGTTGAAGGTGCTCCAGTTGCCGAACGCCTGCGCCCAGATCGGCGATGCGCCGCTTTGCGGCAGGGCGTCGGAGGACGCCGCGCCCAACTGCGCCGTCGGCCGGCCGGCGCGCATCGGCGCGTCCAGATTGCCGCGCAGATGCGACAGCGGCAAGGTGGTGACCGCGTCGCCCTGGGTTTGCAGCACGCTGCCCGTGCTCGCGTACGCTTCGCCGGACAACTGCTTCAACGCCGCGCGCGCCTGCCCCGGCGTCATGGCCAGCACGGCATCCGTGACCTGGCTGGCGCCCGTCGCCTTGCCCGCGCCATTGGCGCTGGCAATCAGCGACGAATCGGCGCCGGGCGCAACGGGTTGAGTGACGACCGGTGCAGCGTCGCCGCCGGCCGAGGCCGTACCCGTGCCGGTGGTGGCCGAGCCGGTGCCCGTCGGCGCGGACCCATTGCCCGTGGGCGCAGAACCATTGCCGGTCGAAGGCGCGCCATTTTCCGCCGAGGCCGAGCCGCTGCCAGCCTGGCTGGAACCGCTACCCGACGGCGCGGCGCCGTTGCCTGCCGGCGCCGAGCCATTGCCGCTCGAAGGCGGCGCCTGCTGGTCCAGCGCACCGCCCACGTTGGTTTCGTTTTCCGAACCGCCGACGCTGCCGATCGGCACGTCGTTGCGCGCGAGCGTCATGAACGCATTCTTCGCGTCATAGCTGAGCGACGGCGTAAGGAACGCGTATGCGCTAGACACGCCCGTGAAGCGGCCCTGAATGCCGCCGTCGGCCGTCAGGATGTTGTACGTCGCGCGCGGCGCGTAGTTGCCGTTCGGGCCCACATGCGCCACGGTGCCGTCCAGCGTGGCGACGCCAGTCACATGGATGCGGTCGCTCAGGGTGCTGGCCGGATCGGCATGCACGCGGTAAACCGTGTCCTGGCCGAAATTCAGGTTGCCGTTGACCGTCAGCGTGCCCATCGGCGTGCCGTCGTTGCCCGGCGAGATGACGGCCGTGGGGTACAGCGTCGTGCTGCCCACTTGGCCGACACCGGCCAGCACCACTTCGCGGCCGATGTCCATGGGGCCATTCAGCTTGCCGTTGATCTCCAGCGCGCCGTCGGCGATGAAGATCGGACCGGTCAGGTTGCTGCTGTCGCCGTTCAGGATGATCGAGCCGACGCCGGTTTTCACAAAGCCTTCGGTGCCTTGCAGCGGGTTGTCGATGATGTCCACGAACCTGCCCGCCGCATACGTGCCGTCGCCGACGACGATGACGGGCGGGTTGCCGCCGGTGCCGGCCAGCGTGATCGGCGCGCCCTGCAGGCGATACCGGTCCGTCGCGAATTGCAGTCCCGACACGCGCACCGGGCCCGCGCCGCCATCGACGGTGACCGTGCCCGCCGCGCCCGTGAAGATCGCATAGCCGCCGCTGGGCAGCGCGCCGGTGGCGTTGGTCGGGCTGTTCCAGTTCGTGCTTGCGGCGCTCCACGTGCCGTTGCCGCCGCCAGCGTTTGCCGCGGAGGCCACGCCATTGCCGTTCCACAGGTTGGTCGTGCTGGGACCCAGAACCAGGTTGATGTGCTTGTCGCCCGTCAGCGTCTGGATGGTGGCGGCCGGCACCGAGTCGCCGGAGACCGTGCCCAGCGTCAGGCCACTGCCGCTCAACGTGCCGCCGTACGACATGATGCGGTAGAAGCCGGCGTTGACGCCGTGCGTACTGACCTTCACGTTCAACGTCGCGTTGTTCAGGGCCACGTTGCCGCCCACCGTGATGTTGTCGCCCGTGCCGGGTTGCGTGATGGGCAGTCCGGCATAGCCGGTCTCGAAATCGAAGACGCCGTTGTTAATGCCCAGGTTGCCATTCACAACGAGATTGCCGTTGGAAACGCCGGTGGGCGTGTCCACCCAGTATCCCGGCGCGACGCGGGCATTGCCCGTCACGTTCAGGTCGCCGTTGATCGCGCCAAAACCCGCCACGGTGCCCCCGGACATGGCGTTGACGTTGCCGCCGATCGTCACGCCCGCGCCGCCCCCATTGCCGCCGATTACCGCCGTCCCGCCATTGACATCGATTCCGCCGGGAAAGTTGGCCGACCCGTCAAACACCTGCGTATTGCCCGCCCCGATGGTCAGGTCCGCAGCGGTGACGCTGCCCACATAGGACGCGCTCAAGGCGAGCGTCGCCGTCAGCCACTTCTTTGTGCCGTGTGCCAAAACTTCAATCCTCCGGATTAATCGAGCTTCCTTTCACCTATTGCCGATATGTTTAAAAAGTATCGGCAAGTAATAATGCAGCCGGCGTGAATTTAGGGTCAGCTCTCGAAAAAAGGAGGCACTGTATAACGATTTTTTTGCGTCCCCGTTAATAATCGGGGTTATATCCCGTTAATTATCAAAATAGGTCTACGGCATACGTCTGATAATGCTAGGCATACCCGCTAAGATATTATCCAAAGTATTTATTTCCGTTAATTGGATACCATCCGCACGCGAATACCAGCCGGTTGCGGATACCATCTTTTGGCCGTATGTCCGCGCGGACAGCGCACTTGGCAACGCCGCATTCAGTCACAAAATGACACGGAGCCCCGTCCTGCTTTGTCCCCGTCACGCAAGCCCGGCGGCCGCTGCGCCGGGCAGCGGAAACACCACGTTGAAGCAGACGCCGCGCCCCTCGGGCCCTTCGTCAACGGTCACGCGCGCCTGGTGCGAGCGGGCAATTCTGGCAACCAGGGCCAGCCCCAGCCCGCTCCCATGGCTTGGCGCACCCGGACCGCGATAGAACGGATCGAAGATCCGCTCGCGCAATGACCGCGCGATGCCCGGCCCGTTGTCCGCGACCGCCAGCGTGACGCCCTCCGGCTCCCAATGCAGCGCAACGCTGATCGCACTGTTCTCGCCGCTGTACCGGCCCGCGTTGTCCACCAGATTGCGCACCAGAATGCCCAGCGCATCCACCTGGCCCATGATCAGGACCGGCGCGGCATCCACGGTGACCTGCTGGCCGCGATGGATGAACGAGGCCTGCATGTCCCGCAGCACGAAGGCCACCACGGACGCGAGGTTCACCGGCTCAAGGCGGATGTCGTTGCGGTCCGTGCGCGCCAGGTCCAGCAGCTGTTCGACGATGCGGGAACTGCGGCGCGTGGTCTGCGCGATCTTCTGCATCAGCATCCTGGCCTTCACGGGATCGTTGACGCGATACGCCGTGTCTGCATACACGGCCAGCACCGCCAGCGGCGTGCGAAGCTCGTGGGCGGCATCGCCGATGAACCGGCGCTCATTCTCGATCAACGCCGCCACCCGGCGCTGGCGCTCATTGATCGCGCGAATCAACGGCACCAGCTCAGCGGGGACGGCCCGCTCATCAACGGTCACGCCGTCGGTCACGCTAGCCTCGGCAATCGCCCTGGCCACGCAGCCAAGCTTGCGCACGGAACGGCAGACAACCAGCATCGTGACGCCCCCGATCCCGGCAAACATCAGCAACGTGATGATCGAGCCCAGCTCGAACCGGGCGGCAAGGCCGGCATAGAACGCTCGCGTCGGCGTGCCCGCGACGATTTCGAAGCGCGCGGACTCGTCCAGCCCCGTGTACACCCGCCACGTATCCCCATCCTGGACGACGCACGAAAATCCAACCGTGTTCCCCTGCACCATCCGCTTGCGCGGCGCGTCCTTGGACGCCAGCACCAGGCGATTCGTCACGCGGTCCCAGACCTGGATCTCGGTCTTGCCGACGGCCTGACGCACCAGGAAGGCCGGCACCGGCAGTTCCCGGGTGATGTCCTGTGTGGCCGGCACCATCGCCAGAAAGAAGGCCATGCTGTCGACCACGGCACTCAATTCATGATCGCGCAACCCGGATTCGGCCCGGGTCACGCTGTTCCAATACAAGCCAAACTGCACCAGCCACGACACGAGCAGCGCGCTGAAGATGCCCAACAGGACCTGTGCGCGCAACGAATTCGTGACCCGCCGCATCAGCCGCTATCCCGGGCCAGCCGGTAGCCTTGACCATGAACATTCTCGATGGTGTCCTTGCCCAGCTTTTTTCTCAGCGAGTGAATGAACACGGCGATCGTGTTGCTCTCGCCAGGCCGGCCCGCGCCATACAAATGCGCGCGCAGCTCTTCCGTGGACACGAGCCGGTCCGCGTGCCTGAGAAGCATCTCCAGCGTGCGGAACTCGTGCTCCGACAACCGTGTCGGCGCCTCGTCGACGAAGGCTTCGCGCCGGCCCGGATCCAGCTTCACATGACGCCAGGCCAGGATCTTGTCGCCCGGAACGCCGCTGCGTCTGAGCAGCGCGCGCATGCGGGCAAACAGCTCCGCGGGTTCGAACGGCTTGATGACGTAATCATCGGCGCCAATATCAAGCCCCCTGATGCGATCGCTCAACGCATCCCGCGCGGTAATCAGGATCACTGGCACATCATCGCCGCGCCGGCGCACAAAGCGCAGCACATCCAATCCCGAACCGCGATGCAGCCCGATATCCAGCAGCACGAGCGCGAAGGCGTGCTGCAGCAGCAGCACCTTGGCGGCTTCGACGTCCTGCACGAGCGTCACCGCGAAGTCCAATTCCTCGAGCGCCAGCGTCAACGCGTCCGCGAACATCGCGTCGTCCTCAACCAACAGAACTCGCATGTCAGTATTCCCCTTCCGTGTGCGTTGACAGCTGCTGCATGGGGCCGCGCGCTCGCCGCCCCTGGCCGCATCATACGGTCAGGTTGTGGCCTCAGGCGTGCGCAGGTGCTGCCAGCGCCAACCGCTCGTAACGCGCGCCGGGCTGCGCCGCGCCAGGCTGCCGTTCCGTCTTGAAGCGCGCCACCGCCTGCAAGAGCTCTTTCGCCTGCGTGGCCATTGCGCCGGCCGCCGCAGCGGACTCTTCGACCAACGCCGCATTCTGTTGCGTCATCGTGTCCATTTGCGACACCGCCACGTTCACCTGCTCGATGCCGGCGGTCTGCTCGGCCGAGGCCGAGGCGATCTCGACGGTCACCTCCTTGAGCCTTGCCACGGCGTCGAGCACCTTCTCCATCTGGCCGCCCGCCGTGGCCGCCATCGACTCGCCGCCCTCCACCGCACGCTGGGAGTTTTCGATCAAGCCCTTGATCTCCTTGGCGGCCGTGGCACTGCGCTGCGCCAGCGCGCGCACTTCCGTCGCCACCACGGCGAAGCCGCGGCCCTGTTCGCCGGCCCGCGCCGCTTCCACGGCCGCATTGAGCGCAAGGATGTTCGTCTGGAAGGCAATGCTGTCGATCACCGACACAATCTCGCCCATGCGCTGCGCGTCGGCCGAGATGGCCCCGATCGCATCGACCACCTGGCCCACCACGCGGCCCGCTTCAACCGTGAGCTGGCTGCAATCGACGGCAAGGCTGCTGCCGCTGGCCGCATTGTCCTGGTTCATCCGCACCGTCGAGGTCATCTCTTCGATGCTCGCGGCCGTTTCCTCAAGCGATGCAGCCTGCTCCTCGGTGCGTTGCGACAGGTCGGCATTGCCTTCGGCAATCTGCGCCGAAGCCGTCGAAATGGATTCCGCCGCGCTGACGATCGTGCCGACCGTCGACGCAAGCTGCCTGCGCATCGTTTCCAGCGAGTACATCAGGCTCGAATGATCCCGCTCATCGAGCTTGAGCGCCGTCGTGAGATCGCCGCTGGCAATGGCGCCGGCCAGCTTCTGCGCGTCGGCGGGTTCTCCGCCCAGCTGCCGCAGGATGCTGCGCGTGACCAGCCACGCCGACAGGACGCCCACCAGCACCGCGATCGACATGATCACAATGATCGTGCTCTGCAGACGCGCCGACGTCGCCGCCGCCTGCTTCGCAGATTCATCGTTGAGCTGGGATTCAAGGTTGGCAAGCGACAGCAACTGGTCGAGCCACGCGTCCTGCTTGGCGCGCAGTTCTTCCCGCAGAATTCGGGCGGCTTCCTGGGTGTTGTTCTGCCGCCCGGCTTCCAGCGCACGCAGGTAGATGGGCGTCGCGTCCTGTTCCGCGCGGCGGGCGGCGGCCAGCAGATCCCTTTCCGCGTCAAGGGTATTGGCATCGCTCGCAAACATCTGCGCAAGACGTTCATTGGCTTGGCGATAGCGCGCCGCCATGTCTTCGGCCCGGGTGATCTCATTAGCCACGGCTTGCGGGTCCGTGTAGAGCACGATGTTGCGCACCACGATGGCCCGGCCCTGCACCAGCTCGCGCATCTGCAGCGCCAGCTTCAACTGCTGGTTGTTCACGTTCACGATGTCGTACATCGACTTGTCCAGCGTCCTCACGGCGTACAGGGACAGGCCCCCGAGCACCACCAACGCAAGAACAAGCAAGAGAAAACCGATCGCAAGACGCGAACTCACTTTCATGGCTGCCAGATTCATCATTCGCCTTTGTTGTTGTTGGCAACCGGCTCATGACAATTCGCGCTGGACAAGCGCCAGGGCCCTGAACGGGCCCGCGCCGGCTGACGAGCGCGACTATAGAGGGCGAAGAATTAATGAATCGTTAATTCTCACCAATTCTAAAAGCTGTGCCGCAGCCCCAACGCGATCGTTTGCGGGCTGGCGCCAGCGGTCACGCCCAGTTCATTGATGGCGAAGTCGTACGCTGCATTCGAGCGGTTCTTGATCTTCGAGTAGTACGCATACACAGACGTGCGCTTGGACAAGGGCTGCTCATACCCGAGCGTGTACTGGACCGCGCCGGTGTTCCGGCCGCTACGGACATAGCCCACCCGTTGCGTGGAAGGCCCGGTGCCGTTGGCGGCGTATCCGACGGACGCGTTCAGGCTGCCGGTGCCCAGCTTCTGCACCACGGACACGTAGTAACCCTTGCGGCGCAGATCGCCGGATGCGCTCTGGTAGCGCAGCTGCTCGACGACGAAGTTGATCGTGGTGGACGGAAACGAATACGTGGCGCCCAGCTTGATGGCATCGTCATGCGAGTCGGCCATCTGATAGTTCTTGTGCAGCTCATAGGCCGCCACCACCGCCAGCGGTCCGTCCTTGTAGGCGGCGGACCAGGAGAACAGCTGGGGATTGCGCGGCGTCGTCATGCGTTCCTGCGGCAGGCCCCACGTGAATCCAGCGCTCAAGCCATGCCAGTCCGCGGACCGGAAATGCAGCGAATTTTTCTGGCGTCGATCAAACGAACTCGTGTTCTCGACGTTGCCCGAGCTGGACGCCGAGCCGTTGCCCATCACCGCCATGTACCCCGCCGTCATCGGATAGTAGGGATCCATTTTCATGGTCGACTCGGTGTAGGCCGTGTGCCAATTGCCCAGAAAGAACGTGCCGTAGGGCGATGCCAGCCCAAGGCGCGTGTTCCGGCTGGCGATCTCGCCTTGCCCGGTGTTGGGCGCAATGCCGCTCTCGATCTGAAAGATCGCCGACAAGCCATCGCCCAGGTCCTCTTCGCCGCGAAAGCCGAACACCGACCGGTTGTTCGTCATACGTGAGCCGGAGCCGGCATTGTCGGCGCCGCTGATCCAGGCGTATTCCAGCGCCGTGTTGAGCCGGCCGTATAGCGTGACGGACGATTGCGCCGACGCGCTGCCCACCGCGCCGCACAGCGCGGCCACCGCGCATCCACCCACCAGAACCCGTCTGCGCGCGCCGCGGCCAACTTTCATCTCATGCTCCTGTGCCTTGCGCAGCACGCAAACCGCAAGACGATACGCGTGCGCGCCGTGCAGACGCCATTCGTCGAAGGTATAGGGTGACGAACCTAATGTCGGATTGCGCCCCGGCGGACGCCATGAAAACCTACCCACCGCGAAATTAATCGAGGAGAGTGGCATGGCTTCGCGTCGACAAGTCCTGGGAGCGGCGTCTTCGCTGGCTTCAGCGTTTGCGCTCAACAGCATGTGGGCCGGCCGGGCAAACGCCGGGTCGCAGTCTCAGACCGGCACGCCGCTGGCAGACGGTCCCCCGGAGGTGATTTTCTACAACGGCCGCTTCACCACGTTGGACCGTGCCAATCCGGAAGCGGGCGCCGTCGCCGTGAAGGGCGGCAAGTTCGTCGCGGTGGGCAGCGACCGGGAAGTCCTGCGCCTGGCGGGATCGAACACCCGGCTGGTTGACCTGAAAAAGAAAAGCGTCCTGCCCGGGCTTTACGACAACCACACGCACGTCGTGCGCGGCGGCCTGAACTACAACATGGAGCTGCGCTGGGACGGCGTGCGGTCGCTGGCGGATGCCATGGAGATGCTGCGCCGGCAGGTCGCCAACACGCCCGCGCCCCAATGGGTGCGTGTGGTGGGCGGATTCACCGAGCACCAGTTCATTGAAAAGCGTCTGCCGACCATCGAGGAAATCAACGCGGTCGCACCGGACACGCCGGTGTTCCTGCTGCATCTGTACGATCGCGCGCTGCTGAACGCTGCGGCGCTCCGCGTGGTGGGCTATACCCGCGACACGCCGGACCCCGAAGGTGGACAGATCATCCGGGACTCGAATGGCAATCCGACCGGCCTGCTGCTTGCCAAACCCAACGCCACCATCCTGTATTCAACCCTTGCCAAGGGACCGAAGCTGCCGTTCGACTACCAGCTGAACTCCACACGCCATTTCATGCGCGAGCTGAACCGGCTGGGCGTCACGGGCGTCATCGACGCCGGCGGCGGCTATCAGAACTATCCGGACGACTATGCCGTCATCCAGAAGCTGGCCGACGACAACCAGCTGACGGTGCGACTTGCGTACAACCTCTTCACGCAAAAGCCCAAGCACGAGAAAGAGGACTTCCTGAACTGGACGTCTTCGGTCAAGTACAAGCAGGGCGACGATTACTTCCGGCATAACGGGGCCGGAGAGATGCTGGTGTTCTCGGCGGCCGACTTCGAGGACTTCCGGGTCGAACGTCCGGACATGCCGCCGGAGATGGAAGGCGAACTGGAAGAGGTCGTTCGCGTCCTGGTCCAGAACAAATGGCCGTGGCGCCTGCACGCGACCTACGACGAAACGATCACGCGCGCGCTGGACGTATTCGAGAAAGTGCATCGCGACACGCCGCTCACCGGCATCAACTGGTTCTTCGATCATGCCGAGACGATCTCGGACAAGTCCATCGACCGGATCGCCGCACTGGGCGGCGGCATTGCCGTCCAGCACCGCATGGCATACCAGGGCGAGTACTTTGTCGAGCGCTACGGCGCGAAGGCCGCGCAAGCCACGCCCCCGGTCAAGCGCATTCTGGAAAAGGGAGTGAAAACGTCCGCCGGCACCGACGCCACGCGCGTCGCGTCCTACAACCCGTGGATTTCGCTGTCGTGGATGACCACGGGCAAAACCGTCGGCGGCATGCCGCTGTATCCGCATGAAAACCTGCTGGACCGCGAAACGGCCCTGCGCATGTGGACCGAGAACGTCGCGTGGTTCTCCAACGACGAAGGCAAGCGCGGCCGCATCCAGGTGGGCCAGTTCGCCGATCTGATGGTCCCGTCCCAGGATTACTTCACGGTGGCGGATGAAGAGATCTCGTTCCTGACGTCCGACCTGACCGTGGTGGGCGGGCGCGTGGTCTACGGCGCTGGCGACTTCGCCAAGCTCGACGAAAACGCGCCGCCGCCCGCCATGCCCGACTGGTCGCCCACGCGCCTGTTCGGCGGCTATGCCGCCTGGGGCGACCCGGAAGGCGCGGGACGCAATTCGCTCGACTACAAGCGCTTTGCCGCGGCCTGCGGTTGCGCCAGCGCGTGCGGCCTGCATGGGCACAGCCATGCCAATGCGTGGGCCTCCAGCGTGCCGGCCTCGGACCAGAAGTCGTTCTTCGGCGCGCTGGGTTGCTCGTGCTGGGCCGTGTAAGGAACCGAACCCATGTCGAGCATTTCAACCTCGCTGGCCGGCATCGCGCGCCCCATTCTCGGGGGCCGCGTTGCCCGCTTTGCCGCCTACCTGGGCTTGTGCGCGGCGTATCTTCAGGGCGGGCTGGTCAAGCTGACCGACTTTCCCGGCGCCATTGCGGAAATGACCCATTTCGGGCTTACGCCCGCGCCGTTCTTCGCCGTGGTCGTGATCGCGCTGGAGCTCATCGCCTCGCTCATGATCCTGATCGGATGGCATCGCTGGCTCGGCGCGCTGGGGCTGGCGATCTTCACGCTGCTCGCCACCTTCGTCGCCCTGCAGTTCTGGGAGATGCCGCCCGGCCAGGCGCGCTTTTTCGCCGCCAACTCGTTCTTCGAGCACCTTGGGCTGGTGGGCGGGTTCCTGCTGGTGATCTGGCAGGACCTGAACGAACGGCGGTAGTCGCCTTCGTATCGGCCTACGCAGTGTCCGTCGCGCCGGCCGCACCGCCGGTCCAGCGGGCACCGCGCCATCAACGCTTACCTTGCACACCATGGAACAGACCCCCGTATCTCCCCGATTCACCGGCCTCTTGGGCTTTAACGCGGGATACGTCGATACGGCGGGGTTCCTGGCGCTGAACGGCCTGTTCACGGCGCACGTGACGGGGAACTTCGTCACGCTGGGCGCAGCCTTCGTCCACGGCACGACCGGCGCCTTCGCCAAGCTCCTGGCCTTGCCGCTCTTTTGTGCCGTCGTCGTGCTGACGCGCCTGTTTGCGTCCGGCTTCGCGGCCGCGGACACGGCGATGTCCAAGCTCATGCGCGCGAAGGTGCTGCTGCTGGCCGCCGCCGCTGCCGTCCTCGTCGCCTACGGACCGTTTCCCGACAGCGACGCGCCGGTTGCCGTAATTGGCGGGATGCTGCTGGTCGCGGCCATGGGTATCCAGAATGCGATCCAGCGCATGCATCTGGGCAGCGCGCCGCCGTCCACGCTCATGACCGGCACCACCACGCAGGTGATGATCGACCTTACCGACCTCTGCAAAGGCGTCTCCGGCGAGGCGCGCACGGCCGCCGTCGCCCGCCTGCGCAAGATGCTGCCCGCCCTGGCGGCGTTTGCGTCCGGCTGCGCCATTGCCGCGCTGCTGTACTGGGCGTCCCTCATGTGGTGTTTCATCCTGCCGCCCATCGTCGCCGCACTGGCCACCCTGAGCATCAAACGCGCCCCGGCTGACCCTACTTGAGGGGGACGCGCCATACCTTCGAACAATGTCGAGACGCGAACGTTTCCCCTATCCTGACATTCTCGTTAAGGCCCCTCCATTTCAACCCAAGGTGATTTTCATGTCCCAAGCAAAGCTCGAAGTCCTGACCCCGCAGAACAGCCAGATCATCTTCATCGATCACCAGCCGCAAATGGCCTTTGGCGTGCAGTCGATCGACCGCCAGACGCTGAAGAACAATGCCGTGGGTCTGGCCAAGGCCGCCAAGGTGTTTGGCATTCCCACCACCATCACCACCGTCGAGACCGAGTCGTTCTCGGGTTACACCTACCCCGAACTGCTCGACGTGTTTCCGAACCAGAAGGTCCTGGAACGCACCTCGATGAACTCGTGGGACGACCAGAAGGTGCGCGACGCGCTGGCCGCCAATGGCCGCAAGAAGGTCGTCGTGGCCGGTCTCTGGACCGAAGTCTGCAACACCACGTTTGCGCTGTGCGCCATGCTGGAAGGCGAATACGAGATCTACATGGTCTCCGACGCGTCCGGCGGCACGTCCAAGGAAGCACACGACATGGCCATGCAGCGCATGATCCAGGCCGGCGTCGTGCCGGTGACCTGGCAGCAGGTGCTGCTGGAATGGCAGCGCGACTGGGCCCGCCGCGACTCGTACGATGCCGTGATGGAAATCGTCAAGGAACACTCGGGCGCGTACGGCATGGGCGTGGACTACGCCTACACGATGGTGCACAAGGCCGGTCAGCGCACGCAGACCGCACACGACGCCATCGCGCCGGTGGCCGCACCCGTCATCGCCCGCTGATGCCCCTGGGGTCCGCAGCCGCTCTTGCAGCGGCTGCGGACCTTTTTGCTTTCTCCCGCAGCCTGCCACGCCATGACGACCGCCGACGCCCAGCCCGCCAACCCCGCTCCGCCTTCCTCACCGTTCGCCTACTCCGCCTTCTCGGTGATCTGGGTCGCCACCGTGCTGTCCAACATCGGCACCTGGATGCACGACGTGGGCGCGGGCTGGCTCATGACGTCGTTGTCGCCGTCGCCGATGTTCGTGGCGCTGGTGCAGACCGCGGGCACCTTGCCCGTCTTCCTGCTGTCGCTCCTGGCCGGTGCGCTGGCCGACACCATGGACCGCCGCAAGCTGCTGCTGATGGTGCAGATTGCGATGGGCGTCATTGCGCTGGCGCTNCTGCTGTCGCTCCTGGCCGGTGCGCTGGCCGACACCATGGACCGCCGCAAGCTGCTGCTGATGGTGCAGATTGCGATGGGCGTCATTGCGCTGGCGCTGGGGCTGGTGGTGTGGTTTGGCCTGACGACGCCGTGGGTGCTGCTGGGCTTCACATTGCTGATGGGTATCGGCACGGCGCTGTCGGCGCCGGCCTGGCAGGCCATCGTCCCCAGCCTGGTGCCGCGCCCTTCGCTGCAGCAGGCCATCGCGACCAACAGCGTGGGTATCAACGTCAGCCGCGCCATTGGTCCGGCGCTGGCCGGCGTGCTGATCACCAGCATCGGCGTGGCCATTCCGTTCTTCGTCAATGCGGTCAGTTTCATCGTGGTCGTGGCAGCCCTGATCTGGTGGAAGCCGCCCGCCGCCGCTGAAAAGCGTCTGCCGCGCGAGCAGCTGTTTCATGCCATGCGTGCCGGCCTGCGCTTTGCGCTGCACAGCAAGCCGCTCAAGTCCACGCTGGTCCGCGCCGTTGCGTTCTTCCTGTTTGCCAGCGCCTACTGGGCCTTGCTGCCGGTGATCGTGCGTCAGGTGCTGCAGGGCGGCGCCTTGCTCTACGGCATCATTCTGGGCTGCGTCGGGGCGGGCGCGGTGATCGGCGCGATGGTGCTGCCGCCGCTGCGCAAGAAGCTGGGGCCTGACCGCAGCGTCATGGCCGGCACGCTGGGCACGGCGTTCACGCTGGTGGTGTTTGCGGTGGTGCCGCATCCCGTGGTGGCCGGTGCGTTCAGTTTCCTGGCGGGCGCCTCGTGGATCATGGTGCTGACCTCGCTGAATGTCTCGGCGCAGGTCGCGCTGCCGGACTGGGTGCGTGCCCGCGGCCTGGCGATCTTCGTGACGGTGTTTTTCGGCTCGATGACCGCGGGCAGCATGATCTGGGGTCAGACGGCGGTGCGTGCCGGCGTGCCCGCCGCGCTGCTGATCGCCGCCGCCGGCTCGGTGGTTGCGATGCTGCTGACCCGCAAGGCCAAGCTGCAGCTGGGCGCGGACCTGGACCTTGCGCCGTCGATGCACTGGCCCGAGCCGCTAATCGATCAAGAGGTGTCGCATGATCGTGGCCCGGTCATGATCACGGTCGAATACCTGATCGACCCGGCGCAAGGCGC
>NZ_LMHN01000004.1:0-117398 GCF_001428165.1 Achromobacter sp. Root170
CCATGAGAAAGCTGGTGCATCTATGCTTCGGCGTGCTTAAAACTCGGACACCGTATCGGCCCGACTACGCCTGAACGCTTGACGGTCAAGACGGTATCTAGACATATTAATGCCGCGGCTGCCTGAACCTGCCAAGAGCGTCTGCCGCTGCCGGTGTCTGACACCCTCGGGAGACACCCTCGGTGTGAAGCGAATCTCCCCAGGGTGTCAGACACCTAGAGCAGAAGCAGCCACACGCGAAGCGTCATCGCCCCGACGCAAGACGTCGCGTAAGCCCCCGAAGGCCGCCCGCGCGGCCGCCGCGGGCGGGCCCCGCAAGATCTTTCTCTCTCCCCCCACCGTGGGCAAGAACCTAAAGAACCCCACTCGCCCCACAGACCGCAAAGCTGAATCAACTGGAGCCCGTCGCAGCGGGGGCCGAGGCGCGCGGGGCGTGTAGATGCGCCCGAGGGAAACCGAAGGGAGCCGATGGCGTACGAGGTTGACGAAGGGGCAGTCCGGAGCGAAGGCTCCGGACCGCAATCGTAGCCCCGCGCGCCTCGGCCCCCGCTACGGCGGGCGTCTAAAGAACCCCCCTCAACGCCAGCCTAAACAACAAACACCCCCATAAAACCTAATGCGACCCACCCAAATAAGCCGCCACCACAGCCGGATCATGCTTCAGCTTGTCCGCACTCCCATGCACAGAAATCCGCCCATTCTCCAGCACATACCCATAATCCGCGACATTCAACGCCGCCGCCGCGAACTGCTCCACCAGCAGCATCGTCACGCCTTCTTCCTTGAGCCGCGCAATGATACGGAACACTTCCTCCACCAGAATCGGCGCCAGTCCCATCGACGGCTCGTCCAGCAGCACCAGCTCCGGGTTCAGCATCACCGCACGCGCCATCGCCAGCATCTGCTGCTCGCCGCCCGATAACGTGCCTGCCAGCTGATCGCGCCGTTCCTTCAGCCGAGGGAAGAGATCCATCGCCCGCCCCAGATCCGCCTGCACGTCACCCTTCGGCCGGCTGCCCGTCAGGCGAGGAAACGCGCCCAGCAGCAGGTTGTCCGTCACCGACAGCGTCGGAAACACCCGGCGTCCCTCCGGCGAATGCGCCAGTCCCAAGCGGGCAATCCGATGCGACTCCAGCCCGTCGATGCGCTTGCTGCCCAGCGTGATCTCCCCCGCCGTCGGCCGGATCATCCCCGACAATGCCCGCATCGTCGTCGTCTTGCCGGCCCCGTTCGACCCGATCAGCGTGACCACCTTTGCCTTGGGCACCTCCATGCTGATGCCGTGCAGCACCTTCACTTTCCCGTAGCCTGCTTCCAGATTCTTGATCGATAGCATCTTGTTGTCCCCTTGGCGTCAGGCGGGCGCGCCGCCCAGATACGCCTCGATCACCTTGGCGTTGCTTTGCACTTCATTTGGCAGCCCTTCGGCGATCTTCTGGCCGAAGTCCAGCACCGACACGGTGTCGCACACGCCCATCACCACGTCCATGTGGTGTTCGATGAGGATCAGCGTGATGCCGTGATCGCGCACCTTGCGGATGATGGCCAGCAGCTCCACGATGTCGGGCGCCGTCAGGCCGGCCGCCGGTTCGTCCAGCAGCAGCAGTTGCGGATCCAGCGCCAGCGCGCGTGCGATCTCAAGCAGGCGCTGCTTGCCGTAGGGCAGGTTGCGCGCTTCTTCGTTGGCCAGCGACTCCAGCCCCACGAACTCCAGCAGCGCCATGGCCCGCGCCCGGGCGCCCTGTTCTTCGGTCTTCCACTTGGGCGTGCGCAGCGCGATGGCCGCCAGGCCCGTCGTGAAGGTGTGGTGCAGGCCCACCAGCACGTTCTCCAACGCGGTCATCTCGCCAAAGAGCTGCACGTTCTGGAATGTGCGGGCGATGCCGGCCTCGGCGATATGGGCCGGGGGCAGGCCGACAAGCGACTTGCCGGAAAACTCCACCGCACCGGCGGTGGGCACGTAGATGCCGGTCAGCACGTTCATCATCGTGCTCTTGCCGGAGCCGTTCGGTCCGATCAGCCCGTGGATCGTGCCGCGTTTGACGGTCAGGTCCACTTCGTTCAGCGCCTTCAGGCCGCCAAACTGCATCAGCACGCTCTTGGCCGCCAGCAGTGTCTCGCCTTTGCCGGCTACTGCGTCGGGCACGGCGTCCTGTTCCTTCACCAGGTCCTTCTTCACCGTCAGCGCGGCGCGGCGCGTGGAGAAGAACAGGTTGCGCACGAAGCCCACGATGCCGTCGGGCAGGTAATACACGACGAACAGGATCATGGCGCCGAAGATGGTCAGACGCCAGTCGGTCACGGCCTCCAGCCAGTACGAGAAGACTGCCAGCACGATCGTCCCGATCACTGGCACCGCCACCTTGCGCGGTTCGGTGCGGCCTTTCGAGATGGCCACGGCGCTGCCTACCGTCACCAGGATCGCCACCGCCAGCGCGATCAGGCGGAACGTGCCGATGTCGTCCAGCATCTTGGGCAGCAGCACGATGATCGACGCGCCCAGCAGCGCGCCGGTGCGGCTCTTGCGTCCGCCCATGATGATGGCCAGCAGGAACAGGATCGTGAGTTCGAAGTTGTACGTGTTGGGCGAGATGTACTGTTCCGAATACGAATACAGCGCGCCCGCCAGCCCGGCAAATCCCGCACTGATGACGAACGCGATCACCTTGTGGCGGTACACCGACACGCCCATGCAGTCCGAGGCGATCGGGCTGTCACGCAGGGCTTCGAACGAGCGGCCCAGGTGCGACTTCAGGATCCGGTGCACCACGATCAGCGAGATCACCAGCAGCGCGCCGACCAGCCAGAAATACTCGGCCTTGGTCAGCACGTGTCCGGCGATGGACGGCTTGGAGATCTTGATGCCTAGCGGGCCTTCGGTCAGGAAGGTCATTTCGTTGATCAGGATCTGGATGATCGTGCCGAATGCCAGCGTCACCATCGCCAGATAGGGGCCCGTGACGCGCAGCGCCGGCAGGGCCAGCACCGCGCCGAACGCGGCGGCGATGAGGATGGCGGCGGGTAGCGTCAGCCAGATCGGAATCTGCAGGTGAAAGACCAGAACGCCGGCCACATACGAGCCGATGCCGAACAGGCCTGCGTGGCCCAGCGACACCTGGCCGGTGTATCCCACCACGATATCGAGCCCGAACAGCAGGATCGAATAGATCATGATGGTTTCAATCAGGTGCAGGTAATACGTGTTGGTCACGCCCAGCGGCACGGCGGCCAGGCAGGCCACGGCCACGATGGATAGAAGAAGGTGCAGGGGTTTCATCGCTTACACCTTCTTGATCGCGGTCTTGCCGAACAGGCCGGCGGGCTTGAAGGTCAGCACGAGCAACAGCAATACCAATCCCGGCACGTCTTTGTATCCCGTAGATAGATAGAAACCGGTGGTCGTCTCGGCGATCCCCAGGATCAGCCCGCCCACCACGACGCCCATCCCGCTGGACAGGCCGCCAATGATCGCGACGGCAAATGCCTTCAGGCCGAGCACCGCGCCCATCGTGGCGCCGGTCAGCGTCAGCGGCGCGACCAGCACGCCTGCGAACGCCGCGGTCAGCGACGAGAGCGCGTACGAGAACGTGATGACCATGCCCGTGTTGATGCCCATCAGGCCGGCCGCGTCGCGGTCGTTGGATGTGGCGACGAAGGCCTTGCCGTAGATCGACTTGCGGTTGAAGATTTCCACCAGGATCATCATGCCCAGCGCGCCAAACACCACCAGCAACTCCATCGGCAAGACGTTCGCGCCCAGCACCTGGATGGGCGCCTCGGGCAGCGGCGAGGGAAAGCGCAGGTCGTCGCGGCCCCAGATGTTCTCGGCCACGTTCTTGAAGATGATGCCCAGCGCAATGGTGGCCATGATCCAGCCGAATTCGGATCGCGTCTTGATGGCGGGCCGCACGCCCACGCGCTCGACCAGCGCGCCCTGCGCGAAGCCGAAGATGCAGACGATGGGAATCATGACCCAGTAGTTCACGCCCAGTCCGACAAGCGTCAGACCGACGAGCGCACCCAGCATCAGGGCTTCGCCCTGGCCGAAGTTCAAGGTGCCGGACGTGGCGAAGGTGAGCTGGTAGCCGAAGGCAATGACCGCGTAGATCATGCCTAGCGCGATACCGCTATAGATGAGCTGTAGAAGAATCATGGTGTGTGTCTTGAGGCGCTGTGTTCCGTCCCAACCCCCTTGGGCAGAACGCTGTTTTCAGGCGGCTGCATGCCCCGCGCCCTGAGCTTGGGGCGCGGGCGGCGGCGGCCGGGCAGCCGCCGCCTTCCTGCTTGTTGGGATTAGTTGGCCTTGACGACCCGGCCGCCCTTGACCTCGCCGATGACCACTTCCTTGGCGGTGATCGCGTCGTGGTTGTCGTGCGAGAAGGGCTTGTTGTAGGTCATCACCACGCCCTCGACCGGGGTCTGCAGGTTCTCAAGCGCTTCGCGCACCTTGGGACCGTCGGTGGAGTTTGCCTGCTTGATGGCGGCTGCCAGCAGGAAGATCGAGTCATAGCCCTGCGCGGCCGACACCGGCGAGTCGATGCGGTTGTTCTTGGGCTTGAACTTGGCCAGGTACGCGTCGATGAACGCCTTGCGCTTGGGCGTGTCCGGGTCCTGGATGAAGGTCTGCGGCATGCGCGCGCCTTCGCCGTTGGCGCCGGAGTTGTCGATGTAGTTGGCCATGGACAGCGTCCAGCTGCCGATGATCGGCACCTTCCAGCCCAGCTTGGTCATGCCGTTGGCGATCTGCGCCAGCTCGGGGCCGATGCCGTAGGTCAGCACGGCTTCGGCGCCCGCGGCCTTGGCCTTGAGCAGCTGGGCCGTCATGTCGACGTCCTTGATGTTGAACTTTTCGACGGCCACGGGCTTGATGCCCTTGGCGTCCAGCGCTTTCTCCAGATCTTCGCGGCCCAGCTGGCCGTAGTTGGTGGAGTCGGCCAGGATCGCCACTTTCTTGAAGCCGCGGCGCGTGATCGCTTCTTCGACGATCATCGGGGCCTGGATGCTGTCGTGCGCCGCGTTGCGGAACACGTAGTTGTCGGGGTATTCCGGCGCCTTGAACTGATGCGTGATCACGCTGCCGGTGGCCACGTTGTTGAACACCGGAATCTTGGCGTCCTGGTAGAAGCGCTGGGAGGCCAGCGCCACGCCCGTGTTGATGTAGCCGACGGTGGCGGTCACCTGTTCCTTGTTGATCAGCTCCTGCGCGATCTGCACGCCGCGCTCGTTCTTGGCTTCGTCATCGCGTTCGACGGCGACGAGCTGGCGGCCCAGCACGCCGCCGTTCTTGTTGATCTCTTCGATGGCCAGGCGCACGCCGTCGCGCATGCTGACGCCCATGGAGGACGAGCCGCCGGTGTAGGGGCCGGCCACGCCGATCTTGATGGGGTCGGCGGCGTAGGACGCGGCCGATACGGCAAATGCAAGGGTTCCTGCAAGCAGCTTCAAACGAAAATCCATGGATGTCTCCGTTGTAATTGGGTGAACTGCGTGGAAAGCCGTGTGCCGGCGCCAGTCGGCGTGGGTTGTTTTGTTGGCGCGCTCCTTTATTGCGTGTCGTGACTGTCTGCTTAATCGCTTACGCGAATCTGACCCGGCGGCGCTTTTCCGCGTAAATACCTAGTGCCGCTGCAAGGTTCCTTTCAGACTGCTGAACGTCTTTAGCCTGATGGCGGGCCCGCAGCTGCATCGGCGCGCCGGGCGCGCGCAGACGTGCTGGCCGCATCCTAGCGATCAGGGTGCGGTGTCGTGCGGAAATTCATTCCGCCATCGAGTGGAAATTTATTCCTGACTGGCCTCGGGCCCGCATGGCCATTGGGCTGCGCGCTGGCAGACCTCGGTCAGCCATAGGGAAAACGCCTGGACTGCGCCACCAGGTGCGCGTGTGGTTTCGGTGCACAGGTAGTACTGCGACTCGCCGGGGATTTCCACGTCCAGCAGGCGGACCAGCTTGCCTTCGTCCAGCCACTCGGCGGCCAGCGACCGGCGCGTCAGCGCCACGCCCTGGCCCGCGCGTGCGGCGGCGAGCATCATGCCCAGGTCCACCAGCCACACGCCGCGCGACGGTTCGGGCCAGTCCAGGCCCGCTGCCGCCAGCCACGGACGCCAAGGCTCCATCGGGCAACGCAGCAGGTCGGCGCGGGCCAGGTCCGCCGGGCGCTGGAACGGGCCGCGCGCCGCCTGATAGCCGGGCGAGCACACCGCGAACACGGGATCGTGCGTCAGGGGGTGTGCATGCAGCCCGGGATACTTGCCGCTGCCGAAGCGGATCCACACATCGGCGTTGGGCGGCATGATGTCCAGGTAGGGAATGGACAGCATGATTTCCAGTTCGACATCGGGATGTGCCGCCGTGAAGCCGGGCAGGGCGGGGATGAGCACCTGCCGCGCGAACGTGGGTGTGGACACCACACGCAGCGTTTCCAGCTTGGGTTCGTTGCGCTTGTGCAGCGAGGCGTCCGACAGCAGGTCGAGCGCCGTGCGCACCTGCTCCAGGTATTCGCGTCCGGCCGCGCTCAACGTCGCGCCGCGGCTGCTGCGGATGAAGAGTGTGACGTCAAGCAGGGTTTCAAGCGAGGCGATGCGCTTGCCGATGGCGCTGGCGGTGACGAAGAGTTCTTCGCTGGCCCGCTCGAAAGAGCCCAGGCGGGCGGCGGCTTCGAACGCCTGGATGGCGGCGAGCGGCGGCAGGCGCACGTCTTTGGAAGATGAAGGTCCGCGCATGGAGCGGTGGCGGGCCGGTCCCGCGCCCGACAGAAAGTGGTGAGGCCCCGATTATAAAAGTGCGGGGGCGGGCACGCCGTGCCCGTACTGGCGCAGCACCTGAGCGATCTCCACGCGATAGCCGTCCAGCCATTGCGATTGCGCCGCCTTGGCTTCCAAATGCGCCGGATGCCGGATCAGCGCGTCCAGCGCATCGAGCGTGTCCCAGTAATACACATTGGCGAACAGTCCCCGGGTGGTGTCTTGCCAGGACTCTTCACCGAGGTAGCCAGGCATCGCGCGGGCCGCCTGCGCAATGCGCTGGTCCAGTTGATGGAACGCATCGTCGAACTGCTTTTTCGCGAAGATGAAGGTGGATGTGTACATGGCGGCGCCTCAGACGCCCTTGACCGCCAGGCTGACCGCCAACCCGGCCATGACTGCGGCGATGACCCCGTCCAGGACCCGCCAGGCCGTCGCGCTGGCAAAGAACGGGGCGAAGAGGCGCGACCCGATGCCCAGGACGGCGAGCCACAGCAGGCTGGCCGTGAAGGCGCCGGCCGCGAAGGCCATGCGGGCGTCTTCGAAGCCATGCGCCAGCGAGCCCACCACCACCATGTCCAGCCAGAAATGCGGATTGAGCAGCGAAAAGCCCAGCGCGCCCAGCATGGCGGCGCGGCGCGACGGCACCACGTCGCGGGCGGCGGCGAGACCACCCGTGGCCGTCCAGGCGCGGCGCGCGGACTGCGCCGCGTACCAGGTCAAAAAGGCCACGCCGAACCACAGCACGGCGGTGGTCAGCCAGGGGAACCACGCGGTCAGCGCCTGCAGGCCGGACACGCTCGCGAAGATGAACACCAGGTCGATCAGCGCGCAGATGGCGACGACGCTGAGCAGGTGCGCGCGCATGAGGCCCTGGCGCAGGATGAACGCGCTTTGCGCGCCCACGACAGCGAACAGGCCGAGGCCCGTGGCCGTGCCGCTGGCCCAGGCGGTGAGGAAGGCGGGGGATGACAACGTGGCAAACATGGAAGGGATACCTGTGAAACCGGTGACTGCAACGCCTGTGGCGGCGCTTCTATGGGTTGCCGGGCGCGTGGAGCGGGCGGCATGGTGTGATTTTCCCTTGCCATGCATGTGAAATACAGCTAATTTTCCTTCACTATATTAAGCGCAGCTAATGTCATGAGAATCGATCACGGCAACCTGCGCGCACTGGCTGCGGTGGTGCGCGAAGGAAGTTTCGAGCGCGCGGCGCTGTCGCTCAGCGTCACGCCGTCAGCGGTGTCGCAACGGATCAAGGCCCTGGAAGACCGCATGGGCCGGCTGCTGGTCCAGCGCACCGTGCCCGCCGCCGCCACGGCCGATGGCCAGGTGCTGGTCCAATTGGCCGAGCAGACCGCCTTGCTCGAGCACGATGCGCTGAACCGGCTGGGCGTGGCCGATGACGACATCCCCCACGCCAGCATCCCGATCGCCGTCAATCACGACAGCCTGGAAACCTGGTTCGTCGACGCCGCCCTGCAGTTCGCCGCGCGCACCCGCGCCACGCTCGACATGCTGTCCGAAGACCAGGACCACACGGCCGCCCTGCTGCGCAACGGTTCCGTGCTGGGCGCCGTGACCACGCTGGCCGATCCCGTGCAGGGTTGCCGCATCCATGCGCTGGGCAGCATGCGCTACGTGGCTACCTGCACGCCCGACTTCCACAAGCGCTACTTCGCGTCGGGGGTCAATGCGCAGACGCTGGCCCAGGCGCCCGTCCTGGTGTTCAACCGCAAGGACGCCCTGCAGGCGCGCTTTGCGCACAAGATCGCCGACCCCGCGCCGTGGGAGCCGCCGGTCTGGTGGGTCCCGTCCACACGCGCATTCGTACAGGCGACGCTGGGCGGGTTGGGTTGGACCATGAACCCGCTGCCGCTGGTGCAGGAACACCTTGATGCCGGTCAACTCGTCCTGCTGCGCGGCCGGGCGTGGGAGGACGTGCCGCTCTACTGGCAGCATTGGCGGGTAAACTCCGAGGCCATGGAAGCCTTGACCGACGCGGTGCTGTCAGCCGCCCGCAGCCTGGTCAGGCGCCGTTAACGTCTCAGGAGGACACGCATGAACATCCGCAAGTTTGCCGCCATTGCCGCGATTGGCCTGTGCACCGCCGGTTCGGCGTGGGCCAAGGACTACAAGGTGGGCCAGGTCGAAATCGACGATCTCTGGGTGCGCGCTTCCGCGCCGGGCCAGGCCAACGGTGCGGGCTACATGGATATCGACAACGACGCCAAGGCACCGGACCGCTTGCTGTCCGTGACATCGGACGCCGCCGAGCGCGTGGAACTGCACACCGTGCAGACCGAGAACGGCGTGTCCAAGATGCGCCAGGTCGAAGGCGGCATCGCGCTGCCCGCCGACACCGAGGTCAAGCTCAGCCCGGGCGGCTACCACATCATGTTCATCAAGCTGAAGGCGCCGTTCAAGGACGGCGCCACCGTGCCCGCCACGCTCAAGTTCGAAAAGGCGGGCGAAGTGGCGGTGCAGTTCAAGGTCATGCCGGCCTCGCACAACCCCGGCATGAGCCACGGTCATGGCGGCATGAAGCACTGATCCCGGCAAGCCCGCGTCCCCGGGGCGCGGCAGTCTTGCCAAGTGGCTGCGGCCTTGCCGCCGCCGCCAATAACAAGGCCGACTCGCATTGAGTCGGCCTTTTGCTTGGTCCGCTTACCTGCGCCGCTGCGGGCGAGGGTCAGCGGGCAGCGATCAATACAGGCCTTGCTGGCGCATGGCGTCCGCGACCTTCACGAAGCCGGCGATGTTGGCGCCGTCCAGGTAGTTCACGTACTCGCGCTCGGAGTGGCCGTGACGCACGCAGTTTTCGTGGATGTCGCGCATGATGGCGTGCAGGCGGGCGTCCACTTCCTCGCGGGTCCACGACAGGCGGGCCGAGTTCTGCGCCATTTCCAGGCCCGACACGGCCACGCCGCCGGCGTTGCTGGCCTTGCCCGGCGCGTACAGCACACGGGCGGCAACGAAGGCCTTGGCGGCTTCAAGCGTGGCGGGCATGTTCGCGCCTTCGGCGACGGCCAGCACGCCGTTCTTGATCAGCGTCTGCGCATCCGACAGTTCCAGCTCGTTTTGCGTGGCGCAGGGCAGGGCGACGTCCACGGGCACATGCCACGGGCGCTT
Source organism: Achromobacter sp. Root170 (assembly GCF_001428165.1). NCBI lineage: Bacteria > Pseudomonadati > Pseudomonadota > Betaproteobacteria > Burkholderiales > Alcaligenaceae > Achromobacter > Achromobacter sp. Root170. Next base: position 9,874 of record NZ_LMHN01000004.1, read on the forward strand.
GCCGGCCTCGTATTGCAGGCCGAATTGGCGGGCGTAGGTGTCCAGGCGGCCCCGCAGGTCGTTCTTGATGTGCATCAGCGCCACGAGCTTCTCGTGGTTGAAGCCGGCCTCGTCGACGACGGTGCCGTTCGAATCCGACACGGTGATGACGCGGGCGCCCAGGGCCATCGCCTTCTCGATGGCGTATTGCGCCACGTTGCCCGAGCCCGACACGGAAACGCGCATGCCATCAAAGGACTTGCCCACGCGCTTGAGCATTTCTTCGGCGAAGTACACGGTGCCGTAGCCGGTGGCTTCGGGACGGATCAGGCTGCCGCCAAAGGTCAGGCCCTTGCCGGTGAACACGCTGGCGGTCGAGTTGGACAGCTTTTTCATCATGCCGGCCATGAAGCCGACTTCGCGCGCGCCCACGCCGATGTCGCCGGCCGGCACGTCGGTGTCCGGGCCCAGGTGGCGGTACAGCTCGATCATCAGCGCCTGGCAAAAGCGCATGACTTCGGCATCGGACTTGCCCTTGGGATCGAAGTCCGAGCCGCCCTTGCCGCCGCCCATGGGCAGCGTGGTCAGCGAGTTCTTCAGGGTCTGTTCGAAGGCGAGGAACTTCAGGATCGACAGGTTCACGGACGGGTGAAAGCGCATGCCGCCCTTGAACGGGCCGATCGCCGAGCTGTGCTGGATGCGGAAGGCGCGGTTGACCTGGGCGCGGCCCTGGTCGTCGGTCCAGCACACGCGGAACTGGATGACGCGCTCGGGTTCGACCAGGCGTTCGAGCAGGGCGTGTTCAGCGTAGTGGGGATGCTTCTCGACGAAAGGCCACAAGCTGAGCATCACCTCCTGGACGGCTTGCATGTACTCGGGTTGCTGCGGGTCGCGCGCGGCGACGCCACGCAGAAAGTCGTCCAGACTCTGCACTTTCACCATGATCTCCTCGGGGGTGCTTCGAATAGGTGCGGAAATTGCGCCAGATTGGGGCGCGGTCAGTTTGTTTTGGTGCAAGACTGCACCGGTATGGTGCGGCGATTGTAGGGGCAAAATGTTGCCCTGCGCAAAGCGAAAAACCGCGCCATCATGTTGATAACAAACGGATTTTTCGAAGCAAAAATCGGGGACGTATTTCCGGGTGGGCGTCTCGGGATGCGGAATCCAAAGGTGCGCGGTTGGGCGTGATGCTTGAAATATCAGGGGAAATTAATGTGTCCCCGTTTTAAATGTCTGCCTCGTCATAGAGGCGGCTGCCCGTGCCCTCAGGCCACGAGGTCATTGTCAGGCCGCTTGCATGCGCAGCGGCCCGTGTCTCGCACGTAATACGACCCCAATTAAATATTGAGAAAAATCACGCGCGCAAGGTGGTGTCGTAATCGATCGTCAACGGCGCGTGATCCGAGAAGCGCTCGTCCTTGTAGATGGCCACGTTACGCGCCTTGGCGGCGATGCCCGGCGTGGCGATCTGGTAGTCGATGCGCCACCCGACGTTCTTGGCCCAGGCCTGGCCGCGGTTGCTCCACCAGGTGTATTGGTCCGGACGGTCATCAATGGTGCGAAACACGTCCACAAAGCCGCGCTTGTCGAAAACGTCCGTGAGCCACGCGCGCTCTTCGGGCAGGAAGCCCGAGTTCTTCATGTTGCCCTTCCAATTCTTCAGGTCGATTTCCTTGTGCGCGATGTTCCAGTCGCCGCAGATGACGAATTCGCGGCCGGTCGTCTTGTGCTCATGCATCAGGGCATCGATCCACGGCCCGAACCGGTCCAGGAAGCGGTACTTCGCCTGCTGGCGTTCGTCGCCGCTGGAGCCGGAAGGCAGGTAAGCGCTGATGATCGACAGATCCTTCCAGTCGGCGCGGATGATGCGGCCTTCGTTGTCGAACTCTTCACAATCAAAGCCGTTGTTCACGCGCTCGGCGGCATCTCGCAGGTAGATGCCCACGCCGCTGTAGCCCTTTTTCACGGCGTGATGAAAGTGGCCGGTGTAGCCGGGCGGATGGCGCAGGTCGTCGGTCAGGTCCTCGTGGGAGACCTTGATTTCCTGCAGGCACAGCACGTCGGCGGCGTGCTTTTCCATCCACGGTTGCAGGCCCTTCTTGAAGGCGGACCGGATGCCATTGAGGTTGATCGACGTGATGCGCAGCAAAGCGAAACTCCTGTAATGCGGCCGCAGGGGGGCGGACAATGCCAGGAATTTAACCGACTCGGCGGCGCCATCCGGGAAAGTCCCCGACAGCGGATAAAATGCGGGGTCTGCCACCTACCGGAACCCCTTGCATGCCCGCCGCCCAGTCCTCCGTCACCGCCCTGGATTTCGTCCGCTTTGCCTTGAACGAGGGCGTTCTGCGCTTTGGCAGCTTCAAGGTCAAGTCGGGCCGTATCAGCCCCTATTTCTTTAACGCGGGCCTGTTCAACAATGGCCGCTCGGTCGGCAAGCTGGCGCAGTTCTACGCGCAGGCCCTGCTGGATTCCGGCGTCGAGTTCGACATGCTGTTTGGCCCGGCGTACAAGGGGATCCCGCTGTCCACCGCCACCGCCGTGGCGCTGGCCGGCCATCCTGACATGCAGGGCCGCAGCGACGTGCCGTTTGCCTACAACCGCAAGGAAGCCAAGGACCATGGCGAAGGCGGCACCCTGGTCGGCGCGCCGCTCAAGGGCAAGGTCGTCATCATCGACGACGTCATCACTGCCGGCACGTCGGTGCGCGAATCGGTGGAAATCATCCGCGCCGCGGGCGCAGAGCCGGCCGCCGTGCTGATCGCGATGGACCGCATGGAGCGCGCCGGCCCGGACGACGCCTTGTCGCCCCACTCGGCCGTGCAGGACGTGGCCAAGACCTATGGCATCCCCGTGGTCGCGATTGCTTCGCTGACCGACATCCTGGCCTTGCTGCAAGACGATGCGGCGTTTGCCGAGAATCGGGATGCCGTGCTGGCGTATCGGACGAAGTACGGGGTGAAGTAAACGGGCCGGTTTGCCGGAAGCAACACGTAGGGCGGCCAGTGGCCGCCCATTTCATTGGCAAAGATAATGCGCGACGGGTTCGGCGACCCCATGGGGTTGGCCGAACACGGTAACGCCGCTGGCACGCGCCGCGTCCGCCAGCTTTCGGTCGAAGGTGGCCAGACAGGCGCGGTGCCGAAGGGAGAGCTCGAGATAGCTCGCGTCGTAGGCGGTCAAGCCATGGATGCGGGCGATCTCGCAGGTGCACGCGATGTGGTGAGCGGCATCGTCGTGGTCTGGGCGGAAAGGCAGGCTGTCCAGAAGCTGGTTGAATGCAGCGACCTGATCCTGCGAGATACGCCGGCTGCGCTCGGCACGCAGAACGCCATTGGCGACCTCGACGCGCCAGATGTGAGGCACCGTGTTTTGCGAGCCGTGGGCGACGTCGAGCAGGTGCCGGGCAAGGAGCGATTCGTGGACATCCACACGATCGAGCAGCCATGCAAGCGCGACCGACGCATCGGGTACCAGATTGAAGGTGTTCATTCTCTCCCTTCTTCGATCCATTCGCGGATGGTTTCGTGAGAGACGGGGGCTGCTGTCTGCAGGCGCTTCATGGCCTCAAGGGCGTCGTGCGCGTCGAGCGAGGTTTCGGGCAGGACGGGCGTCAGCCTGGCACGGCGCACGCCGTCGACCGCGATGATGAAGTGCTGCCCCTGGTTGAGGGCCTGCAGGTAGTCGGTGAATCGGTGCAGCAGGTCGTTGCTGCTGACCTCGATGTATTTCATGGCCAAGTCTCCGGCGAATTCGACCAGATCATTCTTGGCCAAGCAAAAGGCCGCGGCAAGATGCCGCGGCCTTTGACTTAGTCTGATATTGCGCCGGTCCCCCGTTTGGCGAACCGGCAGCCCATCAACTATCCAACTTCTGCTTCAGCAAGTCATTCACCTGCTGCGGGTTGGCCTTGCCGCGGGCGGCCTTCATGATCTGGCCGACCAGGGAGTTGAACGCCTTTTGCTTTCCGGCTCGGTACTCCTCGACGATGGCCGGGTTGGCGGCCAGCACCTCGTCGATCATCGCGCCGATGGCGCCCGTGTCGCTGATCTGTTTCAGGCCGCGGGACTCGATGATGGCGTCGGCGTCGCCGCCGTTCTCGCCGGCCCACATGGCGCCAAAGACCTCGCGGGCGATCTTGTTGGAGATCGTGCCGTCGATGATGCGGCCGATCAGGGCCGCCAGCGCGGGCGCGGCGACGGGCGATTCGGCGATGGTCTTTTCTTCCTTGTTGAGCACCGCGGCGACTTCGCCCATGACCCAGTTGGACGCAAGCTTGGCCTGACCGGCCGGCAGCGCGTGCGCCACGGCCTCAAAGTAGGCGGCCAGGTCGCGGCTGACGGTCAGTTGGGCCGCGTCGTAGGCGGGCAGGCCGTATTCCGATTCAAAGCGCGCGCGCTGGGCGGCCGGCAGTTCGGGCATGGCGGCGCGGACCTCGTCCACCCAGTCGCCGGAGATCACCAGCGTGGGCAGGTCGGGATCGGGGAAGTAGCGGTAGTCGTGCGCGTCTTCCTTGCTGCGCATGCTGCGCGTTTCGTCGCGGTCCGCGTCGTACAGACGCGTTTCCTGGACCACGGTGCCGCCGTCCTCGATCAGCTCGATCTGGCGGCGCGCTTCATAAATGATGGCGCGTTCCAGGAAGCGGAACGAGTTGACGTTCTTGATCTCGGTGCGGGTGCCGAATTCCTTCTGGCCCACCGGGCGCACCGACACGTTGGCGTCGCAACGGAACGAGCCTTCCTGCATGTTGCCGTCGCAGATGCCCAGCCACACGACCAGGCTGTGCAGCGCGCGCGCATAGGCCACGGCCTCGGCGGCAGAACGCATTTCAGGCTCGGTCACGATTTCCAGCAGCGGGGTGCCGGCGCGGTTAAGGTCGATGCCGCTGGCCGGGGCGCCATTGGCCAGGTTGAAGTCGTCGTGCAGGGACTTGCCGGCGTCTTCCTCGAGGTGGGCGCGCGTCAGGTTGACGGTCTTTTCTTCTTCGCCCACGAAGAACGACAGCGAGCCGCCCACCACCACGGGCAGCTCGTACTGGCTGATCTGGTAGCCCTTGGGCAGGTCAGGGTAGAAGTAGTTCTTGCGCGCAAAAACCGAGCGCGGCGCGATCTTGGCGCCCACGGCCAGACCGAAGCGGATGGCGCGTTCGGCCGCGCCGCGGTTCATGACCGGCAGGCTGCCCGGCAGGGCCAGGTCGACTTCATTGGCCTGCGTGTTGGGCGCGGCGCCGAATTGCGTGCTGCTGCCCGAAAAGATCTTGGAGTCCGTGGAAAGCTGCGTGTGCGTTTCCAGGCCGATGACGATTTCCCAGTTCATGTTCTCAGCCTTGCAGGACAGGGGCACGCTGATGCCAGTCCGTCACGTGTTGGTAGCGGTCGGCGATGGCCAGCAGGCGGCCTTCGTCGAAGTAGTTGCCGATGATCTGCAGGCCGATGGGGCGATTTTGTTTTTCGCCTCCGAAGCCGCAGGGGATCGACATGGCGGGCAGGCCCGCCAGGCTGACGCCCAGCGTGTAGACGTCGGCCAGCCAGTCGGCGGTCGGGTCGTCGCGGTTGTCGCCGATGTTCTTGGCGACCGTGGGCGTGACCGGTCCCATGATGACGTCGCACTGGTCCGCAAAGGCGCGCTGGAAGTCCTGCGCGATCAGCCGGCGCAGGCGCTGCGCCTGCAGGTAGTAGGCGTCGTAATAGCCGTGGGACAGCACGTAGGTGCCGATCAGGATGCGGCGCTTGACCTCGTCGCCGAAACCTTCGGCGCGCGAGCGGCTGATCATCTCGTTCAGGTCGCCGTACTGCTTGGCGCGGTGGCCGTAGCGCACGCCGTCGTAGCGCGCCAGGTTGCTGGACGCTTCGGCGGGGGCGATCACGTAGTACGCCGGAATGGCCAGCTCGGTGCGCGGCAGCGAGACCGGCACGCGCACGGCGCCCAGCGCCTCGAACTGCTCAAGCGCGGCCTGCACGGCAGCGGCCACGTCGGACGCCAGGCCGGCGCCAAAATATTCCTCGGGCACGCCGATGCGCAGGCCCTTCAGGGGCTGGCTGCCGGCGGCGTCGAAGCGCCCTTGCGCGGCGTCGAAGTCGCGGCGCACGCGGCCGGGCTCGTTGACGGCGCCGTCGCACTTTTCAAGGCTCGTGGCGTCGCGCGGGTCAAAGCCGCTGATGACGTCCAGCAGTTCGAGCAGGTCGCGGCTGCTGGGGGCCAGCGGGCCGGCCTGGTCCAGGCTGGAGCCGAAGGCCACCATGCCGTAACGCGACACGGTGCCATAGGTGGGCTTGATGCCGCTCACGCCGCACAGGGCGGCGGGCTGGCGAACCGAGCCGCCGGTGTCGGTGCCGGTGGCGGCAGCGACCAGGCGGGCGGCCACGGCGGCGGCAGAACCGCCCGACGAGCCGCCGGGCACGGCAGCGTGGTCCCACGGGTTCTTCACGGCGCCGTAGGCCGAGTTCTCGTTGCCGGAGCCCATGGCGAATTCGTCGCAGTTCAGCTTGCCCAGCGAAACCGCGCCGGCCGCTTGCAGGCGCTCCACGACGGTGGCGTCGAACGGGCTGGTGTAACCCTCGAGCATCTTGCTGCCCGCGGTAGTGCGCCAGCCGCGCGTGACGAAGGCGTCCTTGTGGGCGATCGGGATGCCCGCCAGCGGACCGGCGGTGCCGGCCGCCAGCGCGGCGTCGGCCGCGCGTGCCTGGGCCAGCGTCAATTCGGCGTCAATATGTAAAAAGCTGTTCAGGCCGCTGGCCGCTTCGGCGGCCGACAAGGCGCTTTGCGCCAGATCGACGGCACTGACTTCGCGTTGGGCGAGGGCCGCGCGCAGGGCGGCGATCCCCTCGAACTGGGTGTGCAGGGCAGGTTTCGTCATGACTTATTCCAGGACCTTGGGAACCAGGAACAGGCCGTCCTGGGCATCCGGCGCGTTGGCCAGCAGTTCCTCGCGGCGGGCTTGCGAACCGGCTTCGGTCACGGCGTCTTCACGCAGGCGCAATACGATGTCTTCGTGGGCGGACAGCGGATGGGCCAAAGGTTCCACGCCTTGCGTATCGACGGACTGGAGCCGCTCGATCAAGTGAAGGATGCCGTTGAGTTCGGCCTGCGCGACGGTGCGCTGGTCGGGGGTCAGTTCGATTCTGGCCAGCCGGGCAATGCGGGCCACATCTTTGTCGTTGAGCGCCATGGGGAATTGCAAAAATCGGTGAGCGAAGGCCGCGGGGCGGGAGTGGGCAGTATGCACATGCCAAACCCGTTACAAAGCTTGAATAGCCTGCATTTATGCGCTATTTCCGGGGAAATTATAAGTTATGATTCACGGTTTAATCGCCGTGATGACAGGCGGACCCGTCGTTTTACGGGCCAAACGCCCCGCGGCTTGACCCCAATTCCCCCCAGAATTTAGCTGAGCTCCCATGTTCGGATTCCTGCGCAGTTATTTTTCCAGCGATATGGCGATTGACCTCGGTACCGCCAATACGCTGATTTACGTCCGCGGCAAGGGCATCGTTCTCGATGAGCCTTCCGTGGTCGCAATCCGTCATGAAGGCGGGCCCCACGGCAAGAAGATCATTCAAGCCGTCGGGCACGAAGCCAAGCAGATGCTCGGCCGCGTTCCCGGCAATATCGAGGCCATCCGGCCCATGAAGGACGGCGTGATCGCCGACTTCACGGTCACCGAGCAGATGCTCAAGCAGTTCATCCGCATGGTGCACCCCCGCAACATGCTGGCGCCCAGCCCGCGGATCATCGTCTGCGTTCCCTGCGGTTCCACCCAGGTTGAACGCCGCGCCATCCGCGAATCGGCCCTCGGCGCCGGCGCCTCCCATGTATTCCTGATCGAAGAACCCATGGCCGCTGCCATCGGCGCCGGCCTGGCCGTGTCCGACGCCAGCGGCTCGATGGTCGTCGACATCGGCGGCGGCACCACCGAAGTGGCCGTCATCTCGCTGGGCGGCATGGTCTACAAGGGTTCCGTGCGCGTCGGCGGCGACAAGTTCGACGAGGCCATCGTCAACTACATCCGCCGCAACTACGGCATGCTGATCGGCGAACCCACGGCCGAACTGATCAAGAAGGAAATCGGCTCGGCGTTCCCGGGTTCCGAAGTCCGCGAAATCGAAGTCAAGGGCCGGAACCTGGCCGAAGGCGTGCCGCGCAGCTTCACGGTTTCGTCCAACGAGATCCTGGAATCGCTGACCGATCCGCTCAACCAGATCGTGTCCGCCGTCAAGATCGCCCTCGAACAAACGCCGCCCGAGCTGGGCGCCGACATCACCGACAAGGGCATCGCCCTGACCGGTGGCGGCGCGCTGCTGCGCGACCTGGACCGCCTGCTGCAAGAAGAAACCGGTCTGCCGGTCGTGGTGGCCGACGATCCCCTGACCTGCGTCGTGCGCGGTTGCGGCGAGGCGCTGGAACACCTTGAGAAACTGGGCGCCATCTTCATCAACGACTAATATTGCCCGCCAGCCCGGAGCCCCGCTTTTTTCTGGCTCCGGCCGCTGCGGGGGCCTCGGACGCGGGCGCCCGGGCTGAGATTCATGCAACGACAAGGGACTCCCCCCCTATTCAGGCGCGGCCCACCGGCAGAGGTGCGGCTGGTCGTTCTGGTCGTCCTTGCTCTGGCCCTGATCGTCATGGATTCACAATGGCGCATGCTGGAGCCGGCGCGCCGGACGATCGCCGTGGCGCTTTATCCCTTCCAGCGCGCCGTCATGGCGCCGCGCGACCTCGTCCAGCAAGTCAATGAGTGGGTCAACGCGGCCAATCTCATCCGCAGCGAAAACGAAGCCCTGCAACGCCAGCGCATCGAGCTTGCCCAGGTCGCGTCCCACGCCGCCCAGCTCGCCGCCGAAAACTCCCAGCTTCGCCGCCTGCTTGGTGTGACCGACACCGTGGCGCAGTCCGCGGTGGTGGTCGAAGTCATGTACGAACCCACCAACGCGTTCACCCAGCGTCTGGTGTTCAACAAGGGCAGCAAGGCCGGTCTTGCGCCGGGCATGCCCGTGATCGACGAAGGCGGCGTGGTCGGCCAGATCGTCCGCGTGACGCCGATGACCGCCGAGGCGGCCCTGGTCACCGACGAGCAGGTCTCCATCCCGGTGCAACTGCTGCGCAACGGACTGCGTCTGATTGCATTTGGCGGCAATTCCCCCGGCAAGATGGAAGTGCGTTACCTGGCGGCCAATGCCGACATCAAGGAAGGCGATACTATTGTCACCAGCGGCGTCGGCGGCCTCTTTCCCGCCGGCCTGCCCGTGGCCAAGGTGACCTCGGTCGAACGCGATACCGCATCCGGTTTCGCGCGCGCCGTGTGTGAACCCCTGGCCCACCCCGAACGCTATCGCCACTTCCTGGTTCTGCAAGTGGATGTGGATCGCGCCGAGTCCAACCGTCAGGAGGTCGATTCCGGTGGATCGGACTAACCAACAAGCCGCAGGGCAGTCTCCGCGCCGCCTTGGCACGCCCAGCAACGTGCAGCCCGACAGGCTGTCAGGGCCCGCGCATGCCTTCTTCGTGTGGGGCACCGTGCTGCTCGCGTGGCTGGTGTCGCTGCTGCCGTGGCGCCTGTGGCAGGGCGCGCCCGACGTGCTGCTGCTCATCATCGCCTTCTGGTGCGTGCACGAGCCGCGCCGCGTGGGCCTGTTCACCGCGTTCTTCTTCGGCCTGCTGATGGACGTGCACGACGCGGGCCTCTTGGGCGAGCACGCGCTGTCGTACACGCTCGTCGCCTACGGCGCGGTGGTCCTGCACCGCCGGCTGCAGCGCTTCGACCTCTGGAGCCAGGCGATGCACATGCTGCCTGTGTTCTTCATTGCGCGCTTTGTCACCCAGATCATCCACGCCTGGCTGGCCGGCAAATGGCCAGGCTGGGACTGGGGCATCAGCGTGCTGTTGACCGCCGCCCTGTGGCCGCTGGCGGGCTGGGTGCTGCACCTGCCGCAACGTGGTGTCGACGACGCCGAATCCTCATCCGCCTGACGGCGGCGTCGCGTCATGTTTGAATTCAAGAAAACCGGCCAGCAGCAGAAGCAGCGCTTCCGCCTGCGCGCGTGGGTGGGCGGCGCCTTCGCGCTGGTGTGCTTTGGCGTGCTGGTGGGCCGGTTCTGGTACCTGCAGGTCGACCGCTACGAAGGCCTGTCCGAACGCGCCGACCGCAACCGCATCGCGGTCGTGCCGATTCCGCCGCGCCGCGGCGAGATCCTGGACCGCAACGGCGAAGTCCTGGCCCGCAACTACCGCACCTATACCCTCGAAGTCGTGCCGGCCCACGCGGGCAACATGAACGAACTCTTCGAGCGCCTGACCGAAGTCGTCTACATCAGCCCGTCCGACCAGCGCCGCTTCAAGCGCCGCGCCGCCGAGTCCAGCCGCTACGCCAGTCTGCAGCTTCGCAACAACCTGAACGAAACCGAGGCCGCGTGGTTTGCCGCGCACGCGTTTCAATTTCCGGGCGTGGAACTGCGCGCCCGCTGGGTGCGCGAGTACCCGCAGGGCGTGTCGGCCGCGCATGTGGTGGGCTACATCGGCCGCATCGCCGACAACGACATCGAGGAACTGGACCGCGCCGGACAACTGGGCAACTATCGCGGCACCGAGGTCATCGGCAAGAAGGGCATCGAAAAGACCTGGGAAGAGCAACTGCACGGCCGCACCGGCCTTGAAGAAGTCGAGGTGACGGCGGGCGGTCGGCCCATGCGCACGCTGCGCCGCATCGATCCGGTTCCTGGCTCGGACATCATGCTGTCCATCGACATGGGACTGCAGAAAGTGGCCGAAGAGGCGTTCGAAGGCCAGCGCGGCGCGCTTGTCGCCATCGATCCGGACACGGGCGAAGTGCTGGCTTTCGTGTCGCAGCCGTCATTCGATCCGAACCTCTTTGTGGACGGCATCGATGTCGACAATTGGCGCATGCTGAACGAATCGCCGGACCATCCCCTGATCAACCGTCCCCTGTACGGCACCTATCCCATCGGCTCCACCTACAAGCCCTTCGTGGGTCTGGCCGCGCTGGAGCTGGGCAAGCGCCGCGCGACCGACCGTATCTCGGACCCGGGCTACTACGAATTCGGCGGACAGAAGTTCCGCAACGCCGGCGGCGCAGCCTATGGCATGACGGACATGCACAAGGCCATCGTCGTGTCCTCCGACACGTATTTCTATTCGCTCGGCCCCGAAATCGGCGTGAACGCCCTGCACGATTTCACCAAGCAGTTCGGGTTTGGCCAGATCACGGGCATCGACCTGGAAGGCGAAAAGCGCGGCGTGCTGCCGTCCACCGACTGGAAGCGCGCGGCCTACAAGGACAAGGAACGCCAGCGCTGGTACGCGGGCGAGACCATTTCCGTCGCGGTGGGCCAGGGCTACAACGCGTTCACGCTGCTTCAACTGGCGCAGGGCACTTCCACGCTGGCCAACAACGGGCTGTACCGCCGTCCGCACCTGGTGCACGCGGTGCGCGATCCGCGCTCGGGTGTGGCCAAGCCGACCGAGTCGCCGCCCGACTATCGCATTCCGCTCAAGCAGGCCAATGTGGACGTCATCAAAAATGCCATGGCCGACGTGGTGCGGGCCGGCACGGCGCGGCGCGCGTTCGCCAACACGCCCTACCAGGCCGCCGGCAAGACCGGCACCGCGCAAGTGTTCAGCCTGCGCGGCGGCCACTACCGCGCCAGCGCCATCGACGAACGTCTGCGCGATCACGCGCTGTTCATGGGCTTCGCGCCGCTTGAGCACCCGCGCATCGCCGTGGCGCTGATCGTCGAGAACGCCGGCTGGGGCGCCAGCGTGGCGGCCCCCGTCGCGCGCAAGGTCTTCGACTACTGGCTGGCCAAGGACCGCCAGGACAAGATCGTTCGTCCCGAGCGCGCGGACACCATGGCGACCGTCGACGACATCGCCTCCGACCTGGTGCGCCAACAATGAAGCGCCTTGGCCTGATCCTGCTGCGCGTCTTCACGGCCTTCGACTGGCCGCTGCTCGCGATCCTGATGATGTTCGCGGCGCTGGGCCTGACGGTGATGCACTCGGCCGTCGGCGGCACCGACTGGCGTTTTGCGGAACAGTCGCGCAATTTCATCATCGCCTTCTTCGCGATGTGGACGATGGCGCTGATTCCGCCGAAGCTGCTGATGAAGCTGGCCTTGCCGTTCTACGTGGTGGGGGTGGTGCTTCTGCTGGGCGTCGAATTCTTCGGCGAAACCAGCAAGGGCGCGACCCGCTGGCTGAACCTGGGCGTGACGCGCATCCAGCCGTCCGAGATGATGAAGATCGCGGTGCCGATGATGCTGGCCTGGTACTTCCAGCGCCACGAAGGCGCAGTCCGCGTGCGCGACTTCCTCGCCGCGGCCGCGATGCTGGCCGCGCCTTTCGGCCTGATCGTGCTGCAGCCCGACCTGGGCACGGCGCTGCTGGTGTTCGGCGCGGGCTTTTTCGTGATCTATTTCGCCGGCCTCTCGTTCAAGCTGCTGGTGCCGGTCATGCTGGCTGGCATCATTGCCATCGGCACGCTGGTCTACTACGAAGACCAGCTCTGCGAGCCGGACGTGGACTGGGTGGTGCTGCACGATTACCAGAAGCACCGGGTCTGCACGCTGCTCAATCCCAGCTCCGATCCGCTGGGCAAGGGCTTTCACACGATCCAATCTATGATCGCGGTGGGCTCCGGCGGCGTCTACGGCAAGGGCTACATGAAGGGGACGCAGACGCACCTGGACTTCATCCCCGAACGCACGACCGACTTCATCTTCGCGGTGTACGCCGAGGAATTCGGCCTGTACGGCGGCATCGCAATCCTGGTGCTGTACGGCCTGATGATGGCGCGCGGTTTGACGATCGCGTCCCGCGCCTCATCGCAATTCGGCCGCCTGCTGGCCGGCGCGCTGACGATGATGCTGTTCATCTATGTCTTCGTGAACGTCGGGATGGTGACGGGGATCCTGCCCGTGGTGGGGGTGCCGTTGCCTTTCATGAGCTACGGGGGGACGGCGTTGTTCACGATGGGGATTGCGTTTGGGATCATGATGAGTATTAGTCGGCATCGGTCTGTGAAGACTTGATGTTGATGGTTGTTCTTCGTCGGTCGGTGTCTCTGTGACTTGGAGTTCTTCTTAGGGCGATGATCTTCGTGCCGTGGAGTGCTTTGCAGGTCGATGATCTTCGTGTCGTGGAGCTCTGCGTAGGGCGATAGTCTTGCGCTACGGAGTTCTTCGTAGGTCGCCCGACGCCGCGGTCACCGTGGGCACGATCGCCCACGATTGCGGTCCGGAGCCTTCGCTCCGGACTACCCCGTTGTCATCTTCGTCCGCCTTCGGCTCCCTTCAGATTCCCTCGGGCGCATCGACGGCGCTCGCACCCACGGTGCCCGCGACGCCGTGCTGCCAGATCGGCATCGGGCCGGTGGGACGTCGTGGCGGTGTGCGCTTCGCGCTGGCGGAGGTTGGTGTGCTGATGGCATCACGAACAAGGGGTGGGGCGGTGATGGGCGGCGCGCGTCGACCGCCTGCCACAACTTGCCGACCCGTACGCGCGCCGCCCATCGGGCACTGGAGATCAAGTGACGGTTAATGGCGAGCCGGGCGCGATTCGCAGATGGGTTCGGACAGCGGAATGAGTGTCGGCTTTCTGCCGGTGTCTGACACCCTAGGGAAAAGCACTTGGTATGACGGAAATCTCACCAGGGTGTCAGACACCTTGTATCGCGCCGCCCATCGGGCACTGGCGTTCAAGTGACGAATAATGGCGAGCCGAGCGTGATTTGCAGTTGGGTTCGGACAGCGGAATGAGTGTCGGCTTTCCGTCTTGTGCCGGTGTCTGACACCTTGAGCCGTCGCAGCCACACGCGAAGCGTCATCACCACGACGCAAGACGCCGCGTAAGCCCCCGAAGGCCGCCCGCGCGGCCGCCCGGGGGCGGGCACCGCAAGATCTTTCTCTCTCCCCCCATCGTGGGCAAGAACCTAAAGAACCCAACTCGCCCCGCCGCCGGCAAAGCTGAAGCGACTGGAGCACGTCGTAGCGGGGGCTGGGGTGCGCGGGGCGTGTAGATGCGCCCGAGGGAAACCGAAGGGAGCCGAAGGCGTACGAGGTTGACGAAGGGGCAGTCCGGAGCGAAGGCTCCGGACCGCAATCGTAGCCCCGCGCACCCCAGCCCCCGCTGCGGCGGGCGTCAAAAGAACCCGCCTGAATGCCAGCCTCAACGTTTCGCCATTGAAACTGCCATCGCTAACACCGACCGCTTCAACGCCGCCGTTTCAAAACCTTCCTCAAGGCAACGCTTCAGGCACCCCAAGCTCCACGGCCAACTTCGTCAACCCGTCCCAAATCCGGCTATCAAACTCCACCGAATCCGCATTGACCGCCCGATTGCGAGCCTCGTACTCCCCCGGATACTGCACCGCTTCCACGCCGGGTTGCGGCTTGCACGCATGCAGGTAGTCGATGAAGGCGCCGACTTCCATCGACCGCCAATCCGTATTGAAGTCCACCTGCGGATCCAGCAGCAGCGCGAACATGTTGTTCGTCGCCACGCCGATGCGCGGATGTTCCGGTTGGATGGTGCCGCCGCCGGACAGTACGCCGGCAAGCAGTTCGGCGACCAGCCCCAGCGCGTAACCCTTGTGGCCGCCGAATGGCAGCAGTGCGCCGGGCGGGTCGGTGAAGAGCGCGCCCGGGTCCGTCGTAGGGTTGCCGTCGGCATCGATCAGCGATCCCGGCGGCGCCTGTTCGCCTTTCGCCGCCAGCACGCGCGCCTTGTTCACCGCGATCGAGCTGGTGGCCATGTCCACGATGAACGGCGGACGTCCGCCAGGCAGGGGGCCGGCAAAGCACAGCGGGTTCGTGGTCAGGCACGCCTGAGCGCCGCCGAACGGGGCGACGGTGGGCGAGCGGTTGATCACGTTGGTGAAGGCCAGCAGGATCAGGCCCTTGGCCGCCACCATTTCGCCAAAATGGCCCATGCGGCCAAGGTGATGGCTGTGGCGCAGGGTCAGAATGCACTGGCCGTGTTCCTGTGTGCGCTCGATCGCCTTTTCGATGACGACCTTGCCCACGTACTGACCGAGTCCGTGGTGGCCGTCGTAGGCCAGCATGGCGCCACGGTCGTTGAGGAGTTCTGGCCGGCCGTCGGGTTGGGCCAGGCCCTCGGACAACACGCGGCGGTAGTTGGTCAGGATGGACAGGCCGTGGCTGGTGTAGCCGACACGGTCGGATTCCACCAGGTGTTCGGCCACGTCGCGGGCGATGTCCTCGGGCACGCCTTGTGCCATCAGCACCCGGCGGCCGTATTCGTTGGCTTGGGCAATCGTGATCTTCATGAAGATTCCTTACAGCCAGCCCAGCCAGCGCCAGTACGTCATGCCCATCAGCAGCATCAGCAGGTAGCCGACGATGGTCACGATGATCCCGACCTTGGCGAACTGCTTGGCGTTGAAGGTCTCGGTGCCCAGGCACACCATGTTTTGCGGCGCGTTGATGGGCAGGATGAAGCCGTAGCTGACCACGAAGCCCAGCAGCATCGTCATGCCCAGGCGGCTGAAGTCGCCCGGCAGCGTTGCCAGCACCGAGATCAGGATGGGCAGCATGGCAGAGGTCAGTGCAGTGGCGCTGGCAAAGCCCAGGTGGATCACGATCAGGAAGGCGGCCAGGATGGCGAAGATGGCGAGCGGGCCAAGGTGGTCCAGGCCGGTGTGATGCACCACCTGGTTGCCCAGCCATTGGCCGGCCTGCGTCGTGAGAAGCGCGGTGCCCAAGCTGATGCCGACACCGAACACGATCACCGTGCCCCATGGGATGCGCGACTGCACGTCTTTCCATGTCATCACACCAAAGCGCGGCAACATCAGCAGCACGAGGCCGAAGTAGGTGGTCGAGGTGGTGTCGAACTTGTGCAGCTTGCCTTCGGTCGACCAGAACAGCAGCAACATGATGGACACAGCCATCAGGCGCTTCTGTGCGCCGGTCATGGGACCGAGGTCGAGCAGCGACTTTTCGACGGCTTCCTTGCCGCCGGCAATGCTGTTGCTTTCAGGCGGCAGCAGCTTGAGCACGATGACGATCAGCACGGCGGACATGATGAGCGACCAGGGGGCGCCGGCAATCAGCCAGTCCGACCAGGCCACGCGTTCGCCCAGCATCTTTTCCATGAAGCCGACCGTCAGCAGGTTCTGCGCTGCGGCGGTCTGGATGCCGACGTTCCAGATGCTGGTGGCCTGGGCCACGATGATCATGATGCCGGCGGCGATGTTCGAGCGCTTGTCCACGCCGAAGGCCGCGATCACGCCCATCATGATGGGCACCACGGCGGCGCTGCGCGCGGTGGCGCTGGGCACGACCAGGCTCAGCACGATCGTCACGGCGATACATCCGATGAGGATGCGGCGCGTGCTGGTGCCCACCTTGGACAACGTGACCAGCGCGATGCGGCGGTCCAGCCCCGTGAAGGTCATGGCGGCGGCAATGAACAAGGCGCCGGTGACCAGCGCCAGCGCCGAGTTTGCGAAGCCGGTGAGCGCCATGCTGATGGCGGCCGACGTGCCGTACAGAACGTTGGGATCCTTGATGGTGGGAGCTGTGCCCAGCAGGAAGGCCATCAGCGTCGTGATCATGATGGCGCTGGCTTCGTAGGAGACGGCTTCAGTGATCCAGACGACCACGGCAAACGCCAGGATTGCCAGCATGCGGTGGCCTGCGACGGGCAGGTCTGCCGGCAAGGGCATCATTAAAACGCCGATCATCACGAGGATGCCGGCGACGAGCCCGATTGGGATTTTGGCTTTTTTGGGGGCTTGCGAGGCGGGGACTGCGGTTTCCGCGGCCATATCCTTCTCCGGTTGAGGTCAAACTGACGAAACACCGCCCGCGAGCACGGGGTCAATCAAATCGGTGTGTCGACGCTACAGGATGATCGTGACGGCATTGAGGAAAACCCGTATTGATGAACATCAAGCAAGCGGAGAACAGCGCTTGTGGAAAACTTGTCCCGGGCATTATGCTCGTCGCCCCCTGCGTGGGGCAAGCAAGTGAGTGTTGCATTTACACGAACCAATCGGGTCACGATGAATGCGTTTTACCCCGCAAGGGCCGCGCGCATTGTTCCGTGAAATGATGCTAATGCAGGCGGTTCAGCCCAAGGCCAGGCGCAGTTGTTCGTCCAGATGCAGCGTGGGGGTGACGCGCCATCCGCTTTGGGCGTAGCGCAGCCAGCGGCCCAGCACCAGATGCGTCAGCAGGCTGGCGTGCGCGGCGACATTGGCTTCCTGCGGCAGGCCGCCGTCGGTGATCGCGATGCGCAGCGACTGCTTTAGCGACGCCTCGATGCGATCGTTGATGTGGTTGATGCGTTCCTGCAGCCGATTGTCTTCGGTGACCAGCGCGTCGCCGGTCAGCACTCGCGTCATGCCCTTGTTGCGTTCCGAGAAGGTCAGCAGCATGGCGACCGTCTTGTGCGCCTGGGGCACGCCGTAGGGCTCGGCGGTGGCGATCTGGTTCACCAGCGTGAAGATGCTGGTTTCGATGAATTCGATCAGCCCCTCGAACATTTGCGCCTTGCTGGCGAAGTGCCGGTAGAGGGCGGCTTCGGAAACCTCGAGGCGCGCGGCCAGCGCGGCCGTGGTGATGCGGGACGCGTGCGGCTGCTCCAGCATTTCGGCCAGAGTCTGCAGAATCTGGGTCTTGCGCTCGCCGGGTTTGCTCGCCATGGAAGGGACTGCTTCGCGCAGGATGACGGGTGGAGGGGGAATGGAGCGCGCCGTCAGGCCCGCAGGGGGCGTCGGCGTAACAACAAATCACTGACGCAGTTTACCCGCAAGTCGACGTAGGCCGGACGGTGCGAGCGTCCGCGGCCGAAGGGCGTGCCGGGGTGGTAGACGTGGACCGTCTTTAAGCCCGCCACGCGGGCGCCCCGCAAGTTGGCGAGCGTGTCTTCCACGAGCACGGCGCGGTGGGCGGGAACGCCTTCGCGCGCCAGCACGTAGCGCAGCAGCGCCGCGGAAGGCTTGGGACGGTATTGGCCATGCAGCCGCATGTGCTCGATGGCCCACAGGCTGTCGAACTGGCGCAGGATGCCCAGGTGCGACAGGACGGACCGCGCATAGTGCAGCGGCGCGTTGGTAAGCAGCACCTTGCGGCCGGGCAGGCGGCGCAGCTTGTCGGCGAGCGCCTTTTCCGACCGCATCAGCGGCGCGACGTCGAAGTCATGGCTGCGATGCAGGAATTCATGCGCATTGACGCCGTGGTGCCGCACCATGCCGATCATGGTGGCGCCGTAGCGTTTCCAGTACTGCGACCGCACCAGGTTGGCGGCATCCACGTCCACGTTGAGCGCCTCGGCCACCGCCATCGTCATGCCGTGATCGATCTTGGAGAAGATGGCGTGCGAGGTGTCGTGGAGCGTGTTGTCCAGGTCGAAGAGCCACAGGCGCTCGGGCGCGCCCGTGGCGATCCCGCGCGACCGGCGCATGCGGACCGCGGGCCGCAGCAGCTGGCGACGCGCTTGCATCATGAGAGGCTCACGGCGCGCAGTGCTGCGGAATCGGGCTGCATCAGTGCGAGCTGATCATCGTGCCGACGCCCTGGTCGGTCAGGATTTCAAGAAGCAGGCAGTGCGGCACGCGGCCGTCGACGATGTGCACCGAGTTCACGCCGTTCTTGGCTGCGTCCAGCGCGGACGAGATCTTGGGCAACATGCCGCCGGAGATCGTGCCGTCGGCAAAGAGCTCGTCGATGGTCTGGGCGGACAGGCTGCGCAGCAGCTTGCCGCCCTTGTCCAGCACCCCGGGGGTGTTGGTCAGCATCAGCAGCTTCTCGGCGCCCAGCACTTCGGCCATCTTGCCGGCGACCACGTCGGCGTTGATGTTGTACGCCGTGCCGTCCTCGCCATAGCCGATGGGCGAGATGACGGGAATGAACTGGTCGTCTTGCAGGGCCTTCACGACGGCCGGTTCGACCATGGTGATGTCGCCCACGAAGCCGATGTCGATGGGCTCGGACGGGTTGTCCTTGTTGGCCATCAGTTTCTTCTGGGCCTGGATCAGGCCGCCGTCCTTGCCGGTCAGGCCCACGGCCTTGCCGCCGACCTCGTTGATCATCATGACGATGTCCTGCTGGACCTGGCCGCCCAGCACCCATTCCACGACTTCCATGGTCTCGGCGTCGGTGACGCGCATGCCCTGGATGAAGGTGCCTTGCTTGCCAATGCGGCGCAGGGCGTCATCGATCTGCGGACCACCGCCGTGGACCACCACCGGGTTCAGACCCACCAGCTTGAGCAGCACGACATCGTGCGCGAAGCTGCGCTGCAATCGCTCTTCCGTCATGGCGTTGCCGCCGTACTTGACCACGATGGTCTTGCCGTGAAATCGTCGGATATACGGCAGAGCCTCGGACAGCACGGCGGCTTTGACGGCGGGAGACGAAACGGCAGCAGGGTCGGGGGTGTCGGTCATGGCAGCTAAGTCGGCAAATAAATAACAGGTAAGTTAGCGGGCGTTAAAAAAATGCCTGCACAAGAACGCGGTTGGAACGCGGCTAGCGCAAGCATACGACGGATTGTAGTCCCCTCAGGTTTCTTATGCTGGAAAGCCATGTCCTTATGCCCGACAAATAACCGGCATTCAGGTAAATTGGGGGCGTTTTCACAACGGCTGGCCCCGCAAAAGGGGGCTCGCCCGAACCTGCGGGGACATCTATCCCCGTTTTTCATACATAAAAGAGGCAAGACATGCGTTTGAACTTCGTCCGTTCCGCCCTGGCGGCGTCGGTCCTTCTGGTTGCCGCCAATGCGGCCCATGCCGAGAAGGTGGTCGTCGGCGCCACGCAGGTTCCGCACGCCGAGATCCTTGAAGTGGTCAAGCCCAAGCTGGCCAAGGAAGGCGTGGAGCTCGACATCAAGGTGTTCAGCGACTACGTGCAGCCCAACCTGCAACTGGCGGACAAGCAGCTGGACGCCAACTTCTTCCAGCACAAGCCGTACCTGGACAGCTTCAACAAGGACCGCAAGGCGACCCTCGTGCCGGTGGCGCTGGTCCACGTCGAGCCCTTCGGCGGTTACTCCAAGAAGATCAAGAGCCTGTCGGACCTGAAGGACGGCGCCACGGTCGCCATCCCCAATGATCCGTCCAACGGCGGCCGCGCACTGGTGCTGCTGCAAAAGCAGGGCGTCATCAAGCTCAAGGACCCGGCCAACATCCTGGCCACGGCCGCGGATGTTGTCGAGAACCCCAAGAAGCTGAAGTTCCGCGAACTGGAAGCGGCCATGCTGCCGCGAGCGCTGGACGACGTGGACCTGGCGCTGATCAACACCAACTATGCGCTGGAAGCTGGGCTCGTGCCGACCAAGGACGCCCTGTTCATCGAAGGCGCCGATTCGCCCTACGCCAACGTGCTGGTCACCCGCAGCGACAACAAGGACGCCCCGGGCATCAAGAAGCTGGTCGACGCGCTGCACTCGCCGGAGGTCAAGACCTTCATCCAGGAAAAGTACAAGGGCGCGGTGGTTCCCGCCTTCTGATGCGCAGCGCGCGGGTGGCCGTGAACCGCCCGCTCCCGCCCATCGGCATGCCCCAAACAAAACGCCGCCCGTTATTTTGCGGGCGGCGTTTTGTTTGGGGGCAGCTTGCGTGGGCGGATCAGCCGGCGGCCAGGGCCTTTTCCACCGTGGCGTGGAATTCGGCCTTGTCGTATTCGCCCAGATAACGCTTGATGATGCGTCCCTCTTTGTCGATGAGGAACGCCGTGGGCGTCAGGCGGATGTCGCCGAAGGCGCGCGCGATGTCGCCTTTGGTGTCCAGCGCAACGGGGAACGGCAGCTTGCGGGTCTCGGCGAAGTTCAGCACGAAGTTGGGCGGGTCGTAATTCATGGCGACCGCAATGGCCTCATACCCTTTGTCCGCATACTCGTTGTAGGCGGAGATGGTGTCGGGCATTTGCTTGACGCACGTGACGCAGCTGGTCGCCCAGAACTTGACCAGCACGACCTTGCCGCGCAGGTCCTGCATCGAGAACGTCTTGCCTTCCAGGGTGGTGAAGGTGACGTCGGGGGCGGTCTGGGCCGGGCGCATGGCGAACCACGCGCCGATGCCGACTGCGACGAGAACTGCGAGCGCTACGATGGCTTTTTTCATTTGATGGGCATTGCTTCGACGCCGCCGCTCGTGCCGCCGGTGCCGGCCGCATTGTCGGTGGCCGGACCGGTGCCGCTTTCGATGGGCGCCTTGCTTTCCGTGGTTGCGGGTTTGGAGCCGCTGCCCGACAGGCGGATGGCTTCTTCGCGGCTGATGGTTTCAAAGAGCTTGACCACCTTGGTCACGCCGCCCACGTCGGCGGTGGCGTTGGCGGCGTAGTCGCCTTCGGCCTGGGTGACCTTGCCCATCAGGTAGACGACGCCGCGGTCAGTCGTGACGGCGATGGTGCCGGAGGGCACGTACTTGGTGTTGAGCAGGGCGGTCTTGACCTTGGAGGTCAGCCAGGTGTCGTTGGAGCGCTGGCCAAACGAGGCGATGGGGCCGACATTGAGCTGGTTGATGACCTGCTTCACGTTTTCCACGCCCTGGGCAATGGTGGTGGCCTGGTTCTTGGCTTCTTCGGAGGGCACGTCGCCCGTCAACAGAAGGTGGCCGCCGTAGGCCATGGCATTGACGCGTGCGGTATCGCCCAGCTTCTGGGAGATCAGGTTCTGCGCCTTGAACGCCATGTTCTGGTCTTCGAGCTGGACGCCGGACGTGCGGCGGTCGGTGACGACGACCGCCGTGGTGGCGGCGGCGCCGCCCACGATCAAAGGCGCGCAGGCCGTCAGCGAAAGCGCCGCGGTGGACAACGCGGCGGCAAGCATCAGCGGGCGGACTGCGGGTCTGACGTCAAGAATCATTCGGTGTCTCCAAGCAGAAGAGCGTCGATGCCGTCGCACAGCGCGTGCAGCAGCAGAATATGGACTTCCTGGATGCGCATGGTGCGATCGCTGGGAACACATAGATGGACGTCCATCGGGGTAATGAGTTCCCCCATGACGCCGCCGCCCTTGCCGGTCAGGGCCAGGACGTGCATTTCGCGTGCGCTGGCGGCTTCCATGGCGCGGACCACGTTGGGCGAATTGCCGCTGGTGGAAATGGCCACGAGCACGTCGCCGGCCTGCCCGAAGGCGTTGACCTGCCGTTCAAAGACTTCGTCAAAGCCGTAGTCGTTGCCGACCGCCGTGAGGATGGAGGTGTCGGTATTGAGCGCGATGCCCGCGAGCGGCAGGCGTTCGCGTTCGAAGCGGCCCACCAGCTCGGCGATGAAATGTTGCGCGTCGGCGGCCGAGCCGCCATTGCCGCAAGCCAGAATCTTGCCGTTGTTCGCCAGGGCGCCGAACAGCACGTCCACGGCCACGGCCAGCGGTTCGGCCAGGACGTTCATGCTTTGTTCGTGAGCGGCCATGGCGTCGCGAAAGTGCGACGTCATACGAGAGGTCATATCCATGGGCGCGATTATCTCACGGGGCCGGGCCGCGGTTCTGTCCACGCGCAACGATCGCCCAGGGCCAGCGCCGGACTGCGCCAGCCGGATCAGGGCAGCCAGAAAGCGCCGCGCAGCCAGGCCGGCTCGCCGTCGTCGAAAACCACCGCGTCGAAACGGGCGGGCGGGGGCGCGCCTTGCCAGTGGCGGCGGGCCAGTTCGGGCAACCAC
Source organism: Achromobacter sp. Root170 (assembly GCF_001428165.1). NCBI lineage: Bacteria > Pseudomonadati > Pseudomonadota > Betaproteobacteria > Burkholderiales > Alcaligenaceae > Achromobacter > Achromobacter sp. Root170. The sequence continues at coordinate 32,496 of NZ_LMHN01000004.1, forward strand.
AGCGCCGCCGCCCGCGCCAGCCGCGCCTGCTTTTCCCGGCCGATGCTGGCGGCGGCCCCGCCGAACCGGCGATTGGCGCGCGCCCGGACCTCCACGAAGACGAGCGTGTTGCCGTCGCGCATGGCCAGATCGATTTCACCGGCGCGGCAGGCCAGGTTGCGCGCCAGCAGCGTCAGGCCGTGCGCCAGCAGCAGGCGCAGCGCGGCCGCTTCATGATGATCGCCGCGCCGCTGCGTGGGCGAGCGGCGCGGGGGCGGACGGTCGGCCGGCGTGCGTCCGGTGCGCCGCCGGCGTTTGGCGGCGCGGCGGCGGGCGGCCAGGGCAAGTTCGCAGGCCAGGCGCAGGGTGTCGTCCGTCATGGATTCCAAAGGCAGCGGGCATAGGCGGCTACACTGACATGGTTTTCCGAGTCCGCAGGCTGCAATGAATCAAAACGTCTCACCTCCCGTTGCCGGCGATGCCTGGTCCCGCGTGTCGGAACGCGTGGCCGGCCAGCATTGGCCCACCTCGACGCTGTATGTCGTGGCCACGCCCATCGGCAATCTGGGCGACCTGGGCCTGCGTGCCTGGCACGCCCTGCAGCGGGCTGACGTGATTGCTGCCGAAGATACGCGCGCCAGCCGCACGCTGCTCGATGCCTGGGGCGTGGGCACGCCGCTCATGGCGGCGCACCGCCACAACGAGGCAGCCGCGGCGCAGGCCATCTGCGAGCGCCTGGCGCAAGGCCAGCGCGTGGCGCTGGTGTCCGACGCCGGCGCCCCCGCGGTCAGCGACCCCGGCGCGCGGGTGGTCCGGGCGGTGCGCGCCGCCGGCTATGCCGTGGTGCCGGTGCCCGGCCCCAGCGCCGTGATCGCCGCGCTGATGGGTAGCGGCGTCACCACGGACGAAAACCCCGCCTACGCCTTCGCGGGCTTTGCGCCTCCCAAGGCCGTGGCGCGCCAGCGCTGGCTGCGCCAGTGGTGCACATTGCCCGCGCCTGTCGTGATGTTCGAGTCGCCGCACCGGCTGGCGGCCACCTTTGCCGATCTGCTCGAGGTGTGCGGTCCCGACCGCGAACTGACCGTGGCGCGCGAACTGACCAAGCGTTTCGAAGAGATCGGCACCTTCCGGTTGAGCGAGGCGTCTGCCTGGCTGGCCGCGGATCCGCATCGCGAGCAGGGCGAATTCGTGCTGATCGTCCATGCCGAGCCCGAAGCGGCCGCGGACAAGGACGCGGACCCGGCCCACGACGTTCTGCTGGACGCCTTGCTGGAATCGCTGTCCGTGCGCGATGCCGCGCGTGTCGCGGCCAAGGTGACCGGCCAGCCTCGCGACGTTCTGTACAACCGCGCCCTGGCGCGCAAGAAGTCGCAGGAATAATCCATGGCGTATTCGACGCTCGTGTCCAACAAACCGGCCGACCCGAACGAGCGGCTGACCTATCGCGACATGCCGACGCCGTTGGGGGAGATGCGCCTGGTCGCCAGTCCCAAGGGGTTGCGCGGCGCCTGGTTCACCGATCAGGCGCTGCTGCCGTCGCCGGAAGGCTGGACGCTGTCCGGCAGCGACCCCTTCCTGGAGCAGGCGCGGCGCGAACTGGACGAGTGGTTCGCCGGCGAGCGGCGCGTGTTCGACGTGACGCTCGACCCCGTGGGAACGACGTTTCAGCATCAGGTCTGGCATGCGCTGTGCGCGCTGGAATTCGGCGTGCTCACCAGCTACGGCGAGCTGGCCCGCGCCGTGGACCGGCCCAAGGGCGCGCAGGCGGTGGGCGGCGCAGTGGGCCGTAACCCCATCAGCATCATCATTCCGTGCCACCGCGTGATCGGCGCGGACACGTCGCTGACGGGTTTTGGCGGCGGGTTGCCCCGCAAGCAGGCGCTGCTGGCCCACGAGGGCAATCGCTATCTCAGCCGCAGCGCGCGCGCCCGCCGGGTGTGCGACGGGCAGGCAGAGCTGTCCTGGTAGGCAAGCCCGGCGCCCGGCCGCTTATTTGGGCGCTGATTTGGCCGCAGACTTGGCCGCCGGCTTGGCCAATTACCGCGATGCGTTATTGCGACGCGATGGTCGGCAGAATGCCGATGCGGTCCGACACGAGCGGCACGGCATTGAGCGCGCTCTGGCGGTCCGGATACGGACCGATTCGCACCCGGTAAAGATTGTTGGTCTGTTCCACCGTCGCTGCAGGCGCGCCTTCGGCGCCCAGTTGCGTGTTGATGCGGCTGACCAGCGACTGCGCATTGGCGGGCTGGCTGAACGCGCCCACCTGCAGGTAGACGCTGCCGCTGGCCACGCCGGACGCTGGACGCATCGGCGCGGGGCTGGGCGCGGCAGGCGCCAGGGGCTCAGGCGTCAGCGCCACGGGCGTGGCGGCCACGGGCGCCATCACGGGCGTCGAGCCTGTGGCCGATTCCGGCTCCGGCGCGGGGGCCGCGGGCGCGCCTTGCGAGGCCAGCCGGCGGATCTCGTCGGCCTGGATCGCTTCCACGACCACCTGGCCGCTGCCCGGGCCGATGATGCCCAGCTTGTAGGCGGCCACGTATGACAGGTCCATGATGCGGTCGCTGTGGAAGGGCCCGCGGTCGTTCACCCGCACGATGATCGTCTTGCCGTTGACCAGGCTGGTCACCCGCGCATAGCTGGGAATCGGCAGCGTCGTGTGCGCGGCCGTCATGGCATACATGTCGTAGGTCTCGCCGATCGACGTGGAGTTGCCATGGAACTTCTTGCCGTACCACGACGCGATGCCGCGCTTCTTGTAGGGCTGTCCGCTGGTGTCGGGCACGTAGCGCTGACCGAATACGACATAGGGCCGGTTTGCGCCGCTGGCGTAGGGTTCCAGCTTGGGCACGGCGTCTGGAATCTGGTCCAGATTCGACGGCGGATTGGCATCCGGCCCGTCGTCCTTGTAGTAACCGCCCTTCTTGCGTCCGCCGCTGGTCGAGCAGCCTGCCACGGCGATCGCCAGCAGCAGCACGGAAATGAGATGTAGGGGGCGGGAAAGCGTCATGCGGTTTCGTCGGGCAGTTGCGTGCGGTGGCGCACCAGGAGCGGGTCGTGATCGGCAAAGCGCAGCGCCAGCTGTTCCACCACGTAGACCGAGCGGTGCTGGCCGCCGGTACAGCCGATGGCCACGGTCAGGTAGTTGCGGGTGTCCTGCGTGTACAGCGGCAGCCAGCGTTTCAGGAAGCCCGCGATGTCGTCGATCATCAGACCCACCTGCTCGTATCCCGCGAGCCACGTGGCCACGGGCTCGTCGCGGCCCGTCAGCGGGCGCAGATTGCGGTCGTAATGGGGATTGGGCAGGCAGCGCACGTCGAACACCAGGTCCGCGTCTCCGGGCACGCCGCGCTTGTACGCGAAGGATTCGAACGTCAGCACCAGCGGCGCGCGGTCTGCCTTGATCAGGTCGCGGATCCAGGCGCGAAGCTGGCCGGGCGTCAGGTCCGAGGTGTCGATGACGTGTTCCTGCTCGCGCAGCGGCGCCAGCAGTTCTCTTTCCAGGGCGATGCACTCGGTCAGCGACGGCGCGGTGCCGCCGCGCTGCAGGCGGTCGGTCAGCGGATGGCGGCGGCGAGATTCGGAATAACGCTGCACCAGCGTGGCCGTGTTGGCATCCAGGAAGACGACCCGCAGGCTGGTGCCCATGGCGCGCAACGCGGTGACCACATCGGGCAGTTCGGCAAGTTCGCCCGGCGAGCGCACGTCGATGGCGACCGCCACGCGCTCCATGCCGTCATCGCGCGCCTGGGCAATGAACTCGGTCAGGAAGCGAACGGGAAGATTGTCGACGCAGGTGTAGCTTGCGTCCTCGAGCATGCGCAGCGCGACGGATTTGCCGGAGCCGGAAATGCCGGTGACGAGGACGACTTTCAACATGGACATGATTGTGGCACGCTTTTCCAGGACGATGCCGGCGGGATAGCATCTGATATGGCCATAAACTCAGGAACTGCTTCTGTTCCCTGCTGCTTGCCCTGACGTAAGCTAGGGGCCGCACACTCCGCAGTTCCATCGCAGTTCCACTTTACGCGCCCCGCCGTCTCGATTCGGGGTTTGGAATTCGACCTAGATGTTAGCCCTCATTTCCTCTTGTAGTGTTTCACTGCTGCGGTTTTGGACGATCCCAAGGGCCTTGGCCGCGGCGGCTGTTGTGTTTATGTCCGCGCCCGCGCTGGCGCAGCAGCCCGATCCGCCGGTCTTGCAGCCCGACACCATTGCGGCGCGCGTGGCGGCCTGTACGGCCTGTCATGGCGCGCAGGGCAGGGCGGGTGCCGATGGCTACTACCCGCGGCTGGCCGGCAAGCCGCAAGACTATCTCTACCACCAGCTACTTAATTTTCGCGACGGTCGGCGGCAGTACCGGCCCATGACGCACCTGCTGGCGGGACTGCCCGACGACTACCTGCGCGAAATGGCCGCGTATTTTGCCGACCAGCATGTGCCGTATCCGGCGCCCGTGCGCGCGGACGTGTCCGCGGCCACGCTCGAGGCAGGCCGCAAGCTCGCGCGCGATGGCGACGCGGCGCGCGGCCTGCCGGCCTGTGCGTCCTGTCACGGCGCGGCGCTTTCCGGCATGCTGCCCGCGATTCCCGGCCTGCTGGGGCTGCCCCGCGATTACATCGGCGCGCAGATCGGCAGCTGGAAGAACGGCCTGCGCCGCGCCGCCGCGCCGGACTGCATGGCCGACATCTCCCACAAGCTCACGCCTGCCGACATCGGCGCACTGGCGGCCTGGCTGTCGTCGCAGCCTGTCGTCGAGCCCTACGTGCCTGATGCCGCGAATTCGGTCCGGCTGCCCGCGGAATGCGGCAGCCAGGCGCAACGCTGAACGGGGCCGCGAATGACGCTGATGAAAAGAGTTCTGGGTGTCCTGTTGCTGGTGGCCGTGGCGGCCGTCGGCGGGTTGTATTGGCTGGGCACGCGTGACGATGCCAGCACCGGGCCCACTGCCGCGGCAGCCGAGGGCGCCACGCTGATCGAACGCGGCCGCTATCTGGCGCTGGCCGGCAACTGCATGGCCTGCCACACCAGCCAGGGGGGCAAGACGTTTGCAGGCGGCACGCCCATTCCCACGCCGTTCGGCACGGTCTACGGTCCGAACATCACGCCCGATCCGGATACCGGCATCGGCGCATGGACGGCCGACGACTTCTGGCAGGCGCTGCACAACGGGAAATCAAAGGACGGCACCTTGCTGTATCCGGCGTTCCCGTACACCGAGTACACGCGGGTCAACCGCAGCGACGCCGACGCGCTCTTTGCCTATCTGCGCAGCGTGTCGCCCGTCAAGCAGGCGAACCGTCCGCCCGACATGAATTTCCCGTACGACCAACGCGCGCTGCTGGCGGCGTGGCGCGCGCTGTACTTCAAGCCTGGCGTGCAAGCGCCCGATCCCGGCCAGTCGGTCCAATGGAATCGCGGCCGGTATCTGGTCGAGGGGCTGGGGCATTGCGCGGCCTGCCATACGCCGCGCAACAGCCTGGGCGCCACGCGTACCCGCGACGCGCTGGCGGGGGGCGTGATTCCGGTGCTGGACTGGTACGCGCCGCCGCTCACCAACGACATGCAGACCGGCATGGGGCGCTGGTCCGCGCAGGACATTGCCGCGCTGCTCAAGACCGGCATTTCGGCGCATTCGACCGTCAGCGGACCCATGGCTGAAGTCGTGCTGGGCAGCACCCAGCACCTGACCGACGACGACGCCCTCGCCATCGGCACGTATTTGAAGTCGTTGCCCGCCACGCCGCCCGCGACCGATGCGCGTGCCGCCATCCCCGCGCCCGCGGCCATGGAACTGGGCGGCAAGCTGTACCGCCAGCAATGCGCGCAATGCCACCAGGCCGACGGCAAAGGCAGCGGCACGGCATGGCCCGCGCTGGCCGGCAATCCCACGGTGACCGCCCCATCGCCCGTGAACGCCATCCGCATGGTGCTCGACGGCGGCTACGCCCCGGCCACGGCCGCAAACCCGCGTCCGCACGGCATGCCGCCGTTCGGCCAGGTGCTCAACGACAACGACATCTCGATGCTGGTGACCTACATCCGCAACAGCTGGGGGAACGAAGCAGGCGCGGTGAGCGGCCTGGAGGTCAAGCGCGCGCGGGCGTCGTCGACGTTGAACTAGCGCCCGGCGGTGGCCGCGCGGCAGGCCTCGTGCGCCAGGTCGCCCAGCGTGCGGATCGCCGCTTCGGTGCTTGCGTCCCACGGGTGCCCGTAGTTCAGGCGTAGCGCGCTGCCAAATTGGCCGCTGGCAGAGAAGATAGGGCCGGGCGCCACGCTGATGCCGCGCGCCAGCGCCTGGCGGTGCAGCGACAGCGCATCCACGGCGGTGGGCAGTTCCAGCCACAGGAAGAATCCGCCCTGCGGCCGCGTCACGCGCGTGCCGGCAGGAAAGGCCTGCGCGATCGCGTCGGCCATGCGCTCCTGCTGCGCCTGCAAGGTCTGCCGCAACCGGCGCAGATGGCGGTCGTAGCCGCCTTGTTCCAGGTATTCGGCAATCGCGCCCTGCGCAGGCCCGGACGCCGACAGCGTCGATGACAGTTTCAGGCGTTGCACCTGCTGGGCGTAGCGCCCGGCGCTGGCCCAGCCAATGCGATAGCCGGGCGCAAGGCATTTCGAAAACGACGAGCAGTGCAGCACCAGCCCGCGCGTGTCGTAGGCCTTGGCGGGAACGGGCCGCGTCGCGCCGAAGTAGAGCTCGCCATAGACGTCGTCCTCGATCAGCGGAATGTCGTGCCGGGCAAGCAGTTCGACGAGCCGGCGCTTGTTGTCGTCGGGCATCAGGCAGCCCAGCGGATTCTGGAATTGCGTCATCAGCCAGCAGGCGCGCGGCGCGTGGCGCAGGATGGCCGCCTGCATCGCGTCCAGGTCGATGCCGGTGCGCGGATGCGTGGGCACTTCCAGCGCTTTCAGCCCAAGGCGTTCCAGTGCCTGCAATGCGCCGTAGAACGTCGGCGCTTCCACCATGACGGTGTCGCCCGGCTGCGTGACCGCCTGCAGACAAAGATTTAAGGCTTCGAGCGCGCCATTCGTGACGACGATGTCGGTGGCGGGCAGGTTGATGCCGCCGATCAGGTAGCGCAGCGCGATCTGCCGGCGCAGGCGCGGATTGCCGGGAGCCAGATCTTCAACGGTGTCGCGCGGGTCCTGGCGCTTCAGATGCGTGGCCATCGCCTGCGCGAGGCGCGGCAGCGGAAAGAGCAGCGGCGAGGGGAAGGCCGAGCCCAGCGGGGTGACATCGCGATTGCGCACCGAGCCCAGGATGTCGAAGATCCGTTCGCTGATCGCCAGTTCGGTCGATTCACCGTCGGGGCATGAGGCGCCGGGTTCGGGCGGCAGCGATTCGGCGGGGGCGCTGACGTAGTAGCCCGAGCGCGGCTGCGCGCGGATGAGACCGCGAGCTTCAAGCAGGTAGTAGGCCTGGAAAACCGTCGAGGGGCTGACGCCGCGCGCGGCACACGCGTCGCGCACGGAGGGCAGCTTGTCGCCGGCGCGCAGCACGCCGCTTGCGATCGACGTGGCGATCTCGTCGGCCAGGGTCTCGTAGAGGCTCACGATGCCGCAGGGCGACGACGCGGGCTCATTTGCTGCTTTGCAGGATCGCCATGGCCTGGCGTTCCATGAATTCGCCCAGCGTGTCGATGCCGCGCAATTTCAGGATGGTGTTGCGCACGGCCGCCTCGACCAGCACGGCCAGGTTGCGGCCCGCGGCCACCTGCAGCATCACCTTGCGCACGGGCAGACCCAGCATGTCCTGCGTGATGTCTTGCAGCGGCAGGCGTTCGAACTTGTCCTGCGCGGTGGCGCGCACCAGGTGCACGATGAGCTTGAGCCGCATCTTGCGGCGCACCGAGGTTTCGCCAAAGATGGTGCGGATGTCGAGCAGGCCCAGGCCGCGGACTTCCAGCAGGTTCTGCAGCAATTGCGGACAGTGGCCTTCGATCATGTTGGGCGCGGTGCGCGAGAACTCGACTGCGTCGTCGGCCACGAGGCCGTGGCCGCGCGAGATCAGTTCCAGCGCCAGTTCGCTCTTGCCCAGACCCGATTCACCCGTGATCAGCACGCCCAGTCCCAGCACGTCCAGGAACACGCCGTGCACCGTGGTGGTGGGCGCCAGCTTCTTGCCCAGATAGATGCGCAAGAGGTCGATAAGTTGCGCGGCCGCGACCGGCGTGGACAGCAGCGGTACCTGGTGCTGGTCGCATTGGTCGACGAGGTCTTGCGGCGGCGTCAGGCCATCGGCCAGCAGAATCGCAGGCACGCCGCCGATCAGCAGCTCGTCCATGTGGTGCATGCGGCGGCGCAGGTCGAACCGCGTGTAATACGCCAGCTCTTCCTGGCCAAACACCTGGATTCGAGACGGGTGGATCAGGTTCAAGTGGCCGACCAGGTCGGCGGCCGCCATGCCGTCATCGGGAATCGCGCGGTCCGCCGCGCCTTGGCCCGAGATCCAGTTAAAAGGGATTTTGTCGGCGTTGTCGTCGACGAGTTCCTGCACCGTGAGCATGGCAGCGATTCCGCGTGGGATCAGAGTTGGCCGGTCGTGAGCATTCTGTGCACGATGGCCGGGTCGGGCTCGGTGGCCAGCGCCTCGCGCAATGCCTTGTTGGACATGAGCTGGGCGAGTTCGGCCAGGATGTCCAGGTGCTGCTGCGTGGCCGTTTCAGGCACCAGCAGGCACAGCAGCATCGACACGGGTTGACCGTCGGGCGCGTCGAACGTGATGGGCTGGGCAAGGCGGATGAATGCCGCCAGCGCTTGTTCCAGACCTTTCACGCGGCCGTGCGGCACGGCCACGCCCTGGCCGAGGGCGGTTGACCCCAGACGCTCGCGGGCAAAAAGGCTGTCGAACACGAGCGCGCGTGCCAAGCCGTTGTTGTTTTCAAAAAGCAGACCGGCCTGTTCGAACGCACGTTTCTTGCTCGTGGCGAGCATATCGAGCACGACGTTGCCGGCGGGGAGGATGCGCGACAAATGATTCATCAGGGCATTATAGGGTTATATGACGCACTGCAACAATCAACCGCCCCGGACGTTTCGGACGACCGGAAGCGATCGGGGCACAAGAGCGACAGCATAGTCTGATCGCGGCGCGTTGTGGGCATTCTGGGGGTGGCGATCATCACGGCGCGGCGCACGTCCGGCAAAAGCCACGGAAAACGCCAATCGGCCGGCAGTCGCCAGCGGGATGAAACACGAGGGGGGGAGGGGACTTTGCCGATGCCCCGGCTGGACACAAGGTCTAGCGGGACACCGGGACTTAGGCAGGATCCTGGGATCCCTGTACGGCTAGTCGCTCAGGTGAGCGGTCATGAAGCGCGTTACTGCTGGGGTGGCGAGAGGGTCGCCGCTTGCCGCTTCACGGACTCTGCTGAATGACTTCTTACCTTGTCCTTGTGCTTGATGACCTGACGGTCGACTTTGTCAGCAAGAAGGTCGATGGCTGCATAGAGGTTTTCATCGGTTGCTTCACAATGAATGTCCTTGCCGCTCAGTCGCATGGTGATTTCGGCTCTATGCCGCAGGGGCTCTACTGAGAGCATGACCTGGGTATCGATGACGTGATCGAAATGCCGCAGCACTCGCGCCAGTTTGTTCATGACATATTCCCGGATGGCCGGGGTGACGTCGAGGTGACGACCGCAGATGCTCAGGTTCATAGTGTGCTCTCCTTCTAAAAGAGGAAAAAGGTGCGCAAAAGGCGCGGTGAAGTCGTTAGGCGTTCTCCTTCAATAAGCAGGTTCGTTTAGTACTAGTGTATAGACTCGGGCCGATAAAACAAGCTGACCTACCGCAAGTTCATGGCAATTTTATGGCTGAGCCCCTAGGGCGTATGGCCCTTCTTTCCCAGGCGTTACGGTGTCTTTCAGCATGGGGTTACATCCGGAAGTGTTCGCCCAGGTACACGCGGCGAACGGCGGGGTCGCCCACGATTTCCTCGGGGTGGCCGTCGGTCAGCACCTTGCCTTCGCTGATGATGTAGGCGCGGTCGCAGATGCCCAGGGTTTCGCGCACGTTATGGTCGGTGATCAGCACGCCGATGCCGCGGCCCTTCAGGAAGCGCACGATGCGCTGGATCTCGATGACCGCGATGGGGTCCACGCCGGCAAACGGTTCGTCCAGCAGGATGAAGCGCGGGCTGGTCGCCAGCGCGCGCGCAATTTCCACGCGGCGGCGTTCGCCGCCCGACAGCGAAATCGCGGCATTGCTGCGGATGTGGCCGATCTGCAGTTCTTCGAGCAGCGACTCCATCTGCTCGTTGATCTTGGGCGTCGTCAACGGACGGCCGTCCGGACCCACCTGCAATTCCAGCACGGCGCGGATGTTCTGTTCGACCGTCAGGCGGCGGAACACGGAAGCGTCCTGCGGCAGGTACGACAGGCCCATGCGCGCGCGCTTGTGGATGGGCATTGCCGTGATGACGGCGCCGTCGATTTCGATGCGGCCCGCATCCGCGGGCACCAGGCCGACGATCATGTAGAAGCTGGTGGTCTTGCCGGCGCCGTTGGGGCCCAGCAGGCCCACGACTTCGCCGCTTACCACGGACAGGGACACATCCTGCACCACGGTGCGGCCGTTGTAGGTCTTGCGCAGTCCGGTTGCGCGCAGGCTGCCCTGCTTGACGCCCGAAGGGGCAGAGGTCACGGGGGTCGGCACTGAAGGTTGGTTCATCGTGGCTGCGATTGGTGTTGCATGGGAGGCGCTTCAGCGCCCTTTCTTGGCTGCCTGCTGCTTGCGGCATTCGGCGACAGCGGCGTCCAGCTTGGCGCGCGGTTCGGCCAAGGAACGCACGCGTCCGCCAGCCGCGGCGGAATTCGGGCCGCCTTGCGCTTCGTACGTGCCGGACTTCTCGTTGTAGCGTACCCGTTCGCCGCGAATGGTATCGAACGGTTTCCCACAGACGTAGCGGGTCACGATGGCCTGGCCGATCAGGTCGAACGTGCTGTTGGTGCCGTCGTATTCGGCGCGCAGGCCCTTGCCTTCGATGAGTTCGAAGTTCTCGGGGCGTTCCTGGCGGATGGTGACGACCTTGCCCTTGTTGGCGGTGGCCGTGCCGTATTGGTTGCCCTGCGCGTCCTCGTTCATCTGCAGCGTGTCGGACGTCAGCGTCATCAGGCCGCGCGTCATGTTGACGTTGCCGGTGAACACGCTTTGTTTCTTCACGTCGTCGTAGTGCAGCGTGTCCGACAGGATCAGCGTGCTGGGCTCTTCAGCCGGGGTTGCCGCCTTCGGGTCCGCGGCATGGGCCGGCGCAAACGCGCAAGCCGTCAACAGCACGGCGCCCATCAGGCGGGTCGTCGGGGCGAAGAGGGTCCGAAGGTCGGTCATGGTTTTTTCTGGTTAGAGTTGTTGGCAGGAATTTCGGTGCGGCGCTGCTGCCTGCCTTCCGAACCGGCAATTTCCACGTCGGTCGACGCCGACACCTGCAATTGGCGAGTCTTGTTGTTGTAGTGCATGCCCGTGCCCTGCATGCGCGAGCGGCCCTTCAGGACCGTGGCGGGCAGGTCGGTGAAGACCACGTCGTCATCGGGCAGGATGATGAGTTGCTGGCTGCGCACGTCCAGCATGTCGTTTTCGGCATCGGGCTGGCGCAGCACGTGGGCGTCGCCCTGCATGACGATCCGCTTGCCGCCCTGTTCCATCACGGCCGTCTTGGAAACCGCGACCGTGATCGGATTGGTCTCGCGCTGGCCCACCGCGCGCGGCGCGGTGACGTGATACGAATCGTCGTCGGGAAAGTGCTCCATGTAGTCGCCTTCCAGGCGATTGATGGGCTTGCCCGTGGGATCGGTGCGCAGCATCACGAATTCGCGCGACCATGCGTCCATTTCGTGGGTGACGCGGCGTGGCGGGTCCACCTGGATGGCGCGCTGCGCGTAATCGGCCGCCCACCACGAGCTGGTAACCAGCACCAGCAGCAGGAACAGCGCGATCAGTGAGGGAAAACGTTCTTTCATCGGGTGCGCCGCGAGGGCGTATTCGTTAACGGGGCGATCACTGGATGGCTCCGGGGCCGAGCAGGCCCGGCGATGCCAGGAACGCGCCCAGGCGGCCTTGCGAGGCCAAGAGGAGGTCGCAGCATTCGCGTACGGCCCCGCTTCCGCCGGGCAGGGTGGAAACCCAGTGGGCCGCCTGGCTGACGTAGCCGGGAGCGTTGGGCACGCTGGCCGCAAAGCCGGCGCGCTGCAAGGCCGGCAGGTCGATGATGTCATCGCCCATGTAGCCGGTTTGATTGAGTTGGACACCGCAGCGCTGCGCAAGTTCGGTCAAGGCGCTGCCCTTGTCGCGCACGCCCTGGATGACTTCGGCGATGCCCAGTTCCGCGGCGCGGCGGGCGACGATGGGGCCGGAACGTCCGGTGATCAGCGCCACTTTCAGGCCGCCTTCCATCAGCAGCCGCAGCCCGTGGCCGTCCAGCGCGTGGAAGCGCTTTTGCAGTTCGCCGCCTTCGCCGTAATAGAGGCTGCCGTCGGTCAGCACGCCGTCCACGTCGAAAACCATCAGGCGCACGGCCGCGGCGCGTTCGCGCACGATGGCGGGGATACGGGCAAGCACCAGCGCTTCGGCCGGGTGATTCACGGGAGCAGAAAGGTTCATAGTCATACCACTTTAGCGGCCATCAGATCGTGCATGTGCAATGCGCCGACCAGCGCGCCGTCATTGTCCAACACCAGCATGTGATTGAGCCGTTGTTCGTCCATCTGCCGGGCGGCCTCGACCGCCAGCGCCTCGGGATTGATGCTGCGCGGCGAGCGCGTCATGCCTGCCTCGACGGTCAGGCTGCGGATATCGCCGTGCCGCGCGATGAGACGGCGCAGGTCGCCGTCGGTGAAGATGCCCAGCGGGCGGTGCTGCGCGTCGGTGACGACCGTCATGCCCATGCCCTTGGCCGACATGACCTCCAGCGCCTGCGATACCGGGGTGCCCGCCATGACGATGGGCAGGGCGTCTCCCTGGCGCATGACGTCGCGCACGTGGGTGAGCAGGCGGCGGCCCAGCGCGCCGCCCGGGTGCGAGCGGGCAAAGTCCTGCGGCCCGAAACCGCGGGCCTCCAGGCAGGCGACGGCTAGGGCGTCGCCCAGCGCCAGGGCGGCGGTCGTGCTGGCGGTGGGCGCCAGGTTCATCGGGCAGGCTTCCTGAGCCACGCTGGCATCCAGGTGAATGTCGGCCTGCCGGGCCAGTTCGGATTGCGGGTTGCCTGTGATGGCAACCAGCCCCGCGCCCATGCGGCGCACGACCGGCAGGATCGTCAGCAATTCCGAGCCTGAGCCGGAATAGGAGATCGCGATGAGGACGTCGTCGCGGGTGATCATGCCCAGATCGCCGTGGACGGCCTCGGCCGCATGCACGAAAAAGGCGGGCGTGCCGGTGGAAGCCAGCGTCGCGGCGATCTTGCGGGCGATGTGTCCCGTTTTTCCGATGCCGCTGACGACCACCCGTCCGCGGCAGGCGAGCAGCAGGTCAACGACACGCGTGAAGCTGTCGTCCAGCCGGGCGGACAGGTCTTGCAGCCCTTGGCTTTCAATCTGAAGCGTTCTGCGCGCAGATGCCAGCGCGGTGCCGGACGAAGAGGTGGGATGGTCGTTCATGGGGCGGATTTTAATCGCAGTACGCTAGTTTGCCCCGCGCAGGGGCGTATGGCATGCTGGCGAGTCTTTCAACGGCTTTCAAACTTTCCTTCCAGGCCCGCTCCATGTCCAGCATTTCCAGTCCCGTCCTTGGCACGCCACTGTCCCCCTTGGCCACCCGCGTCATGCTGCTGGGTTCCGGTGAACTGGGCAAAGAGGTCATCATCGCCCTGCAGCGCCTGGGCGTCGAAGTCATTGCGGTGGATCGGTATGCCGACGCCCCGGGCCATCAGGTGGCGCACCGGGCGCATGTGGTGTCGATGACCGACCCGCAGGCCTTGCGGCAGGTCATCGAAGCGGAGCAACCGGACGTTATTGTCCCCGAAATCGAGGCCATTGCCACCAGCTTGCTGGTGGAACTGGAAGCGGCCGGCGTGGCGCGGGTCACCCCGACGGCCCGCGCGGCACAGCTCACCATGAATCGCGAAGGCATCCGGCGCCTCGCGGCCGAGACCCTCGGGCTGCCGACCTCGCCCTACCGTTTTGTCGACACCGAGGACGAGCTGCGCCAGGCCATCGACGGCGGCATCGGCTATCCCTGCGTCATCAAGCCGGTCATGTCCTCGTCGGGCAAGGGCCAGTCGGTCATCAAGAGCGCCGACGACGTGGCCTCCGCGTGGCGCTACGCCCAGGAAGGGGGACGGGTCGGGGGCGGCCGCGCCATCGTCGAGGGGTTCATCCGCTTCGACTACGAAATCACGCTTCTGACCGTACGGGCCCGCGGCGCCGACGGCCAGGTCGAGACCCGCTACTGCGAACCCATCGGCCACAAGCAGGTGGATGGCGACTACGTCGAAAGCTGGCAACCGCATCCCATGTCGCCGGCGGCGCTCCAGCGTGCGCGCGACATCGCGCTGGCCGTCACGTCCGAGCTGGGCGGACTGGGCATTTTCGGCGTCGAGCTCTTCGTGGCGGGCGACCAGGTCTGGTTCTCCGAGGTCAGCCCGCGTCCTCACGACACCGGCATGGTCACCATGATTACCCAGGTGCAGAACGAGTTCGAATTGCACGCGCGCGCGCTGCTGGGGCTGCCGGTCGACCCCAGCCTGCGCCAGCCGGGCGCCAGCAGCGTCATCTATGGCGGTGTGGAAGCCCGGGCGGTGACGTTCCATGGCGTGGCCGAGGCGCTTGCCGAGCCCGGCACGGACATTCGCCTCTTCGGCAAGCCCGAATCCTTCGTCAAGCGCCGCATGGGCGTGGGCCTGGCCGTGGCGGAAGACGTTGCTGCCGCCCGCGCCAAGGCCAAGCGCGTGTCGGCCGCCGTGACCGTCAAGGCCGGCTGATCGTCCACGCTGGCCTGTCCCCGGACCGGGTAGCGCCCGCCGTTACCCCGCTTTTTCCCTCCCATCAACGCCACCCGCCAACCGGCCGGTGGCGTTTTTGCTGGGCGCTATTCCCCGATTTGTGTTGTATGGCTGTCACGTTCGGCGGCTAATTTGGCCTGCCCGCGCCCTGAATGGCGCCCGGTTGCGCCTTCGCCCCTGAGCGCAGTGTGGTTTGCGCTTTCTCATCGTTTGTTCGATAATTTCAGAAATTTCTGAAATCGAAGTAACTGCATGTGTCGTGCAGCCCTTCGCTGTGTTACTGGCTGATCCTCATGGCGCTTTCCCCCCAGATCGAACGATTTGTCCTGCACTTTGGTGAAATGGGCAGCCGTTGGGGCGTGAACCGCACCGTCGGCCAGATCTACGCGCTGCTGTTTCTCGCGCCGCAGCCGCTGAACGCCGACGATATCGCCGAGGCCCTGGGCTTTTCGCGCTCGAACGTCAGCCTCGGGCTGAAAGAGCTGCAGTCCTGGCGCCTGGTCAAGCTGATGCATCAGGTGGGTGACCGCCGCGACTACTTCGAGACCCCCAAGGACGTCTGGGAAATCTTCCGCATCCTCATGGAAGAGAAGCGCAAGCGCGAAGTCGACCCCACCCTCACGCTCCTGCGCGACACGCTGCTGGAGTCGCCGTCCGGCCCCGACGAGGCTTACGCGCAACAACGAATGACCGAGATGCTGGAGCTCATCGAACTATCCACGGGGTGGTTCGATGAGGTTCAACGGCTGCCGCCCGAAACTTTGCAAAGCCTCATGAAACTTGGTTCCAAGGTTCAGAAGGTGTTGGGATTCGCCGGCAAATTGCGGGGCAAGGGCTGACCCATCACGCCCCGATTTTTCAGGAAACCTCTATGAAGTTGTATGCAACGCCCCTAACATGGCGCGGTAGACGGCCTGGGAACCATGCCGGTTGCCGCAGCGCGTCGACGCCTTGGGAGCAGCCTCATGATTGATCTCGATGTCGTGAATCTCTCGCGGTTCCAATTCGCCGCGACTGCGCTCTACCATTTCATCTTTGTGCCGCTCACGCTTGGCCTGTCGTTCATCCTGGCCATCATGGAAAGCGTGTACGTCATGACCGGACGCGCCATCTGGAAGAAGATGACGATGTTCTGGGGCACGCTGTTCGGCATCAACTTCGCGCTGGGCGTGGCCACGGGCGTGGTGATGGAGTTCCAGTTCGGCATGAACTGGTCCTACTACAGCCACTACGTGGGCGACGTCTTCGGCGCGCCGCTGGCCCTTGAAGGGCTGATGGCGTTCTTCCTGGAAGCCACCTTCGTCGGCCTGTTCTTCTTCGGCTGGAACCGCATGTCCAAGGTCAGCCACCTGGCCGTGACCTGGCTGGTGGCCTTCGGCACGAACTTCTCGGCGCTGTGGATCCTGATCGCCAACGGCTGGATGCAGAACCCTGTCGGCGCGGTCTTCAATCCGGACACGATGCGCATGGAAATGACCGACTTCGCCGCGGTCATCTTCAACCCGGTCGCGCAAGCCAAGTTCGTGCATACCGTCAGCGCCGGTTACGTGGCGGGCGCCATGTTCGTCATGTCGATCAGTGCGTGGTATCTGCTGCGCGGCCGTCATATCGACCTTGCCAAGCGCTCGATGGCGGTAGCTGCCAGCTTCGGCCTGGCCGGCGCACTGTCGGTGGTCGTGCTGGGCGATGAAAGCGGCTATCTGACCACCGAACACCAGAAGATGAAGATCGCGGCCATGGAATCCATGTGGCACACCGAGCCCGCACCCGCGTCCTTCAACCTGATCGCCATCCCGAACCAGGCCGAGCGCCGCAACGACTTCGCGATCGAGATTCCCTATGTCATGGGCATCATCGGCACGCGTTCGCTGACCACGCCGCTGCTGGGCATCAATGACCTGATCCTGCGCGCCGAGAATCGCATCCGCGACGGTATCGTGGCCTACGAGGCCCTGCAGAAGATCCGCGCGAACCCGAAGGATGTGGATGCGCGCATGGTGTTCGACAGGACCTGGCCGGACCTGGGCTACGCGCTCCTCGTCAAGCGCCATCAGCCCGACATCAGCAAGGTCACCGAAGCGGACATCAAGCAAGCCGCGATCGATACCGTGCCGACCGTGGCGCCGCTTTTCTGGGCGTTCCGCATCATGGTCGCGGTGGGCATGTACCTCATACTGTTCTTCGGCGTGGCGTTCTGGCTTGCCTCGCGCGGCCGCCTGGACAAGCGTCCGGCGCTGCTCAAGGTGGCGTTGTGGAGCCTGCCGCTGCCGTGGGTCGCCATCGAAAGCGGCTGGTTCGTCGCCGAATACGGCCGCCAACCCTGGGTGATCGAAGGCGTGCTGCCCACGTACTACGCGGCGTCGGGTCTGACCATGACCGACCTCGTCATCAGCCTGTCGATCTTCCTGGTGCTGTACACGATCCTGCTCATCATCGGCGTGAAGGTCATGCTGCATGCCATCAAGGCCGGACCGAAATCCGACGGGCCGGCGCCGGGTGATGCCGCCGCCGATCCCGTCCACGCCGCCGTGCGCGCCTGAGGGGAGAAACGCAAATGGATACCCTAATTCCTTTTGATTACGGCACGCTGCGCGTGGTGTGGTGGGTGCTGCTGGGCGCCTTGCTCATCGGCTTTGCCGTCATGGACGGCTTTGACCTGGGCGTGGCGGCGCTGTTGCCGGTGGTCGCCAAGACCGACGCCGAGCGGCGCATCGTCATCAACGTGGTGGGGCCGGTCTGGGAAGGCAATCAGGTCTGGCTAATCACCGCGGGCGGCGCCATCTTTGCCGCGTGGCCCTTGCTCTATGCCGCCTCGTTCTCGGGCTTTTACCTGGCGATGATGCTGGTCCTGCTGGCGCTGATCCTGCGGCCGGTGGGCTTCAAGTACCGCAGCAAGATGGAAGGCACGCGCTGGCGCAATCGCTGGGACGCCGTGCTGTGCTTCTCGGGTGTGGTGGCGTCGCTGGTGTTCGGCGTGGCGATGGGCAACATCGTGCTGGGCGTGCCGTTCACGTTCGATGCCGTGACGCTGCGCCCGATCTACGAAGGGCACTTCTTCCAGCTGTTCATGCCGTTCGCCCTGCTTGCAGGCGTGCTGAGCGTGATGATGCTGGCCATGCATGGCGCGGTGCTGCTGGCGTGGCGCACGGATGATCCCGTGTCCTCGCGCGCTCGCAACTGGGGCCGTCTGTGCGCGGTGCTGACGGCAGTGCTGTTCGTGGCCGGCGGCTTCTGGGTCGCGGGCGGCGTGCCGGGTCATGCAATCACCAGCGCGGTCGATATGTCCGCGCCGTCCGATCCGATGCTAAAGACCGTGTCGGTGCAGACCGGCGCCTGGATGGCCAACTACGCGAAGTGGCCGTGGATGTGGATCGCGCCCGCGCTGGGCGTGGCCGGCGCGGTGCTGGCGGCGCTGCTGCTGACCGTGCGCGCCAACATGCTGGCATTCCTGTCGTCCTCGGCGTCGATCGCCGGCGTGATCCTGACGGTGGGCTTCTCGCTCTTTCCGTTCATCATGCCGTCCTCGACCAATCCGAAGGCCGGCCTGACCATCTGGGACGGCTCGTCCAGCCACCTGACGCTGTGGATCATGGTGATTGCCGTGGCCATCTTCCTGCCGATCGTGACCGTCTACACCGGCTGGGTGTACCGCGTCATGCGCGGCAAGGTCACCCATGATTCGGTGGGCGACACGCCCAACTCGTACTGATAAAGGAGCCTCGTCCATGTGGTATTTCTCGTGGATTCTCGGCCTTGGCCTGGCGTGCGCATTCGCCATTCTCAATGCGATGTGGTTCGAGCTGCGCGAAGGTCAGACCCATGACCCGCGCGCCAGCCGCGACGTCGAGTGAGCGGCGGCGCAAGCAGCCTCGAGCACGACCCGTCGGCGTCCCTGCAGAAGCCGCCGCGCGAACAGTCGCGGTGGCTGATGGGACTGGCCAGAACGGCGCGGTATCCGCTGATCGTGGCGGGCGCCGCGCCGCTGGTCAGCGGCGCATTGCTCGTCGTGCAGGCCTGGCTTCTTGCCAGCGTGCTGGACTCGGCGATCGTTGGCGGCGTGCCGCGGCATGAACTGCTGGGCGGCATCGCCGGTATTGCGGGGCTGATGCTGCTGCGCGCGTGCATCGCCTGGGCGGGCGAGCGCGCCGGCGCGGATGCCTCCGAGCGCATCAAGCGCCACGTTCGCCAGTCGCTGTTCCTGCGGCTGGTGCAAAAAGGCCCTTACTGGAGCCGCGGCAAAACGTCGGGTGAACTGGCGAGCGCGGTGGTCGACCAGGTCGAGGCGCTGGATGGATTCTTTGCGAAGTATCTGCCCGCGATGGCCGCGGCCGCGATGCTGCCGGTGGCATTCGCGGTGGTGCTGCTGCCCGTCGACGTGATTGCGGGTTTGGTGTTGCTGATCACGGCGCCGCTGATTCCGCTCTTCATGGCGCTGGTGGGGTGGGGCGCGCAAGGCGCCAGCCGCCGCCACCTGCGTGCGTTCGCCCGGCTGTCGGGGTTTTTCGCGGACCGGTTGCGCGGGCTGTCCACGCTGAAGCTGTATGGGCGCGCGCAGGCCGAGGCCCAGTCCGTCGTGGCCGCCAGCGATGCGCTGCGCCAGCGGACGATGTCGGTGCTGCGCATCGCGTTTCTGTCCTCGGCCGTACTGGAATTTTTTGCCGCGTTGGGCGTGGCGGGCATTGCGGTCTACATCGGCCTGACTTACCTGGGATTTCTGGACATGCGCTGGTCGCCGCTGACGCTGCAGGCCGGGCTGTTCTGCCTGTTGATGGCGCCCGAGGTCTACGCGCCGCTGCGCCAGTTTGCCGCCCACTATCACGATCGCGCGACGGCGCTGGCCGCCGTCACGCAAATTGCCGTCCTGTTCGATGGCCTGCCGCAAGCCGAGGCCGAAGCAGCGCCCGATTTGGGCGGCAAGCTCGCGCATGCCGGCAAGGGCGCCGCGGTTGCCATTGATGGCTTGCGGGTCGAGGCGCCGGGCCGCGGCCACGCAGTGCTGGCCGATGCGGCGCTTGTGCTCGCGCCCGGCGAGCACATGGCGCTGATGGGCGCGAGCGGTATCGGCAAGTCCACCCTGATCGAGGCCATGGCGCGCCTGCGGCCCGCCGACGGCGATATTCGCATCGATGGCCTGCCGCTGGCGCAATGGGACGAGACCGCCTTGCGCCAGCGTGTGGCGCTGATCGGCCAGCGGCCGCAATTGCTGGCCGGATCGATCGCCGACAACATCCGGCTGGGCCGGCCCGGCGCCACGGATGCGCAGGTCGAGGATGCCGCGCGCCGCGCTTGCGTGCTGGAATTCGCGCAGGACCTGCCGCAAGGATTGGATACCGTGCTGGGCAGCCGCGGCCACGGCTTGTCCGGCGGGCAGGCGCAGCGCGTGGCGCTGGCCCGCCTGTTCCTGCGCGATCCGGGGCTTATCCTGCTGGACGAACCCACCGCCCACCTGGACGACGCGACGCAGGCCCGCGTGCTGGATGAGATTCTGCAATTTGCCGCTGGCCGCACCTTGGTGCTGGCGACGCACGCGCCCGCTGTGGCCGCACGCTTGCCGCGCGTGGCGCGCATCGCCGCCGGCGGCGTGGAAGACGCATGAAGAATCTGCTGTTGCTCCTGCCGCTATACGCACGCCGCAAAGGCGGGCTTTTGCTCGCATTGTTCTGTGCGCTGGCGACCGTGGCCGCCGGCGTGGGACTGCTGGGCGTGTCGGGCTGGTTCCTGACGGGCGCGTTCCTGGCCGGCGCCGGCAGCGTCTTCAACCTGTTTGCGCCGTCCGCGCTGGTGCGGGGACTGTCCTTCCTGCGGATCGTGTCGCGCTATGCCGACCGGGTGGTCGGTCATGCCGCCACGCTGCGCTTGTTGGCGGATCTGCGCGCCTTGGTGTTTTCGGCGCTGATCCGGCTGACGCCGCGCCAGCTTGCGCGTTATCGCAGCGGCGATCTGGTCGCCCGCATGACGAACGACGTCGATGCGCTGGATACGGTCTTTCTGTTTGTGCTGGCGCCGCTGGCCACCGCCATCGTTGCCGGCGCGGTGCTGACCGCTGTGCTGGGGCAATGGGTCCCCGCGGCGGCGCTGGTCTTTGCGCTGGCGCTGTTGACGGCGTGCGTGATCGTGCCCCTGTGGCTGCTGCGTGCGGCGCGCAAGCCAGGCGCGGCCGCGCAGGAAAGCGCGGCGGGGCTACGCGCCGCCACGCTGGATGCGGTTGACGGCCACGCCGACATGGTGGCCCTGAATGCCCAGGCCGAGACGCTGGCGCATTTCGAGCGTCTGTGCCAAGCCAGCGCCCAGGCGCGCCGCAGCCAGGCGCGGGTGGCGGTGCGCGGGCAATGGTTCCTGCAGGTGGCCGCGGGCGTGGCGGTGATGGCGCTGTTGTGGTTTGGGCTTGCCGCGCATGAGGCGGGGCGGATCGAAGCCCCCGTCCTGGCGGGCTTGCTGCTGGCCGTCATCGGCATTTTCGAGGTCGCCGGTCCGATCATGCGGGGCGCATCGCGGATGGGATCCGCGATGTCGGCCGCCGCGCGCATCCGCGAGGTCACGCAATGCGAACCCGACATGCAGGATCCGGCGGTGCCGCGCCCCTTGCCCCACAGCGGCGCGCTGGAACTGGATGGTGTCGGCTTCGCCTATCCGGCCCGCGCCGCCGGCGATAGCGTGCGGGTGCTGAAAGACATCAACCTGCGAATCGAACCGGGCGAACGCGTGGCCATCTTGGGCCCAAGCGGCGCGGGGAAATCCACGCTGCTGCATCTGATCCTAAGGCTTGAAGATCCGCAGGCAGGGCAGGTCCGCTTCGGCGGATGCGATGCGCGCGAATGTGCGCAGGCCGACTGGCACCGGCGGATCGTCCTGCTTTCGCAGGATTCGCCCCTGTTTCTGGGCACGCTGCGCACGAACCTGTTGATCGGCAATCCCGACGCCGACGATGGCGCGCTGTGGCAGGCGCTGGATGCAGCAAGACTCGGTGATTTCGTGCGCGGTCTGCCCGATGGCCTGGACACCTGGGCTGGCGAAACCGGCTCGCAGCTGTCGGCCGGGCAAGCGCGGCGCCTGTGCCTGGCCCGGGCGTTGCTGGCGCCCGCCGCGGTCATCGTGCTGGACGAGCCGACCGCGGGATTGGATGGCGCGGCCGAAGCGGCATTCTTTGCGGACCTGGAACACGCGGTGCGCGGACGCACCGTGGTGCTGGCCACGCACGCGGCCCTGCCCGAGGGCGCGGTGCACCGTTGCCATGTGTTGCGCAACGGTCGACTGCATGACATGTCATCGCATGCGGCAATCCTGGCTTAAGCGCGGCGGCGCGGTTATAGTTCGCCTTGCTTCAATTCACTCAGGGCCGTATCCATGCAGACCGACAACGCCGAGTTCATCCGGCGCACCATCCGCAGCGTTCCGGACTGGCCCCAACCCGGTGTCACGTTCCGCGATATCACGCCGGTGCTGCAGGATCCGCGTGCGTTCCGCGTCCTGATCGATCTCTTCGTCTATCGCTACATGCGCCAGCGCCTGGATCTGGTGGCGGGTGTGGACGCGCGCGGTTTCATCGTGGGCAGCGTGCTGGCCTATGAACTGAACCTGGGCTTCGTGCCCGTGCGCAAAAAGGGCAAGCTGCCTTACCGCACGGTGGCAGAGGAATACTCGCTCGAATACGGCAACGCGGCCGTCGAAATGCACACGGATTCGGTCCGGACGGGCCAGCGTGTCCTGCTGGTGGACGATCTGATCGCCACGGGCGGCACCATGCTCGCGGCCATCAAGCTGCTGCAGCGCCTGGGCGCCAACGTTGTGGAAGCCGCCGCGATCATTGATTTGCCGGATCTGGGCGGGTCCGCCAAGGTGGCTGCCACCGGCACGCCGCTCTACACGGTCTGTCAGTACGGCGCGGACACGACGCCGTAGCGGTACGGCATCAGCCGCCTCCTTCGCAGAAGGCCGCCCTGCGCACCTTCCTCAGGCGTCAGACAAGCGGGGCTGGATGAAATCCAGAAAAGCCTTGGTCTTGGCCGGCAGCATGCGCGAGGGCAGCAGCGCAAACAAGGGCAGGGGCGTCAGGCTCCACTCCGGCAACACGCGCACCAACCCCGTCTGCTTGATGGCGCGCTCCATCGCGTCGAACACCAGCAGCGGCGTGATGCCCAACCCCTGACCGGCCAATCGTCCCAGCATCCCCACGTTATTGGCCGACAGGCGGCCAGACACCTGCACGCGCTCGACCTTGTCGCCCGAATGGAGCATCCAGAAGGACGATTCCTCGCGCATGGTGGGGCGCAGGCATTCGTGGTGGGTCAGGTCCGCCGGTACCCGCGGTTCGCCGTGGCGGGCCAGATACTCGGGCGACGCATAGAGCTGGTGCGCCATCAGCACGATCTTGCGCGAGATGAGGCTGGAATCGGGCTGCTGCCCGAAACGTAGGATCAGGTCGAAGGGATTACTGATGGGATCGATCGGGCGCATGCTCAGATCGAAGTCGCATTCGATATCCGGATGCTGTTCGCGAAATTCGCGGATCACGGCGGGCAGGAACAATTGCGCCAGGCTGGTCGGCAGCGAGATCCGCAGACGGCCCTTGGGCTGCACGGCCATGTCCAGCAGTTGGTCGTGCGCGATGCGCGCCTCTTCGACGATATGGCGGCAACGTTCGAAGTAGATGGCGCCGGCTTCGGTCAGATCGATCTTGCGGGTGCTGCGGTTGAGCAGCCGCATGCCCACGCTGCGTTCCAGTTCGCTGACCCGGCGCGAGAGCGTGGAGGTCGGGATATTCAAGGCTTCGGCGGCGTGGCTGAAGTTCTTGCGCTTGGCGACCTCGACGAATAGCGCGATGTCGTTAAGCTGAATGTCCATGAATGTCCTCGAGACTCAAGTTTCCATTTCTGGCAGATTCGTATGATAAATGGAATTATTGTCCCGCCAGTAGAAATGTCTATTTCTCCACTTTGAACAACAATTCCATCGCGTGGGGGCTTCATATTGCGATACCCACCTTGCGGGAAACTGAACAAATGCGAGGTTTGGCATCATCCTGCGCAACCATTGCGGGCCCGTTCCACATAGAGCCATGACCCGGATTCGGCACGCAATTGTCCCATCCGTGCAAATATGTTCCCCAAATTAAGGGTTTTTACTTAGCGCCAATCGCCAGATACTTCGTCCCAGCAATCAAATTGTCATATCGAGCCCGCCAGCCTGGCGCAAGACGATGTGCAACGTTTAGGATGGAGTCATCGCAATGAAAGCCCTAGCAACCGCACTCATGGTTACCGCAACTCTGGTTGGCATGTCCGCCGCTCACGCCGATGGCAAGACGCGTGAACAAGTCCAGCAGGAACTGCAAGCCGCCAAGGCCGCGGGCACCGTCACGTTCGGCGAACTGGACTATCCGCCCGCTGCCCCTCAGACCACCAGCCTGTCGCGCGAACAGGTTCAGCAGGAACTGCAAACTGCCAAGGCCGCAGGCCAGGTGACGAGCGCTGAACTCGACTATCCGCCCAAGGCCGTCTCGCAGACCGCCGGCAAGACCCGTGCGGAAGTTCGCCAGGAACTGGCCGACGCCAAGGCGCGCGGCGAATACACGTTCGGCGAACTGGATTACCCGCCCAAGGGCCGCTGATTCAAAACCGGCTATCCAGCCGCCCGGAAGGTCACCGAAAGAACCCCTTGTGACGCCGAGGGGTTTTTTTGTGTCCTGCTTTTTGTGCGGCGGCTGAATTCGTGTGGCATTTACGCTGCAAAAACTGTTCCGCTCCCGCTACATCTGTTTCCCGCCAGGACGCGCGCCGCACGGCCGATCCGGTGATGTGAAAGCGCGATGCGAGCAATAATTCATATTTGAGATCAAGGTGTTAGCAGGCGCCAAGTGACGCCGCGCGCCTTCAGGGGCGCGTCATTATCCCAACCATGGAAAGTAGTTCGTCGAAATCCGGGTTACTACGAACTGCTACAAGCCGGACACTACCTTCAGTGCATCAGCCGCGCGATTGGACGCAGCGGCATGCGAGGTTCCGCGGTCTTGCGGCGCCAAGCAGTGCGCCTTTCATCTCGCCATTTTGGGGTTTCAAATGAAGAAGACGTTTTTGGCCGTCGCGTTGCTGACCGGCTTTGCCGGCGCCGCGCAGGCCGCCGATTCCGTGACGCTGTACGGTTTGATCGATGCTGGCCTTGGCTACGAAAAAGTGAAGTTCAAGGGCGACTCGCAGAGCCGCATTGGTGCGGTGCAGGGCGTGAGCAGCGGTTCGCGCTTCGGTCTGCGCGGCACGGAAGACCTGGGCGACGGCCTGCGCGCGGTCTTCACGCTGGAAGGCGGCTTCGGTCCCCTGAACGGCAACTCGCTGCAGAGCAATCGCCTGTTCGGACGTCAGGCCACCGTTGGCCTGGACAGCGATTCGTGGGGCCGTCTGGAATTCGGCCGTCAGACCAACCTGGCCTCGAAGTACTTCGGCTCGATCGACCCGTTCTCGATCAGCTACAACAACGCCAACATGGGCACCACGTTCGGCAGCGCCAACACGATGCGCCTGGACAACATGGTCCTGTATCAGACCCCCAGCCTGGGCGGCCTGAAGGTCGGCCTGGGTTATGCGTTCAGTGCGGACGACACCGTTACCGATTCGACGCAGAAGGGCTTTGCCACGGGCAACAACAACCGTGTGATCACCGCCGGCGTGCAGTACGTCAACGGCCCGCTGAACCTGGCCGCCGCCTACGATCGCTTCAACCCGTCCAACGACCGCGTCGGCGGCAAGGATGCGGCGCGCATTCAGGAATACATCGTCGGCGGTTCGTACGACTTTGAAGTCGTGAAGCTGGCCGCCGCCTTTGGCCAGACCCGCGATGGCTGGTTCATCGGCCAGAACATGGGCACCACGCCTGACGGCATGAACAAGCTGGGTTCGTTCAAGCTGGCCGACGGCTTCCGCGCCAACTCGTACATGATCGGCGCCACCGTGCCGCTGGGCCGCCACGCCGTGTTCGGCTCGTGGCAGCGCGCCACCGCCAGCAATGACAAGCTGACGGGTGACGACGCAACGTTCAACGTGTACAGCCTTGGCTATACCTACGAGTTCACCAAGCGCACGAACCTGTACGCGTACGCCTCTTATGGCGACAACTACGCGTTCCAGCACGATGCCACCGATACGGCAGTTGCCGTCGGCCTGCGTCACCGTTTCTAAGCAACAGCGCGTCCGGCCGGACCTTGCTGAATGCGCGGGCCATTCTCCGTGGACCGCCGAGTGACAGCGAACCCCCCCTACATTGGGTCCGGCCGGGCGTGACTTGCGCCCAGAAGGGAAGGGCCTCCGCAAGGAGGCCCTCTCGCATTGCAGCGCCGGAACTACAGGAAGAGCTTGTAGGCCGGGTTGTCGGTTTCGTTCCAGTGGGGATAACCCAATTCCGCCACGAAGTTGCGGAACAGCTTCTTGTCCGCGGGCGGCACCTGGATGCCGATCAGGATGCGGCCATAGTCGGCGCCCTGGTTGCGGTAATGGAACAGGCTGATGTTCCAGTCGGGATTCATCGCGTTCAGAAAGCGCATCAGCGCGCCCGGACGCTCGGGAAATTCAAAGCGGTACAGCAATTCGTTTCGCGCCAGCGCCGAGCGGCCGCCCACCATGTGGCGCAGGTGGGTCTTGGCCATTTCGTCGTGAGTCAGATCCAGCGTGTCGAATCCGTGCCGGCGGAAGTTCGCGGCGATCTTGTCCGGTTCCGCGGCGGACGAGACCTGGATGCCGACGAACACGTGGGCGCGATCCGCGTCCGAGATGCGGTAGTTGAATTCGGTGACGCTGCGTTCGCCCACTAGTTCGCAGAAGCGGCGGAAGCTCCCGCGCTGCTCGGGCATGGTGACCGCGAAGACGGCCTCGCGCATTTCGCCGACCTCGGCGCGTTCGGCCACGAAGCGCAGCCGGTCGAAGTTCATGTTCGCGCCGCAGGCAATGGCGACGAGCGTCTTGTTCTTGAGGTTGTGCTCGGCCGCGTACTGCTTGGCGCCTGCCACCGCCATCGCGCCGGCCGGCTCCAGCACGCTGCGCGTGTCCTGAAAGACGTCCTTGATGGCCGCGCAGATCGCATCGGTGTTGACCACCACGTAATCGTCCACGTACTTGCGCGCCAGCTTGAAGGTCTCGGCCCCCACCATCTTGACCGCCGTGCCGTCCGAGAACAGGCCGACGTCGTTCAGCTGGACGCGCCGGCCCGCGCGCACGCTGCGCAGCATGGCGTCGGAGTCCTCGGTCTGCACGCCGATGATCTTGATCTCGGGGCGCAGCTGCTTGATGTACGCCGCGACCCCGGCAATGAGGCCGCCGCCGCCGATGGCCACGAAGATCGCATCGATGTGGCCGGGGTGCTGGCGCAGGATTTCCATGCCGACGGTGCCCTGGCCGGCGATCACGTCGGGATCGTCGAAGGGATGGACGAAGGTCAGCTTCTCTTTCTTTTCCAGCACCTGCGCGTGCGCGTAGGCATCCGAAAAGCTCTCGCCGGCCAGCACGACCTCGCCGCCCAGGCGGCGCACGGCATCGATCTTGACCTGCGGGCTGGTCGTGGGCATGACGATCACGGCGCGGCAGCCCAGGCGGCTGGCCGCCAGCGCGACGCCCTGCGCGTGGTTGCCGGCCGAGGCCGCGATGACGCCGCGGTTGCGGGCCGCCGGACTCAGGTTGGCCATCTTGTTGTAGGCGCCGCGCAGCTTGAAGCTGAACACCGCCTGGGTATCCTCGCGCTTGAGCAACATCGTGTTCGACATCCGCTGCGACAGCAGGGGCGCTGCCTCGAGCGGGGATTCGACCGCAACGTCGTAAACCTTGGAAGTCAGGATGCGTTTCAGATAATCAGTGGACATGGACCGCGCGACAGGGCAAGAGTGGGGACTGGCCAGGATTATTGCAGGGAATGCCTGTCGCCTTCCCGGTTTCCCGCGGCTACACTGCCGCAACCATGGAAGAAAGTCTCTTATCCGCAGTTCATTGGCTCTTGGGGGTGCTGGCGCTGCCCTCGGTAGGCCTGCCGGCCATCTTCACCGTCTCGCTCGTGTCCGCGACCCTGCTGCCGCTGGGCTCCGAGCCGGCGGTGTTCGGCTATATCAAGCTATCGCCGGACATGTTCTGGCCCGCCGTCCTGGTGGCGACGGCCGGCAACACCGTGGGCGGGGCCATCAGCTACGCGATGGGGCTGGGCGCGGAGAAAGCGGTCGAGCGCTGGAAGGAAAAGCACCCCCATCCGCATCCCAAGGCCACCGAAGGCGGCCGGATGCGCGGACGCTGGAACGAGCGCGCCCACGATTGGCTGCATCGGATGGGGCCGCCGGCGCTGCTCTTGTCCTGGTTGCCCGCAGTGGGTGACCCCTTGTGCGCCGTCGCGGGCTGGTTGCGCCTGTCCTTCTGGCCCTGCGTCTTCTACATGGCCATCGGCAAATTCATGCGTTATCTGTTCATGACTGCCGGCCTGCTCTGGTTCTTCCCGGGCAAAATCTAGCGCTGACGCCACACTTAAACGGGGACGAGACACGTCGTCCCCGATGCGCTTTTGCACGGCTTGCCCGGGTTATTCGGGGCCAGGTCGGGACAATGGCATAAAATACTTTTTTAAGGGCCCCCTCTTGCCGCCATGAACGCCCCACTCGCCAGCCACATCTTGAACGGGGCGATGCCGCCCGCCGCACCCGCGCGATTGCGCGAAATCCCCTACAACTACACGTCGTTTTCCGACCGCGAAATCGTGGGCCGGTTGCTGGGCGAAGATGCCTGGAGCCTGCTGAGCGATCTGCGCGGCGAGCGCCGCACGGGCCGTTCCGCCCGGATGCTCTACGAAGTGTTGGGCGATATCTGGGTCGTGCGCCGCAACCCTTACCTGCAGGATGACCTGCTCGACAATCCCAAGCGCCGCAAGCAGCTCATCGAGGCCTTGCATCACCGCCTGGGCGAAATCGACAAGCGCCGCGAACCGGGCGCGCCCGCCGAAGCCGGCCACGATCCGCATCGCGACGAGAAGGTGGTCGGGCTGCTGGCCCGGGCGCGTTCGGCCATTGCCGCCTTCGAAGGCGAGTTCGACCAGACCGCCATGATGCGCAAGCAGGCCCAGAAGGTGCTGGGCCGCATCACGGCGCGCGACAACATCAAGTTCGACGGCCTGTCGCGCGTGTCGCACGTTACCGATGCGACCGACTGGCGCGTGGAATATCCCTTCGTCGTGCTCACGCCCGACACCGAGGACGAGATCGCCGCGCTGGTCACCGCCTGTATCGAACTGGGCCTGACCATCGTGCCGCGCGGCGGCGGCACCGGGTACACCGGCGGCGCCATTCCGCTGACCTGGAAGTCGGCGGTCATCAACACCGAGAAATTCGACAAGCTGGGCAAGGTCGAGTCCTGTATCCTGCCCGGCCTCACCGAGCCCGTCGCGGTCATCCACGCCGGCGCCGGCGTGGTCACCAAGCGCGTGTCCGAAGCGGCCGAGGCGGCCGGCTTTGTGTTCGCCGTGGACCCGACGTCCGCCGAGGCCTCGTGCGTGGGCGGCAACATCGCCATGAACGCCGGCGGCAAGAAGGCCGTGCTATGGGGCACCGCGCTGGACAACCTGGCCTGGTGGCGCATGGTCGATCCGGACGGCAACTGGCTGGAAGTCACGCGCCTGGACCACAACATGGGCAAGATCCATGACGTGGAAGTGGCCCGCTTCGAGCTCAAGTGGTTCGACGGCAAGGGCAAGCCCGGCGAACGCCTGCTCAAGACCGAGACGCTGGAAATCCAGGGCCGTGTGTTCCGCAAGGAAGGCCTGGGCAAGGACGTCACGGACAAGTTCCTGGCGGGCCTGCCCGGCATTCAGAAAGAAGGCTGCGACGGTCTCATCACGTCGGCGCGCTGGGTGCTGCACCGCATGCCGCGCCACACGCGCACCGTCTGCATGGAATTTTTCGGGCAGGCGCGCGACGCCATCCCGTCGATCGTCGAGGTCAAGGGTTACCTGGACGGCGAAGGCAAGGCGCGCGGCGCCATCCTGGCCGGCCTGGAGCACCTGGACGAACGCTATCTGCGTGCGGTGGGCTACGCCACCAAGAGCAAGCGCGGCGTGCTGCCCAAGATGGTCCTGATCGGCGACATCGTCGGCGATGACGACGACGCGGTGGCCGCGGCCGCCAGCGAGGTCGTGCGCCTGGCCAACACGCGCCACGGCGAAGGCTTTGTGGCCGTCAGCCCCGAGGCGCGCAAGAAATTCTGGCTGGACCGCTCGCGCACCGCCGCGATCGCCCGTCACACCAACGCCTTCAAGATCAACGAAGACGTTGTGATCCCGCTGCCCCGCATGGGCGAATACACGGACCACATCGAACGCATCAACATCGAGCTCTCCACGAGCAACAAGCTCAAGCTGCTGGGGGAACTTGACGCCTATCTGTGCACGCCGCTGCCGGTGGGCAAGATCGACGATGCCGACATCGAAACCACCCGCGCCGAAGCGCTGGCCGAGCGCACGCGTCAGGCCATCGAACTGATCGCCGCCACGCGCCAGCGCTGGCAATGGTTGCTGGACAACCTGGACCTGCCGCTGGGCGAGGCGCTGCCGCAATTGGACGGACTGGGTCTTGGCGAACTGCGCACCACGTTGACCCAACGCCTGGCCGCACAGCCCGGCGCACGCGTTTTTGACGTGGTGCAGGACCGCACCATCCGGGTCTCCTGGAAGACCGAGGTGCTGGCGGGCCTGCAGCGCGCGTTCTCGGGCGCGGCCTACAAGAAGATCGTCGACGAACTCGTCGCCATTCACGCCCGGGTGCTCAAGAGCCGTGTGTTCGTCGCGCTGCACATGCACGCCGGCGACGGCAACGTGCACACCAACATCCCGGTCAACTCGGACGACTACGAAATGCTGCGCGAGGCCCACGCGGCCGTCGAGCGCATCATGCAGATCGCCCGCGACCTGGACGGCGTGATCTCCGGCGAACACGGCATCGGCCTGACCAAGTACGAGTTCCTGACCGAGGCCGAGCTGGCCCCGTTCCAGGACTACAAGCGCCGCGTCGACCCGAATGGCCACTTCAACGCCGGCAAGCTCATGCCCGGCGCGGACCTGCGCCACGCCTGGACGCCCAGCTTCAACCTGATGGGCCACGAGTCGCTGATCATGCAGCAGAGCGACATCGGCGCCATTTCGGAATCGATCAAGGACTGCCTGCGCTGCGGCAAGTGCAAGCCGGTGTGCGCCACGCACGTGCCGCGCGCGAACCTGCTGTACTCGCCCCGCAACAAGATCCTGGCCACGTCGCTGCTGGTCGAAGCCTTCCTGTACGAAGAGCAGACCCGCCGCGGCGTCAGCCTGAAGCACTGGGAAGAGTTCGAAGACGTTGCCGACCACTGCACCGTCTGCCACAAGTGCTACAACCCCTGTCCGGTCGACATCGACTTCGGCGACGTGTCGATGAACATGCGCGCCGTGCTGCGCCGCATGGGCCGCAAGTCGTTCAACCCGGGCACGGCCAGCGCCATGTTCTTCCTGAACGCCAAGGATCCGGCCACCATCAACGCCACCCGCAAGGCGATGGTGGGCGTGGGCTACAAGGTGCAGCGCGCCGCGCACGACCTGTTCTCGGGCCTGGTCAAGAAGCAGACGGCCAAGCCGCCGGCCACGGTGGGCAAGCCGCCGCTGCGCGAGCAGGTGGTGCACTTCGTGAACAAGAAGATGCCGGGCGGGCTGCCCAAGCAGGCCGCGCGCAAGTTGCTCGACATCGAAGACGCGAACTACGTGCCGATCATCCGCGACCCCAAGGCCACCACGGCCGACACGGAAGCGGTGTTCTACTTCCCGGGCTGCGGTTCCGAGCGCCTGTTCTCGCAGGTGGGCCTGGCCACGCAGGCGATGCTGTGGCACGCCGGCGTGCAGACCGTGCTGCCACCCGGCTACCTGTGCTGCGGCTATCCCCAGCGTGGCAACGGCATGACCGACAAGGCCGAGCAGATCATCACCGACAACCGGGTGCTGTTCCACCGCGTCGCCAACACGCTGAACTACCTGGACATCAAGACCGTGGTGGTCAGCTGCGGCACCTGTTACGACCAGCTTGCCGGCTATGAATTTGAAAAGATCTTCCCGGGCTGCCGGCTGATCGACATCCACGAATACCTGCTGGAAAAGGGCATCAAGCTGGAAGGTGCCAAGGGCGTGCGCTACATGTACCACGACCCCTGCCACACGCCGATGAAGCTGCAGGAACCCATGAAGACCGTGCGCGCGCTGGTGGGCGATGGCGCGATCAAGAGCGACCGCTGCTGCGGCGAGTCGGGCACGCTGGCGGTCAGCCGTCCCGACATCTCCACGCAGGTGCGCTTTCGCAAGCAGGAAGAGCTGCAGAAGGGCGATGCCGCGATCCGCAGCGACGGCTTCACGGGCGACGTGAAGGTCCTGACTTCTTGCCCGTCGTGCCTGCAGGGCCTGTCGCGCTACGAGGGCGACACCGGCATGGAAGCCGACTACATCGTGGTCGAGATGGCGCGCCACATTCTTGGCGAAGGCTGGATGGAAGACTACGTGCGCCGCGCCAACGCGGGCGGGATCGAACGAGTCCTTGTGTAATCCGCGCCCTGCGCAATCGAGAACCGCGGCCAGCGATGGCCGCGGTTTTTTTTTGCGTCGCGCAATGCAGAGGGACGTCGCGTTGACTCCACTACGCGCTGCCGCGCTGAACGGGTGGACAAAATGGTCTCGTCTCGTCCGTTTCCATGCGAGCCGGGCGCTAGAGTGGCGCCTGGCCGCGTATTGGACCGAACATCCGGTATGCCGGCGGATTGGGCGGTTTCGAGGAGGCGTGGGCGTGACCAGAAAGACTGCTGCAGCGGGGAGGACGGCAATTCCCCCGCCGGTCGGCTATGCAGGAATACACGGTGGCATTGTCGAACTGCTGGACGCAACGCGTCAGGTTGCCGCGCGCAGTGTCAACGCCTTGATGACGGCCAGCTACTGGGAGATCGGCCGCCGCATCGTGCAGGCAGAGCAGAAGGGCAAGAGGCGCGCCGGCTACGGTGAGCAACTGATCTCTCGGCTGTCCGCGGACCTGAGCCAGCGCTTCGGCCGGGGCTTCAGCCCGGACAACCTGGAGAACATGCGTCAGTTCTTTCTTGTGTATCCCACGCCACCAATTTCCGAGACATCGTCTCGGAAATTCGGCCTCACAGGCCACGTGCCGTTATTTCAACTGCCTTGGTCGGCGTATGTCCGTCTGATGGCGGTAAAGAATGCTTCTGCGCGCCAATTCTATGAAGATGAAGCGTTGCGGGGCGGTTGGAGCGTGCGTCAGCTCGACCGACAGATCGGCAGCCAATTCTATGAGCGCACCATGCTGTCCAAAGAGAAGGCCGGTATGTTGGCGAGGGGTGGGGCGCTGACGCCGCAGGACCTGGTGACGCCTGACGACGCGATCAAGGACCCCTATGTCCTGGAATTTCTGAACCTCAAGGACGAATACTCGGAGTCTGATCTGGAAGCGGCCTTAGTGCAGCGGCTTGAAGACTTCCTGCTTGAACTCGGTGAAGGATTCGCCTTTGTCGGTCGCCAGCGCAGACTGCGGATTGATCAGACGTGGTATCGCGTGGATCTGTTGTTGTTCCATCGCAAGCTGCGCTGCCTTGTCATCATCGATCTGAAGCTGGGCAGTCTGACCCACGCCGACGTGGGTCAGATGCACATGTATTGCAACTACGCCAAAGCGCATTGGGCGTACACCGATGAGAATCCCCCGGTCGGCCTGATCTTATGTGCCGACAAGGGGCAAGCCCTGGCTCGTTACGCGCTGGAGGGATTGCCGACGAAGGTCATGGCCGCCAACTACCGCACCGTGCTACCCGATGCCGAGGTGCTGCAAAAAGAGCTGGAGAATGCGCGCAGGCTTATCGAAATCAGCGGGCCGAAGTTTCGCGGGACGAAGCGGCCATAGGTCGCGCACGACAGCTGTTGGGCTGTCGAAATTGAGGCTTTTGCTCCTGGTTTCACATGAAAAAAAGCCCCCTTGAAACTCCAAAAACCGCTCCCATACTTGGCACTGAAGCGATCAGACGTGCGGTCGCGGTGGTGGCGATTGTGGCGCGTCTGCATCAGTCCCTTTTTTGATCCGAGGAGACCTTCATGAGCAACTTTCCGTTCAACGACAGCGGCTTCGCGTCGGCCTTCGACGCCATTCAGGAACACATGGGCCGCGTGCTGCGCGGCGCTGGGGTGCCCGCCGCCTTGCGCGCCACGCCCCAGGGGTACTTTCCGCCCGTCAACGTCGGGGTGTCCGGCGATTCGATCGAAGTCGTCGCGTTCATTCCCGGCGTGGATCCGGAAGGCTTGAACGTGTCGATCGAAAAAAGCCTGTTGACCATCAGCGGCGAGCGCAAGCCGCAGGACCTGCCCGAAGGCGCCCGCTACTACGCGCGCGAGCGTACGCAGGGCCGTTACACGCGCGTCATCGAGCTGCCCGCCGACGCCGATCCGGACAATGTGCAGGCGCGTTACACGGACGGCTGCCTGGCCATTTCGGTCAAGCGTAAGGAATCGGCCAAGCCGCGCACCGTGACCGTGCAGTGACCCGCCAACGCAACCGCATAGGAGTAACGATCATGAATGAACGCAAAGACCTGACCGTGCCCGCCGAAGCGGCCGTCTCCGAAAAGCGCGACGGACGCGGGGTGACCGTGCCGGCCGTGGACATCTACGAGGACAAGGAAGGCATCACGCTGCTTGCGGACCTGCCGGGCGTGTCCAAGGAAAGGCTGCGCATCAACGTCGAGGCCGACGTGCTGCAGATCGAGGGCGAGGCCTCGGTCGAGACGCCGAGCGACCTGCGGCTGGTGCTGGGTGAAATGCGCGCGCCGCTCTTTCGCCGGGCGTTCCGGCTGGGACAGGAGTTCGATCGCGCGCAGATCAGCGCGAGCCTGAAGCAGGGCCTTCTGACGCTGCGCATTCCGCGCGTGCGTGAGGCGCAGCCGCGGCAGATTCCTGTCGTAGCGGGGTGATTCGGGCGTCGGAACGCCGTTTGGCGCGGCCAACTAGTGTCGGGCACCCGACGAGTCGCCACGGCAAACGGGGACTGTCTGCGCCGGGTGTCTGACACCGTACCGAGCACGCCCATGAAGAAAGCCGCGGTCAGTCGACCGCGGCTTTTTGCCGTGCCGGATGACGCCGGAGCGATCACTCCAGCTTGATGTTCGCCTTCTTGATGACGTCGGCCCAGGCGCTGCGCTCCTGATCGGCATACGTCTTGAAGTCCTGCGCCGACATCGGCATGGGGATGACGCCCATGTCCAGCATCTTCTGCGAGACCGCGGGCGACTTGAGCGTGGCGTCCAGGTCGGTCGACAGCTTCTTGACGACGGCTTCCGGCAGGCCGGCCGGGCCGACCAGGCCTTGCCAGGCGTAGGCCGTGAAATTGGCCACGCCCTGTTCGGCCATCGTCGGGACGTCCGGCAGCACCGTCACGCGCTCGGGTGTGGCGGCGGCCAGCACGCGCAGCTTGCCGGCCTTGACGTTGGGCAGGCCCGATCCCAGGTCGATGAACATCATGTCCACCTGGCCGCCCAGCAGGTCCTGGATGGCGGGCGCCGCGCCCTTGTACGGAACGTGCAGCACGTTGACGCCCGTGCGCTGCTTGAAGAGCTCCAGCGCCAGGTGATGCGGCGAGCCCGCGCCGGCGGATGCCGAGGTCAGCTTGCCCGGTTCCTTCTTGGCGGCAGCGAGCACGTCTTCGACCGTCTTGTACGGCGAATTGACGTTCACGGCCAGCAGCAGCGGGAACTTGGCGATGCCGCCGATGTAGGTGAACTTGGCGGGGTCGTAGGACAGCTTGGCGTAAAGCGACGAATTGAAGGCCAGCGTGCCGGAGTCCGCCGTGCCCACCAGGTAGCCGTTGGGTTCGGCCTGGGCGATGGCCGTGGCGCCGATGATGGTGCCGGCGCCCGGACGGTTCTCGACCACGATGGTCTGGCCCAGTGTCTTTTCCAGGCTGCTGGCCACGGTGCGGGCCACCACGTCGGTGCCGCCGCCGGCGGGGTAGGGAACGATCCAGCGGACCGGTTGCGTGGGCCAGGATTGGGCGGATGCCGCGGTGGCGGCCAGCGACAGGGCGGCAAGCGCCAGCAGGCGCTTTGCGTGCTTGTGCATGAAGTGTCTCCTCGTGCGGGATATCGTGAGCGCGGCGCTTGCGTCGTTGATCGACGTCAACTTACGCCGCATATTTTTTGCGTGGCTATTATGCCTTGCGCCTGCGCAAAAAGGGGCCCGTGCATTGGGCCCCCTCAAACTCCCGCATCTCCGTCTTATTGCGGATCCGGATAACTTCGCGCGCCGAAGATGGCCGAGCCGATGCGGACCTCGGTCGAGCCCTCCTCGATGGCCAGTTCGAAGTCGCCGCTCATGCCCATCGACAGACGGTCCAGCGAAACGCCGGGAATGTTCTCTTTTGCCAGTCCATCCCGCAGTTCGCGCAGCGCGCGAAAGCAGGCACGGACTTCATCGGCATTGGGGGAGTTGACCGCCAATGTCATCAGCCCCTGCACGCGCAGCGTGGGATAGTCGGCGGCGATGCGGCGCAGGAACGGGCCGACCTCTTCGAGCGCCATGCCGTACTTGCTGGGTTCGGACGAGGTCTTGACCTGCACCAGCACGTCCAGCGTGCGGCCCGCATTCTGCAGGCGGCGGTGCAGGGCATCGGCCAGCTCCACGCGGTCCAGGGATTGGACCTCCGACGCATCGCGCGCGGCGTCCTTGGCCTTGTTGGTCTGCAGGTGCCCGATCAGCACCCATTGCAGCCCCAAACCTGCCAGCGCCTCGGCCTTCTGGCGAATCTCCTGGGTCTTGTTCTCGCCAAAGCGGGTCAGGCCCAGCGCCATCGCTTCGCGGATGGCGTCCTCGCCAAAGGTTTTGCTGACGGGCAGCAGAGTCACGCTGCCAGGAGGACGGCCCGCCCGTTCGCAGGCCTCTCGGATGCGTTGCTGGATCCGGGCGAGGCGCCCGGCCATGGTGTCGTCGGCGGTCATGCAGCTCTCTGGGAAAACAGGATGTCCCATAGTGTAGGACGTGTTTTGGCGCTTGTCGGCGCGCGGACCAATAACCGGGCAAGGCTGGCGTTGACCCTGTCAGAGGGGCAGGCTTAGAATTTGCGGAGATTTGTTTATATTTCAAAGTTCTATGCCGTCCGGCGCCGCCCATTCGGGCGCCACGATCCCCCTCCTACTCAGCCATTCCGCCATGTCCAGTGCAGCGCCCGAATACGTCTTTGCCACGCCGTTCCTGAACCCTCCCGCCTCGCCCATCCGATCGCTCATGCCCTACGCCATGCGTCCGGGCACCATTTCGCTGGCTGGCGGATATCCGGCGCAGGAATTGTTCGACGTCGACGGCTTGTCGATCGCGTCCACGCAGGTCATGGCCCGGCTGGGCGCCTGCCTGCAGTATTCCAACATCGACGGCCAGGCCAGCCTGCGGCATGAGCTGGCGCGCCTGTCCGCGGCGCGTGGCCTGCATTGCAATGCCGACACGGAACTGGTCGTGACGGGCGGCTCGCAGCAGGCGCTGGCGCTCCTGACCCGCGTGATGCTGCAGCCCGGCGACCACGCCATCATCGAATCGCCAGCCTTCCCGAACTCCGTGCAGGCCTTGCGCTACACGGGGGCGACGGTCCACACCGTGCCTTCGGGCCCGGATGGCATCGACGTGGATGCGCTGGACGAATTGGCCGCGCGCGTGAAGCCCAAGATGGTCTGCGTCGTTGCCTCGTTTTCGAATCCCTGCGGCGCCACCATTTCGCGCGCGCGCCGCCTGCGGCTGCTGGAACTGGCGGTCAAGCACCGTTTCCTGATCGTCGAAGACGACCCTTACAGCGAACTGCGCTTTGCCGGGCAGGCCGTGCCGCCCATCGCTGCGCTGGCCGAGGGCGAGGCCCGCCATTGGGCGGTATATCTGGCCAGCATGTCCAAGACCATGGCGCCCGCGCTGCGTATCGGCTGGCTGGTCGCGCCGCCCGAAATCCGCCGCCGCTGCGTCGCCGCAAAGGCTGCCGACGACATGGCGTCCTCCGCGTGGATCCAGGAGGTCGTCGCCCAGTATGTGGCCAACGGCCGCTATGACGAACACGTGCCGCGCATCCGCGCCGCCTACGGCTTGCGCTGCACCGCCATGGCCGACGCGCTGGCGCGCGAACTGGATGGCCGCATCACGTTCAGCAAGCCCGAGGGCGGCATGTTCTTCTGGGCACGCCTGACCGGCGAGGTGGATGCGACGCGCCTGTTGCCTTACGCCATTGAGCACGAAGTCGTCTACGTGCCCGGCAAGGCGTTCTACGCCGACGCGGCGCAGGCGGATCTGTTCGCCATGCGCATGTCGTTCGCCACCATGAATGAAACCCAGATCGCACAGGGCATGGTCCGCCTGGGCCGCGCGCTCGACGCGTGCCAGGCCAACGAGCCGGTGTCGATTTCGCTGGCGGCTTGACGGCGCGCAGCGTCATGCCCACGCCGCGTTGCTATCCTTTCTGCGCAGGTCCGCCGGCACGCGCCGGCGGCATACCTAAATAAGCGTCCGTTATTTGGCGGGGGCGCTTCATGTCTATAAGCTGCATGCCTTGGCGCGCTTTCGCGCCCGGTAGCAGAAAGGAATTCTCGTCATGAACATTGCAAAAGGGTTGGTGGGCGCGGCGCTTCTGATGGCAGCCGCGCAGGGCGCGCAGGCCGCAACACTGGACGTCGTGAAACAGCGCGGCGCCGTCGCATGCGGCACGACCACAGGCTTTGCGGGCTTTTCCGCGCCCGACGCGCAAGGCAAATGGCAGGGCCTGGACGTGGACCTGTGCCGCGCCATCGCGGCCGCGGTGTTCGGCGATGCGAACAAGATCAAGGTGGTGCCGCTCAATTCGCAGCAGCGCTTCACCGCGCTGCAATCCGGCGAAGTCGATGTGCTGACGCGCAACACCACGGTGACGCAGCAACGCGACACGGCGCTGGGCATCATCCATGCCGGCATCAATTTCTACGACGGTCAGGGCTTTCTGGTGCCCAAATCGCTGGGCGTGAAAAGCGCCAAGGAAATCAACGGCGCCACGGTCTGCCTGCAGACCGGCACGTCCAACGAGAACACCCTGGCCGACTGGGCGCGCGCCAACAACGTGACCTACAAGCCCGTCGTCATCGAGACCTTCAACGAGGTCGTCAACGCGTTTGCCTCGGGCCGCTGCGACGTGTTCTCGACCGACGCCTCGGGCCTGGCCTCGATCCGTATCTCCAAGCTGCAGAATCCCGACGACTACGTCGTGCTGCCCGAGATCATCTCCAAGGAACCGCTGGGCCCGTTCGTGCGCCAGGGCGACGACGCGTGGCTGAATATCGTGCGCTGGTCGTTGTCGGCCATGATCGAAGCCGAGGAATACGGCGTCACGTCCAAGAACGTGGACGAACAGGCCAAGAGCGCCAATCCCAACATCAAGCGCATCCTGGGCGTGACGCCCGGCAGCGGCGCGAATCTGGGGCTGGACGAAAAGTGGGCCTACAACATCGTCAAGCAGGTGGGCAACTACGGCGAGAGCTTTGAGCGCAACGTGGGCGAGGGCAGCCCGCTCAAGATCAAGCGCGGCTTGAATGCGCAGTGGACGCAGGGCGGATTGATGTACGCGTTGCCGATCCGTTGATCCCGTGTGTCTCAAAGCCCGTGCGTGTCAGACACCTTGTGTGTCTGACACCGGCTGACTTTGGACGGAATCAGGCGCTCTTGTACAACTCTCCGATCTTCACGAACGCCGCGCGCAGTTCCCGCGTGCCGCCCTGAAAAATCACCGGCTTTCCGCGGTGCGTGAAGACGACGAGCCGCTTGGAAAACACCATTGGCACGAAGCGCGCGAAGCGCACGTCTTCCCAGGCCACTTCGCGCCGCGTGAACCATGTCTGGCGGATGCCGTGATCGTCGATCGTGGTGATGGACGTCTGCATGTGCCACGAGACAAACAACAGCGCCACAAAGCACAGCACCACGGCCACTGCCAGCAGCGTGTCGAAGGGCTGTGAGGGCGCGCGGATCGCGGTGGTGACAACCTGCACGCCCAGCACCGCAAGCAACACCCAGGTCAGGATGCGCACCCAGTCCGGCCAGGCCTGGCCCGCCAGGGGCAACGGGCCGATGGCGCGGAGCAGCGCCGCGAGGTCTTCGGGCGCGCGGGTGGCTGTCGGGGTGGTCATGCGGGCCGGGTCATGCGGACGGGGGCGTGCGGCGCGGGATCAGGCCGCGCGCTTGGCGGCGATGGCGTTGCCGGCGCGGCTGGAGCCCTTGCGGTTCAGATGCGCGGACATCCATTGCCCGATGTCGACCACGGCGTCGAAGTCCACGCCCGTGTCGATGTCCAGGCCGCGCAGCATGTACAGCACGTCTTCCGTCGCGACGTTGCCGGTGGCGCCCTTTGCGTAGGGGCAGCCGCCCAGGCCGGCCACCGACGTGTGGAAGATGGAAATGTTGGTTTCCAAGGCTGCCAGGATGTTGGCAAGCGCCTGGCCATAGGTGTCATGAAAATGGCCCGACACGCGCGCCGGGTCCACGACCTGCGTGACGGCGGCCATCACTTCGCGCACGCGCTTGGGGTTGCCCACGCCGATGGTGTCGGCCACGTCGATCTCATCGACCTGCATCGCCAGGTAGCGCTGCGCCACGTCCACCACGGCCTCGACGGGAACTTCGCCCTGGTAGGGACAGCCCAGCGCGCAGCTGATGCTGCCGCGCACGCGGATGCCGGCTTCGCGCGCGGCCTGCACGACGGGCTCGAAACGCGCGATGGATTCGGCGATGGAGCAGTTGATGTTCTTTTGGGAAAAGGCCTCGCTGGCGGCGCCGAAGATCACGATTTCGTCCGCGCGGGCGGCCAGCGCCCCTTCAAAACCCTTCATGTTGGGCGTCAGCACCGAATAGATGGTGCCGGGCCGGCGTTCGATGCGCGCCATCACGTCGGCGCCGTCGGCCATCTGCGGCACCCATTTGGGCGACACGAACGACGCGGCTTCCACATTGGGGAAGCCCGCGGCGCTCA
This sequence comes from Achromobacter sp. Root170, assembly GCF_001428165.1. Classification (NCBI taxonomy): domain Bacteria; kingdom Pseudomonadati; phylum Pseudomonadota; class Betaproteobacteria; order Burkholderiales; family Alcaligenaceae; genus Achromobacter; species Achromobacter sp. Root170. The sequence continues at coordinate 73,433 of NZ_LMHN01000004.1, forward strand.
GGCGGTTGACCAGTTCCACCTTGATGTCGGTGGGGACAAATTCCTTTTCGTTCTGCAGACCGTCGCGAGGCGATACCTCGACGATCTTCACGCGGGAGGGCAATGCCATGTCTCTTCCTGTGTCGGTATTGGGAGGCCGGCGCTACAAGGCTGCGGCGCTGCCGAACATATTAGCGCCATCGCATCCGGCCCCGTTGCAGTGCTAGTGCAAACGCTGGTAGCGGCCATCGTCCAGCCGGGCGATGCGGCCCTGCAATTCCAGTTCGACCAGTTGCGTCTGCAGGTCGGCCGTCTGCAGGCCGCATCGCGCCTGGATGGCATCCAGATGCAGCGGGTCGAAACCCAGGGCGTCGAGCAAGGGATGGGCGGGGGCCGGTGTCTGCCTGCGCGCGGGCGGCGTCGGCGTGGGGCCCCCGCCAAGCTCGTCCGTGATGTCCATGGCGGTTTCGACCAGCTTGGCGCCCTGGCGGATCAAGGCATGGCAGCCGCGCGACAGCGGCGAATGGATGGAGCCGGGGATGGCAAAGACTTCGCGTCCGCATTCCCCGGCTAGCCGCGCGGTGATCAGCGACCCGCTCTGCTTGGCCGCTTCCACCACCAGCACGCCGCGCGCCAGGCCCGCCACGATGCGGTTGCGCTTGGGAAAATGTTGCGGGCGCGCGCCGGTGCCCAGCGGAAGCTCCGACACCAGCGCACCGTGCGCGGCGATGCGGTGCGCCAGGTCGCGATGGCTGGCCGGATAGATGCGGTCGATGCCCGTTCCCATGACCGCAACGGTGCCCGCGCCCTGCGGGCCGGCGTCCAGCGCCCCTTCATGCGCGGCGGCGTCGATGCCTAGCGCCAGGCCGCTGACGACGCGCCAGCCGTTGCCCGCAAGATGCCGGGCAAACGCGCGCGCATTCTCCTGGCCGCCGGGCGTGGCATTGCGCGCGCCCACGACCGCCAGCGACGGCCCCTGCAGAAAAGCGGGGTCCCCGGCGACATACAGCAGGATGGGCGGGTCGGCGATCGTCAGCAGGCTTTGCGGATAGGAGGGATCGGCCAGCGTGAGGACGTGGCGGCCGGGCTGCTGCACCCATTCCAGCGCCGCCTGCACCTGCTTTTCCATGTCGGCCGGCATGGGCGCCGCCAATTGCCGCGCCAGCGCTTCCGGCACGTGCCGCGAGAGCGCGGTGGCGCGCTGCGCGTAGATCTGGTCGGGCAGACCAAGCGCGGCCAGCAGCTGGCAGGCGGTCGCGGAACCGACGTTGGGTTCGAGGGACAGCCGCAGCCAGGCGGCGAGTTCTTCGGGTGATTGCGTGAGGGGCATGAAACGGGCGCAGAAAAGGCGTCTGGGGTTCGAGAGTGTCGCATGTGCCACGCCCGTCCATCAGGACCGGGGTGGACGGATATGCGCGCCCGCGCAAATGGCGAAAACCCCCTGCAAAAACGGTGCCGCAGCAATGTCCGCAATCCCTGAATTAGCCGAAAACTATTAGAAATCAAGACTCTAATGAATTAAACTCTCGACCAAGCATCACTACTGGCGATCCCTCTTCAATGGCTTTACTTCCCATCCTTCGCTACCCGGATCCGCGCTTGCACAAAAAGGCCAAGCCGGTTGCCGAGGTCGACGACCGCATCCGCCAACTCGTGCGCGACATGGCCGAAACCATGTACGACGCGCCGGGTGTCGGCCTGGCCGCGACCCAGGTCGACGTGCACGAGCGCGTCGTCGTGATCGACGTGTCCGAGGAAAGCAATTCGCTGCTGACCCTGATCAATCCCGAGATCACCTGGCGCAGCGCCGATTACAAGATCTACGAAGAAGGCTGCCTGTCCGTTCCCGGCGTCTACGACGAAGTGGAACGCGCGTCGCGCATCCGCTGCAAGGCGCTGGACATCGACGGCAAGCCTTTCGAGTTCGAGGCCGACGGTCTTCTGGCCGTTTGCGTGCAGCATGAACTCGATCACCTGGAAGGCAAGGTGTTCGTCGAGTACCTGTCCAACCTCAAGCAGAATCGCATCAAGACCAAGCTAAAGAAAGCCGAGCGCGAAGCGCTGCGCGCCTGACGGAGAGCCGGTCCATGCGTATCGTCTTTGCCGGAACCCCGGAATTTGCCCGTATCGCGTTCGACGCCCTGCGGGCCGCGGGCCACGAAATCCCCTTGGTCATGACGCAGCCGGACCGGCCGGCGGGGCGGGGCTTGAAGCTCACGCCCAGCCCGGTCAAGCAAGCGGCGCTGGATGCCGGCATTGCCGTGGCCCAGCCGCGCAGCCTGCGTCTGGATGGCCGTTATCCGGACGAGGCCGCCGAGGCCCGTGCGTTGCTGGAAAGCGTGGCGCCCGATGTCATGGTGGTGGCTGCGTACGGATTGATCCTGCCGCAATGGGTGCTGGATCTGCCGCGCCTGGGCTGCCTGAACATCCACGCCAGCCTTTTGCCGCGCTGGCGCGGCGCCGCACCCATCCAGCGCGCCATCGAGGCGGGCGATGCCCGTACCGGCGTCACCATCATGCAGATGGACGAAGGCCTGGATACGGGCGATATGCTGCTCGAACGCATCGTGCCGATCTCGGACGAGACCAATGCCGCGCAGCTGCACGACGCGTTGGCGCAGGCTGGTGGTGAAGCCATCGTCCAGGCGCTGGATGCGTTGGCCAATGGCGGCCTGACCGCGCGCAAGCAGCCGGAAGACGGCGTGACCTACGCGGCCAAGCTGGACAAGGCCGAAGCCGCGCTCGATTGCAGCCAGCCCGCCCAATTGCTGGCGCGCCGTGTGCGGGCTTTCAATCCCGTCCCGGGCGCCAGCATCCGGTTGCCGGGGCAGCCCGATGCCGTGAAGGTCTGGCGCGCCCAGGCGCTGGCCGAGCCCACCTCGGCGGCCCCGGGCAGCGTGCTGCGCGCCGATGCGGCGGGCATCGACATCGCCACCGGCCAGGGCGTGCTGCGCCTGCTTGAATTGCAAAAGGCGGGCGGCAAGCGCCAGCCGGTGGATGTGTTCGTGCGCGGCTGGCAGCCCGCCTGACGGCGCTGCGCCAGGCGGCTCACGCCTGGCCGCGCGCCGCCAGCAGATCCAGATACGCGCCCGACAGCAACTGCTCGGGCGCGACGCCCAGCCCGGCCATCAGCGTCCGGGCTTCTTCCATGCCTGCTTCGACGCTTTCGTCGTCGCGCAGCACCACTTCCAGCTCCAGGAATTCGCCCAGGCCTTGCACGCGGTCCAGGTGGATGCGCGTGCGCCCGGCGATGAACACCGTGCGGTGTTTCCTGACGCGGCCGATCACGCCATAGGCGTGCGACAAGGCCTCGCGCAGGGAGTCGGGCGCGTCGGTGGGTGAGATGACGTAGAAGCTTTCCTTGGGGCCGCTATCGTTGGCGCGCTGATAGAAGATCAGCTCGCCTGAGCCGTCCGCGAAGGCGCGCAGCTTCAGGCGGCCGTTGGCGCACGTGAAGAAGGTGTCGTCCTGGTCGATGAAGACCGGCTCTTTTCCCGATAGCGCCGCGGCCAGGTGTTCGAGGGCATCCAGGCTGTCCACCCGCGCCTTGATCTCGACATTGCGTGCCATGGCCGCGCTCCGGATTCAGTAAAGCGAACCGGCCACGCGGGCGGGCAGTTCGCGATCGTAGGTCACGCCGTCGAACGTGCCCGCGGTCAGGTCGGACAGAATGCGGCCGACGCTGGGCAGCGCGGTGCGGGGGATCTGCGTCTGCGGGTCCCAGAGGCGCGAGCGCAGCAGGGCGCGCGAGCATTGGAAATAGACCTTCTGCACGTCGATGACCAGCACGGAGCGGGGCAGCTTGCCGTCCATCTCGAAGCGCGCCAGAAGCGCCGGGTCGACGCTGATGCGCGCCGTGCCGTTCACCCGCAATGTTTCGCCCACGCCCGGCACGAGGAACAGCAGGGCCACGCGCGGATCGGCGATGACGTTGAGCAGGCTGTCCACGCGGTTGTTGCCGCGGCGGTCGGGCAGGAGCAGCGTCTTTTCGTCTTCCACCACTACAAACCCGGCGGGGTCGCCGCGCGGCGAGGCATCCAGCCCATCCGGTCCCGCCGTCGCCAGCAGCGCGAACGGCGCGGCCTCGATGAACGCGCGGTAGTGCGGATGCACGTGGTCGACCTCTTTTTTCAGGGAGGCTTCGCCGGGCGAACCGTAAAGCGCGTGCAGGGCGTCGGCGTCGGTAATCAGGTGAGCGGGATCGGTATGCATGGGATCTGGGCGTTAGGCCAGTGCGTTGGGAAGGTCTTGAACCGCCAGGAACAGCTCGTCGGGGCCGCGGCCGCGCAGGGCGTCGACATGGTTGTAGCCCCAGGCAACCGATCCGACGCGCACGCCCGCCTTGCGGGCCGCGTCGATGTCGCGCATTTCGTCGCCCACCAGCAGGAAACGTTCGGGGGACGTGCCGTGCTGCTTGAGCAGGCGGTCGATCTTGGCGGCCTTGCCGAACAGGTCGCTGCCGCATTCGTAGTCGTCAAAGAGCGCCGCGGTTTCCTCGCCCAGCACGCGCTTGACGTTTTCGACGGAGTTCGAGCTGACCACCGCCAGGCGCAGGCCGCTCGCCTTCAGGCGGGCCAACGCTTGCGGGATGCCGTCAAACAGCTGCACGCTGGGATCGATTTCCTGCATCAGCGTGCGCACGTGCGTCATGATCGCGGGCAGCTTCCATAGCGGGATGTTCAGGTACTTCAGGATCTCCATCGCATCGCGGCTGCGAAGCGCTTCGCGTTCGGACGCATCGATCTTGCGGAAGTTGTACTTCTCCGCGACGGTATTGAGAATGGTGTTGAACCACGGCATGGTGTCTGCCAGGGTCCCGTCGAAGTCGAAGGCTGCAATGTCGTATTTCAATTCTTGAATCCAATGCCGGCAGGCTGGGCGGGGACGCCTCTCCCACGCTGACAGGCGTCGTCGCGCATCCCTACATGCCGTGCGGGTGAAGCAAATAGTGCACGACCGGCGCCAGGTCTTCAAGCGGCGGAGCGCCGGCGACCACGCGCGCGGCGCTGGTCCAGGGGTAGTCCAGGGCCAGCAGCCAGCCGAACACCGCGGACGCATCGCCCGGGGGCAGGGTTACCATGGTTTCGATCGTGATGGTCAGGCGCTTGGCGCGATACGGGTCGGGCTGAAACTCCCAGTCGTATCGCCCACAGCCCACGCGCACGTTGCCGGTCGCCTTTTCGGTCATGCCGACCAGCCAGTCGCAGTGGTAATCCGGCAGGCGTGTGTCCGCCGGGGGGCGCGACAGGTAGAAGGTGTAGACGTTGTCGTAGGTCTGGCCGAACTTGCGCACCAGCGTGTCGGTGATGGCGGCCAAGCCATGCGATTCAGGCGGAAAGGCGATGGCCTGCGTGCGCAGGGCCATTTTCAGCACGGCATCGGGCGCGAAGGCGCGGGCCATGTAGTGCGGGCGGTTCTCGTCCTTGGCGTGAAAATAGTCGCGCAATACGGACTCGGTGCAACCGGGGAACAACGAATCGGTAGGCATTGCGGGGGCTTCCGTTCAGGTCTTTGGCGTGGGGGTCAGGGCTTTCGGATCGGATCGAACCACTTCGAGACGTTGGGCGGCTCGTAGATGGCGTAGCGATCCAGCAGCAAGGCGGGGTCTTCTTCCACCACCAGCATGTCGCGATGCTGGGGACGGATGAATGCTTCTTCCACGGAGTGGTCAATGAATTGCATCAGGGCATCGTAGTACCCAGCCACGTTCAGCAATCCGCAGGGCTTCTGGTGCATGTTCAGTTGCGCCCAGGTCCAGACTTCGAAGAATTCTTCCAGCGTGCCGGCGCCGCCGGGTAGGGCAACAAAGCCGTCGGCCTTCTCCATCATCATCGCCTTGCGCTCGTGCATGTTTTGCACCGTGTGCAGCTCGGTCAGCCCCAGATGCGCCTGTTCCTTCTTGAGAAGCAGTTCGGGGATGACGCCGATGACGCGGCCGCCGCCGGCCAGCACTTCGTTGGCCACCACGCCCATGATCCCGACGATGGATCCGCCATACACCAGGCCCAGGTCGCGCTTGACGAGTTCGCGCGCCAGCACGCGGGCCTGCTCGACGTAGTCCGGGCGCGTGCCCGGGTTGGAGCCGCAATACACGCAGATATTCTTCAGAGTCATAAAACGGGTGGGAAATTGCCGGCCGCGTTACAGATTGCGTCACGAGGCGTTTCGCGAAGCCGATAGTTTACGCAAGGTTGCCGAAGGACTCCCGAGACCCTGGGCGAGCACCGCGGGGAGACGCGGGCAATGTTTGGACACAGCAAGTTCCGGCGCGCTCGGTAGACTGAAGATTGCGAAAACGACTGGAAGTCCAGCGTCGTGCTGCTTTCACGGACTAGAGGAGCTAACGATATGGAACAAGCAAACCGCAACCCGCAGGAAAACAAGCGTCCCTTCGATATGGACGTGAAGGCGATTCGCGCCAAGGCGCGCAAGGACATCGAATCCGGCGCCATCACCGACACGTATCGCGCAGACCGTGAAACCGTGCTGAAACTGCTGAATGAAGCGTTGGCCACGGAAATCGTCTGTGTGCTGCGCTACAAGCGCCACTACTTCATGGCCCGCGGCCTGAATGCGGAACCGGTCGCGGCCGAGTTTGCCGAGCACGCGGCGCAGGAGCAGGATCACGCCGACAAGCTGGCCGAGCGGATCGTGCAGCTGGGCGGCGAGCCGAACCTGTCGCCCAAGGGCATCCTGGACCGCAGCCATTCGGAATACGTCGAAGGCGACTCGCTGGAAGAGATGATCAAGGAAAACCTGATCGCCGAGCGTATCGCCATCGACAGCTATCGCCAGATGATCGACTACATCGGTGAACAGGATTCCACCACGCGCCGTCTGCTGGAGGAAATCCTGGCGGTGGAAGAGGAACACGCCGACGACCTGTCGGACTTCCTGGCCAAGTCCTGATCGGGCGCCGCGCCCCGTCCGCGGGGCGGATTGATGGGCGGCAGCGGGGTCCCGGGATCCGCGGCTCGTCACGCTCAAAGAAAAACGCCGTCCGGCGCGCGATGCGCCGGACGGCGTTTGTCCGAAGGCGCTGCGATTACAGCGCGTCGGCCCAGAGGTCGTACTCGTCGGACTCGGTGACGCGCACGCGCACCATGTCGCCCGGCTGCAGGGGCTTGTCCGAGCTGACGTAGACGCAGCCGTCGATTTCAGGCGCGTCGCCCGCGCTGCGGCCCACCGCGCCGTCTTCGTCAACCTCGTCGATCAGCACATCGATCTCGCGGCCGACCTTCAGCGCCAGGCGCTGGGCTGAGATGGTCTGCTGCAGCGCCATGAAGCGCTCCCAGCGATCCTGCTTGACGTCGTCCGGCACCGGATCGTCCAGCAGGTTGGCCGGCGCGCCTTCAACTGGCGAATACTGGAAACAGCCCACGCGGTCCAGCTGCGCTTCCTGCATCCAGTCCAGCAGATACTGGAAGTCTTCCTCGGTTTCGCCGGGAAAGCCGACGATGAAGGTCGAGCGGATCGTCAGGTCCGGGCAGATTTCGCGCCAGCGCTTGATGCGCGCAAGCGTCTTGTCTTCGAAGGCCGGGCGCTTCATCAGCTTCAGGATGCGCGGACTGGCGTGCTGGAACGGGATGTCCAGGTAGGGCAGGATCTTGCCCTCGGCCATCAGCGGAATCACTTCGTCGACGTGCGGGTACGGGTAGACGTAATGCAGGCGCGTCCAGACGCCCATTTCGGACAAGGCCATACAGAGCTCGGTCATGCGGGTCTTGACCGGGCGGCCGTTCCAGAAACCGCTGCGGTATTTCAGGTCCACGCCGTAGGCGCTGGTGTCCTGCGAGATCACGAGCAGCTCTTTGACGCCGGCCTTCACCAGACGCTCGGCTTCGTTCAGCACGTCGCCGACGGGACGGCTGACCAGGTCGCCGCGCATCGAGGGAATGATGCAGAAGCTGCAGCGATGATTGCAGCCTTCGGAGATCTTCAGGTAGGCATAGTGGCGCGGCGTGAGCTTCACGCCCTGCGGCGGCACCAGGTCCACGTAGGGATTGTGGTCCGTGCGCGGGGGCGCCACGCCGTGCACGGCGCGCACGACCTCTTCATATTGCTGGGGACCGGTCACCGACAGCACGCTGGGATGCACGTCGCGGATCACCGATTCCTCGACGCCCATACAGCCGGTCACGATGACCTTGCCGTTCTCGGCCAGGGCTTCGCCGATGGCTTCCAGCGACTCGGCCTTGGCGCTGTCGATGAAGCCACAGGTGTTCACGACGACCACGTCGGCACCGTTGTATTCCGGCGTGATTTCGTAGCCTTCGGTGCGCAGCTGGGTCAGGATGCGTTCGGAGTCGACCAGGGCTTTGGGACATCCAAGGCTAACGAATCCCACGCGCGGAGTATGGTCTTTAGAGTCTGTTGATTTAGAAGAGCTTTTCATGATGGTTCCGGACGTGGCCTTGGTGGGGCGAGGAAAGTGCCCAAGGAGACAAAGCCAGCGTTGATTTTAGCGTGTCGTGGAATTCGGACGTCAGGTTGGTGCCCGTATGCAGGCATCTAAGGGGCGCAATGCCTATGACGAAGAGACTGCGGTGACTTTCGGGGCGCGAGAACGCGATAGCTGAACTACTGGTACAGCAGCTTTCTCAAGGACCTTTGTCATGCAATAGAGGTCGGCAATTGCCCAGAATCACTTGGCGCTTGGTCCAGTACCGGTCAGTTGGCTGCATTGCCAAATGCTTACGTTGCAGATTTGAAGCAAAATTCGTCGAATGCTATGCGCTGGCGCACATCTGGATCACACGGTCAATTTGGAGTTCTCCGGCGGCGACTCGATAGAGTTATTCCACCGTCCTAATATTGGGTTCCAAGCCGGCCAGTCGTTGGTTAGCAATGACGTTGTTGATCGTGCGCAGGCGCCCGTTCCGGCCAAATGTATTGGGCATAGAGGATCTCCGCGAGGGTGCGCGCCATTTCAGGGTTAGAGGCGTGTCTTAATCCAAACTCGCTACGCTGAGGTAAACGGCCTCACGGACGGCTACGCACGCTGCTGGGCTTGCCACAAATCATAGTTGGCCTGCATGGCGGCCCATGCCTCAGCAGTGCCTGCTCCGACCTGCTCCAGTCGAACCGCGAGATCTGGGCTGATATTGGCTTTGCCATTGAGCACTTGGGACAATATAGTCAGCGGCAAAGCTAATCGATTAGCTGCATCAGTCACCGACAACCCTAGGTGTGCAAAAACGTCTTCTCGAAGGATTTCGCCCGGATGCGGCGGGCTGTGCATCATATTGGCATCTAGGGGATACCGGCGCTACCATCTCCCGTTTGAAACATTTTGAGGATTAGTGTCGCAGTTCTATGCCATCCACGAATTTTCATGAGGTCAGCACTGTGAGGCTCGCCAGTTTCAGAGAAAGCGGGGCGGTTCACTTTAAGGTGACGGCTAATCATCGCGCATCATCTTCTCGTGCACGTAATTGTGATATCCACAAAGTCCGCCATTAAACTGGTCTTCCTGTCGCAGTGCCTCTCCGCAAACGTCGCATTCCGCATAATCGAGCTCTGCTCGACACCATAAGCATTTTTGCTCGCCAATAACGAAAGTGTCGCGCTGGCATTCATTGCAGGTCTCGACACCAGGTTCCCCACCGTCGCGAGGATCATAGTCATGCGCGTCCTCGAGGTTCTTTATCATCAACGGCCCGATCAGATCGGACTGGCCGCAGGCGACGCAGACATACCTGAACGTTTCATCGTCGCTTTCAACACTTATACCTTCTTCGATATCTTCTGCATGAGGACGTAGCAATGACGAGCTACAAGCCTCACATTGGCATTTCTCAAGCCAGGGCTGCATCAGATCTGGCACGCCGGCCTGATTCCAGGCATCAACGCACTCCGCTCTGGTATCCATGAAGAATTTATGATGCTCAAGCATGATCGGCCATGCCGCGCCCAAGAGCTCTGCAGGCTGCTCATTCATCTGCGTCTGAACAAAATCACGCAATATTGGAAAAAGCTCGGCAACGAAATCTGCAACCTCGCCAAGCGTATTTGCTGGGTGCAAATGTTCGAGATGATTGCGGCATTCCTGCAGCTTTTCTATCGTGGCCCAATCCATTTCGATGTCGAAACCTTCGAATCGCTTTTTTATCGTGGCCACGTCAACAGTCGTACGTTTGAACTTCCCAACGGGCTGCCATTCAACGCCGCCATTGCCATCGGCCTGGGGTAACACCTCAGGTGGGTTAAAAATGAGGGTTGCGGCATCCTCTGGATCATCGACTGATGTCGCAATCTTGTATTTAAATAGAAGTAGAACTCCCGCAAACAAATTGCGTATGGCCGATAGGGCACGAGCAGGATCGCCATTTTGTTCGGGCGAAAGGCGGCCTCGCTGGAAGTCCTCAATTCCAAGGCGAATTGACGTCAGCGCGTTTTCCTTCAACTTTTCTGCGTCCAATGCTGGCATAGCCATTTCACATGATCCTGTGTTAAGTCCGCCCAGGAGGGGGCTTCCTAGTTTAAGCCCGGTACTATTTTAAATTACTGCTTGGAGCCGGCGCCTATCGAGGGGCCGCAACATACGAGACAGATGTATGGCGCTAGTTGCTGACCTGGAGTTTTTGAATGACCCGGCCGTCAATTTCTGCAAGCTGGTGGTCGAGGCTTTGTAGATGACTTTTTAAGCGCGTTTTATCTTCGCTTGTGAAAAGGATCACCTGTTGGCCAAACTTGGCCGATTGAGCGACGCGCTTCAGCAACTCAAGGAAGCTGACATCGTGCGTGGACTGCTGCCTTGGCTCGTCGAAGACAAGCAAGCCGGGGTGATGCGTGGACGCAGTGCGGGCCACTTCCAACATGCCGTACTGGTAGGCCCAGATGGTGCGGATGAGATCGCTCGCGGAGATCGTCGTTTGCATCTCGAAGCCCTCAATTTCAGGGCGATAGGTTAAGGGGGAGAGAGTGATTTCTGTGATCGGAAAGCTCCTGAAATCGTAGTCCTGCAACTGTTTCTGAATCGAGACTCCCCAACTTTCCAACTTGCGATGGTCAGTCGAAGAGAGGTCGTCTTTTGGAAGATTCCCAATTTCTGTTTGTACGGTCTGCCACTCCTCGGACAATGATGCAAACGTCGCCGAGGCGCGTAGAAAAGCGCTATAGAAGTGAGCATCTTGTTTCAGGTCGCGTTCGAGCTCGACACGTTCATAGACTGCCGCAATGGAAGGGCTGTTGCCACTGGATGTGAGTGTCCGCCGAAGGTACTGAATGCGCTCGCGCGCGTTTGCTATATCTGCGCGTGCCGCGTGCACTTGCTGCTGACGCGCTGCGACGACACGTTTGCTTTGCTCTAGCACGCCCGTGAACGTGCGATTTTGTTCTTGCAAAAACTCAATATTCTCATCTAGGGACATCACTATCTGGTGCGGTGCAAGCGGCACCAGCGCGTCGAGCACGGATTGATGACACACCGGGCATGAGCCCTGGTCGAGCTCGGAACCCTGACGGGAACCCAGTTGTCTGAGCGTCCGGGAATCCTTGTTTTGCTGGATGTCCTCTTTGATCGCGGTGAGACGCTGTTGAACGCGGGCGACTTCTTGTTCTTCAGCTGCTAACGCATCGATCAGTCTAGACAGGACTGCTTGCTGATTCGCCACGAACGTTTCGAGCTCTGCGAGCTCCTGCCGCACAGTCTCCGAGACGGACGACGATTCTGGAATACTCTGTGCTTCCAAGACGGCCTTCTTCTCGGTGCGTTGTCTTATACGTTCCGAAAGGCTGATCCAGTGCTTTGACTGGGGCACATTGATCGTCGGAGGGACCGTCGGCGGCCACTGGGTCAACGGTTCGGCCGGCAGGGCGTTGACGATCCCACCAGCGGCCGAGGCAAGTTCTTTAAGCTGCCGAACCTGAGCCGACCATTGTGCCTCGAGTTGAGCTCTACGCATTTGCAGAATCTGCCGGTCTAGCGCAATCTTGTGGGCATCCAGACCCATTAGAAATTCCACTGCTCGCTTGTGAACATCGCGGATGCGGAATTGGCTAGGGACCGGCGGCTGAATGCTCGACCAGCCTCGAGTCTGCTCGGTCATCACAAATGGGAGTATGCACTGGAGGTACAGTGGGACTTCATTTCCTTCATAGTTCTGGACTATAGGCAATTCCCAGCCAAGGAACTGGGCGAGATACCAATGAAATCCGACGGTGCGCACAGCCCCTCCCGAACGGTTCACGAAATAGTCGCGGGAGTTATAGTCGGCTGGTTGGGTTAACGCAGGACCTTCATGCACGGTAATGAGATTTTTATCCCGCGTTCCTTTTACCGTGCGTTGAACGGTAATGCGCTTGCCTGAGTCATTCTCAATTTCGAGCCATATCTCGGACTCAAGCACCGCATGCGAATGTCGACCTCCATCGAGCTTTGTCGTCATAGCCGGCGTCAACGGGAGATCTTGCTGCGAGGTGGTGAGCATTGCCTCCATGCCAAGCACGACCAATATGGCGCGTGCGCATGTAGACTTTCCCATCGAATTGTCTGCCCAGACAACAACTAGGCCGTCGGAAAAATTCAATGTCGTCCCGTATGGGCCGTCCGTGGTACTAATGTTGATCTTTAGCTGTCGAAGGCGCATGCATCTATTTCCTGATTCCGAAGATATTTTCCACCAGCGTCTCCGACGCTTTCTGCTTTATGGCGCCGATCAAACGTTTTTCATTTATATAGACGTCGGGCGTTTTTATGACGTCTGCCGCGAACGCTCTCCCCTGTTGAGTAAGTTCAATTCGCGAGCCGTCTACACGCTGGACGAGATTCTCGCCGAGGGCAAAGTCGATCGCACGGTTGAATGCGGGGTCAAAACGAACGACCAGCGCGTCAGGGCGGAGCTGCTGCGATATCAGCGCCATAAGGTTCTCGTGGTTTTCTTCGGAGCGCATCGCCCAGTTCAATACATGCAGCCTAGTGAGGCTGGAGCGTTGCTGCCGACAACACTGTGCGAGCAACAGCATTAGCAGCCCAATGCGCCACGTGGGCCGTAAGTCGCCGGGAAGTGCAATAGGTCGTCGGCCGAAAACGAACTCGACATTTAGCTCGGAGATGTCGAAGACATTCTCGATGTCATGTTCAGTCATGGGCCGGACTCGGGAAGTCGAGTGGGCAACGCATCAACCAATCAGCCACCGCTTCAGTAGCAAGATGTTGAGCGGTGAAAGTATGGAGTTCGCCTGCTTCTGCTTGGAGGTCATTTTTGAAGTCCGCGACCACCTCATTTAAGCGTGCATTTGCGGCGATTCCATCGAGACAACTCAATGCGAGAAACTCTTCGCGATGGGATTTGGTTGCAATAACCTTCTCGTACACATCAGGATATTTTCTCAGTTGCTCCAGTAGCTCTTGTCCCATCAAATACCATTTCAGAACGCGGCCGACGAATGCATCGAGTTGTGCTTCATTCTTGATCATGGGCAGCCGTGCGAGCTTTGTCTTGAGGACGTCGACCAACTTGTCGTTGGAAGTGCTCCAGGCATCGACTTCCTCTTCTGTGATTGGCGATTGATTGAACCTCAAGCCCTGTGGTGCCGTGCTCAGTAACTGTTCGCGCGCCACGGAATAACTTGACTCCTGCACCACCATTACACGAAAAGTCGTGTCGACATAGGGCAAAGCAGCACTAAGAATCTCTTTTGTCTTCTTGGCGGCGTGTGCAACGATTTCCTTGCTGTCAAATAAGGGGACGAACAGGATCCAGCGTTTGATTTTCAGTGAAGGCCGAAATAGACGTTGGAGTACAATTTTGTTCTGGATGAACTTCGTCAAATCCTCGGTCATCTTGTCGCGCTGCTTGTCGTAGCGCTCTTGTACGCTAATCGGCTCGTCGCACCCGTAGCACTGAAAGGCTAGGCAGTTGGCAATGCAGAAGCCCTCGATGCCTGCATCTCCGCGATCTTTAGATGGGACTCTTTGATATTCCGTCGGCCCGTAGTGGTGTGATAACAGACGATTCGCCCATTCTTCCCAGTCGGCACCTACGAGGCGCGCTACCGATGCAGTCATTTCACCCCCATTTTTCCACCTCTATGGGCTCGTTAGCCAGCCGGCTATAGGCATTTCCTATGCCTCGCAGTTCAATAGTGGTGGGCTGTTACAACGCCTTACTATACCTGAGGTCGTCGTGAGTGTGCGTGAGGGACATTGCAGAGCATTCGAATCGCGGGAGGCGGAATATTCGTACAGGTCAAAACTAGAGTTAAGGTTGCTTCTCCTCGCCCCAAACGGGGCGAGGAGAAGCCATGAAACGGTCTAGATTTATCGAAGAGCAGATCACCTTTGCGCTGCGATAGGCCGATAGTGGTACGCCGTTGGTCGAAGTATGTCGGCAGCTGGCGTGTCGGAGGCGACTTTCTACACGTGGAAGAAGAAATACGCCGATTTCGGGGTGAGTGAGCTGCGTAAGCTCAAGCAGCTTGAGGAGCAGCGTGCAGCGCGCTTGCGCACTGGGGCTGCTGCAAGGGTCGACGTGGTACGCCAAGAATCATGCGCGAGACCAAAGCGCGATGCGCCAACGCATTCGCGCGTGAGTGAGCGAATGGATGCTTCTGAGATCTAGGTAAGGCCTACGTTTTCCAACTCACCGACTGCAACCGCTTTTGCCCAACATAATGAGGCCGATTCGTTAGATTCAGAATCAGCCCGACTGCCGCCGTAGTGAACTGACCTCGCGTATCAACGTGAACGTCTCCATAGCTTTTTGCTGAAAGCTGGAGGTGCGCGCACAGGCTCACGATCCGTTCTGTCTTGAATGACACCTTAATTTGATGCGCGAACTCGTTACGCACCTTTCGAATCAGCTCGCACTCACGATACTCAACCTCCGACAAGAGGCCAAGGGCGAACGCCGACGCGATGCGCGCAGAGAAGGTGCCGAGCGGAGCATTGAAGCCGTCGAGCAAAGCCTTGCTCCCTTTGTTCGGAATCAGGAACGATTCGATGATCCGCCCCAGCACCTCATCGAGCATCGCTGCAGCCGCAAGAGCCGTTCCGCGCTCAGTCTCTTTGTTGAACTCGGCCAAGAAATCCATGAAACCGTTCAGGTGCGGATTGGTTTCAGAGAACGGCTTTCGAAGTTCTCCGATTACCGTCTTGCTCGCAAACCTCCCGGCCTTCATGTCCTCGACGGACCGCAGTAGCGCGGCTTGGAATTCTTTCTGCTCTTCGTCCATGGCATCCAAGGGGCCAATACGGTATGAATCCACTTCGCGAGTGTCCCCGGAAGCCAGCGTCACTCCTGTCGAGTACCGCGCTAACAGTTTAGTTGGGCTCGCCTACGGGCACCCTAACGACACCATAGCTACACTTGGGGCCCGCTTCGTTTCCATCTGGAAATCCAATTCGTAAAGACAAAACCTATAGTTTACAGCTACTTAAGCTTCAGCGATCGGGGGGTCAGACACGAAGAGCAAGCGGGTCAAGGCACCCATCAACCGTCGGTGTCAGAAGGGGCTCGGGGGTACCTGGAAGGGAACGCGATTTTCGCTGGCTTCTTCACGGCGAACGTCGCCACGATGGCCGCGATGACGTTCGCGGCAACGCTCACGAGGATGGGTAGCGTGTAGCTCTTGCTCATATCGAAGATGAAGCCGGCCGCGCTGGGGCCGACCAGGGTTCCGATCGCCACGCTGGTATAGAGAATTCCGATGATGCCGCTGACATTGCGTCCGCCAAACTGATCCATGACCACGGCGGGCAGGATCGCCACCCAGCCGCCATAGAAGAGACCAAAGAGCAGCGCAAAGACGGCGAGTGGCCAGAAGCTGGATGCAAGAACCCAGATCGCGAGCGCGGCAGCCATCCCGATGAACATCATCAGAAGGAAAGATTGGCGCCCGACCCGATCGGCCAGGCCGCCGAGGAAGAAGCGTCCAAGCGTGCTGCCAATACCGATGGCGCCGAGTAGCAGCACGGCGGCGGATTGGTCGATGTGATGATCTTGCGCATAGGGCACGAGATGCACGAAAGGCACGAAAACACCGAACGAGCAGATCAGGCAGGCCGAATATAGCGCGGCGAATTGCGGGGATCTGACCGCTTCTCCCACCGAGGCGCCGATACGGGCCGCTCCAGGTTGAACGACCTCAAGGGGAACCCCGTCAGGTCCGGTTCCCTTGTCGCGAGGATCATTCGCAATGAGCCAGGACATGCCCACGCCGATCATCGCGGCGAGGCCCCCCAGCGCCAGATAGGCCCCCCGCCAACCCAGCATCTCGATCATCCACGAGGCGAGTGGCGGCATCACCAGGGTCCCGACGCCGATGCCGCTCACCGCGATGCCGGACGCGAAGCCCCGGCGCTTGAGGAACCAGCGCTGGACCACCCCGACGGCCGGCACATAGGCGCAACCGATGCCAAGACCGACACCAAGTCCGTAAGCGGCATAGACTTCGTAAATGGTGCGCGCGACGCTGGCGAGCGCTAGGCCAGCGCCGACCAGGGCCATGCCGAGCATGGCAAGGCTCCGCGCGCCCCACCGATCGGCCAACGGGCCGCTCACAACGCCCAGCCCGAAATACAGGAATCCCGCTAGAGAAAAGACGAGCGACACCGAGCCCCGCGATGTCCCGAAGTCTTGTTGCAACGACGGAACGAAGGCGCTGAACGTATAGGCGCTGCCGAAGCCGACAAAGGTGATGGCGAATGCTGCTGCGACGACGATCCAGCCGTAAAAGAGGCGATTGGTGGGTGTGGTCGTCATGTCACGCCACCGGGTGGCGACGATGCCATGTCGAAATGCTTTGGAACGCCGCACCGGCTCGGATCAATTTCGCCTCGCCGAGATGGCCGGCGACGAGCTGGAAGCCGATCGGCATTCCCGCTTGAGTGAAGCCGCCGGGCATGGTCAGGGTTGGATGGCCCGACATATCGAACGGGCAGGTGTATCGTTGCAGCCTGGCGATCAGGCCCGGCTGTTCGCCGAGCGTTTGAACCGTGGCGAGCGTCAGCGGCGCAAATGGCTGAACCGGCGTCAGCAGCAGGTCGATCTTGCTGAAGAGCGCTTCCACTTGGCCACGGAACGCCATGCGCCGCAGCAATATCTCCTGATACTGCGTGCCCGAGACCGCATGTCCCGCCTCGATGACCGAGGCGAGCACGCTGCCATATTGGTCCTTGTGCATCGGGTATGTTGCGTTGTGCGCGACGGCGGCTTCGACCGCACAGTTCGGCACCCAGTCGGCGACCGCCTGGGTAACGTCGGGGAATTCTATGTCGACAATCTCAACCCCCAGCGCTGCGAATGCCGTGATGACTTCAGCAAGGGCCGCCTGCGTGCCAGCATCGACATCGTCGTTGTTCCAGACGGCATCGATGCCGATCCGCAGGTCACGCACATCCCCGATAACGGTCGCCAGATAGTCCGGCACGGGGTCCAGCAGCGCCGTCGGGTCGTTTGGATCGCCGCCGGCTATTGCACCGAGCAGTGTTCCCGCATCCACGGCGCTGCGCGCCATTGTTCCAACATGGTCCAGCGAAGGCGCCAGCTCGAAAACGCCGTAACGGCTGACCCGTCCCCAGGTCGGCTTCAATCCAGTCACGCCATTGGCGGCCGCCGGCCAGCGGATGGAACCCCCGGTATCGGACGCAAGCGACCCGTAGCAAAGTCCCGCCGCCGTCGCCGCGCCCGAGCCGCTAGAGGAAATGCCAGGCCAGTAGTCGGCATGCCACGGATTGCGCGGCGGTGTAACGGATGGGTGGTGATCGGAATAGGCGCCCTCGGTGAGTTGAGGCTTGCCGAGCAACACCGCACCGCCCTCCTTCAGGCGACGTACAACCGTCGCGTCTTCGTCGGAAACGACATGCCGATGGACCGCCATGCCGGCGCCCGTCGGAAAGCCTTTGATCTGGCAGAGGTCCTTGATCGCGATGGGAACGCCATGGAGCGGTCCGCGACTATGCCCGGCAGCCGTCTCCGCGTCAGCCACGTCCGCTTGGGCGAGCGCGGCATCCGCCATCACCAGCGCGTAGCTGTGCAACGTTCCATCAAGCGCGGCAATCCGGTCGAGCTGCGCTTGCGTCACCTCCCGCGAAGAGATGTCGCGATTGCGGATTAGCGCCGCGACTTCCGTGAGCTCTAGATAGTGCAAGGCAATGGATTCTTTGGTCAATGTTGATCTCCGTGGGCGGCGTCGGTCGTTGGCCCAATGCGCGTTGAACGCACGAACCTCACTCGAATAACGATAGTTTGGCTAATGGGTATCAAAGCAGGGGGGCTGCACGCCTAAAAGTGCTGCAAGCACTATATTGGCTATATGGTTGCATCAACAAACCAGTCTTTCTCCGAGATTCACGTTAGATTATCTAAATGATCCCTAGAAAATTTCCCCCGCTGAATGCATTGCGAGCATTCGAATCCGCGGCGCGGCATCTCTCTGTGAAACTCGCAGCGCAAGAGTTGTGCGTTACGCCGGGAGCCGTCAGCCAGATGCTGCGAAACCTGGAAGACCATCTTGGCGTGAAGCTGTTCGAGCGGGTGAATCGGGGAATCCTGTTGACCCAAGCAGGCCGGGACTATCTGCCCCCCATCCGAAACGCGTTCCGTCAGATCGCCGACGCGTCCAGGCGCGTGGCTGTCGCCGCCGATACCGGTAACCTGACGCTCAGCGTCACGCCGTTCTTTGCGTCGGCCTGGCTCGTTCCACGTCTGAAGTCATTTCAGGAAGCCCACCCTGGAATCGACCTTCAGATCCTCACCAGCGGCGCATTGGTGGATTTCTCGCGTGACAGCGTTGATCTTGCGGTGCGCCATGGCGTCGGCCGCTATCCTGGCTTGCGGAGCTATCGCGTCGTTTCCGTAGAAATGGTGCCTGTTGCAGCGCCGCCGCTCGTCGAGCGCCTGGGGACGCCGGCGCAGTCTGCCGAGTTGACGCGATGGCCGCAGGTTCACGACGTTGACCGAAAGGGCTGGAGCCTGTGGTTTCAAGCGCAAGGCATCAGCGAGGTTGGGGTTCCCCGCGGCCCCTCCTTTGACGACTCCGGGCTACTGCTGAGCGCTGTGGTCGCAGGCCAAGGCGCGGGCCTGCTCCCGGCCGCGATGGTGGCGCGCGACGTGGCCGAAGGGCGCCTCGTCATGCTCGCGAAGCCGACCCATATGGAAACCTTCGCCTATTACCTGGTCTATCCAGAGGCCAAGCACGACAATCCGAAAATTTCCGCGTTCAGGGATTGGATTCTCGGCGCCGCGACCACGTAACGGGAGTTAGCTCCGTAAAAACGGAGCCAGGTGTGCGACGCGGACCGTCGGCCCGTGTCCGGTTCAGGCTGCGGTGCGCCGGTACAGGGCCAGCGTCCCGGCCAGACCGATCAGCATGCCCCCGCAGATCCGGTTCAGCCAGCGCAGGCCGCCCGCCTGGAAGGCGCGGACCATCTGCGCGCCCAGCGTGGCGTACGCCAGCATCGTCGCCACGTTCAGCAGCGCCAGGATCCCGGCCAGGATGGCGTATTGGGCGGGCAACGGCGCTGCGGGGTTGATGAACTGGGGCAGAAAGGCCGACATGAAAAGCAGGGCCTTGGGGTTGGTCAGCGCCACGACGAAGCTGCGCATGCCCAGGGCCAGGCCGTCCGGACGGGCGTCGCGGGGGCGCTCGGACGGCAGGATCAGCGCCGCGTCCGAACGCAGGAGCTTGACGCCCAGCCACGCCAGATAAGCCGCGCCCGCCCATTTGACGATCTGGAAGGCGACTTCGGAGGCCGCCAGCAGCACGCCCAGGCCGCAGGCCACCGCGCCGATCAGGACCAGATCGGCCAGCACGGCGCCGCCCATGCCCCAGCACGCGGCGCGCACGCCGTGGCGCGAGCCATTGGACAGGGCGAGAAGCACGGTGGGACCGGGCGTGATGATGGCAACGGCAGAGGCCAGGACGAACAGCAGCAGCGTGGCAAGGGTCATATCGGGCTCCGGGGCAGGCACCCAGTGTGCCGCGCCCGCCGCCCTCTCGTCCAGGTCCGGGCTACCATAGCGGTCTTACTCTTTGATTTCGCCCCATGTCCACGCGTTCCGACTCCCCCAATCTGGCTCCTCCGCTCTCTTCAGTCCTTCTTGCCAGCGCGGAAGTGGTGGAGGATGTGCTCGACGGCCGTTCGCTCACCGAGGCGCTGGCCGACGTGGACGCCGCGCTGCGTCCTGCCACGCAGGCCGTGTCGTTTCATGCGATGCGCTACCTGGGTTGGGCCGATGCGGTCGGGCGCGAGATGGTGCAGCGCTATCCCAGCGTGCTGTTCGAGTCCCTGCTGCTGGTGTCGCTGACGCTGCTCAAGGAAGAGGGCGATGCGGCCGTGGCCTTGCCCGGCATGCCGGTCTACGCCCCGCACACGGTTGTCGACCAGGCGGTGACCGCAGCCGCCGGCTCGCGCGCCCTGGCGTCGTACAAGGGCATGCTCAACGCCTGCCTGCGCCGCTTCCTGCGCGAACGCGCCGCGCTTGAAGCCGCGGTGGCCGACAGCCCCGAGGCGCAATTCAATCACCCCGGCTGGTGGGTCAAGCAACTGACCGTGGCCTATCCCAAGCAATGGCGCGACATCCTGGCCGCCGCCAACCTGCCGGCCCCGCTGACGCTGCGGGTGAACCGCCGTCGCGCCACGCGCGAACAGGTGCTGGCGGCGTTTGCCGATGCGGGCCTGGCGGCCGAGCCGGTGGGTCAGTCGGGCGTGGTGCTCGCCACGCCCAAACCGGTGACGCAGTTGCCCGGCTTTGCCGAGGGCTGGTGGTCGGTGCAGGACGCGGGCGCGCAACTCGCCGCCGAATTGCTGGCGCCCGCGAACGGCATGCGGGTGCTGGACGCGTGCTCGGCGCCGGGCGGCAAGACGGCGCATCTGCTTGAGCTGGCCGATATCGACCTGCTTGCCCTGGACGCCGATGCCGACCGGCTTGCCCGCGTGGAACAGAACCTGGCGCGGCTGGGCTTGGGCGGCGGTCACGTCCGGCTCAAGGCGGCCGATGCGGCCGACCTGGACGCCTGGTGGGACGGCAAGCCCTTTGACGCGGTGCTGGCCGACGTGCCCTGCACGGCGTCGGGCATCGTGCGGCGTCACCCCGACATCCGCTGGCTGCGCCGCGAGAACGACCTGCGCCGCACGGCCAGCCTGCAGACCCGGATCCTGGACGCGCTCTGGTCCACCGTGGCGCCGGGCGGCCGCCTGCTCTATGTGACATGCTCGGTCTTTCCGATCGAAGGCACGCGCCAGGCCCTGGAGTTTCTGCAGCGCCACCCCGACGCGACCCGCCTGGAGGCACCGGGCCAGTTGCTGCCAGTTGCGGTCGATGCAACACCCGCGGCGCAACACGACGGGTTTTTCTACGCCTTGTTTGCCAAGCAGTCCTGAATCCCGAAGAATAGGGGCATGACGTAGTCCCGGTGCCGTATGTCCATTATTTCGCGCGTATTTCTTGGGTTGTTGCTGGTATCTGCCGTGCTTTTGACCGCGCCGGGCGGCTTGGCGCATGCGTCCGAACCTCGCGTCACCCGGGTGGATCCGGTGGTGCGGGACGGCAACCTGGAAATCGATGCGGATATCGAATTCGAGCTGAATCAGCAGTTGCGCGACGCCGCCCAGCGCGGCGTCGCCTTGTATTTCACGGCCGACCTCACCATCACCCGCGAGCGCTGGTACTGGTTCGACCAGTCGCTGGTGGACACGTCCCGCACCTGGCGGGTGGTCTATAACGCGCTGACCCGTCAATGGCGGGCTGGCGTGGGCGAGCTGTCCTTTCCGGTGGCCTCGCTGGACGACGCGATGAGCGCCATCCGGCACATCCGCAATTGGCGGGTGGCGGAGGCGAGCGAGTTTGATGCGGGGTCGCAATACAACGGGCAATTGCGCCTGAGGCTGGATACGTCGCTGTTGCCGCGGCCGTTCCAGGTCAATGCCCTGAACAGCAGTTCTTGGGCGCAGGCGACGCCGTGGATGGACTTCTCGTTCATGTTGGGCGACAAGGAGAAAGATCCCTCATGAGGCTTTTGCTTCGGCTGGCGCTGATGGTCGGCGCCGTGAGCGGTCTGGCGCTGCTGGGCTTACTGGCCTGGTCCACCGGAAACGCCTCGCGCTTTGCGCGCTACTACGACACGCTGCTGGTCCTGAACGGCATTTTCGCGCTGGCGCTCTTTGTCTGGGTGGTTGCACTGACGGTGCGGCTGGCCCGGCAGATCCGGCGCCGGCAGTTCGGCGCGCGGCTCACCGCCCGATTTTCCCTGGCGTTCGCCCTGATCGGTGTGGTGCCCGGCGCGCTCATCTACACCGTGTCGGTGCAGTTCATGTCGCGCTCCATTGAATCCTGGTTCAACGTGCGCGTGGATACGGCGCTGGAAGCCGGCCTGAACCTGGGCCGCGCCGCGCTGGATTCGCTGCTGGCGGACCTGGACGCTCGGGCGCGCTCGATGGCGGTCGAACTGAACCGCAGCACCGACAGCGGCGTGACGCTGGCGCTGACCCGGCTGCGCGAGGCCAATGGCGTGCAGGAAGCCATGGTGTTCACGGGCAGCGGCCGCATGGTGGCGTTTTCGACCAGCCAGTACGGGCAACTGCTGCCTGCAATGCCGCCGTCCACGGTGATGAACCAGTTGCGGCTGGCGCGCGGCTACTCGGCGGCCGAAGCCGACGATCCCGTGACGCCGGGCGCCGAGGGCGGCCTGCATCTGCGGGTGGTGATCCCGCTGAACGGCCCGGACCGCTACGACAACCTGCTGGGGCCGGCGTCCGAACCCCGCTGGCTGCAGCTGCTGCAGCCGGTGCCCGAGCAGATCGCGCACAACGCCAACCTCGTGCAGCAGGGCTTTCGCGATTACCAGGAGCTGGCGCTGTCGCGGCTGGGCCTGCGCAAGCTCTACGGCATCACGCTGACGCTGGCCCTGCTGCTGGCGGCGTTCGGCGCCATCGCGGTGGCGTTGTCCCTGTCCAAGCGGCTGGTGCGCCCGCTGCTGAGCCTGGCAGGCGGCACGCAGGCGGTGGGCGTGGGCGACTACCGGCCCTTGCCCGAACCCCCGGAACGCGACGAAGTCGGCCAGCTTACGCGCTCGTTCAACGCCATGACGCGCCAGCTCGACGAGGCGCGCCGCATGGTCGAAAGCAACCGTCAGCAGCTCGAGCGCTCCAACGTCTACCTGGAAAGCGTGCTGTCCAATCTGTCCTCCGGCGTGCTGGTGTTCGATGAAGCCTTCCGCGTCACCACGGTCAACCAGGGGGCCCAGACCATCCTGGGCGCCGACTTGCGTTCGGTGATCGGCCGCCCGCTGGAGACGGCGGACGGCATGCTGGAATTTGCGAACATCGTGCGTCAGGCGTTTTCCACGCATGCGGCGGTCGGTTCCGAACGCCAGCACTGGCAGCAGCAGTTCGAAATCGCGCCCGCCGCGGTCGAAGGCGAGACCGCATCGCAGCCGCTGACGCTGCTGGCGCGGGGCACGCACCTGCGCGTGGACGGGCGCGGCAACGGCTATCTGGTGGTGTTCGACGACATCACCGAAGTCATCTCGGCCAACCGGACGGTGGCGTGGGGCGAGGTGGCGCGCCGTCTGGCCCACGAAATCAAGAATCCGCTGACCCCCATCCAGCTCTCGGCCGAGCGCCTTGCCATGAAGCTGGAAGGCAAGCTGCCGCCCGCCGAGGCCCAGATCGTGGCGCGCTCGACCAACACGATCGTGAACCAGGTGGCGTCGCTCAAGCAGATGGTGGACGACTTCCGCGAATACGCCCGCACGCCGCCGGCCGTCATGCAACGCATCAACTTCAACGCGCTGGTGGCGGACGTGCTGTCGCTGTACGGCTGGGAGCCCGAGGGCGGGTCCTCGCGCCTGACGGAGAAGGCCCTGAATCTGGACGTGAACCTGGCGGCCGGCCTGCCCGACATCGAAGGCGATCCGACCCAGCTTCGGCAGGTGATCCACAACCTGCTGTCGAATGCCCGCGATGCGATCGCCGAACTGGGCGGGCAGGGTCGCGTCAGCGTGACGACGCAGCTCATGCGCAGCGAACAGCCTGATCGCGTGGCCCATCAGGCGCTGCGTTTCACGGTCGCCGACACGGGTCCGGGCTTCCCGCCGCAGGTCATGCAGCGCGCGTTCGAGCCCTACGTAACCACAAAGTCCCACGGGACTGGGTTAGGATTGGCAATCGTCCGCAAGATCGTGGAAGAGCATGGCGGACGTATCGACCTTGCCAACCGCAAGGAAGGAGGGGCGCGGATTTCCATCCTGTTGACCCGGCTCGCGCCCGGGTCCGATACTATGGACGCCACCGCGCAAGAAAAGGATAATGCGGCTACGCAATAGGTGGATGCTTTATGGCCAGAATTCTGGTGGTTGACGACGAAGTCGGTATACGCGAGCTTTTGTCGGAAATCCTTTACGACGAGGGACACACGGTCGAGCTGGCCGAAAACGCGGCGCAAGCGCGCGCTGCCCGTCTTCGCATGCGTCCCGATCTGGTGTTGCTGGACATCTGGATGCCGGACACCGACGGTGTCAGCCTGCTCAAGGAGTGGGGCTCGCAAGGCTTGCTGGACATGCCTGTCATCATGATGAGCGGCCACGCCACCATCGACACGGCAGTCGAAGCCACGCGCATCGGCGCCATGGATTTCCTGGAAAAGCCCATCACGCTGCAGCGTCTGCTCAAGACCGTTGCCGCGGGTCTGGCACGGGGCCGCTTGCCGCATCCGGCGCCTGCCGCCGCCAATCCGGCGGTCGCCAGCCCGGTGGTCGCGCTGGAAGACGAACTCGATCCGCCGGCCGCGCTGGCTGCGGTGTCCGTGAACGATGCGCCGGCCACCTCCAACGGCCAGCTTGGCAGCATCTCGCTGGACCAGCCGCTGCGCGAGGCGCGCGACGAGTTCGAGCGCATCTACTTCGAATATCACCTGGTCAGGGAAAGCCACAGCATGACGCGCGTGTCCGAACGCACCGGGCTGGAACGCACCCACCTCTACCGCAAGCTCAAGCAATTGGGCATCGAGTCCGCGCGCAAGCGCAGCACATGAAGATCCTCATCATGGGCGCTGGTCGCGTAGGCACCAGCGTGGCGGAAAACCTGGTGTCCGAGCAAAACGACATCACGGTCATCGATTCCGCCCCCGCCCAGCTGCAATACCTGCAAGAACACTTTGACCTGCGTGTCGTCCTGGGAGACGGCTCGCAGGTGTCGGTGCTTGAAAACGCCGGCGCCGCCGATACCGATCTTTTCATCGCCTGTGCGGCGTCCGACGCCGCCAACATGGTCGCGTGCAAGATTGCGCGCCAGCTCTTCAACATTCCCCGCCGCATCGCCCGCATCCGCTCGGCTGAGTTCCCCGAACATCCCGAACTCATGAGCGAAGAAGGCTTCTGCATCGACGCGCTCATCAGCCCCGAACGCAGCGTCACCACCTACCTGCACAGCCTGATCGAATTTCCCGAGGCCTTGCAGGTCGTGGAATTTGCGGAAGGGCGCGTCAGCGTCGTGACGGTCCGGGTGGGGCATGGCAGCCCGATGGCGCATTCGTCCGTCGACAAGCTGCGCGACGTCTGGCCGGACGTGAAGGCGCGCGTGATCGACGTGCTGCGCGGCGGGCGTCCCCTGCGCGCGGGCAGCGGCACCGTCATCGCGCCGGGCGACGAAGTCGTGCTGGTCGTGGATTCGGACCATGCCCGCCGCGCCGTGCGCAAGCTGCGAGACGCCGAGCGGGCCGTGCGCCGCGTGATGATCGCGGGCGGCGGCAATATCGGCCTGCGGCTCGCGCGCCAGCTCGCCGAAGAAAAGTACAGCGTGCGCATCATCGAGCACGACCTCAAGCGCTGCGAGTACCTGGCGACCCAACTGCCGGACAGCGTGCTGGTCCTGCATGGCAGCGGCACCGATGAGGCGCTGCTCGAGCGCGAAAACATCGAGGACATGGACACCTGGCTGGCGCTGACCAGCGACGACGAGGACAACATCATGTCATCGTTGCTGGCCAAGCGGCTGGGCGCACGCAAGGTGATCGCGCTGATCAACCGGCAGGCGTACGGCGAACTGATGCAGGGCAGCCATATCGACATCGCGGTGTCGCCGTCGCAAGCCACCATGAGCGAGCTTCTGCGCCATGTGCGCCGTGGCGACGTGGTCGCCGTGCACCGGCTGCGCCAGGGCGTGGCGGAGGCCCTGGAGGCCATTGCCCACGGCGACCGCTCCACATCCAAGGTGGTGGGCCGCGCGGTGGGCAAGATCAGCCTGCCCAAGGGCGCCAGCATCGGTGCGCTGGTGCGCGGCGAAGAAATCATCCTGCCCGACGCCGATACCGTCATCGAAACCGACGACCACGTCATCGTCTTCGTGCCCTCGCGCCAGCAGATGCCGCGCGTGGAAAAGCTGTTCCAGGTCTCGGCGTCCTTCTTCTGATGCGCTGCCCCTCTCACTCCTTGCGTGGGCCGCGCGCGGCCGGATAAGCCTTCATGAAGCGCGTTCTGGCCACCCTGTACATCCTGGGCCTCACCATGGTGATGTTCGCCCTCACCATGCTGATCCCGCTGTTCATCGCCCATGTGGGGGCGGACGGGGCCCGCGACGCGTTCCGCGACGGGTTTCTCATTTCGGTGGGCATTGGCGGCGGCCTGGCCGCGCTGACCCGGCGCAACCGCAGTGAATTGCGGGCGCGCGACGGCTTCGTGCTGGTGTCGGCGGTGTGGGCGGGCCTGCCTCTGCTGGCGGCCATTCCGCTCCTGCTGTATTTCCATGGCGCGGGTCTGCCCTTGTCCTTCACCGGGGCCTATTTCGAGGCGATGTCCGGGCTGACCACGACGGGCGCCACGGTCCTGACCAACCTGGACACCTTGCCGCCGTCGATCAACCTGTGGCGCGCCACGCTGATCTGGATCGGCGGCATGGGCATCCTGGTGCTGGCCGTCGCCATTCTTCCCCTGCTGGGCGTGGGCGGCCATCAGGTGGTCCGGGCGGAAACCCCGGGTCCGATGAAGGACGAGCGGCTGACGCCGCGCATCGCCAGCACGGCCAAGGCGCTGTACGCGGTGTACTTCGTGTTTTCGATTCTCTGTTTCCTGGCGTACCGGCTGGCCGGCCTGTCCTGGTTCGAGGCCTGGTGCCACATGGCCACCACCATGGGGCTGGGGGGCTTTTCCACCTGGGACGACGGGTTCGCGCACTTTGACTCCGTGGCGGTCGAAATGGTGGCGATGGTGTTCATGCTGATCGCCGGGATCAACTTCGCGACGCACTTCAACGCCTTCCGCCAGCGCAGCCCGCGCGCCTATTGGCGCTGCCCGGAGGCCATCCCGTACCTGGTCGTGGTGCTGGGAGTGGGCGTGATCATCTCGGTGTACCTGTTCATCAAGGACGTCTACACGGATCCCCTGGAGGCGCTGCGCTACGGGATGTTCAACACCATCTCCATGGCCACCACCACGGGCTATGCCAACACGGACTTTGCGCAGTGGCCGCTGTTTGCGCCGCTGACGATGCTGCTGCTGTCGGGTTTTGCGACCTCGGCCGGGTCGACGGGGGGCGGGATCAAGATGATTCGCGCCATCCTGCTGATCAAGCAGGCCCGCAACGAGCTGGTGACCATGCTGCACCCGCATGCCGTCAGTCCGGTCCGGATCAACGGCAGGGCGGTGGAGACCCGGACCATGTCGTCTGTCCTGGCCTTCATGCTGTTCTACGGCCTGTCGATCGCCGTGTTCACCAGCCTGCTGCTGCTCTCGGGCCTGGACCCCATCACGGCGTTCTCCGCGGTGTTTGCCAGCGTGAACAACACGGGGCCGGGGCTGGGGCCCGTGGGTCCGATGGGCTCGTTCGCCGTGCTGTCGGACTTCCAGATCTGGGTCTGCACCTTTGCCATGCTGATCGGCCGCCTGGAGCTCTTGACCGTGCTGGTCCTGTTCACGCCAATCTTCTGGCGCAAATAGCCGCCGTCCGGCGTCAATTTGATAAGGGATAACCCTAATCAGGGTTATCCCACCCCCCCTCAGAATCCCCGTCAATACTGGCTTTCGGCTGCTGGCGCGCTGGCGACCCGCGCCAATCCTATGCTGTGAGCGCTTGCTTACTTTTCTTCAGAGGGCAAAACCGGATGATTCGCGATGTTGCACACAAATGTCACGATTTTCAATCGTTTTGCCACAAAGCTGCGGCTATCATGCGTTCACAAGCCGCCGTCTAGCGCCCCCCGGGAAGTTGCCGGGCTTCAAGGTCGAACGGCGCATACCCTCATCAAACATTCAAAGGAGTCCGAGATGGAACAAATCCCGTTCATTTCGTCGGCCCCCAACACCCTGGGCATCGAACTCGAGCTGCAACTGATCGACCCCCGCAGTTTTGACCTTGCTGCAGCCTCTGACGAACTGTTGGCCCAGATGGCCAACCATCCTATTGCCGACCGCGTCAAACCCGAAATCACGCGGTCCATGATCGAACTGAACTCCTCGGTGCACGAGCACCCCATGGGCCTTCTGGCCGAAATGCGCGAGATGCGCGACGCCCTGGTTGAAGCGGCCGACGCGGTGGGCGTGTCGGTGGCGGGCGGCGGCGCCCATCCCTTCATGCGCTGGCAGGAACGCTCCATCTCGGATACCCCGCGCTTCCAGTACCTGGCCGAAATGTACGGTTACCTGGCGCGTCAATTTACGGTTTTCGGCCAGCACATCCATCTGGGCGTGAAGAGCGGAGACGATTCCATCAAGCTTTTGCGCCGCCTGTCGCCCTACGTGCCGCATTTCATCGCGCTGTCGGCGTCGTCCCCCTACTGCGAGGGGGTGGATACTCTGTTCTCGTGCTCGCGCCTGAACGCGGTCAACAGCTTCCCGCTGGCCGGCCACATGCCCGCCGAGGTCAAGGACTGGTACCAGTTCGAGGCCCATCTGTCGCAACTGCGCGCCTTCGGCCTGGCCGAAAGCATCAAGGACCTGTACTGGGATATCCGTCCCAAGCCCGAGTACGGCACGGTCGAGATCCGCGTTTGCGACACGCCGCTGACCGTGGAACGCGCCTGCCAGGTGGCGGCGTTTGCCCAGGTGCTGGCGGTGCTGCTGATGCGCGAGGAAGATCCCAGCGACAACGCGTGGCTGTCCTACCGCAGCAACCATTTCCAGGCCTGCCGTTTTGGCCTGCAGGGCAGCTACGTGACGCCGGAAGGGCAACGCGTGCGCCTGATCGACCATCTGCGTGCGCTGTTCCAGCGCATGATGCCGGTGGCCGAGGAACTGGGCACGGGCGACATGATCGCCGCCTTGCGCGACGATGCCATGCGTGCCGGCAACGATGCCCGCTGGCTGCGTAGCCAGTATCACCGCCTGCGCGACCTGCCGCTGATGGTGGAGGCCATGTCCAATGCCTGGCGCGGCACGGCGGCCCCCGTCGCGCCGCCGGCGGAGCCCACTGCGGTGCTGCGCCGCCGGATCCGGGCGACGTCCGAGCCCATGCAGAGCCTGGCCGCGTCCGAGCCCGGCGTCATCGTGCCCGAACGGCTGCACTAGAAGTGCCAGCGGCGGGGCCCCCGTGTCAGGGGGCGCCGCGGTGCCGGCCCCCGATCGCGCTGACGGACAGGCGGGTTTCTCCGGCCACGGTCCGATGCGCGGCGGCGCGCCAGGCGTGACCGTACGCCACCTCGATGCTCAGCACGATAAGCCCATCGGCATTGCGCTGCGCTTCCAGCGCGGCGCACAGGCGGTCGCGCCAATCCCGTCCCACCAGCCCGCCGCGGCGGCCTTCGGCCGGGTTTCCGCCCAGGGCGCGCACGTCCTGCAGCAGCTTTTCCGGGCTGCGATAGGTCAGGGTCAGGATTTCCTGGTCCATGACCGGATCTGCAAAGCCGTTCTCCACCAGCAGGTCGCCGAAATCGTGCATGTCCACGAAGGACGGCGTGGCGGTGCGCAGGCCCGCGTCGGCCACCGCCTGACGCAGTTCGCGCAGGGTGGCCGGGCCCAGACAGGAAAACATCGCCAGGCCGCCCACTTTCAGGATGCGGCGCCACTCGGCCAGCACGGCGTGCGGTTCGCGGTGCCAGTGCATGGCCATGTTCGACCACACCAGTTCCAGCGATTCGGGCGGCAGGCCCGTGTTTGCCAGATCCGCATTGACGAACGCGGGGGCGGCGGGGCCGCGGCGCGCCAGCTTGCCGATCCAGGCCGACAGGCCGCCCGGCGCGTGGCGCTTGCGCGCTTGGCTGAGCAGCGGCTCACAGTTGTCCAGGCCGGTATAGGCGGCATCCGGGTAGCGCTCGCGCAGCAGCGGCAGGTTGTCGCCGGCGCCGCAGCCCGCGTCCAGCAAGGCTTGGGGCTGCACGCGGATGTACTGCAGGCGGCCGAGCATGCGGCGCGCCACCTCGCCATAAAGGAATTGGGCGTCAGCCAGGTCGCCGCGGCGCGCGAATTGGCGCGGCACGTCGGCGCTGACGAGGGGCAGGGAGGGGGGCGTTGCGGTTTCTGGCAGGGACATTTCGGTCGCGCCCGCGGGATCGCCCGGGGCGGAGCATGGTTTGATCTGGGATGGCACACATTATTGCGCATCCCGGCCACAGGCTCCGATTGCCCCTACTGGACATGGGGCGACGGCTGCTGTCGCGCGTGGGCGGCGATTGCCCGTTATGCGGCGCCCGGGTCGCGGGGGCGCGGCTGTGCGCCGGCTGCCAGGCCGACATCCTGGCGGGGCCGCCGGGCCCATCGGCCAGATGCCCGCAGTGCGCGCTTCGCCTCAAAGGCGGCGGGCAGCATTGCGCGGCCTGCCTGGCGGCGCCGCGCCCATTCAGCCGGACCGTCGCGGCCCTTGACTACGCGCCGCCCGGCGACACGCTGATCCTGATGCTCAAGACGCAGTTGCGGCTCAGCATGGCGCCGGTGCTGGCGCGGTTGATGGCGCAGGCGTTTAAGGCGGCGGACGGGGCAGCCAGTCCGGGCGCGGGCGCCTGGCCTGCCGATCTGCTCCTGGTCCCCATCCCGGCCAGCCGCGCGTCGCTGCGCCAGCGCGGCATGAACCCGGCGGCCGAGATCGCGCGCAGCCTGGCGGCCGAACTGTCGCTGCCCGCGCCACGCCTTGTTCTGGCGCGGCGGCGCGAGACGGCCCGGCAGGCCACGCTGGACCGGCGCGCCAGGCAGCGCGGGGCCGCGGGTCTTTTCACCTGCACCGGCACCGTTCTTGGCCGGCATGTGGCGGTGGTGGACGACGTGATGACCACCGGCAGCACCGCTGGGGCCGCCGCGGCGGCCCTGATGGCGGCGGGCGCGGCCAGCGTCACGGTGCTGGTCGCCGCGCGCACGCCATGACGCTGGATTGCCGGCGTACGTCGGGGCCAGAGCGGCATGCAAAGCGACAGTCAACGCATCGGCCGGCGTCCAGGCCCGGCCGCCGGGATGGCCCGCTGCGCGCCGGCCCCTCCTGTCAAATCGGCGACAATCACGCCTGCGGCCGCTTCCGGCCGCGCGCCTTTTTATCTTCCCTGCACCATGTTCCACGTCATTCTTGTCTGCCCGGAGATCCCGCCCAACACGGGCAACGCCATTCGCCTGTGCGCCAATACCGGCGCGCAGCTGCATCTGGTGCGGCCGTTGGGGTTTGAACTGGATGACGCCCGCATGCGGCGGGCCGGGTTGGACTATCACGAGTGGCAACCCGTGCGCGTGCATGACACGCTGCGCGAGGCGCTGGAAGATACCGGCGCGGCCGCGTCCAGCATCTATGCGCTGACCACGCACGCGCAGCGCAGCGTGGCCGACGTCAGTTTCAAGCCGGGGGATGTGTTCGTGTTTGGCCGCGAAAGCGCCGGCCTGTCCGACGAGCACCAGGCGATGTTTCCGCCGCAGCAGCGGCTGCGGCTGCCGATGCGCGCCGGCCAGCGCAGCCTGAACCTGTCGAATGCCGTGGCGGTCACGGTGTTCGAAGCCTGGCGCCAGCAGGGCTACGAAGGCGGCGCATAGCGCCACCTTCGGCCGGGAAGCTCAGTCCAGCGACAGCTTGAGCTTGTCGATCACCTGGTCCCAACGCGCCTTTTCATTCTTGATGCGGGCGGTCAGGGCTTCCGGGGTGGACGGGGCGGGCGTGAAGTATTGCAGCGCAAGCTGCTTGCGCACGGCGTCGCTATTGATGATGCGCGCCAGTTCGCTATTGAGCCGTTCGACGATCGGCGTGGGCGTGCCGGCCGGCGCCAGGATCGCATTCCACGAGATGGCTTCGAAATCCGGATAGCCTTGCGAGGCCATGGTCGGCACGCCGGGCAGGGCGTCGCTGGGCTGCAGGCTGGTCACGGCCAGCAGCTTGACCTTGCCGTCGCGCGCCTGCGGCACGGCGATCGCCGGCACCATGAAGCCCGCCTGCACGTCGCCGCCGATGATGGCGGTGATGACCTGGGGAAAGCCGGAATACGGAATGTGCGCCAGGTCCACGCCCGCGCTTTCCTTGAACATCTCCATGGCCAGGTGGGCCGAGCTGCCCGGGCCGACCGACCCGTAGTTCAGCGAATTGCCGCGGCCTTTGACCAGCTTGACGAAGTCCTGGACGTTGTCGACCTTCAGGCTGCCCGGCACCACCAGCACGTTGGGGCTGGTGCCCACCAGCGACACCGGCTCCAGATCGGTCAGGGGGTCGTAGCCCAGCGTCTTCTTGTACAGGGTGGGGGCGGTGACCAGCGGGCCGTTGATCGTGTAGAGCAGCGTGTAGCCGTCGGGCTTGGCCTGCGCCACCATGCGCGTGCCGATGTTGCCGCCCGCGCCCGGCTTGTTGTCGATGACGATGGGCTGACCCAGGGCCTGGGAAAGCGGCTCGGAAATCGTGCGCGCCAGGATGTCGGGAGACGAGCCCGGCGGGAAGGGCACCACCATGTGGATCGGGCGCTCAGGCCAGTCGGCATGGGCGGCAAAGGGCACGATGGCGGCCAGGCTCAGGCAAAGGCCACGCAGCAGCGGGCCGACCCGGAACTTGCGGGTTTGCGTCATGAAGGATGTCTCCTCGGGGTGGGTGTCGTGTGTTGTTGTCGGAGCGGAATGGACAGAGGCGCGGTCTAGGCGGCGCCGAAGGCCTCGCCGGAGCCGGACCCTTCGTAACGCGCATCCCGCGCCAGCAGGGCCGAGACGGCCGTCATGGGCGCCACGCCTTCGAACAGCACGGCGCACACGGCTTCGGTTATGGGCAATTCGACATTGATGGCGCGGGCGCGTTCCAGCGCGGCGCGGGCGCAGCGCACGCCCTCGGCGGTGATGCCGCTGGCCAGGATGTCGGCCAGCTTGCGGCCGGCGCCGATCTCCAGGCCCACGCGCCGGTTGCGCGATAGCTCGCCCGTGGCGGTCAGCACCAGATCGCCCAGGCCGGTCAGCCCGGCGAAGGTTTCGGCCTGCGCGCCCAGCGCGACGCCAAAACGGGTCATCTCGGCCAGGCCGCGGGTAATCAGGGCCGCGCGGGCATTGGTGCCCAGCGCAAGGCCGTCGCAGATGCCGCAGGCAACCGCGATCACGTTCTTTAGTGCGCCGCCCACCTCGACGCCGACCAGGTCGGTGCTGGCGTAGACCCGCAGCGCCGCGCCATGGAACGCCGCGGTCGTGACCTCGCGCAGCGCGGGGCTGCTGCTGGCGACCGTCAGCGCGACGGGCAGGCCTTGCGCGACTTCTCGGGCGAACGAGGGGCCTGACAAGGCGCCGCCCGTTGCGCCGGGCAGGGCCTCGCGCATGATTTCGTGGGGCAGCCTGGCCGTGTCGGCTTCAAAGCCCTTGCACGTCCAGACGATGGGAGTGTCCTGCAGGCCCAGGGCGGGCAGCCGTTGCGACAGCGCCTCGCAGATGGACATGAGACCCGCGACGGGCACGCCCAGCACGATCAGGGGGCGCGCGGCGTCGTCCTGCAAGGTGCGCAGCGTGGCGTCCAGATCGGCGGAAAACTGCAGCGTCCTGGGCAGGGAAATGCCCGCCAGATAGCGGGCATTTTCGTGGGTGGCGGCCATGGCGGCCGCTTGCGCGGCTTCGCGCGCCCAGAGCTGGGTGGGGTGGCGGCGGCTGGCGGCCGCCGCCAGCGCGGTGCCCCAACTGCCCGCACCCAGGACGGCGACGCGCAGGCGCGGCTCGGCGGGTTGGTTCATGGGGCGCCGCGGGGTGCTTACTGGCGGGTCGCGCCGGGGGGCAGGATGATGCCCGAGTCGCCGCCGCTACCATTGGCGGCGCCAGCCTGCTGCTGTTGCAGTTCGGCGATGCGCTGTTCGTACAGGGCCTGGAAGTTGACTTCTGTCAGGTGCAGCGGGGGCATCGAGGTGCGGGTGATCGCGTCGGCGATGTTGGCGCGCAGGTACGGGTAGAGCATCGTGGGGCAGACAATGCCCAGCAGCGGATCGAGCTGTTCCTCGGGGATGTTGGCCGCTTCGAAGATGCCGGCTTGCGTGCCTTCGACCAGGTACACGACCTTGTCGTTGATGCGCGTGGTGACGGTGACGGTGACCGTGGTTTCGAACACGGTTTCGGCCAGGCGCTGACCGCCCACGGTGATGCTCACCTCGACCTGGGGTGCTTCCTGCTCCAGGAACACGTGAGGCGCGTTAGGCATTTCCAGCGAAAGGTCTTTCAGGTAGACGCGCTGCAGATTGAACGAGGGCGCGTCGTTGCCGCCTTCTTGCTGGGAGTTTTGGTCTTGATCAGCCATGAGTGTTTCCGTTGGTGGGAGAGGCAAAAAGGGGCGATTAGCCGTTCAGCAAGGGGGTGAGTCCACCCGAGCGGTCCAGGGCCATCAGGTCGTCGCAACCGCCGACATGGGTATCGCCGATGAAGATCTGCGGGACGGTGCGCCGGCCGGTGCGTTCGATCATGACATCGCGCTGGGACGGTTCCCGGTCGATCTGGATGATTTCCAGGTCGGTCACGCCGCGCTGCTCGAGCAGCGACTTGGCGCGGGCGCAATAAGGGCAATAGTCCTTGCTGTACATGACGACTTTGTTCATAGGGCGCTCCTGTGGGTACAAGAATAGGTAGATGGGGGCGAGTCCGCCCGCTTCAACCCTTCTGGGTGACCGGCAGGCTGGCGGCGGACCACGCGCGCATGCCGCCTTCCAGCGGCACGACGTCGGTAAAGCCCTGAGCGCGCAGCTTGGCGGCGGCGCGGGCCGAATCGCGGCCATTGTCGCAAACCACCACGAGCGGCTTGTTCTTGGGCAGCGAGCTGGCCTTCTGCTCGATGTCGGCTGCCGGCACGTTTCGTGCCTGGGCGATGTGGCCGGCCTGGAATTGCTCGGCAGGGCGCACGTCGACCCACACGGCATTGCGCTGGTTGACCATCTGGATGGCTTCATTCGTGCTGATGGCAGATCCGGTACGGCCCTTGCGCAGGGCCGGAATGATCAGCATCACGCCGGACACCACGGCGACGGCGACAATGAAAATGTTGTTTTTATCGAGCAAGAATTGCAAAAGGTCCACGAAGGCTTCCTGTAGTACGTCGGCTGGCGCTACGCCGGCTTGCATGTCGGCAAGTCCGCCGGCCAGCCGGGTAGGGGCGAACCCTGATGCATCGCGTCCAGGACATGGACGCGGTGCGCCGGGGCAGAATCACGGGCAAAATCACTCAATTATAAAATGAGCCCATTCCTTAACCATCCTCCAACTTTAACCCGCGCTGCGGGCGCCCCAAACCATGCACAAACTCGTACTGATGCGCCACGGTGAAAGCCAGTGGAATCTTGAAAACCGTTTCACCGGCTGGACCGACGTCGACCTGACCGACACGGGCCGCGAACAGGCCCGCAAGGCGGGCGAACTGCTCAAGAAGGAAGGCTTCGCCTTCGACCTGGCCTACACCTCCGTGCTCAAGCGCGCCATCCGCACCCTGTGGATCGCGCTGGACGCCATGGACGCCATGTACACCCCGGTCGGCGTGAACTGGCGCCTGAACGAGCGCCACTACGGCGCCCTGCAAGGCCTGAACAAGTCCGAAACGGCCGCCAAGTACGGCGACGAGCAGGTGCTGATCTGGCGCCGCGCTTACGCCATCGCCCCGGAACCGTTGTCCCTGGACGACGAACGCCACCCGCGTTTCGACAGCCGCTACGCCAAGATTCCGGCCGACCAGCTGCCCGCCACCGAGTGCCTGAAGGACACCGTGGCCCGCGTGCTGCCGTTCTGGAACGAATCGATCGCCCCGGCCATCCGTTCCGGCCGCAAGGTGCTGATCGCCGCCCACGGCAACAGCCTGCGCGCCCTGATCAAGCATCTGGATAACGTGTCGGACGACGACATCGTCAACCTGAACATTCCGACCGGCCAGCCGCTCGTCTATGAACTGGATGATGACCTGCGCCCGATCCGCCACTATTATCTGGGCGATGCCGCCGAGATCGAGGCGGCCATGGCTGCGGTTGCAGCCCAGGGCAAGGCCAAGAAGGACTGATATCTCTATGCGTCGCACGGCGGGGTTGTTGTTGGCGGTCATGTTGGCCAGTGGGACGCTGCCTGCGCGCGCCGCGCCCAGCGACCTTGCCGGGCGTCAGTCCGATGCCGAGAAACAGCAGGCCGCCTTGCGCGACCGCATCGAGAGCCTGCAAAAGGAAATCGACGACCGCGAGGCCGCCCGCAAAGAGGCGGCCGACGCGCTCAAGCAGTCGGAATCGTCCATTTCCCGGATCAACCTGCGCCTGAAGGAACTGGCCGAGGCCAACCGCAAGGCGACGGCCGATCTCGCGTCGCTGGAAAAGCAGATCGCCGCGCAGGAGGCCGTGCTGGCCAAGCGCCGCGTCGAACTGGCCGACCAGCTGCGCACCCAATACACCAGTGGCCTGTCGCCCTGGACGGCGCTGCTCTCCGGCGATGATCCCCAGGTGCTGGGCCGCAATCTGGGCTATCTGGACTACGTGTCCCGCGCCCGGGCCGACGCTGTCAAAGCCTTGCGGGCCGACATCGATCGCCTGGCGGCGTTGCAAGCCCGCGCGGATGAACGCCGCGCCGAAATCGAAAAGGGGGTCGCCGAGACCTCCGAACAGAAAACCGCGCTGGTCGCGCAGCAAAAAGAGCGCGCCAGCCTGCTGGCCCAGCTGGAAGGGCAGATCGCAGCCCAGCGCGCCGAGGCCAACAAGCTCGGACGTGACGACCAGCGCCTGTCGCGGCTCATCACCGATCTGGACGCGGCGATTGCCAAGCAGATCGAGGAAGCGCGCAAGGCGGAAGAGGCGCGCAAGCGCGCCGAGGAAGTCCGCCGGGCCGAGGAGGCGCGGCGTGCGGCCGAGGAAGCCCGCCGCGTGGCCGAAGAAACCAAGAAGCGCGCCGAGGCCGAACGCCGCGCGCAGGACGCCCGCCGCAAGGCCGAGGCCGACCGCAAGGTTGCCGAGGACGGCGCCCGCCGCGACAACGAAGCCCGCGAGGCCGCCCAGGCGCGCGAACAGGTCGAGGCGGCCGCCCGCCAGAATCGGGGCCCGGTGGCCGTGGCCGACCCGGATGCCGCCGGATTGCGTCCCGCCGAGCAGCGCCAGACCCGCATTGGCGGCCCTGCCGATACGCCGGCGCAAACAAAGCCTGCCGAACCGCCCAAAAAGACGGAACCGATTGACGAGCCCGCCACTCCAACGCGCAGTGCATCGGCTCAG
This sequence comes from Achromobacter sp. Root170, assembly GCF_001428165.1. Classification (NCBI taxonomy): domain Bacteria; kingdom Pseudomonadati; phylum Pseudomonadota; class Betaproteobacteria; order Burkholderiales; family Alcaligenaceae; genus Achromobacter; species Achromobacter sp. Root170. The sequence goes on from NZ_LMHN01000004.1 coordinate 110,917, forward strand.
CAGACCGCAAAGGCGCCGCCCGTGGGCGGCGGCAGTGGTCTGCGGCACGGGCTGACCATGCCGGTGCGCGGCCAGGTGCAGGGCAGGTTCGGGGTGGATCGCCCGGACGGAGGCGTATGGCGGGGCGTGGTGCTGCGCGCGCCAGAAGGGACGCCCGTCAAGGTGGTGGCCCCCGGTACTGTGGTTTACGCCGATTGGCTGCGCGGCTTTGGCAACCTGATCATTGTGGATCATGGCCAGCAGTACCTGACCGTCTATGCTTACAACCAGAGCCTGCTCAAACGGGTGGGCGATCCGGTGGCTGGCGGCGATACTATTGCAACCGTCGGCGCGACCGGCGGCCAAGTGGAATCCGGCCTATACTTTGAAATTCGCCATCGTGGCGCTCCAGTGGACCCGGCCCAATGGCTGGCGCAGTAGATGTAGGTCGGCCGGTCGTGCACTGGTTTGCTGGGATGCGATCGGCGCAGATGCTGTCGGTAAATGAATGTCGTTGGAAAAATACCGTTGGTAAATTACCAAACCCATCGGCGAAAACAAAATTCGGGAAGTGTGCATGGGCACTCGTAAGTTTCGCGGTTTCGGTCTGATTGCCATCGGTGCGGTGGCTGGCGTGTTGCTCAGTGTTGGCGTGACTGCGGTCGCCCAGCGCGGCAGCCCCCTGCCTCTGGACGAGCTCAGGCAACTGAGCAATGTGTTTGCCGCCATCAAGAACAACTACGTCGAGGCCGTCGACGACAAGACCCTGATCGACAATGCCATCTCCGGCATGGTGTCGAACCTGGATCCCCACTCCGCCTATCTGGATGCCGACGCGTTCCGCGAGATGCAGACCGCGACGCAAGGCGAGTTCGGCGGCCTGGGCATCGAGGTCGGCGCCGAAGACGGCTTCGTGAAGGTCATTTCGCCCATCGAAGACACGCCCGCCGCCCGCGCGGGCGTCATGGCTGGCGACCTCATCATCAAGATCGACGACACGCCCACCAAGGGCATGACCCTGAACGACGCGGTCAAGCTCATGCGCGGCGCGCCCAAGTCGCCCATCACCCTGACGATCATGCGCGCCGACCGGCCGCAGCCGATCGTCGTGAAGATCGTGCGCGACATCATCAAGGTGCGCAGCGTGCGCAGCAAGATGCTGGACAACGGCATCGCCTACGTGCGCGTCGCCCAGTTCCAGGAAAAGACCGGCGCCGATCTCGCCCGCCAGCTCAAGGAGCTGGGCGCGAAGGAACCGCCCAAGGGCCTCGTGCTGGACCTGCGCAATGACCCGGGTGGCCTGTTGACCAGCGCCATTGGCGTGTCCGGCGCGTTCCTGCCGCCCGATGCGCTCATCGTGTCCACGGACGGCCGCACCCCGGACGCCCGCCACAAGTACCTGGCCACGCCGTCGGAATACGCTCGCGGCGAAAGCAACTACCTGTCCGGCCTGCCGGCCTGGACCAAGACGGTCCCGATGGTGGTGCTGGTGAACGTGGGCTCGGCCTCGGCATCCGAAATCGTGGCCGGCGCGCTGCAGGACCACAAGCGCGCCAAGGTGCTGGGCAACCGCACGTTCGGCAAGGGCTCGGTGCAGGTGATCCTGCCGCTGTCCGAATCCACCGCGGTCAAGCTCACCACGTCGCGCTACTTCACGCCCAGCGGCCGCTCCATCCAGGCGACCGGCATCGAACCGGACTACGTCGTTGCCGACACGGCCGACGGCGACCTGTTCCGCCTGCCGCGTGAGGCCGACCTGCAACGTCACCTGTCGAACCAGCAGACCACCAACGAGGTCAAGTCCAGCGCCGACCAGGACAACGTGGAACTGCCGGCCAAGGTGTTTGAATTCGGCGGCAAGGACGACTTCCAGCTTCAGCAGGCGCTGAACCTGCTGGCGGGCAAGCCGGTGCAGAAGGGCTCGGCCCGCGCCCAGGCCAAGGCTGACGCCAAGGCCGGCGGCGGGACGCCCCAGCGCATGAAGATCACGCCGACCGGAGTCGAGCCCAGCAAGGACAAATGAACGACGAGCAACTGCTGCGCTACGCCCGCCACATCCTGCTGGACGAACTCGGGATCGAAGGGCAGGAAAAACTGCTGGCGGCGCGTGTGCTCATCGTGGGGGCGGGCGGATTGGGTTCGCCCGCCGCGCTCTACCTGGCCACCGCTGGCGTGGGCGATATCACGCTGGCCGACGACGACGTCGTCGAACTGAGCAATCTGCAACGCCAGATCCTGCACACAACCGCCAGCGTCGGCCGTCCCAAGGCCGAGTCCGGCCGCGACATGCTGGGCGCCTTCAATCCGCAGACCCGCGTTCATGCCCGGGTCGAGCGCTTGAAGGACCAGGCCCTGTCCGACGCGGTCGCCCAGGCGGACCTGGTGCTGGACTGCACCGACAACTTCACCACCCGTCACGCCATCAATCGCGCCTGCGTGCAGCATCGCAAGCCGCTGGTTTCCGGCGCCGCGATCCGCTTTGACGGCCAGGTCAGTGTCTACGACCTGCGCGACGACAACGCACCGTGCTATCACTGCCTGTTTCCCGAAGCCGACGACGTCGAGGAAGCCAACTGCGCCACCATGGGCGTGTTCGCGCCGGTGGTCGGCATCATCGGCAGCATGCAGGCCGCCGAAGCCCTGAAGCTGCTGTCCGGCGTGGGCGAAAGCCTGTCCGGACGCCTGCTCTGGCTGGACGTGCGCACCATGCAATGGCGCAGCGTCAACGTGCAGCGCGACCCGGAATGCACGGTTTGCGGGCACCGCGCGCACGGGTAAAGACCGCCCGTATTGCACCCAAGGACAATACTAAAGGTTTCAAATACCTGCTATAACGCCAGCCAGCCTACTGAATTCGGGTAGATGGTCATGGATATGACGGCGTGGATACAGGATTGAAGTTCAGCTTGCCCAAGTGGCGGCTGACGCGTTGGCTGACGCATTCCGGGCATGACACGCCTGCGGACATCCGCGCGGCGCTCATTGCCAGTCTGTTCGGCACGCTCCCCATTTTTGCCGGCGGGGTCATCAACACCCTGATGATCTCGGGCGTCGTCGCGTGGCGCCGGCCCGAACCGCTGTACGTCTCGTGGCTGATCCTGGAGATCGTGCTCGCGCTGGTGCGCGTCACGATTCTGCGCGCCGCCCTGCGGGCGGCCCCCAAGGGCGGCAACACCTATACCGATCTGTACATCCTGCTGGCGCTGCTCTGGGCGTTCAGCGTGGGCTATGGCGTGTTCGTCACCTTGCTGAATGGGGACTGGCTGGCGGCGACGCTGGCCGGCGTGTCGTGCGGCGCCATGGCGGGCGGGATCTGCTTTCGCAACTACGGCGCGCCCCGGCTGGTGGGCGCCATGATCTTCCTGAGCCTGGGCCCCATGTGCCTGGGCGCCCTGTTCACGGGCGAATGGGTGATGGCGATCGTCTTCATCCAGATCCCGTTTTATCTCATCAGCATGGTCATCGCCTCGCACCGGCTCAACCGGATTCTGGTGTCCACCATGCTGGCCGAACGCGACAGCGACCGGCGCGCCAGCGAAGACGCGCTGACCGGCCTGGCCAACCGCGCCGGCCTGCTGGCGGCGCTGGAGCGTGTGTGTTCCAGCGCGCGCGGCCATGACAGCGCCGCCGCGCTGCTGTACATGGACATGGACGATTTCAAGCGGATCAACGACACCCACGGACACGCCGGGGGCGACCAGGTGCTCAAGACCATCGCGGAGCGCATGCGGGCCATGCTGCGGGTGGACGACGTGGCCGCGCGAATCGGCGGTGACGAATTCATCGTCCTGGTCACCGGCATCGACGCCACGGCCGCGCTGCGGCTGGGCGAGCATCTGCTGCGCGACGTCTCGCAGCCCATCACGCTGGCCGACGGCAACCGGGTCTGCGTGGGGTTGTCCATCGGCATCTCGATCATGTCGGGCGCCAACCGCACCCCGCAAGGCGCGCTGGATTCCGCCGACGCGGCGCTGTACCGGGCCAAGGCGCAGGGCGGCCGCTGCTGCGTGGTCGACCAAGGCCAAGTCATCGCCGAAAGCGAAGGCCTGCAAAGCGCGTCGGTCGCCGCTTGAAGCGACAGCGCTCGCCCGCCGCGGGCGTGCGGGGCCGAATCTATCCAAATCTGGACGCCGTTCACTGATTTTCGCTCTTCACCACCCCGGCGTACGGACCGAATGACGGGCGCTCTGAAACAATTAAAGTTATCAGATAACCTGAAAAATTTGCCTATAATCCGCTCATGTTGACCAAGAGCCTCACCCTTACCGAGCAGGTCGCCCGCCAGCTTGCCAGCGAGATCGCCGACGGCATCCACGCCGTCGGCGCCAAGCTGCCGTCCGGCCGTGTGCTGGCCGAGCAGTACGGCGTCAGCGCCGCCGTCATCCGCGAAGCCACGGAACGCCTGCGCGCGCAGGGCCTGATCCAGAGCCGGCAGGGGTCGGGCAGCACGGTCGTCTCGCGCACGGGCGCACAGGGCTTTCAGGTGTCCACCGGCATTGCGGTCGACCGCGACAAGCTCGCCAATGTCTACGAACTGCGCATGGAACTGGAAGGCGGCGCGGCCGCGCTGGCTGCGGTTCGCAGCACGGCGTCGGACCTGGACGCCATGGCATCGGCCCTCGCCTCGCTTCAAGCCCATCTGGACCACCCCGAGGCGGGCGTCGAACACGACATCGCCTTTCACGTCGCCATCGCGACGGCCACGCACAACAGCTACTACCAGGACCTGCTGCAATACCTGAACCTGCAGCTGCGCCTGGCCGTCAGCACCGCCCGGTCAAACAGCCGCCTGCAGGAAGGCCTGACCGCCGCCGTGCACCAGGAACACGTCGCCGTGTTCGAGGCCATCCGCGCGCGCGATCCGGACCGCGCCCGCCAGGCCGCCATCCGCCACCTGCAGCAAGCCGCCGGCCGCCTGCAACTCGATCTTCTCTTTCCCGCTGCATCCCACATCTCATGAGCGCAACCGACTTTTCTAAACGGCTGGTCCAGGCTTTGGGCCCCGATACCGTGTTCACCGACTCGGCGGACATCGCCCCGTGGCTGTCCGACTGGCGCGGCCTGTATAACGGCCAGGCCCAAGCCGTCGTGCGCCCGCGCACGACAGCCGAGGTCGCCACATGCCTTGCCCTGTGCCAGGAAGCCGGCGTGCCGGTCGTGCCGCGCGGCGGCAACACCGGCCTGTGCGGCGGCGCCACGCCCGACGGCGGCGCCAACAACGTCGTCATCAGCCTGGACCGCATGAACGCGGTGCGCGCCATCGACACCGTCGCCAACACCATGGTTGCCGAGGCCGGCGCCATTCTGGGCAACCTGCGCCGCGCGGCCCAGGACGCCGGCCGCCTGCTGCCGCTCAGCCTGGCTGCGGAAGACTCCAGCCAGATCGGCGGCAACGTCGCCACCAATGCCGGCGGCGTGAACGTGGTGCGCTACGGCATGGCCCGCGAACTGGTCCTCGGCCTTGAAGCGGTGCTGCCCACCGGCGAAATCTTTCACGGCCTGCGCACCCTGCGCAAGGACAACACCGGCTACGACCTCAAGCAACTGCTCATCGGGTCGGAAGGCACGCTCGGCATCATCACCGCCGTCGCGCTGCGCCTGTACCCGCGCACCGACGTGCGCTCCGTCGTGCTGGCCGCCGTCGAATCCCCGGCGCAGGCGCTGCAACTGTTCGAGATCCTGTTCGAACAATGCGGCGCACGCCTGCAAGCCTTCGAATTCTTCACCGGCGATTGCCTGGACCTGGTGCTGACGCACGCCGAGGGCGTGCAGGAACCCTTCGAACAACGCTACCCGGCCTACGTGCTGGTGGAACTGGCCGACACCACCGACGAGGGCGCGCTCAACACGCTGCTCGAAAACGTCATTGGCACGGCGCTTGAACGCGGCCTGTGCCTGGACGCCGCGGTCTCGGCGTCACTGGCCCAATTGCAGACGCTGTGGAAGCTGCGCGAGGAAATCTCCGAAGCCCAACGCGCCGACGGCCCCCACCTGAAGCACGACGTGTCGCTGCCGATCGAGCGCATCCCCGACTTCATGCAGTCGGCCGAAGCGCGCGTACGTGCCCTGTACCCCGACATCCGCCCGTTCATCTTCGGCCACTTCGGCGACGGCAACCTGCACTACAACCTGTCCCGCCCGGCAGGCGCAGACCGCAACTGGGTCGCGGAGCATGGGGCGGCGATCACGGATGCGGTGTTGGATGAAGTGAATCGCTATGGGGGAAGTATTTCTGCTGAGCACGGAATTGGACAGCTCAAGCGTGAGCATTTCCTGCATAGCAAGGATGCTGTGGAGTTACGGTTGATGCGGGAGATCAAGAAGGTGATGGATCCTGCGGGGATTATGAATCCTGGGAAGTTGTTGTAGGCGTTGGTTTAGATCTTCATAGTTGCAGCGGATCTGGGAGTGTCCGGATTTTTGTGTGCAGGCCTATGATGGTTTTCAAGGAGACCGACCATGGCACGCACCCCGAAGTCCGCGAAGCAGTCCAGCAAGCCGGC
>NZ_LMHN01000005.1:0-111617 GCF_001428165.1 Achromobacter sp. Root170
CATGAGAAAGCTGGTGCATCTATGCTTCGGCGTGCTTAAAACTCGGACACCGTATCGGCCCGACTACGCCTGAACGCTTGACGGTCAAGACGGTATCTGCGCGCATCAAATCCGGCCCGCGTAAAAATCCAGGAAGCACGCAATGCGCCGCGATAGCTGCGTATTGCGGTGATACACCGCGTGCATCGGTTGCAGGTAATCGGTGTATTCGCTTTCCAGCACCTTCACCAGCCGCCCGGCCGCGATATCTTCGCGCACGACGAAGTCCGACAGGCAGGCGATGCCCACGCCGCGCAGGGCCAGTTGCCGCTGCGTTTCGCCGCTGGAGGTCGCCAGCGTCGGCGTCGCCTGAAAGCTCGACCCGCCCGCATGGCGCAGCGGCCAGAGGTTCAGGCTTTCCGGCTGGGTGAAGCCCAGCAATTCGTGGTCGGCCAGATCTTCCACCGTGCGCGGCGCGCCACGGCGGGCGATGTAGTCGGGACTGGCCATCATCCAGCGCGGCGACGGCCGTAGCGCGCGGGCATGCAGCGTGGAATCGGTCAGCGGCCCCATGCGCAGCGCGACATCGGTGCGATGCTCCATCAGGTCCACGATGCGGTCGTTGCTGGTCAATTCCAGCGATATCTCCGGATACGCGCGCCGGAACTCGGCGACATGCGGCACCACGCAATGCAGCATCACCGGCACCGACGCATCCACGCGCAATCGCCCGGCCGGCCGCTGGTGCACCATGCGCATGCACTCCTCGGCCTCTTCCAATGCGGCCACGATCTGGCGCGCCTTGGGCAGGAAATGCCGGCCTTCCTCGGTCAGCTCCATGCGGCGTGTGGTGCGGTTCAGCAGCGTGACGCCCAGGTCTTCTTCCAGCCGCTGCAGGCCGCGGCTCACACCGGATGCCGTCTGGCCCAGCATTTCGGCGGCGGCGCTAAGGGAGCCGGCGTCGACCACGCCAAGGAACAGGCGCAGGGCTTCGGAGCTCAGGGACATGGGTTTGGACTCCTTCTGGCTAACCCGCTAGTCGGTCTGCCGCGGCCTGCAGGCCATTCAGGATGGGAGTGGCCACGTGGTCCGGAAATGCGGGTGACAGTAAGTCGCGCACCACGCGCACGACTTCCGGCGTGCGTGAGACCAAGTCGTCGACCACCGCCTCCACGCCCCGGCCGTCAGGCGCCACCACACCGTGTTCCGCCCCCATCGCGAGCCAATGACGCCGCAGGATATCGCGCATGATCCAGTGGGGATTCCTGGTGCGCACTGCCATGGCCATGCGCGCCTTGAAGGGCGAAAGCTGATTGGCGCCGGTCCCGATAACGGGATAAGCAGACAGCACGTCGTACAGCGGCGTCAGTGCGTATGCGCCGCCCGGACGCATAAAAATGCTGAAGTTCTTTGCGTGGCCGTCCGTGGCGCGCAACATCCAGAACAAGACCTGCGACTGAAAAAACGTGCGCCGATCAAGATCGGGCTCGCGCGAAGTGGCCAGCAGCTTCATGATGGTGCGTACGCCCGGCCCGCCATCGGATTCGTACTTCAGATGCGGCGGCGTGGCCGTCGCCTGGCACATGTCTTCCTGCGGCCGCCGGATCAGCCAGCGCTTGCCGTCGTCGTTGCGCCACCACATGCGGTCGAAGCGCTCGACCGCAAGCACCTTCATATCCTCGAACATCAAAGGCCGGGTGCGGGCCACCGGCATTCCATAAGCGTGGAGAATCTCGGAACATAGCCACTCGTTCTCTACCGAGTCGCTCATGTCGAACTTCAAGTTTCCAACGAGGCCAAGCGGCATCTTGAAGATATGCGTGGTTGGCGTGGCGCCGTGAGGCCTGCACCAGCGGCCATCGAACCACAGCATGGCCGTCTTTTCCTGTGCGCCGGCGATCGAGATGCGAAATTCGTCATCGTCATCCACATTGCGACCCGCCCACGGCCCCGGCGTCAGGGTCGTGCGCAGCGCCTGGGCTACTTGCGCGTCGCTGAGGGCCGTGGCGTCAACCCGCGTCACATGCTCAGGCGCCTGGCCGTGGGGCATGACCTGCACCGCGCCGACGCAATCCCGGCCAATTTCAGCCAGCAACGAGAACGCATCGGTGGATCCCGTCTGAAATCGCCGCGCGACGCGCTCGCGCAAGTTCTGGCTGTCGGGCAGCAGATTTTCGAAGTAATTACGCACGGCTTCGCCGCGATGCGGCGGGTTGCCCGGCGTGAATGGAAGTGACAACGACAGTGGCCGGCCGCGTTCGGAGGCGATCCACGTCTCGTCATAGTGGAGCATCTCTCCGGTCTGGGGCTGGACGCTCCAGACGCCCACGAAATCCCCGTTCATCCAGAGATCGAGGGCGCGGTGGTGGGATCGTCGGCCCATGGTTACCAATCCGGTGCGGTCGATGACTCGGTCGCGGACGGCGCCGTGCGCTGCCGCAACACGACGTCCACGCCCAGGATGCCGAGAATTTCCAGCAACCGGTCGGCGCCGAGCTTGCCCGCATTGCGCTCGAACGCCGATAGCGTCTGCTGCGTCACGCCCAGACGTAGCGCCGCCGCAGCCTGGGTCATGCCGGCCTGCTTGCGGAATGCCCGCAGCAAAGCGGGGAGCTGGTCCGCCGTGTGGACGGTGAAGTCGGGCATGCCAAACTCGCGCAGATGAAGGTTTACAGATTCTAGGCTGTAAATTTCGAATACGCAATTCAAGCTGTATTTCCGAAAAACAGCTTCTAAACTGTTTATTCTAAATACAGCTTGGATATTGTATTTCAGACATTGCTGGGTGGCGTCTACTAATACGTGTCGTGCCTCACGGCACAAAAAAAAAGCGGCGCCCGAAGCGCCGCCTTTCTCAGCAACCGGCCATCAACCGATCACCGCTTGCCCTTGAGCTTGAGCTGCGACAGATCGCGCACCGCACCGCGATCGGCCGACGTGGCCAGCGCGGCGTAGGCCTGCAGTGCCTGCGACACCACGCGTTCGCGGCCCACCGGCTCCCAGCCGTCGGCGCGCGCGTCCATCGCGGCGCGGCGGCGGGCCAATTCGTCATCGGCGACCGCCAGGTGGATCTTGCGGTTGGGGATGTCGATCTCGATCGTGTCGCCTTCTTCGACCAGGCCGATGGTGCCGCCTTCGGCCGCTTCCGGCGAAGCGTGGCCGATCACCAGGCCGGACGAGCCGCCCGAGAAACGGCCGTCGGTAAAGAGCGCGCAGGTCTTGCCCAGGCCCTTGGACTTCAGGTAGGACGTGGGGTACAGCATTTCCTGCATGCCGGGGCCGCCCTTGGGGCCTTCGTAGCGGATCACCACCACGTCGCCCGCGACGACCTTGTCGCCCAGGATGCCTTCAACGGCGTCGTCCTGGCTTTCGAAGACGCGCGCGCGGCCCGTAAAGACCCATTGCGACTCGTCCACGCCGGCCGTCTTCACGATGCAACCCTTTTCCGCCAGGTTGCCGTACAGCACGGCCAGGCCGCCGTCCTTGGAATAGGCGCTTTCCTTGCTGCGGATGCAGCCCGTCTTGCGGTCGGTGTCCAGCGTCAGGAACGTGGCGTCCTGGCTGAAGGCGACCGTGGTCGGGATGCCGCCGGGCGCCGCGCGATAGAACTTTTTGGCTTCTTCGCTGGCGTTGCCGGCCACGTCCCATTGCTGGATGGCGTTGCCCAGCGTGCCGCTGTGCACGTTGCCGCAGGACAGGTCCAGCAGATCGGCGCGCGCCAGTTCACCCAGGATGCCCAGGATGCCGCCGGCGCGGTGCACGTCTTCGATGTGGTACTTGTCGGTGGCGGGCGCCGCCTTGCACAGGCACGGCACTTTGCGCGAGATGCGGTCGATGTCGGCCATGGTGAAGTCCACGCCGGCTTCCTGCGCCGCGGCCAGCAAGTGCAGCACGGTGTTGGTCGAACCGCCCATCGCCACGTCCAGCGCCATCGCGTTCTGGAACGCGCTCTTGGTGGCGACGTTGCGCGGCAGGACGGATTCGTCTTCTTCGACGTAGTAGCGGCGGCACAGGTCAACGACCAGACGGCCAGCCTGTTCGAACAGCCCCTTGCGCCAGGCGTGCGTGGCGACGATGGTGCCGTTGCCCGGCAGCGCCAGGCCGATGGCTTCGGTCAGGCAGTTCATCGAGTTCGCGGTGAACATGCCGGAACAGGAGCCGCAGGTCGGGCAGGCGCTGCGCTCGACTTCGGCGACTTCCGCGTCCGACACGTTGGGATCGGCGGCCTTGATCATGGCGTCGACCAGGTCGATCTTGGCGATGACCTTGCCGTCGGTGGGCGACTTGACCTTGCCCGCTTCCATCGGGCCGCCGGACACGAACACGACCGGGATGTTCAGGCGCATCGCGGCCATCAGCATCCCCGGGGTGATCTTGTCGCAGTTCGAGATGCAGACCATGGCGTCGGCGCAGTGCGCGTTGACCATGTATTCCACCGAGTCCGCGATGAGTTCGCGCGACGGCAGCGAATACAGCATGCCGCCGTGACCCATGGCGATGCCGTCGTCGACGGCGATGGTGTTGAATTCCTTGGCGACGCCGCCGGCGGCTTCGATTTCCTTGGCCACCAGCGCGCCCAGGTCGCGCAGGTGCACGTGGCCAGGGACGAACTGCGTGAACGAGTTCACCACGGCGATGATCGGCTTGCCGAAGTCGCCGTCCTTCATGCCGGTGGCGCGCCACAAGGCGCGGGCGCCGGCCATGTTGCGGCCGTGGGTCGAAGTGCGGGAGCGGTAGTGCGGCATGATCTGTCTCAGGCTGTAGCTGTTAGCGTGGGCGGCAAAACGGTAAATAATACGCTGGTTCCGCCCCCGGCCGCCCCGCGGCCGTGCTGAAACGGACACGCGGCCGTCAGGCGGACGCCACGCTGCGCGCCGCAAAGGCGCTGGGCGACTCCCCCAGCGCCTTGCGGAACATGGCCGCGAACGCGCTGGGGCTTTCGTACCCCAGGTCCAGCGCCACATCCAATACCCGATCGCCCCGCGCCAGCCGCTCCATCGCCGCCAGCAGCCGCGCCTGCTGGCGCCAGCGGCCGAACGTCATGCCCGTATGCCGCAGAAAAAGCCGATGCACCGTCTTGGGATCCACCCCCAACGCCCGCGCCCAGTCGGCCGCCCCGTCCTGACGTTCCGGATGCCGCACGATGGCCCGGCAGATGCGGGCAAGGCGCGGCTCCGACGGCTGCGGCAGATGCAGCGGCAGCGCGGGCTCCTGGCGCAATTCGTCCAGCAGCAGCATCATCAGCCGGCCGTCGCGCGTGTCCGGCGCCCAGTCCAGCGGCACCTGGGCGGCGGCGGCCATCAACTCGCGCAGCAAGGGCGACACCGACAACACGCAGCACTGCGCGGGCAGATGCGCCGCCGCGCCGGGTTCCACAAACACGGTGCGCATGCGCGGTTCGCCGCTCATGCGGATGCCGTGCGTCACCCACGCCGGCACCCACACGCCGCGCGTCGGCGGCACCACCCAGATACCCGCGTCCGTATCCACCACCATCACGCCCGATATCGCATAGACCAGCTGTCCGCGCCGGTGGCGATGGCGCTTGACTCGATGCCCGTCCGGGTAGTCCACGGCCAGCCCGGCCACCGGACGGCGCGACGATTCATAGGGATAGAGATCCAGTTCGGCCGGCGTGCGCGGCACGGAGGATGCCGTCATGGCGCATCCCCCCGCAGCGCCAGCAGCGCATCCTGCAGATGCCGCAGCCCGCGGCTGAGCGGCTTGTCGCGCCGCAGGACGATCGCCAGGTCGCGCGACAGGCGCGGCGTCAGCGAACGCACCTCCAGCGCCTCGCGCCGGCCCGCGCCCGACACCGCCAGCCGCGGCAGCACCGCGCAGCCCAGGCCCGCCCCCACAATCTCCTTCATCGCCTCCGTGCTGCCCAATTCCATGATCGGCTTGGCCGCCACGCCCGCCGCCCCGAACCAGTCGTCCACCAGCCGCCGCGTACGCGCGCCCGGCTCGAACAGCACCAGCGGCATCCGCGCCAGCGCCTGCGGCGTCACCGCCTCGGGAATGGCGGCCGCATCGCGCGCCGGAAAGATCGCCACGAACTCGTCCTCCATCAACGGCGTCGCCTGGAACATGCGGCCCGGCGCGGGCAGCGTGATCAGCACGATATCCAGCGTATTGGCCTCCAGCCCGCGCAGCATGTCCGCCGTGTTGCCAGTGCTGGCCACAACGTCCAGCGCCGGAAACCGCTGGCGCAGATCCGCCAGCACCGGCGGCAGCAGATAGGTGCACGCCGTCGCGCCCGTGCCCAGCCGGATCCGCCCCGACACCTGCGACGCATGCGCGCTCATTGCCTGCTCGGCCTGCGCAATCGCGCCGTCGATCACTCGGATGTGCGCCAGCAGCTCCCGCCCCGCCGCCGTCGGCCCCGCGCGCCGCCCCACGCGCTCGACCAGCTTCAGCCCGAAGCGCCGCTCCAACTGCCGGATCTGCAGGCTGACTGCCGGCTGCGTCACGCCCCCGCGCTCCGCGGCGGCGGAAAAACTACCCAATTCGATCACCTGCGCAAACGTGCGCAGGTGGTCCAGATTCAAGCCGCGCATGGCTCACACCAAAGTTTTACTTATGAAAATCATAATAGACCAAAGCTTTATTAATGAAAGCGCTTGGCCCACACTGACGTTTTCATTGCCCAACCGCGCGTCCATCTACGCGTCCACGCTTGCGGCTCCTTGCGCACCCGATCGCCCCCTAAATTTCCGGCCATTTCCATGTCGCCCCATTCGCCCACCGTCCTCATCCGCGACAGCGCGGAAGCCGATCTGCCCGCCATCAAGACCATCTATGCGCACCACGTGCAGCACGGCACCGCCTCGTTCGAGCTCGACCCGCCCTCCATCGCCGAAATGCGCCAGCGTCGCGCCGGCGTCCTGGAAAAGGAAATGCCCTACCTCGTCGCCGAGATCAACGGCGAAGTCGTCGGCTACGCCTACGTCACGCCCTACCGCCCGCGCCCCGCGTACCGGCACACCGTCGAGGACTCCGTCTACGTCAAGGCCGGCCGCGCCGGACTGGGCATCGGCGGCAAGCTGCTCGCCGCCCTGATCGAACGCTGCACCGCCGCCGGCTGGCGCCAGATGCTGGCCGTCGTGGGCGACAGCCGCAACGCCGCCTCGCTGGCCCTGCACGCCAGCCAGGGCTTTCACCCCGTCGGCACCCTGCGCTCCGTCGGCCACAAGCACGGCGAATGGCGTGACACCGTCCTCATGCAGCGCAGCCTGGGCGACGGCGACACCACGCCCCCGCAACGATCATGATCCGCCCCCGCGCCGTCATCTGCCTGGGGCTCACCCAGCTTGTCGGCTGGGGCGTCACCTTCTACCTCATCGGCGCCCTCGGCCCGGCCATGACCGCCGACCTGGGCTGGAATACCGCCACCATCTACGGCGGCTTCTCCGCCGCCATCGTCGTCATGGCCCTGGTCTCGCCCGCCGCCGGCGCCGCCGTGGACCGTTGGGGCGGCCACCGCGTCATGCCCGCCGGCGCCGTGCTGTCCGCGCTGGGCTGCGCCCTGCTCGCCATCACGCACTCCCACGCCCTCTACTTCGCGGCCTGGGCCACGCTGGGCGTCGGCATGCGGCTGTGCCTGTACGACGCCGCCTTCGCCGCCCTGGCCCGCGCCGCCGGCCCCGCCGCGCGCCGGCCCATGTCCCAGATCACCCTCTTCGGCGGCCTGGCATCCACCGTCATGTGGCCCGTCGGCCACTTTCTAGCCGAATGGCTGGGCTGGCGCGGCGCCGCCTGGTGCTACGCCGCACTGGCGCTCGCCACCGTCCCCCTCTACCTGGCCCTGCCCCGCCGCCGCTACACCGCCGCCACCCACACCGACCCCGGCAAGGCCGCCACCGCCCTGACCCGCACCGCCGCCGAACGCCGCCTGGCCGGCACCCTGTACGCCGTCATGGCGATGCTGACCAACTTCCTGGCCGCCGGCAACGCCGCCCACCTCTTCTCCCTGTTGACCGGCCTGGGCCTGGCCACCGCCGCCGCCGTCAGCGTCGCCGCCCTATGGGGCATCGGCCAATTCGCCGCGCGCCTCGGCGACGTCCTCGTCGGCGCGCGCCTGCATCCCCTGACCCTCAACCTGGCGGTCGGCCTCGCCCTCCCCCTGTGCTTCCTGCTCGCCCTCGTCCCCGGCGGCAACCTCTACACCACCGCCGCCTACACCCTGCTCTACGGCGCCTGCAACGGCCTCATGACCATCACCCGCGGCACCCTGCCGCTGGCGCTCTTCGACTTCCGAAGCTACGGCGCGCTGGTTGGAGCGTTGCTGATCCCCAGCTTTCTACTCACCGCCGCCGCACCGGTTGCGTATGCGTTCATCATCGACGCCCACGGCGCACGAGCAGCGATGGGCGCATCAGCGGCAATAGCCGCGATCATTGCGGCCGCGGCGGTCGTATTGAGATGGAAATTCATCGGGCGGGTGCGGGAAGACGAAAAGACAAAAGCCGTGGCTTGCGCTGCCGAACCGGCAGTGCGAGACACCGTGTGAGTGATGCGGGGAGCAAGGACGGTGTGACGACGGTGTCAGACACCCATGAAGCGGCGAGGAAAAGCGGACCGCCTTCTCTGTAGGGTGTCAGACACCAGGCAAGGTGCCTCGACAAAGATGGGGGGCGATACAGACACGCTCGGCCGCTGTCAGACACCCGCTGATGCGACAAAGCACAACCACGCGCGAAGCGTCATCACCAAACGCAAGACACCGCGTAAGCCCCGCCAGGCCGCCCGCGCGGCCGCTGCGGGGCGGGCAACGAAAGATGCTTCATACCCGAGCAACCGCAGGTAAAAACCTCAAGAACTCAATTCGTCCCAACGCCCGCCAAGCTGAATTCACCCGAGCCCGGCGTGTCGTCGGCCTGGGGTGCGCGGGGCGTGTAGATGCGCCCGAGGGAATCTGAAGGAAGCGCCGAAGGCGCTGACGAAGATGACGAAGGGGCAGTCCGGAGCGAAGGCTCCGGACCGCAATCGTAGCCCCGCGCGCCCCAGGCCGACGACGCGCCGGGCGTCTTAAGAACCAGCCCCAGGCCATTGCCGAGCTGACCAGCCGCTCACCCCTCAGCCGCCGAAGCCACCACCCATTTCTCCCACCCGATCTTCCTCAACTTGCAAGCCGGACACTCCCCGCACCCATACCCCCAATCATGCCGAGCCCCCCGCTCCCCCAGATAACACGTATGGCTTTCCTCGACGATCGTCTCCACCAACGCATCACCCCCCAGCGCATAAGCCAGCGCCCAGGTCTCAGATTTGTCGATCCACATCAGCGGCGTCTCGATCGTCACCCGTGACCCAAGTCCCAGCCCCAACGCCACCTGCTGCGCCTTGATCGTGTCGTCCCGGCAATCCGGATACCCCGAGAAATCCGTCTCGCACATCCCGCCCACCAGCACGTCCAGCTGACGCCGATACCCCAGCGCCGCCGCCAACGTCAGGAACAACAGATTGCGCCCCGGCACAAACGTATTCGGCAGTCCATTGGCCTGCATCTCGATCGCGCGGTCGCTCGTCATCGCCGTATCGCCCACCTGACCCAGCACCTTCAGGTCCAGCAGATGGTCCTCGCCCAACCGCGCCGCCCAGTCTGGAAAATTGGCCCGGATCTCGCGCAGCACATTCAGCCGCGCAGACAGTTCGATGTGATGACGCTGCCCGTAATCGAACGCCACCGTCTCCACATGCGCATAGCGGTCAAGCGCCCAGGCGAGGCAAGTGGTGGAATCCTGGCCGCCCGAAAACAGCACGAGCGCGCGACGTTGATGATTTTGCATAAAGGGGGCTTCTGGAATAACGAAGGGATACCTCGCACTTTAACCGAGCAAACCGCCTTCCCCGTAAGGAACGCTGCGTAAAATCGACCCATCATTTTCAAGGTTTGCCTGCAACGCCCGCTTCGACTTTTCCTCTTCCAACAGCCGTCAGACGGATCCCCGCACGATGAATGCCAAGCGCACGCAGTCCGATTCCGCAGAACCCTTGCGTCACGATATCCGGCTGTTAGGCCGGCTGTTAGGAGAAGTCATCGAAGAATGCGAAGGCAAGCGTGTCTTCGACACCATCGAAACCTTGCGCCGCACCGCCGTCAAATTCCGCCGCGAAGGCGACGACGCCGACAGCAAACTGCTCGAACAACGCGTCAAGCGCCTGCAAGGCAGCGACCCCAACTCCGTCGCACGCGCCTTCAGCTACTTTCTGCATCTGGCCAACATCGCCGAAGACCGCGACCAGAACCGCCGCCAGCGCGCCCGCGCCCTCACCGACGGCACGCCTGCGCGCGGCAGCCTGCGCGAAGCCATCCAGGTGCTTGGCGGCCAGGGCGTCGGCGTGGCGCGCATCCGCCGACTGCTGGCCGAAGCCTGCGTCATGCCCGTCCTCACCGCGCACCCCACTGAAGTGCAGCGCAAAAGCACGCTCGACGTCCACCGCGAAATCGCCAGCGCGCTTGCGCAGCGCGACGCCCAGCTCACGCCCGACGAACTGGCCGAACTCGACACCGCATTGCTCGGCCGCGTCGCCACCCTGTGGCAGACCCGCATGCTGCGCTACACGCGCCTGACCGTCGCCGACGAAATCGAAAACGCGCTCTCGTACTACCGCAGCACCTTTTTGCAGGTCATCCCGCGCCTGTACGGCGACCTCTCCAAACTGCTCAACCGCGAGTCCGCCAAGCCCTTCGCCGCGCCGCCCCCACCGCTCGAACCCTTCCTGCGCATGGGCAGCTGGATCGGCGGCGACCGCGACGGCAATCCCAACGTCGACGCCGCCACGCTCGAACGCGCCCTGCTGCGCCAGGCCACCGTCCTCTTCGAACACTACCTGCAGGAAGTCCACGCGCTGGGCGCCGAACTGTCCATCACCACCCTGCTCATTGCCGCAGACCCCGAACTGCTCGCGCTCGCCGAGCGCAGCGGCGACGACTCCCCGCACCGCCGCGACGAACCCTACCGGCGCGCCCTCGTCGGCGTCTACGCCCGGCTGGCCGCCACCGCGCTGCGCCTGACCGGCCAGAACCTTGCCCGCCGCAGCACTGTCGCCGCCCCCGCCTACGACGCGCCTCAGGAATTCGCCGCCGACCTCGCCGTCATCGCCGCATCCCTCGCCGCGCACCACGGCGCGCCCCTCGCCAAACTGCGCCTCTCCGGCCTGCAGCAGGCCCTCGAAGTCTTCGGCTTTCACCTGGCCACCGTCGACCTGCGCCAAAGCTCCGACGTCCACGAAGGCGCGCTTGCCGAACTCTTCTCGCGCGCCGGCGTCACGCACAACGGCAAGCCCCTCGACTACCTGGTCCTGTCCGAAGACGAGCGCGTCGAACTCCTGCGCGCCGAACTCGCCCAGGCGCGCCCGCTCGCGTCGCCCTGGATCGCCTACTCCGAAGACACCACCCGCGAGCTCGCCGTCCTGCGCGCCGCCGCCGCCGGCCGCGCGCGCTACGGAAAACAGGCCGTGCGCCAGACCATCGTCTCGCACACCGAAACCCTCAGCGACCTGCTCGAAGTCATGGTCCTGCAGAAAGAGGCCGGCCTCATCGCGCCCGCCGGACAGGACATCCTTCCCGAAGACGGCCTCATGGTCGTGCCACTCTTTGAAACCATCCCCGACCTGCAACGCGGCGCCGACATCATGGCCGCCTGGCTCGACCTGCCCGAAATCCGCCAACGCGTGAAGCGCGCGCAAAACGGCGCGCAGGAAGTCATGCTGGGCTACTCCGACAGCAACAAGGACGGCGGCTTCCTGACCTCCAACTGGTCGCTCTACCAGGCCGAACGCGCGCTGGTCGATGTCTTCTCCAGCCGCAACGTCCGCCTGCGCCTCTTTCACGGCCGCGGCGGCTCCGTCGGCCGCGGCGGCGGTTCCAGCTTCGACGCCATCCTTGCCCAGCCTCCTGGCACCGTCGCCGGCCAGATCCGCCTCACCGAACAAGGCGAAGTCATCCAAAGCAAGTACAAGGACGCCGAAGTCGGCCGCTGGCACCTTGAACTCCTCGTCGCCGCCACCCTCGAATCCAGCCTCGCCCCGCGCGCCGAAGCCACCAGCGCCGAAGACGCCCACATGGCCCACCACGGCCCCGCCATGTCCTTCATGTCCGACACCGCGCAACGCACTTACCGCGGCCTCGTCTACGACACCCCCGGCTTCGCCGAATACTTCTTCGCCGCCACGCCCATCAGCGAAATCGCCGGCCTGAACATCGGCTCGCGTCCCGCCTCCCGCAAAAAGGGCCAACGCATCGAAGACCTGCGCGCCATCCCCTGGGGCTTTTCCTGGGCCCAATGCCGCCTCATGCTCACCGGCTGGTACGGCATGGGTTCGGCCATCGAGGCCTACCTCGAAACCGGCTCCCCCGACGCCCCCCGCTCCCGCCGCGGCCGCCTCGCCCAACTACGCGAAATGGCCCGCGACTGGCCCGCCTTCCGCACCCTGCTCTCCAACATGGAAATGGTGCTGGCCAAATCCGACCTGGCCATCGCCGCCCGCTACGCCCAACTCGTCCCCCAGCGCGCCCTGCGCGAACGCATCTTCGGCGCCATCAGCGCCGAACACGGCCGCACGCTCGCCATGCTCAAACTGCTGACCCAACGCGAACTGCTCGCCGACAACCCCACGCTGCAAATCCTGCTGCGCGAACGCTTCGCGTATATCGACCCGCTGAACTATCTGCAGATCGACCTCATCCGCCGGCATCGCGCGGCGCAGAAAAAGCCCGCCGCAGAGGTCGACAAGCGCGTGCAGCGCGCGATCCATCTGACGATCAACGGAATCGCGGCGGGGTTGCGGAATTCGGGGTAGGTGTCGCCACCCATGAGCTCGGTAAATGCCACATTGCAGGTCGCGTGCGGCGCCGCCATGATCGCCACGGAAACGGCGGGCAACGGCATGCCTGTCGTCTTCCTGCACGCCAACATCTGCGACAGGCGCATGTGGCGCGCGCAGTTGGAGGCGAGCGGGCCGAACTACCAAGCCATCGCGTATGACCGACGGGGCTTCGGGGAAACACGGGCGGAACCGCAGGACCACTCCGCCGTCGCGGACCTGATCGCCGTCATCGACGCCACGGTTGGTTCTACACCCGTGATCCTGGCCGGCTGCTCCCAGGGCGCCAACATCGCGCTGAATGCAACCTTGATGCACCCCGCCCGAGTGGGCGGCCTGATGCTGATTTCGCCCACCGTGAACGGCGCCCCGGCGCCCGTCTATTCGCCAGAGATCCTGGAACAGGTCGGGCGTCAGAGACAGGCGGAGGCAGCCGCAGATCGTGACCGGATCAACGAGATCAAGGCGGAGCTTTTTTTGGACGGGCCGCTGGCCGATCCCGGGCGCGTTACCGGCGAAACACGACGCTTGTTTTTGGAAATGAACGCGATTGCGCTGGCGGCGACGCCAATCGGAACCAATCGCGACGATATCGAGGCGTTCGCCCGACTGGGAATGATCGATATTCCTGCGTCGGTCATATGGGGGGAGTTGGACTTTCCTCATATTCAGGAACGCGCCCACAAGGTGTCGCGGCTGCTGCCGAATGCGCAGGGTCACGCGCTGGAAGGTGTGGCCCATCTTGCTGGGCTTGAGCAGCCTGACGAGGTGACCGCACTGATTAAGGATCTGGTCAAACGCTGCGCTTAAGGCAGGGGTGCAATTTGAATTGTCTAACCGGCATCGCGTTGCGGCCGGTGTCAGACACCCGGCAACACGATCCGCCGATTCAAACGACTGTGCGTAAGGGTGTCAGACACCTAAGAGCATCTGCATTTAGGCCGCCGTCAGATACCAAGAAGTCCGCGCGACCGCGAAGCGTCATCACGCCAACGCAAGACACCGCGTAAGCCCTGCCAGGCCGCCCGCGCGGCCGCGGCGGGGCGGGCACCGCAAGACGCTTCAAACCCACTCGACGCCGGCAAGAACCTAAAGAACCCAATCCGCCCCAGAGGCCGCCAAGCTGAATTCACCCGAGCCCGGCGTGGCGGCGGCCTGGGGTGCGCGGGGCGTGTAGATGCGCCCGAGGGAAACCGAAGGGAGCCGAAGGCGTACGAGGTTGACGAAGGGGCCGTCCGGAGCGAAGGCTCCGGACCGCAATCGTAGCCCCGCGCGCCCCAGGCCGACGACGCGCCGGGCGCCAAAAGAACCCTGCCTCGGTCTCCTTGAAAACCATCATAGGCCTGCACACAAAAATCCAAACACTCCCCCATCCGCAAAGACAGCAGCCAGCGGACACGACCAGCCCACGTCACAGCTTCACAAGCCATCACCAAGCCAGACAATCCTCCGCCCACATACCCCAGCCCGATGTCCAAGCGCGCACCACCGTCCATCCGCCGAACACCCCCCATCCCCCATTTGTCCACCCCCAGCAACTTTTAGTACTATCCCCCACAGAAATTCTATACACGCACAAATGTTCGTATATAGAACACAAAGATTTTTCTGGCCAGCCGCGCACAGAAAGGCACCCTCGGACGAGACAGCGTTCCTCCTGGTCCCCGCGTGCCCGCGTGCAAGCAGCAGCCGCAAGCACCAAGCGAGCCATATGGACACTCCCCTCAGAAATCTCGCCGTCATCGGCGCAGGCGCCATGGGCAGCGGCATTGCCGCGCTGTTCGCCTCGAAGGGACTCAATGTCGTTTTGATCGATCCGGTCGACGGCGCCCTGGACCGAGCCCTCAAGACCATCGAACGGCAGTTGAACGTCTACGCGCCCGGCGAAGTCCAGCAGGTCATCCAGCGCATCCGCATGGAGCAAGACCTCGAAGCCGCCGCCGCCAGCGACCTCGTCATCGAGGCCGTCCCGGAGAACCTGGATCTCAAGCGCGGCATCTTCGCCAAGCTAGACACCCTGTGCCCCGCGCACACGATCTTCGCCACCAACACCTCCGGCCTGTCCATCAACGCCATCGCCAGCGCCGTCCAGCGCCGCGACCGCTTCGTGGGCGCCCACTTCTTCACCCCCGCCGACGTCATTCCGCTCGTCGAGGTCGTCCGCAACGACGACACCTCCGAGGACACCGTTGCCAAAGTCATGGCCACCCTGCGCTTCGGCGGCAAACGCCCCGTGCTCGTGCGGCAGGACATTCCCGGCTTCATCGCCAACCGCATCCAGCATGCGCTTGCGCGCGAAGCC
Source organism: Achromobacter sp. Root170 (assembly GCF_001428165.1). NCBI lineage: Bacteria > Pseudomonadati > Pseudomonadota > Betaproteobacteria > Burkholderiales > Alcaligenaceae > Achromobacter > Achromobacter sp. Root170. The sequence goes on from NZ_LMHN01000005.1 coordinate 15,110, forward strand.
ATCTCCCTGCTGGAAAAGGGCGTTGCCAGCGCCGAAGACATCGACGAAGTCGTCAAGTGGAGCCTCGGCATTCGCCTCGCCCTGTCCGGCCCACTGGAACAGCGCGACATGAACGGCATCGACGTTCATTACGCCATCGCCAGCTACCTCTACAAAGACCTCGAGAACCGCACCGAACCGTCCGATCTGCTCAAAAGCAAAGTCGACAGCGGCCACCTCGGCGCCAAGAGCGGCCAGGGCTTTTACACCTGGAGCCCCGAACGCCGCGAACGCGTCCTGCGCGAGAAAAGCGCCGCCCTTGGCGAACTGGCCGCCTGGCTGAACGGCAAGGCCGGCGGCTCCTGAGCCGTTCTCAAACATCCACAAAAAGCGCGGCGGCCAAGACCGACCGCGCCATCGGGCCACGAGCCCACCCACACAAAGAAAAGCAATCGTCCCGCGCGCCCGCATCGTCACCCGATGACGCGCGCCGCCGGACATCAGAGAACCGCCTTACGGAGTTGTTGGAGGCACCATGAATAAATTGGCTTCATTTTTTACCGAGCTGATGCGCAAGTATCTGCCCGATCCCTTTGTCTTTGCGATCGCGCTCACCTTGCTCACCGTGCTGCTGGCCATGGGCATCGAAGGCCAGAGCATCGGCGACGTCACTCGCGCCTGGGGCAAAGGCTTCTGGAGCCTCCTGGCCTTCACCACCCAGATGGCCGTCATCCTGGCCATGGGTTACGTGCTGGCCACCGCGCCGCTGACCGACCGAATGCTCAACCGCATCGTCAGCCACGTCCACAAGCCGCACACCGCCATCATCGTCGCCACCCTCGTCGGCGGCATCGGCAGCTACCTGAACTGGGGCTTTGGCCTGGTCATCGGCGGCATCGTCGCCAAGAAACTGGCCCTGAAGGTCAAGGGCGTGCACTACCCCCTGATCATCGCCGCCGCCTACAGCGGCTTCACCATGTACGGTCTTGGCCTGTCGGCCAGCATCCCCGTGCTCGTCGCCACGCCCGGTCACCCCACCGCCGCGCAGATGGGCACCATCCCCCTGTCCCAAACCATCTTCTCCGTGCCCATGCTGATCACCAGCCTGGTCATCATCATCACCCTGCCGCTGCTCAACGCCTGGCTGCACCCCAAGAAGGGTGAAGCCATCGTCGAAGTCGATCCCAACATCGACCGCGACGCCAACGCGTCCAGCGCCGCCGAAGACATGCTCGAAAAGGGCACGCTCGCCTCCAAGCTCAACAACAGCCGCCTGCTCAGCCTGCTGATCGGCGCGCTCGGCGTGGCCTATGTCGTCTTTCACTTCATGGACGGCGGATCGCTGGACCTGAACCTCATCAACTTCATCATCCTGTTCCTCGGCATCATCCTGCTCGGCACCCCCGCCGCCTACGTCGCCAAGCTGACCGAAGGCATCAAGACCATTTCCGGGATCATCCTGCAGTACCCGTTCTACGCCGGCATCATGGCCATCATGGCCGCCTCGGGTCTGGTCACCTCGATCTCCAAGGTCTTTGTCGACGTCGCCACGCCTGAAACGCTGCCGTTCTGGGGCCTGATCAGCTCGTTCGTCATCAACTTCTTTGCGCCGTCCGCCGGCGGCCACTGGGTCATCCAGGGTCCGTTCATGATCGACGCCGCCAAGGAAATCGGCAGCGCGCTCAACCAGACCACCATGGCCGTCATGCTGGGCAACGCCTGGAACGACCTCGTGCAACCCTTCTGGATCCTGCCCGCGCTCGCCCTGTCCAAGCTCAAGCTGCGCGACGTGATGGGCTATACCGTCATCATGATGTTGTGGGTCGGCGTGATCCACATCACCGCAGTATTGGCGTGGGGCTATCTGACCCATTGAGCCCCCCCGTACGCGCTTGCGCGCGCCCCCAGGGGGCGACACCTGCAGACCGGCGGAGCCGGATCTGGCGGTGTCCCCGATCTGGGGTGGAACTAGGGCTATTGTCAAAGCAGTGTTTTTTTGAACCGAACGGGAATTGATATGACCAAACCCACCGCATATCTCGTCACCGGCGGCAGCGCCGGGATCGGCGCCGCCATCGTCCGCATGCTGCTCGATGCCGGCCACAAGGTCGTCAACATCGACTACAAGCTGCCCGAGAATCCGCCGGCGGGTCTGGTCTCGTATCAGGCCGATCTGACCGATGAAGCGCGCACGCAGGAAGTCGCCCGCGAAGTCACCAGCGCGTTCAACATTGTCGGCCTCGTGAACAACGCCGGCGCCACCCGGCCCGGCACCGCCGACACCGCCACGCTGGCCGACCTGGACTACGTCGTCAATCTGCACCTGCGCACCGCGCTCATCCTGGTGCAGGCCGCGCTGCCCGCCATGCGCGAAGCCGGCTTCGGCCGCATCGTCAACATGTCCTCGCGCGCGGCGCTGGGCAAGCCGGATCGCGTGGTGTATTCGGCCACCAAGGCCGGGTTGGTGGGCCTGACCCGCACGCTGGCCATGGAGCTGGGCGGCGACGGCATCACCGTCAACGCCATCGGCCCCGGCCCCATCGCCACCGACCTCTTCACCAAGAGCAATCCCGCCGGCGCGCCGCAGACCGAGCGCATCATCAACAGCATCGTCGTCAAGCGCCTGGGCACCCCCGAAGACGTCGCACGCGCCGCGATGTTCTTTTTGTCGCCCGACAACGGGTTCGTCACCGGCCAGATGCTGTATGTCTGCGGCGGCACGACGCTTGGCGTCGCGCCCATCTGAACGCGGCCGCCATGTCCCTGCCGACCGACCTCGCCATCCGCCCGCGCCGCCTAGCGGCGCAGCAGCGCGTGGTTGATCTGGTCGGCGGCGCGGCGCAGCGGCGGCAGAAAGGCCTCCAGCATCGCCTCGCGCGAGAACCGGTTGGCATGGCCGCTGACGTTCATCGCGGCAATCACGCGGCCGCTGCGGTCGATGATGGGCACCGCCACCGACTGCAGGCCGGGCTCCAGTTCCTGCGCCACGCACGCGTAGCCATCGGCGCGCACGCCGGCCAGCACGCGCTTGATCTCATCGATGTCGGTAACGGTATCCGCCGTGTAGCGCTGGATCTGGCTCATCGCCAGCACGCGGTCCAGTTCGGCCGGCGGCAGGCCCGCCAGCAGCACGCGGCCCATCGACGTCACCCACGCCGGCAAGCGGCTGCCCACGGCCAGATTGATCGTCATCACCTTATGGGTCGACAGCCGCAGGATGTAGACGATGTCGGCGCCTTCCAGCACCGACACGGAACACGATTCGCGCGTCAGCTCGGCGACTTCTTCCATGTAGGGCAGCGCCAGGTTCCACAGCGGCGTGCCCGACAGATAGGCGTAACCGAGCTCCAGGATGCGCGGCGTCAGCGAGAACTTGCGGTCCTCGACGGTGACGTAGCCCAGGTGCTCCAGCGTCAGCAGAATGCGGCGCGCGCCCGCGCGGGTCAGGCCCGTCACGGCCGCGACTTCGGACAGCGTCATCTGCGAACGGTCGGGGCCGAAGGCCCGGATCACCGACAGGCCGCGCGCGAAGGATTGCACGTAACTGTCGCTGGGTTGCTGGGGATCTTGCTCGGCCATCCGTCTGGTTCCAAGAGTAAAAGGCCCGCCGCCGGCGAGCCCTGCGTTGCCCCTTGCGGGCGACTCCGAACGATGGAGAGTGCGGCGTGCGGGCATGCCTTGACGCCTTCGCAGTCCCCATGAAACGATGTTCTTCAGAAGAACGAAAGTTCGAAAGAAGAACAAATTATGACACGCCACCTATGAGCGAACATCATGATCTCTAAGCTTGTTGCAAGCGCTGCCGCCGCCCTGGCGGACGTCCCCGATGGCGCCACCGTCATGATCGGCGGCTTTGGCACTGCCGGCCAGCCCATGGAACTGATCGACGCCCTGCTTGAACAGGGCGCCAAGGACCTGGTCATCATCAACAACAACGCCGGCAACGGCACCACCGGCCTCGCCGCGCTGCTGGGCGCCAACCGCGTGCGCAAGATCATCTGCTCGTTTCCGCGCCAGGCGGACTCGCAGATCTTCGACGGCCTGTACCGCAGCGGCAAGCTGGAACTGGAACTGGTGCCCCAAGGCAACCTGGCCGAGCGCATCCGCGCCGCCGGCGCCGGCATCGGCGCGTTCTTCACGCCCACCGGCTACGGCACGCCGCTGGCCGACGGCAAGGAAACCCGCGAAATCAACGGCCGCCAGTACGTGCTGGAGTACCCGCTGCATGCCGACTACGCGCTCATCAAGGCCGAACGCGGCGACCGCTGGGGCAACCTGGTCTACCGCAAGACCGCCCGCAACTTCGGCCCCATCATGGCCAGCGCCGCCCGCGTCGCCGTGGCCCAAGTCCGCGAAATCGTCGAACTGGGCGAGCTGGACCCCGAAACCGTCGTGACCCCCGGCATCTTCGTCAAGCGCGTCGTGCAGATCGCAGGCCAAGCGGCCGCCAAGGAGCAGCAATGAGCACCAAACTGACCCGCGACCAGATCGCCGCCCGCGTCGCGCAGGACATTCCCGAAGGCGCCTACGTCAACCTGGGCATTGGCCTGCCCACGCTCGTCGCCAACCACCTGCCGGCCGGCCGCGAAGTCATCCTGCACACCGAAAACGGCATGCTGGGCATGGGCCCGGCGCCCGCCAAGGGCGAGGAAGACTACGACCTCATCAACGCCGGCAAGCAGCCCGTCACCGAACTGCCCGGCTGCTCTTTCTTTCACCATGCCGATTCGTTCGCGATGATGCGCGGCGGCCATCTGGACATCTGCGTGCTGGGCGCCTTTCAGGTCTCGCAGCACGGCGACCTGGCCAATTGGCACACCGGCGCGCCCGACGCCATCCCCGCCGTGGGCGGCGCGATGGATCTGGCCATCGGCGCGAAGGACGTCTTCGTGATGATGGAACTGCAGACCCGCGAAGGCCAGAGCAAGCTGGTCGAGACCTGCACCTATCCGCTGACCGGCGTGCGCTGCGTGTCGCGCGTGTACACCGATGTCGCGGTGTTCGACATCAACAAGGACGGCGTGACCGTCACCGACATCTTCGGCGACATGACCGCCGATGAGCTGCTGCGCCTGACCGGCCTGCCGCTCAAGTTTGCGAACTGAAGTCCCTTAATTGCCGATACACCGCCCCGCCAGCCGGGGCGGCATCATGGAGAGTCCATCATGTTGTTCATGGTTCAAATGCAAGTCAATCTGCCCGTCGACATGCCCGCCGACCGCGCCGACAAACTGAAGGCCGACGAAAAGGCCCTGGCGCAGCAGCTTCAGCGCGACGGCAAATGGAAGAGCCTGTGGCGTGTCGTCGGCCGCTACGCCAACGTCAGCATCTTCGACGTCGAAAGCAACGACGAACTGCATGCGCTGCTGTCGTCCCTGCCGCTGTTCCCGTACATGGATATCGAAGTCACGGCGCTCGCGCGCCATCCCTCGGCGATCTGACAGGAGCCTCGCATGCCCTACATCATCGAAACCTTCGACAAGCCCAACCACCAGGACATGCGCCAGCAGCACCGCGCCAAGCACCTGGAATACCTGGACGCCAACAAGCAGCTCCTGTTGGCGTGCGGCGCCAAGCTGCAGGATGACGGCAAGGATGCCGGCGGCGGCCTGTACATCGTCGACGTCGACACGCGCGAAGCCGCGCAGCAGTTCATCGATGCCGACCCGTTCGCGCAGGCCGACCTGTTCGACCGCGTGACCATCACCCGCTGGCGCAAAGCCTACGTCGACGGCGTCTGCCACCTGTAATCCCCGCGCGGCCGCCGTCAACGCCGCGCGGCCGCGGCTTTCCCGGAAGGAATCCCACATGTCTTATGCCGATCTCAGCCAGGCACGGCTGTTCTACGTCATCGATGGCCCCGCCGACGCGCCGGTGCTCGTGCTCTCCAATTCGCTGGGCACCTGCGCCGACATGTGGGCCCGCCAGATCCCCGAACTGACCCGCCACTTCCGCGTGCTGCGCTACGACACCCGCGGCCACGGCAAGTCCTCGGTCCCCGAAGGCGAGTACAGCTTCGAGCAGCTGGGCAACGACGTCGCCGAACTGCTGGCGCACCTGGACATCAAGCGCGCGCACTTCTGCGGCCTGTCGATGGGCGGCCCGACCGGCCTGTGGCTGGCGCTGGCGCGCCCCGAACTCGTCGGCAAGCTGGTCCTGTGCAACACCGCCGCGCGCATCGGTTCGACGGAAGGCTGGAGCGCCCGCATCGCCGCCGTGGCTGAGCAGACGCTGGAAAAGATGGCCCCCACGCTGGTCGAGCGCTGGCTGACCGACGGCTACCGCGCCGCCGAACCCGGCCTCACGCAGGTCCTGATCGACATGCTGCGCCGCACGCCGGATGCGGGCTACGCGGGCAACTGCGCCGCGCTGCGCGACGCCGACTTCCGCGAACAGGTGTCTTCGATCACCGCGCCCACACTCGTCATCAGCAGCACGCACGACCTGGCCGCCACGCCCGCGCAAGGCCAGGAACTGGCCGCCGCCATTCCCGGCGCGCGCTATGTCGAACTGAACACCTCCCACATCTCGAACTGGGAGCAACCGGAAGCCTTCACCCGCGTGGTCGTCGACTTCCTGACGGGGTGAGCCGCATGCAACGCTGGAAGCACCGGCCCGAAGGCTCCAACTGGGGGGACTTCGGGCCCGACGACCAACTCGGGCGCCTGAACCTCATCACCGAAGAGCAGGTCCTGAAAGGCGCGCGCGAGATCCGCGCCGGCAAGACCTTCTGCCTGTCCCTGCCGCTGGACCTGCCGGGCGGCAACGTGCTCAACCCGCGCCGCCATCCGCCGCAGCTAAGCCCCACGAAGCTCAAGGACACGCCGTACCTGAACTTCCCGCTCAAGAACGTCAATCCGGACGCGCTGGATGTGCTGAGCGACGACCAGGTGCTGCTGTCCATGCAGTACTCGACGCAGTGGGACGCGCTGGCGCACGTGGGCGCGCTGTTTGACGCCGATGGCGACGGCACGCCGGAACTGCGCTACTACAACGGCTTTCAGGCCGGCGTGGACGTCGTGGGCCCCGCCGACGGCGACCACACCGGCTGCGGCTGCAACAGCGGCGGCCCGTCCGCCGCGCTGAAGCTGGGCGTCGAGAACCTGGCGCAAAAGGGCATGCAGGGCCGCGGGGTGCTGGTGGACCTGTTCCGCCATTACGGCCCGGGCCGCACGCTGATCGGCCACGCCGAACTGATGCATGTGCTGGACGCGGACGGCATCGACGTGGAGCCCGGCGACATGCTGGTGCTGCGCACCGGCTACGCCGAAGCCGTGGTCGCCATGAACGGCGCCCCGGACCCCGAGGTGCTGCACACCTACGGCGCCGCGCTGGACGGCACCGACGACGCGCTGCTGCAATGGATCACCGACAGCGGCATCGCCGCCATCTGCGCCGACAACTACGCGGTCGAGGCCTACCCCGCCCGCGAAAAGTCCGGCGCGCGTCCCATGCTGCCGCTGCATCACCACTGCCTGTTCAAGCTGGGCCTGCCGCTGGCCGAACTTTGGTATCTGAAGGAGCTGGCGGATTTCCTGCATGCCAACGGCCGCCACCACTTCATGCTGACCGCGCCCCCGCTGCGCCTGCCGCATGCCATTGGATCGCCGGTCACGCCGATTGCCACGGCGTGACGCGCGTAGCGCCGCTGTCAGCGGGCCAAAGAAAACGCCAGACCTCGTCTGGCGTTTTTGCTTGCAGGGCGGTCAGCCCTTCAGGCAGGTGCTCATGAAAGTCTTGCGGGCCTCACCCGTCAGCTTTTGCTCGCCGGCCTTGGCGTTGCAGTCCTTCATCTTCTGCTGCTGCGGCGTCAGTTGCTTGGCGGGCTCCTCGCCCTTCAGGCAGCTGCTCATGAAGGTCTTGCGGTCGTCGCCTTTCTTGCCCTCGGCGGCCTTGTTGCAGTCCGACATGCGCTGCTGCTGCGGCGTGGGCGTCTTGGCGGTTGTGGGCGCGGCGGGGGTCTGGGCCTGCGCGCCGGCAAAACATGCGGACAACAGGATGGCCGAGGCCAGCTGGGTGGTACGGGAAAGCATGAGTTCCTCCCTTGAGCGCCCCAAACGCATTGGCACGCGCGACGCGGGGCTGCACGGTCCGCCGGCCAAGGCGCCGGCCCGGTCATCATCGGACAATCCCGGCGCCTTCGCAACCTCCGCCGCAACCTGTTACCCATTCATCCATCTGACCCGTTGTATCCCCGGCCGGAAAGGAGTGAGATAGGCAAAACCCGCGCCGCGAGCCCCAGGAGACGCCCATGAAAAAAATCATCCTCGCCTCGATTGCCGTGCTGGCCAGCGCCTGCGCCGCCGCCGCTGGCGCGCAAAGCCTTGCCTACGGCGTCACTTTGGGCAACGTCCAGGCCGTGCGCGACAGCACCCGCAACGTCTCGACCATCACCGGTTTCCTGGCCAACCAGTCCGAACGCCCCGTCAATAGCGTCCTTCTGACCTACGTGCTGTACGACGCCCAGAACCGCGAGGTCGGCCGGGTCAGCGAAGACATCGTGGGCCCCCTCGCCCCCGGCCAGATCAAGGTGGTCAAGGCCATCACGCCGCTTGAATTCGCCCGCGTGACCCCGCTGGACGTGGCGGCCCGCTAAGGCTGCCCAGGGCTTCGACCCGCCGCAAAAAAACCCTTTCAATATCAGGGTTTAGACAGGTGGCTATCAGCCCAATTATGGGAAAATCCCGACTGCCGACTCGATAAAAGGGGCTTCCACACGAAGCCCCTTCGTGCGTATGCCGGCGCGCCAGCAAGCCTGGCCTCGATATTAGGAACTGAAGATCATGTTTCCCAAAAGACTCTCCGAAGGCTACCAATCCTTCCTTGACGGCCGCTTCCAGACGGAAAGCAGCCGCTACCAAAAGCTGGCCGAAATCGGCCAAAGCCCGGAAATCCTGATCATTGGCTGTTGCGACTCGCGCGTGTCGCCCGAAGCGATCTTCGACGCAGGCCCCGGTGAAATGTTTGTGGTGCGCAACGTGGCCAACCTCGTGCCGCCCTGTGATCCCGACTCGGAATCGTCGTACCACGGCACCAGCGCCGCCATCGAATTTGCGGTCAACGGCCTGAACGTCAAGCACATCGTCGTGCTGGGCCACGCCTCCTGCGGCGGCATCCGCTTCTTCTTCGACGACGCCACGCCGCTCAGCAAGAGCGATTTCATCGGCAAATGGATGTCGCAGATCGAACCCGTCGCCAAGGGCATGTCCCCGGAGACCGGCGACCGCCAGGCAAACCTGAAGCGCCTGGAACTGGCCACCGTCGCGCACAGCCTGAACAACCTGATGACGTTCCCGTCCATCCGCCGCCGCGTCGAAAAGGGCGAACTGGAACTGCACGGCGCCTATTTTGGCGTGGCCACCGGCGTCCTGTTCCTGCGCGATCCGGAATCCGGCGAGTTCAAGCCCTGCCTGGAAACGGGCGTCACGGAATAAGTGGCGCGGGCCTTGCGCCCGCGCCACTGGCTTGCGACAGGCGCGCCGGACCGTTCAAACCCGGTACGCCTGGGCCAGCCGCTCGTAGTTGTTCTTCAGGATGATGCCCGCGTAGTACACGTGTTCGCGCATCAGGTCCTCGGCCCGCGCGCCGTCGCGGGCGATGATGGCGCTCACGATCCGATGATGGTCATCGTGCGAGCGCAGGATGATCCCGTGGTCTTCCCACAGGATGATCCGGTCCGACGCATACGGAATCGCCTGCGCCTGCGTCGCAAACCGCTTCACCCACGGATTGCCCGCCGCCTCAAGAATGCCGTTGTGCAAGGTGATGTTGACCTGCTGGTACGGCAGATGGTCTTCCGGCAGCAACACGCCCTTGGCAAGAATCCGGTCGCCCTCGTCCAGGCAGTTCTTCAGCACCGCGACCGCGTCATTCGACAGGCCGCGCAGCGCCGCCTGCCGGCAGGCCAGGCCCTCCAAGGCGGCTCGCACTTCATACGCCGCCACAATCTCCCCGATGTCGTAAGCCCGCACGGTGTAGCCGCGCTTGGGCAAATGTTCGAGCAGGCCTTCGTTGCCCAACGTGGCGAGCGCCGCGCGTACCGGCGTGCGCGACACGCCCAGTTTTTCGGCCAGCGGGATTTCTTCCAACCGGGCGCCGGGACTGAACTTGCCGTGCAGCACCCAGTCCCGCAGCGTATCGGTGACGTGTTGAGATAGCGTATCCATGCGGCAATTGTATACATGAAGAATACATGCGGCAGTGTGCCCTAGCCCTATCTCAGGGCTTTCCATAGTGCTTCTGTCGTAAATCAAACGTCGTTCAGGGTAAGCCCCTATACCTGCCCCACGGCCATGTATACATAATCGCAAAAAATCAGACTGGCGGCCGATCCAATCCCAAGGATGGACGACACGCCACGGAGGAGACAGCATGACCAATGTATCCAAGCCCGCCACGGCCGGCCCGGGGTCCCGCCTCGCCCTCGTGACCGGCGGCGGCGGCGGCATCGGCGCCACGATCTGCCGGGAACTCGCACAGGCCGGACTGCGCGTGGTGGTGTCGGACGTGGACAGCGACCGTGCGCGCCGGGTGGCCGACGAGCTGGGCGCGCCCCATGCCGCGCATGCCTTTGACGTCAGCGACGAAGCGGCCGTCGACAGCGCATTCGAGCAGATCGAAAGCCAGCACGGCCCGATCGCCGTGCTGGTCAGCGCGGCAGGACTGCTGCTGTTCCAGGAGAACGGCGAGCGGCCGCTCATCAAGGACACGTCGCTCGATATCTGGGAACGCAGCTTTGCCGTGAATGCGCGCGGTGTGTTCCTGTGCGGACGCGCCTACCTGCGCCGGCGCGAAGCCAAGCCGCTGGCGCATGGCCGGGTCGTCACCTTCACGTCGGTCGCCGCGCAACTGGGCGGCTACCGTTCCAGCGCCTCTTACATCGCCGCCAAGTCGGCCGTGCTGGGCCTGACCAAGGCCATGGCGCGCGAGGCCGCCCATCTTGGCATCACGGTCAACGGCATCGCGCCCGGCTTGATCGACACCGACATGCTGCGCAGCACCGTCACCAGCAGCGGCGCGCTGGCCGCGGCTGCACAGGCCATCCCGCTGGGCCGCATCGGCACCGCCGCGGAAGTGGCCGCGGCCGTGCGGTTCCTTGCCTCGGAAGATGCGGGCTACATCACCGGCAGCGTCATCGACGTGAACGGCGGCTACCGCATGCAGTAAGACTTACCCGGCGGCACCGCCGTCAACGCATCAAAGCGTCATCCACCAAAGACGCGCATCCAAAAAAGAACGGGAGACCAAGCATGAACCAACGTAGTCGCTACGCGGCCGCCGCCGCGCTGTGCGCCCTGGCCTTTTCGGCCGCCGCGCAGGCGCAGCAGGAGCCGGGGATCACGGACAAGACCATCAAGATCGGCGTCTTTGCGCCGCTGTCGGGCAGCGGCATGGCCTACGGCTTTGACGTGCTGAACGCCGCCAAGATGTGGTACGCCAAGGTCAACAAGGAAGGCGGCGTCAACGGCCGCCAGATCGAACTGGTCGTGGAAGACGACCGCTGCAATGCCAACGATCTGGTCGCCGCCGTGAAGAAGCTGAATGAGCAGGACAAGGTCTTCCTGCTGAACGGGGGATCGTGCTCGGCGGCCGTCGTCGCGTCGCGCGAATACATCGAACGCGAAAAAGTGCCGCTGGTCATGCTGAATGCCTCGGGCGACGGCGCGCTTTACCCGCCGTCCAAGTACATCTACGGCGCCTTCTCGATCTCGCAGCACGCCGTGGGCGGCTCGATGGTGCAGTTCGCATCGGAACACCTGAAGGCCAAGAAGATTGGCTACATCAATCATGACGACGCGTACGGCGGCTGGAACCTGGAGGCGGCGCAGTCGCAGGCAAAACAGCTTGGCGACCCGGCGCTGCAGGTGCAGTCGGTCAATCCGAACATCACCGACGTGACCGCGCCCATGCTGAAGATCCGCTCGGGCAATCCCGATGTGCTGCTGCTGACGACCTACGCACGCCCCGCCGCCCTCATCATCAAGAAGGCGCACGAATTGGGCTGGAACAAGCCCATCGTGCTGGCGGTCAATGGCACGGCGGATCTCAAGCAGCTCGTGGAGAACGTGGGCAACAAGGATGCGTTCAAAAACGTGTACATCCAGGACGTGCTGGCCGATCTGCCGGGCGGGCCGAAGCTGACGTGGGTGTACGACATGTACAAGCAGTCGTATCCCGACCTGGCGGCCAAGCCCGGGCACCCGCAGTCCTACATGCCTTACGGCATTCCGCCCGCCATGGCGGTCGTGAACGCGCTGAAGGCCGCCGGCCCGCAGCCCACGCGCGAGAAGGTGCTGCAGGCGCTGGAAACCATGAAGTTCGACTCGGGCGTCATGGCAGGCCCCATCGAGTTCGGCCCGGGTGACCGCGCCGCGCAGGAGGCCGCCATCTACATCAAGTTCGATGGAACGAACATGACGCTCGTGCCTGGCGCCTTCAAGAGCACCTGGCAATACCAGAAGTAAACCCGCGGCCCGTCGGGGGCCACGCCCGCGCGATGGCGCAGCATCGCGCGGGCCGCCGGAGAACATCATGAGCTTTGCCGATACCTGGTTGTTCCTGCAGCAGGGGGTGCTGTCGGGGCTGGTGACGGGCAGCGTATACGCGTTGCTGGCCGTCGCCGTCGTCATCATTTTCAAGACCACCGATGTGCCGAATTTCGCCCAGGGCGAGATCTTCATGGTGGGCGGCTACATTGCGCTGTTCCTCATCCTGGTGATGGGATGGCCTTATATGGCGGTCATTCCGGTCACGCTGGCCGCGGTGGCCCTGCTGTCGGGCCTGTTCCAGCGCGTCGTCATGGAACGGGTCATCGCTTCCAAGGGCGTGGGCGTGCAGATGGTCATCGCCACGCTGGGACTGGCGTACGCCCTGAAGGGGCTGGTGCGCACATCGGGCCTGGGCGATACCCCGCGCTCGCTGCCGCCGCTTGCGTCCACGGACGCCGTCATCATCGGCGACGCCGTGCTGACCCGGCTTGACCTGCTGATCTTCGCCGTCGCGGTCATCGTCATGCTGCTGCTGTTCGGGATGTTCGCCTACACGCGCGTTGGCCGGGCCATGCGCGCGGTGGGAATGAATCCGAAGGCAGCGCGGCTGACGGGCGTGAACCTCACCCGCATCCGCATGATGGTGTGGGCGCTGTCAGGCCTGATATCGGCCGTCGCGGCGCTGCTCATCACGCCCAAGATCCTCATCACCCCGGACATCGGCCACATCGCCATCCTGGCGTATGCCGCCGCCATCGTGGGAGGCATCACCAGCCTGCCCGGCGCGGTGGTCGGGGGCTTTGTGATCGGCATTGCCGAGAACCTGGTGGGGCTGTTCATTTCGACCAATGCCATCGTGGTGGCGCCCTTCGTGGCCATCATGGTCGTGCTGCTGGTGCGCCCGCAAGGACTGCTGGGCGGCAAACTGCAGGTGAAGAAAGTATGAGCAACAAGATCGATCGCGTCCTGCTGGCGCTCATGGCCGTCGTGCTGGTGGCGCTGCCCTTCATGGCTAGCGGCTATGTCGTCTACGTCGTCAACCTGCTGATGGTGTTCGTCGTGCTGGCGTTGGGCCTGCACCTGGTCATCGGCGAAACCGGGCAGTTTGCGCTGTCGCACGCGGCCTTCTATGGCGTGGGCATCTACACCGCCGGGCTCATCAACAACCTGTGGCATCCGCCCTTCTTCGTCTCCATTCTGGCGGGCGGACTGCTGGCCGCGGCGCTGGGCTACGTGATCGGCGCACTCGCGCTGCGCATGCGCGACATCTATCTGGCGCTGTCCACGTTCGCCTTCGGGGAAGCCATGCAATGGGTGTTCCTGAACTGGCAATCGGTCACCAACGGATCCAACGGATTCCGCATCTCGCCCGCCTCGCTCTTCGGGTACGAACTGGTGTCGGACATGAAGGCCTACCCCTTTGTCGTGCTGATAGCCGCGCTGCTGCTGTGGGCCACCGTGGCGTTGTCGCGCTCGCAACTGGGATCGGCCTTCCGGGCCGTGCGCGAGAGCGATGTCGCGGCGCAGGCGATGGGCGTGAACGTCAATGCCATCAAGCGCACCGCGTTCACGCTGTCGGCCGCCTACGCCGGCATCGCCGGCGGCATGTACACGCTCTTCGCGTCGTTCATCCATCCCGAAAGCCTGGGCTTTCAGACCACCATCCTGATCCTGACCATGGTCGTGGTGGGCGGCATCGGCTCGGTACGCGGCGCCATCGCGGGGGCTCTGGCCTTCGGCCTCATTTCCGAACTGCTGCGCCAGGCGCTGTCGTTCCAGGAAATCATCTACGGCGTCATTCTGATGGGCTTCATGATGTTCGCGCCCAAGGGCCTGTTTGCGGGCCGCGCAGCGCGGCGCGCGCCCCCGCCGGCAGCGCCTTTGCCCGCGGCCTCGCGCGCGGCGGCCACCGCCTCCAAATCCCCGCAAAGGAGCGCAGCATGAGCACCCATCCTTATCTGGACGTGCAGGGACTGACGGTGAAATTCGGCGGCCTGACGGCGATCAACGGGCTGTCCATGCAAGTGGAACGCGGCCGCATTCACGCGTTGATCGGTCCAAACGGCGCCGGCAAGTCGACGACGTTCAATTGCATATCGCGTTATTACCGCCCCACGAGCGGCAGCATCACCTTCGATGGCGCCGACATCACGGGCAAGAAGCCACACGAAATGGCGGCGCTGGGCGTGGCGCGCACATTCCAGAACCTGGAACTCTTCGGCGCGCTCAGCGTGCGGGAGAACGCGCTGCTGGGGACGTACGCGCACGGCGCGAATGGCCCGCGCAAGCTGTTGCGCCCGGCGGCGGCCGAGGCCCGCGAGCGGGTGGAGCATCTGCTCGAGCGCGTCGGCCTCGCAGACTTCCTGGACACCCCCGCCTGCAGTCTGGACTTCGGACGCCAGAAGATGCTGGAGCTGGCGCGCGCGCTGGCCATTTCTCCGCGCCTGCTGTTGCTGGACGAACCGGCGGCGGGCCTGCGCAACCGCGAGATCGAGACGCTGGATCGCCTGTTGACCGAATTGTGCGAGCGGGACGGCATCACGGTATTGCTGGTGGAACACGTGATGCAACTGGTGATGTCCATATCGGATCGCATCACCGTCATGTCGTTTGGCGAAAAGATCGCCGAGGGCACGCCCGCCGAGGTGCGCAACAACCCCCGTGTCATCGAGGCCTATCTGGGCAAGGGAGCAGCCGGTGGCTGAGATTCTGCTGGAAGTCGATGCGGTGTCGGCCGCCTACGGCAACATCCGCGCATTGCAGGACGTGTCGCTGAAGGTGCCGCAAGGCGCCATCGTGGCGCTGCTGGGCGCCAATGGCGCGGGCAAGTCGACCACGTTGAACGTGATTTCGCGTCTGGTCTCGTCCACGGCGGGAACCGTGCGTTTCGCGGGCGAACCCATCCATCGCCTGTCCGCCGATGCGGTCGTGGGACGCGGCATCGTGCAGGTGCCGGAAGGCCGCGAGATCTTCCGCGAAATGAGCGTGCGCGAAAACCTGGAAATGGGCGCCTACCTGCGCCGGGACCGCAACGCTGTCCGGCAGGACATGGACATGGTGTGCGACACCTTTCCGCGCCTGCGAGAACGCTTCGAGCAAAAGGCCGCCACACTTTCTGGCGGCGAGCAGCAGATGCTGGCGACCGGCCGCGCCATGATGGCGCGGCCACGCATGATCCTGATGGACGAACCGTCCATGGGATTGTCGCCGCTTGTGGTCGAGCAGATCTTCGACATCATCCTGCGGCTGAACCGCGAACAGGGCATCACGATTCTGCTGGTCGAACAGAACGTCAAACTCGCGCTGTTGGTGTCCAGTCACGCCTACATCCTGGAGAACGGCGAGATCGCGCTGGACGGGCAATCCGCCGCGCTCGCCAGCGACGAAGGCGTGCAGCGTGCCTATCTGGGCGCGTAGGCGCCGCAAGGAAAAAGCCATGATCTCAATGCAAGACAAGCGCGTCCTGGTGACGGGCGCCGGGCGCGGCCTGGGCGCCGCCATCGCACAGGGATTTTCCCGGCAAGGCGCCCGCGTGATCGTGACCGACGTGGACGCGGCCCTTGCCGCCGCGACGGCGCAGGCCATCGTCGCGGCCGGCGGCCATGCCGCGCATGCCGAACTGGACGTGACCCAAGAGCAGGCGGTGCGCGCATTTGCTGCCGACTGCGCGGCGCGTCACGGTCCGCTGGACATCCTCGTCAACAACGCCGGCATTTCGGCGCGCGCGCCGTTCGACGATCCGCGTACCCCCGAGATCTGGGACCGCGTGATGCGTGTGAACCTGCAAGGCACGTTCAACGTCACGCATGCCTTCGTGGAACAGCTCAAGGCCTCGCGCGGCGCCATCGTCAACCTGTGTTCCATCGTGGCTTACGGCTGCGGCATTTCGACCGCGGGCTACGTCGTATCCAAGGGCGGCGTGCGCTCGTTCACGGAAGTGCTGGCCCGCGACCTGGCGCCCCACGGCGTGCGGGTCAACGCGGTGGCGCCGGGCCTGATGGAAACCGAGATGACCGCCGGCCAGCGCGCCCAGGCCAGCGGCACCGACTGGTACATGGGGCGCGCCCCCATGGCGCGCGCGGGGCGCGCTGACGAGATTGTCGGCCCCATCCTGTTTCTGGCCTCGGACCTGGCCAGCTATGTCAATGGCGTGGTGCTGCCGGTGGACGGCGGCTATCTGGCTGTCTAAGGAGAAATCATGAGTCTGGGAACGGCGTTGGTCACGGGCGGCGCAAGCGGCATGGGCCTGGCGATCGTGGAGCGGCTGGCGCGGGATGGATTTCGCGTCGTGATGGCCGATCGCAACGGGGCGCTGGCGGAGAAGGAATCACGGGCGCTGGCCGACCGGGGACTGGATGTCAGCCACCGCGTCGTGGACCTGGCCGACGAAGCCGCCACGCGCGCGCTGGCGAGCGCATTGCCGCCGCTGGCCGCGCTGGTGAACAACGCTGGCCTCTTTGACGAGCGCACGTTCTTCGACGTGACGAGCGATGATTACCGGCGCGCCTTCGACGTGAACCTGCTGGCGGTCGCCACCCTGACCCAGGAAGCGGCGCGGACCATGCAGCCGGGCGCAAAGATCGTGAACATCGCGTCGCGCGCCTATCTGGGCGCGAAGAACCATCCGCATTACGTGGCCTCGAAGGCGGCGCTGGTTGGCTACACCCGCGCCAGTGCAATGGAACTGGCCGGACGCGGCATCCTGGTCAACGCCATTGCGCCCGGCCTCATCGATACGCCATTGCTGCGCAACCTGACGCCCGAGCGCATGGCCGCGCAACTGGCCTTGCAGCCGACCGGGCGCGCGGGGCGGCCTGAAGACATCGCCAATGCGGTGTCTTTCCTGGCCGCGCCGCACATGGACTTCATCACGGGGCAGGTCATCTTCGTGGACGGCGGCAAGTCGCTGGGCGGATCGGGAGCGTAGGCGGCATGGACCAGATCGCATGGGACAAGGAAGTGGATGCGCTCGTCGTGGGTTCCGGCGCGGGCGGCATGGCCGCGGCGCTGACCGCGCACGAGGAAGGGCTGGACGTGCTGCTGGTCGAAAAGACCGACCGCATCGGCGGATCGACGGCGATCTCCGGCGGCGCGGTGTGGATCCCCCTGAACGCGCAGACTGAAACGGCGGGTCATCCGGACAGCATGGACAGCGTCTGGACCTATCTGGACCAGACGGTGAGCGCGGCGGCCCCCGAACACATGAAGCGGGCCTATCTGGAGGCAGGCCCGCGCATGATGGATTACCTGGTGTCGCGCGGCCTCTTGCAGCTTGCCGCGCGCACCGCCTCGCCGGATTACTACCCTGACCGGCCCGGCGCCGCAATGGGCGGCCGCTCGCTCGACCCGGTCGAATTCGACGGCCGCAAGCTAGGCAGCCGCATGCGGCTCCTGCGCGACCCGCTCAAGGAATTCACCGTGCTCGGCGGCATGATGGTCAACATCACCGACGTGCGGCACCTGCTTGGCGCCACGCGTTCGTTCGCGGCCTGGCGCCACAGCATGAAGCTGGTGTTGCGTTACGCCTCGGACCGCGCGCGCGGGTATCACCGCGGCACTCGGCTGCTGCTGGGCAATGCGCTGGCGGCCCAGTTGTTTCATGGCCTGTTGACCCGCAACATCGACTTCTGGCTGCAAACGCCCGCGCTGTCGCTGCACCGCGACGCCGCGGGGCGCGTGCTGGGCGCCGCCCTGTCGCGGGACGGCAAGACGGTCAACGTACGCGCACGCCGTGGCGTCGTGATGGCGACGGGCGGATTCCCGTGGGATCCGGAACGGCGCGCGCGAACCTACCCGCAGCCGACCGGCGGCTGGTCGATGTCCCCGCGCGGCAATACCGGCGATGGCATCCGGCTGTCGGAACAGGCCGGCGCGGCGTTCGGCAGCGGCCATGCCAGTCCGGCGTTCTGGGCGCCGGTCTCCTTGCTGGATTCCGGCACCGGCACGCCGCTCAATTACCCGCATCTGGTCTGGGACCGCGCCAAGCCCGGCCTGATCGCCGTCAATGGCGCGGGCAACCGGTTCGTCAACGAATCGACCTCGTACCACGAGTTCGTGCAGGCCATGTACCGCAGCAACAAGACCGTGCCCAGCATCCCGGCGTTCCTGGTCTGCGACCAGCGGTTCATCGACACGTGGGGCCTTGGGCTGGCCCTGCCCGGCGGCCGGCCCCGCCAACACCTGATTGACCAGGGCTACCTTTTGCAGGCGTCCACGCTGGCGGCGCTGGCCGGCCGGCTCGGCGTACCCGCCGACGCGCTGCAGGCCACCGTCCAACGCTACAACCGGCACGCCGCGCAAGGGACCGATCCGGATTTCGGCAAGGGCAGCACGGCCTACAACCGCTATCTGGGCGACCCCCAGCACGAGCCGAATCCGTGCCTCGCGCCACTTGGCGATGGGCCTTATTACGCCGTCAAGGTGTACCCGGGCGACATCGGCACCGCCTGCGGCATTGCCGCCAACGCCCATGCGCAGGCGCTGGATGCCGCCGGCGCGCCGATCCCCGGCCTTTACGTGGCGGGCAACGACATGCAGTCCGTGATGGGCGGCGCGTACCCCGCGCCGGGCATCACGCTCGGCCCCGCCTTGACCTTTGGCTGGGTGGCTGGACAGCACCTGGCCCATGCGCAACACTGACGCCTCTCACCGACAGGGAACCCCATGAAAATCTTCTTCTCGCCCGCTTCGCCCTTCGTACGCAAGTGCATGGTCATCGCCCACGAACTCGGCCTGGCCGACCGGATTGAAAAGCTGCCCAGCGCCGCCGGTCCCGTCGCCCGCGACCAGACCATCATCCCGAGCAATCCGCTGGGCCAGGTGCCCACCTTCATCACCGATGAAGGCCAGGCGCTGTTCGACAGCCGCGTTGTCTGCGAATATCTGAACGACCTGGGCGGCGGATCGTTCTTTCCTGCCGGCAAGGCCCGCTGGCCCGTGCTGACCGAGCAGGCAATGGCCGACGGCATGCTGGGCGCGGCGCTGCTGGCGCGCTACGAGACCGTGCTGCGTCCCGAGGCCTTGCGCTGGGATGGCTGGGTCGAGGGCCAGTTGGGCAAGGTGCGCGATGGCCTTGCGCTCATCGAGAAGAACGCCGCGGGCCTCGCAGGCCGCCTGGACATCGGCACCGTCACCATCGGCTGCGCGCTGGGTTACCTCGACTTCCGCTTCCCTGACCTGGACTGGCGCGCCTCGCACCCGGCCACGGCCGCCTGGTACGAGGATTTCAGCCAACGCCCCTCGATGCAGGCCACCAAGCCCTGATCCGACCGCCGGCGTTCTGCGCCGGTAAGTGCCACGGCATCAATGCGACGACACGAACGCGGCTTGCGCGAAGGCTGGTATGGCGAAGCCTTCACGCATGCGCCGCGCCTCTGCCGCCGGCGTCAGGCCAAATAGGCGCTTGAACTCGCGGCTGAACTGGGACGGGCTCGTGTAGCCCACCGCCTGGCTCGCCGTCTCGGCCGTCAGGTCCTGCCGCACCATCAAGAGCCGCGCCTGGTGCAGGCGGGTCGATTTCACGTACTGCATCGGAGACGCCTGCGTCACCGCCTTGAAATGGCTGTGAAAGCTCGGCACGCTCATGCCCGCCTCATTCGCCAGCCTGGTGACATCCAGCGGCTGGGCATACTCCGCATGGATGACACGCAGGGATTTGCCAATACGGCCAAACTGCCCTCGCAGCGATAGTGCTTCCCGCATCGAACTGCCCTGCGGGCCGGTCAGCACGCGGAAATAGAGTTCGCGCAGCAGACCGGCTCCCAGTACTGCGGCTTCCAACGGCTTGGCCATGGCCTCGATGAAGCGCAGCACCGACGCCCGCATCGCTTCATCCATCGGGGTCGACATCATGCTTTGCGGCGCCTGGACAGGCGCCGCCTGCCCGGCGCCGTCGATCTGCGACGCCAGCTCCGCCGCCAACGCAAAGTCCAGGTGCAGGTACAGCGCCAGCAGCGGACGCTCGGGCGTGGCTTCAGTCTCCATGCTGAAAGGAACCGGGACGGAGACGGCCAGGTAGTGCTGCTCGTCATACAGGTAAAGCCGATCGCCGAAGTAACCGCGCTTACTGCCCTGGCAGACGATCACGATCCCGGGGTCATACAGCACAGGCGTGCGCGCCAGCGCGCGGTTGGCGCGCAGCACGCGCACGCTGGGCAACGCCGTCAGGTTGTAGCCCTCATGGGGCGCCAAGCCGCGCAGCAGCTCGGCCATGCGGCTTTCGGCAGGAGCGGGGCCTGTCGCGCCGTCCACGGTTGAGGAAATCGCGTTCATAGTTTTATGCAAGATAAGTAGCGGAATACGGCTTATCCGCGCGTTTTTGCGAGACTACCATGCATTCTCCACTGACTTTGGAGCCGACTCCATGACCTCCCCCAAAACCCTGCTCATCACCGGCGTCAGCAGCGGCTTCGGCCGCGCATTGGCCGAAGAGGCCCTGGCCGCGGGCCATCGCGTGGTGGGAACCGTGCGCAGCGACCCTGCGCGGATCGCCTTCGAGGCCTTGTCCCCAGACGCGGCCATCGGGCGCGTCCTGGACGTCACCGACTTCGACGCCATCGACGGCGTCGTGGCCGATATCGAATCCAGCGCCGGGGCCATCGATGTGCTGATCAACAACGCGGGCTACGGTCACGAAGGCGTGATGGAAGAGTCGCCGCTGTCGGAAATGCGCCGCCAGTTCGACGTGAACGTCTTTGGCGCAGTCGCGATGATGAAAGCCGTCCTGCCCTTCATGCGCCAGCGCCGGCGCGGCCACATCCTGAACATCACGTCCATGGGCGGCCACATCACCATGCCGGGGATCGCGTACTACTGCGGCAGCAAGTTCGCGCTGGAGGGGATTTCCGAAGCCCTGGGCAAGGAAGCGCAGCCGCTGGGCATCGCTGTGACCGCCGTGGCACCCGGATCGTTCCGCACTGACTGGGCGGGCCGATCCATGACACGTACCCCACGCGCCATTGCGGACTACGACGCCATCTTCGATCCCATCCGCAAGGCGCGCGAAGAGAAAAGCGGCCGACAGCTGGGGGACCCGCGCAAGGCGGCGCGCGCCATGCTGGCGGCCATCGCCGCCGATCATCCGCCCGCGCACCTGCTGCTGGGCAGCGATGCGCTCGGGTTGGTCAGGGGCAAGCTGGCCGCCTTGCAGGAGGAATTGGCGGCGTGGGAGACGGTTACGAAATCCACAGATGGATAAAGCCCTGCGCAGAAGGCTTTGCTACAGTGAACTTGCATCTCCCCTGACAGACCAACCCAAAGGTCAATCACGACAAGGAGCGCCCGCATGGCCATTTCAGCGATCTCCGCCATCCCCCACGTCGCCGCGCCTTTCCCGGCGCGCGTCTCAATGCTGGATGAGAACCGCCCCGCCTGGGAAGCCGAACGCGCCGCGCAGAACTTCGCGGCCCGCCAGGCGCAGCGGTCCGCCCAGGCCCAGGCCGCCCGCGAAGCCCAGCGCCTGGAACGCGCCCAGGCCGACAAATTGGCCAGGGCCGAGCAAAACGCCCCGCGCGTCAGAGACAACGCGGACCCCGCGGCCGCACCCCTCGCTCTTGCCGCCCCGGCCATCAACGTCGATGAATTGCGCGACCTGTACGCGGACGCCCGCATGCGGCGCGCGGTCGAAGACTTTGCCGCCCGGCCCGACCCGGCGGCCCAACGCGCCCAGGCCGCGAACGACTGGGGCACCATCGAAGGCCTGGCGCCGCTGCAACCTTATCGTGTCGCCATGGGCAATCCGCAAGTCGAGTTGCAGGCCGCGACTGTCATGAAGACAGCCAGTGCTGTCGTTCCGGCGGTGGCCAACATCGGCCCCACCGAGAACGTGACCGACAACGCGCGCTACCGGCCCGGCGCCGCGCCCTGATTCCCGCGCTGACCCAGGTGTCAGACACCCGAAGGACCCTTGCGCTGACCCAGGTGTCAGACACCCGAAAGAGATGCCCGTCGGTTGGCGACGGCGTCTCGACGGGTGTCTGACACCGCCCCCCCAAGCTGGCCCATGAAAAAAGCCGCCTGAAAAGGCGGCTTTATCATGGCGCGAAGACCAATCAGTGGAAGAATTCCGCGATCATCGTGGCGCCCATGAAGGTGCCGGCGTTGGCGGCCAGCGACACCACCACGATCTTCCAGCCCAGCTTGCGGAAGGCGGGCAGGTCTTTCAGGATCGACAGGCCGGCCATGGCCAGGATGACCGTCGTGAACGGCAGGAAGTTGACCTTGCCGACCATTGCAATGATCTGGTCCGAGTACGGCAGCACGCCAGGGCAACCGGCCGTCATGGCGATCAGCGACAGCACGAACACCGCCGGCAGCTTGGGCACGACGCGCAGGATGAGGTCAGTGATGACGACCAGCAGCACGATGATGCCCATGCCGGGCAGCGCGTCCGCGAACGGCACGTTGTAGCCCAGGCGGTTGCCCACCAACGCAAACAGGCCACAGATGACGTAGGCGGTCAGGCGGTCGCCAAAGCCCATCTTCGTGCCGTGTGCGGGAACGTCTTCCGACACGCTGTTGTCCACCACGGCCTCGCCCTTGCCGCGCGAGAAGCGGCCCAGCACGGGCTCCAGCTTGCCGTACAGGAAGATCGTCGTGGGCAGCGAGATGAAGAGGGTGAAGTACACACCCACCACGGTGGTCAGCAGGTTGGCCGCGGCGGCCAGCGCAGCCACCTGATGCGCCATTTCAGGCGTCTGCTGCGAGGCGATCGCGCCCACGCCGGCGGCCATCATGCTGCCCGAGCCCACGCCTGCGCCCATGGCGAGCGAGCGCGGATCGAAGATGTTCAGGCTGGTGATGAAGCCGGCCATCAGCGCCACGAACAGCGCGCCGATCACGGTGCCGGTGATGTATTCGGCCATGACGCCGCGGCCTTCGGGCGAATTCATGCCGTAGCGCTCGCCGATGATCGCCAGGCTGGGCTCACGGCCCACCGAGAACGTGGCGCCGATCGCTTCGCGCTTGATGCCCAGCAGCAGCGCCAGCGGCAGGCCGATGGCCATGGTGCCGAAGAAGTGGCCGAACTCCTGGAACACCAGCGCCCAGCCGGCCTCGCGCACCTGCGGCAAGGCGCCGCCGACCATCAGGCCCAGCTTGGCCAGGAACGGCAGCAACGCATATTGCAGGTAGCCGCTGATGCGGGTCTGCATGGCCTTGTCGATGCCGATGCCGGACGGCAGCCGCTGACCGAAAGCCGCCACGACCGCGCCGATAAAAATGGCCCACAACATGGGTTGCAGGACGATCTTGCCGGGACCGACCGAGAAGGTCACGCTGCCGATCGCTTCGGAGATGACGACCACCAGCAGGATGGCGGCGAGCATGCGCACGCGCCCCGATAGCGGCATGGAAGGCAGGGCCAGGCTGGCGCTGGCATGAGACATTGTTTTTCCCCTTATGACGAACGGCGCGCAACGGGCGCGCCGGTTCGGACTGCGCAATTTTCGCTCTGCCCGTTAGCGGGCAACCATGACACCCGCCGCCGAGAAACGTTGCGTAAAATGCAACGAATTGCCTTTTCCTGGGAAATTTTTGCACGGGACAGCGTTAGTTAAGGGTAAACCCTTAACTGTCCGCGTGGAAAATCCGCCGCATTCCGGCCCGGAGCCGCCGCCATGGATGAACAACTCGACGCCCGCCGCACGCACTACTTCATGCAGGTCATGAGCCGGGGCTCGGTGCGCGGCGCGGCCGAAGCGCTGGAAATGGATCCGTCCGCCGTCAGCCGCGCCATCGCCGCGCTGGAACGCGACTGCGGCATGGCGCTGTTCGAGCGCCGCGGCCGCGGGCTGGTGCCCACCGATGCCGGCCACATCCTTGCCCGCTACGTAAAGCGCCAGCAGGACATCCAGGAAAGCTTCTTTTCCGAGATCGACAGCCTGCGCAAGGCCGAGCGCGGCCACATCGATCTGGTGCTGGGCGAGGGCTTTGTCGAGCTCATGTTCGACCGCGTCCTGCCGGGTTACTGGCGCAGCCACCCGGAAGTCACGCTGGATATCGACGTGGCCCGCACCTCCGAGATCGTGCAGCGCATCGTCGACGACCGCGCCTATATTGGGCTGGTGTTCCAGCCGCCCAACGACGCGCGGCTGCGCACGCATTACTCGCGGCCCGAACCGATACGCGCCATCTTGCGCCAGGATCATCCGCTCACGCGGCTGCGCCGCCCCCTGCTCTTGACCGACCTGGCCGACTACCCCGGCGCGTCCATGCAGGAAGGCTTTGGCGTGCGCCAGCACATCCAGGCCGCCGAGATCAGCGAGCAGGTGCGGCTGCACAACGTGCTGACCACCTCATCCTTCAAGGCGCTGTGGCAATTCGCGGCGGCCGGCATCGGCTACGCGCTCACGCCCCCCATCGCCGTCACCGCCGACATGCAGGCACAGCGGCTGGCCAGCCTGCCGCTGGCCAATCCCATCCTGAATCAGGGCAGCCTGCACGTCCTGAGCCGCGCCGGCCGCCACATTTCGCCCGCCGCGCGCGAACTGCTGGACCACATCGTGCGCGGCATCGGCGCGCATGCCGCCGCGCCAACTGATACGGTCGGTTGAACCGGATCTGCATCTGTCTGCGCCCCAGTCCAACGTCTACAGTGGACGGTCAAGAATCTGCCCGGAGGCGCATATGCTCAGTTTCCTGCGCACGGTCCGCTCCGTGCTATGGGCCTTTTTCGGTGTACGCCGCGGCCGCGGCTACGACGCCGACATCGCCCACAACAAACCTGGCCCCCTCATCGCCACCGGCCTGCTGCTCGCGGCCTGCCTGGTGATCATTCTGGTGTTCGTGGCACGTTGGGCAGTGAACGCGGCGTTGTAGCCGCGTCGCCGGCGAGCGCCGGCCGGGGCAGTCGCGACTATCCATATGCAACGACGGCGCCGCTGGACGGCATCGGTGCAGATGATATCCCGCAAAGGCCGAAAACCCATCCTTTGCAAAAATACCCGCCACGCATGAACCATGCCCCTCCGGCAGCCGTACTTTGCGAAGGGCGTAGCGCCCGGCCTCCGCAAAAACAGCCGCCCCGCCGCCCGGCCGCCCGAAGGCGGGGCAGCCCCCTCGGGGGGCAGCTAGCGCGCAGAGCGCGCGCGGCGTGGGGGCCCCTCCCCGGGGCATTATTTCTTTATTACCAGAATGACTTAGACGGTCGGAACGGCTGCCTGTTACGGTTATGAATCCCGTTTTTCCGGCGCCGTGCGCCTGCCCCGTTCCGGGGTTCAGACCGAGAAGATTTCAAGGGCAGTAGACATGTACGTGTATGACCCCGTCGATCAACAGCTTGTCGAGCAGCGTGTCGCGCAGTTTGCCGATCAGACGCGCCGCTTTCTCGACGGCCAGCTTACCGAGGACGATTTCCGCGTCCTGCGCCTGCAGAACGGCCTGTATATCCAGCGCCACGCTCCCATGCTGCGCGTCGCGATTCCGTATGGCCTGCTGGCGTCGCGCCAGCTGCGCACCCTGGCGCACATCGCGCGCAAATGGGACCGCGGCTACGGGCATTTCAGCACCCGTCAGAACATCCAGTTCAACTGGCCCAAGCTCGAAGACGTGCCGGACATCCTGGCGGAGCTCGCCACGGTGCAGATGCACGCCATCCAGACCAGCGGCAACTGCATCCGCAACACCACCACGGATCACTTTGCCGGCGTCGCGCCGGACGAGCTCGTCGATCCGCTGATCTGGTGCGAGATCATCCGCCAGTGGTCCACGCTGCATCCGGAATTCGCCTTTTTGCCGCGCAAGTTCAAGATCGCGGTCAGCGGCGCCGTGGAAGACCGCGCCGCCGTGGGCGTGCACGACATCGGCCTGCAGGCGGTCGAACGCGACGGCAAGCTGGGTTTCCGCGTGTGGATCGGCGGCGGCCTGGGCCGCACGCCCATCGTCGGCAAGCTGATCAATCCGTTCGTCGAATGGCAGCACCTGCTGACCTATCTGCAAGCCGCGCTGCGCGTGTACAACCTGCATGGCCGCCGCGACAACAAGTACAAGGCGCGCATCAAGATCCTGGTCAAGGACCTGACGCCCGAGGTCTACGCGCAGCAGGTCGATGAAGAATGGCAGCGCATCAAGGGCGGCCCCGACACCATCACGCAGGAATTCGTGGACCGCATCAAGTCGCGCTTCGTCTGGCCGCAGCACGATGCCGCCGCCGCGGCGGACGTCGACAACACCGCCGCGCTGGCCGCGGGCGACAAGCGTTTTGCGCGCTGGCTGCGCACCAACGTGCATGCGCACAAGGTCGCCGGCTACGCGGCGGTCACGGTGTCGCTCAAGCCCACCGGCGTGCCGCCGGGCGACATCACCGCGGACCAGATGGACGCCGTGGCCGACCTGGCCGACGACTTCGGTTATGGCGAACTGCGCGTGTCGCACGAACAGAACCTGATCCTGGCCGACGTGCGCCGTTCGCGCCTGCATGAACTGTGGCAAAAGCTGGAGGCCCTGAACCTCGCCACGCCCAACGTCGGCCTGCTGACCAACATCATCGCCTGTCCGGGCGGAGACTTCTGCGCGCTGGCCAATGCCGTCTCCATTCCCGTGGCCGAAGCCATCCAGCGCCAGTTCGACGACCTGGACTACCTGTTCGAAATCGGCGAACTGGACCTGAACATCTCGGGCTGCATCAACTCTTGCGGCCACCATCACGTCGGCCACATCGGCATCCTCGGCGTCGATAAGGCCGGCGAGGAGTGGTACCAGGTCACGGTGGGCGGCCGCCAGAACGGCGCCGCCAAGCCGCTGCCCGACCTTGAATCCACGCACGGCGGCGGCGCGGCCATCGGCCGCATCATCGGCCCGTCGTTCGCGCGCCATCAGGTGCCCGGCGTGGTCGACCGCCTGATCCGCACCTACCTGGGCCTGCGCGACAGCGAGGCCGAGCGCTTCATCGACGTAGTCGATCGCGTCGGCATCGACCCCTTCAAGCAGGACGTGTACGCGGACCCTGCCTTCGCCAAACCCACGCAGCACGCGGAGCCCGCCCATGTCTGAGATCTACGCCCACGACGCGCCCGGCCCGCACCTGATCCGCAACGGCAAGCTGGAGGCCGACACGTCGCGCCCCTTCGTGCCCGAACCCGAAGTGCCGGCCGAAGGCCAGGTGCCCGCCGACGAACCCGGCTGGATCGTCCCGCTGTCCGTCTGGAAGACATCGCGCGCCACGCTGCGCCGCCACAAGCATCCCGTGGCGGTATTGCTGGGCCCCGATGCCGACCTGACCGATCTGGCGGACGCCGACGGCGTGCTGCATCCCGAAGGCATCGCCTTCATCGCCGTGGACTTCCCGGTCTATACCGATGGCCGCGGCTACTCGCTGGCCCAATTGCTGCGCACGCGCTACCAGTGGCAAGGCGAGCTGCGCGCGGTCGGCGACGTGATGATCGACACCATCCACTACCAGGCGCGCGTGGGCTTTGACAGCTTTCTCGTCAAGCCGGGACACGATCCGCACAAGGCGCTGGCCGCCTTCAAGACGTTCACGGTGCACTACCAGAAGACGTACCGCGTCCCGACGCCCGCGGCCGCATAAACGGGTCGCGAAAACGGGTCGCAAAAACGGGCCGCCTGAACGAGGCCGCCAGAACGAGGCCCCCTGCGGCCTCAGTCCCCTTCGCCGGGCGCCGCCCCCAGCTGCATGCCGAACCCGCTCTGCGCCAGTTGCGCTCGGATCAGATCGGCAATGCTGCGCTGGCGCGGCGCCTGCATCCGGCTGATCAGGCTGGATACGCTGACCGCCAGCCGCGGATACCCGCCGGCATCGCACAGCGCCACCCCCACGCCCAACACCCCCGGCACCGCCGCGTTGCCCACCACCGCCCAGCCGCGCCCGCGCGTGTTCTCGACCAGCCGCCGCATCTGCGCCACCGTCATGCCGCCATAGGCCCGTAGCGCCTGCTCGTTCTGCGCCACGACCTCGTCGGCTTCGGCGGCAGGCAACGCGCCCAGCAGCGCCAGACCCGCCGCGCCCACGCCCAGCGGCTGGCGATGCCCGACCGTCACGGCCAGCACCTGCACCGGGTAGTTGCCGACCTCGCGATGCAGGCAGAGCGAATCGTTCGCCGCCCGGCAGATGAGAAACGCCGAATCACCGCTGACATCGCTGATCTGGCGCAGCAACGGCCGCAGGCTGCGCACGGCCTGCGCGTGCGGATCGCCGGCCATCATCACGCCCAGTTCGGCAACACGCCAGCGCGGCGCGCCCGATTCGCGCAGGGCGTAGCCCTCTTCGACCAGCACATCCAGGTAGCGGTACACCGTGGACCGCTGCATGCCCGCGGCCCGCGCGATGTCCACCACGTGCATGCCGGCCGCGCCGGCCTGGCGCAGCACGCCCAGCACCTTCAGCCCGCGCCGCAGGATGCGCGGACCGGAACCCTCGGAATCCGGTTTGTTCAATTTCTGGACACCTTGCGTTGATAGGGCCTCCATCAAAGCCGAATATGAAGGCGGACAGACGGAGATCTGTCCAATTATTAGACAAACAGGACGGAGACAACAATGAAGACATTCGGCAAGCGCTGGACCGCTGCGGCGGTGGCCTTGAGCGGCGCCCTCGTGGCCGCCGCGCCCGCCTGGGCGGCCAAACCCTATCCCGAACGCCCCATCACCCTCGTCGTCGGCTACGCCGCCGGCGGCGCCACCGACATCGTGGCGCGCCTGATGGCCAAATCGCTGTCCGAAGAGCTGGGCCAGACGGTCGTGGTCGAGAACAAGACGGGCGCCAACAGCAACATCGGCGCAGAAATCGTCTCGCGCGCCGCGCCCGATGGCTACACGCTGTACGTCGGGTCCATCGCCAACACCATCAACCGCACGCTGTACAGCCAGCTCAATTACGACTTCGTCAAAGGCTTCGAACCGGTCGGCCTGCTGGCGACCATTCCGAACATCCTGGTGGTCAATCCCAAGCTGCCGATCAAGTCTGTGCAGGAGTACATCGCGTATGCCAAGAAGAACCCCGGCAAGCTGACCTGCGCCTCGTCAGGCAGCGGATCGTCCATTCACCTGTCGTGCGAGCTCTTCAAGATGAAGACCGGCACCGACATCCTGCACGTGCCCTATCGCGGCAGCGGCCCCGCGGTGGCGGACCTGCTGGGCGGCCAGGTGGATTCCATGTTCGACAACCTGCCCTCGTCCCTGCCCCACGTGCAGGCGGGCAAGCTGCGCGCCATTGGCGTGACCTCGCCCGAGCGCCTGCCCGCCACGCCCGATGTGCCCACGCTGGCCGAATCCGGCCTGCCGGGCTTCGACGTGGAATCGTGGTTTGGCCTGGTGGCGCCGGCCGGCACGCCCAAACCCGTCATCGACCGCCTGAATCAGGCGGTGAACAAGGCGCTGGCCAGCCCCGCCCTGCAGACCTCATACAAGCAGGGCGGATTCTTCCCGCCGCAGCCGCCCAACACGCCGGAGACCTTTGCCAAGAAGATCGCCAGCGAAATCGACAAATGGGGTGCGGTCGTGAAAAGCGCCAACCTCAAGGCCAACTAGCGATCCAAGGAGCCAAGGTGTACCCGATTGATTTTTTCTTTCGCGCGGCCGAGATGCACCCGGACCGCGTGGCGCTCGACGGTCCCGACGGGCAGGTCACCTACGCGCGGCTGGCGGCCGACACCCGCGCGCTGGCGGCAGCCCTGCAGGACCTGGACCCGGCGCCGCAGACGCGCGTGGCCATCTGCGCCGGCAACTCGGCGCGCCACATCCTGGCGCTGCTGGCGGTGCTGGCCAGCGGCAAGGTGTGGGTGCCGCTCAACTACCGCAGCACCGCGCGCGAGATCGGCCGCATCCTGGATGCCACCGAGCCGACCATCGTGATCGTGGACGGCGTGGGCGGGCCGCTCGTGCCCGCGGGCCCGTCGCGACGCGTCGAGCTGGAAGACGCGGCGGCAGACCTGACGCTGGATGGCCTGTTGGCCGGTTTCGCGGGCCGCGCGCCGCTGCGCCACGCGCTGCCCCGCGATGCCACCCAGGCCATCAAGTTCACGGGCGGCACCACCGGGCTGCCCAAGGGCGTGATGCAGCCGTATCACGCGTGGAACGCCGGCATCGTCAACCAGATCCTCAACTGGGGCCTCACCGCCGATGACCGCTATGTGGTGTCCGCGCCCATCACGCACGGCACGGGCACGTATCTCTTGCCGGTGCTGGCGCAAGGCGGCGCGCATCTGCTGCTGGACACCGTGTCGCCCGCCACCATCACGGCGGCGTTTCGCGAGCGGGGCGGCACGCTGAGCTTCATGCCGCCCACGCTCATCTACATGCTGATGGCGCAGCCAGGCGTGTCGCGCGCGGACTTCCCGCGCCTGCGCAACCTGATCTACGGCGGCGCGCCCATGCCTGTCGAAAAAATCGAACGTGCGCGCGCGTTCTTCGGTCCGGTGCTGGGCACGACCTACGGCCAGACTGAGGCGCCGCAGATCGTTACCGTGCTGCGTCCCGCCGACCTCGAAGCGCCTGAGAACCGCGCGTCGGTCGGCCGGGTCACGCCGCTGTCGGACGTGGCGATCATGGCGCCCGACGGCACGCTCTTGCCGCGCGGCGAGATCGGCGAAGTGGTGGTCCAGGGCGACCTGGTCATGACCGGCTACTGGCGGCTGCCCGAAAAAACGGCCGAGACCGTGGTCGACGGCTGGCTGCACACCGGCGACACCGGCCTCATCGATGCGCGCGGCTATCTGTTCCTGAAGGACCGGCTGCGCGACGTCATCATCACCGGCGGTTTCAACATCTACCCGGTGGACGTCGAGAACGCGCTGTCCGCGCATCCGGCCGTCTACGAGTGCTCGGTATTCGGCGTGCCCGACGACAAATGGGGCGAAGCGGTGCACGCGGCCGTTCAGCTTCAACCCGGCGCGCAAGCGAGCGACGATGAACTGAAGGCGCACGTGCGCACGCTGCTGGGCCCGGTGGCCACGCCCAAGCAGATCCATTTCCACGACAGCCTGCCGCGCTCGAGCGTGGGCAAGGTGCTGAAGAACGCGGTGCGCGACGCCGCAATGAAGGAGACGCCATGAACACGCCCGAAACCCGCCTGTGCGCCCATCACCTGACCGGCATGTCGTACCGCGACGTCGACCTGGTCGAAGACCTGATCGGCAAGAAGTCCTTCACCGAGGTGATGATCATGCAGATCCTGGGACGCGATGCGCGCCCGGTGGACATGCGCATCGTGGACGCCGTGCTGGTCACGCTGATGGAACACGGCATGACGCCCAGCGCGATCGCCACGCGCTTGATCTACATGAGCGCCCCCGAGAACCTGCAGGGCGCTGTGGCGTCCGGCCTGATGGCCGTGGGCAGCCAGTTCGTCGGCACCATGGAGAACTGCTCGCGCCTGCTGGACCGCATCCGGCAGGCCGCCGACGGCCCCGCCGAGGCGCTGGCGATTGCGCGCGAGCACCGCGCCTCGCGCAGCCCGCTGCCCGGCTTCGGGCATCACCTGCACAAGCCGGACGATCCGCGCGCTATCAAGCTGCTGGCGCTGGCCGAGGCGGAAAACGAGCTGAGCGGCGAGTCCGTGCAGGCCCTGCGCTGGCTGGCCAGTGCCATCGACGAGACGTACGGCAAGCACATCACCATCAATGCGACGGGCGCCGTGGCCGCGCTGCTCAGCGAAATCGGCGTGCCCACCGACCTGATGCGCGGCTTTGCCGTCATCTCGCGCGCGGCGGGCCTGGTGTCGCACGTTGCCGAAGAGCAGCAAAGCCCTTCCGGGCGCTTTATCTGGGAAACCATCGACCACGCCATTCCGTACGTGGGCAAGGGCAAATCCCATCAGCAAGACGGCGGTCAATCATGACGGCGGCATCCGGCGGGCGCCTGGCCGGCAAGGTCGCGCTGGTGGCGGGCGCGGGCACGTCGGCGCCCGGCTGGAGCATCGGCAAGGCCAGTTGCGTGACGCTGGCGCGCCAGGGCGCGGCCGTCGTTGCGCTCGACGCCAATCTGGCGGCCGCCGAAGAAGCGGCGCACGAAGTCGAATCGGCCGGCGGCAGCGCGCTGCCGGTGCAGGCCGACGTGGCCGACCCCGCTGCGATGCAGGCCGCGGTGGATGCGGCGCTGGGCCGCTTCGGCCGCATCGACGTCCTGCAGGCCAACGCGGGCATCGGCAAGGTGGGCGGCCCCGAAGACATCTCGCTGCAAGACTGGGACCGCATCCAGCAGGTGAATGTGACCAGCCTGCTGATCGCGACACGGCTGGTGGTCCCGCTGATGCGCGCGCAAGGCGGCGGGGCCATCGTCGCGGTGTCGTCGATCGCGGGCATCCGGTACACCGGCTATCCGCATCTGGCCTACAGCGTCAGCAAGGCCGCCGTCATCCACTTCGCGCGCATGGCCGCGCAGCAATATGCCGCCGACCGCATCCGCGTGAACACGGTGATTCCCGGGCTGATCGACACCCCGCGCGTGGCCAGCAACGTCGCCAGGATGTTCGATGCCAACGACCTGGACGCCGCCCGCGCGGCGCGCGACAGGCAGGTGCCGATGGGCCGCATGGGCACACCCTGGGAGGTCGCCAATGCGGTGGCCTTTCTGGCTTCCGACGATGCGTCTTACATCACCGGCACCGAACTGCTGGTCGATGGCGGCCTGACGGGCAAGTACGCCTGAAGGGCAAGTACGCCTAACGCGCCTACTCGGCCTTGATATTGCCGCGCTGGATCACGCCCGTCCACTTGGCCACGTCCTCCTGGATGCGCTGCGCGAATTGCGCCGGCGTGCTGCCGACGGGCTGAAAGCCCATCCCCGTCAGCTTGTCCCGCAACGCGCCGCGTTGCACGGATTCGGCCAGCGTCTGCGACAGGCGCTCGATGATCGGCGCGGGCACACCGGCCGGCGCAACCAGGCCGAACAACGGCGAGATGTCCACGCCCGGCAGACCCGCTTCCGCAAAGGTGGGCACGTCGGGCAGCTGGCTGACGCGCTGCGGGCTGGTGACCGCCAGCGCCCGCAGCTTTCCGCCCTTGATGTGTTCAAGCATCGTGGGCACGGTGGCAAACCCGAACTGCACCTGGCCGCCCAAGAGGTCGGTGATCACAGTGCCGCCGCCGCGGTACGGCACGTGCAGCACGTCCACGCCCGCCTGCTGGCGCAGTTGCTCGCCGGCCAGATGCGGACCGCTGCCCACGCCCGCCGACCCGAACGACAACGTGCCCGGCTGCGCCTTGGCCAGCGCCACAAAGGACGCGATGTCCGTCGCCTTGACCGAGGGGTGCACCACCATGACGAAAGGCGCCGTCGCCATCAGCGAGATCGGCGCGAAGTCCTTGATGGCGTCGTACGGTTGACGCTCGCCCAGCAGCGCGGGATTGATCGTGAACGTGGAGTCGACCATGCCGATGGTGTAGCCATCGGGCGCCGACACCGCAAGGGCGCGCGTGCCGATCGTGGTGCCGCCCCCGCCCCGGTTCTCCACGACGAAGGGCTGGCCCAGCGCCTCGGCAAACACCTGGCCCGCCATGCGGCCCAGCGTGTCCGTGGCCGCGCCCGGCGGATACGGGATGGTCAGGCGGACCGCCTTGTCCGGATACTGCGCGGCGCGCGCCGCGAAAGACCACGGCAGCACGGCGGCGCCAGCGGCCAGGGCCGCGCCATTGATCAGGAACGCTCTGCGTGAGGGATGCATGGGGTTGTCTCCAGGTTCATGTGCGGTGCGGCCTCTTGAGGGCCGGTTCGTATTTCGGTGCGTCTTTCGTATCTGATGCGTGGGCGCGGATGCGTGTGCTTCAGCTGCTGTAGCGGCCTTCGGCAAGTTCCGCCTCGGGGTCCGCGCCCAAGCCAGGGGCGTCCGGCACGTCGACCCAGCCGTCCTTGATGGGCACGCTGCGCCCGTAGGGCACGTGCGCCAGTTCGACGTACAGGCGTTCCAGCGATACCTCGGCCTGTTGCGCGGCGATCAGGTGCAGGCTGGCAAGGTATCCGGGACCGAAGAACGCCACCTGCGGCGCGCACACGACGCGCGTGTCCGCGCACTTTTGCGCGATGCGCCACGCGGCGGTCAGACCCAGCTTGATCACGCTGGGCTGCACGTACTGCGCTGCTTCCGTGTCCACCACACGCTCCAGGTCGGTCGCGCTGGAGGCGTTCTCGCCCACCGCCAGCGGAATGCCGCAGGCATCCTTCAAGCGGGCCAGCGCGCGGTCGTCTTCCGGCGGCCACAAAGGTTCCTCGATCCAGAACGGATCGTGCGGCCGCATCGCCTCGATGGCGGCTTCGGCTTCGCCGGGCAGCCAGGCGCAGTTCGTGTCCACCATGATCGGCACGCCCGGCCCCGTGCTGCGGCGCACGGCAGCCAGCGCATCGGCCGTGCGCTCGTGCAGCTTGATCTCGATATAGCCTTCGTCCAGCGCGCGCGTGGTCACGGCGTCCAGGCGTTCGGCGTTGCCGTAGTACTGAAGCAGCGACGCGTACACGCGCACCCGTTCGCGGCGCTTGCCGCCCAGCAGTTCGTACAACGGCACGCCCGCGCGCTTGGCGCGCAGGTCCCACAGCGCGATGTCCAGACCGGCCAGCGCTTGCACGACGGGGCCGGACCGCCCCAGGTTGTGCAGCGTGCGCTGCATGCCCGGCAGCAAGGTGTCGTCGTCCGCGTCCCGCCCGCAGGCCAGCGGGGCGATCAGCGATTCGAAGATGGCGGGCAAGGCGCGCGGCTCCACGCAGTACGACTCGCCCCACGCCACCGTGCCGTCTTCCGTCTGCACGCGCACCAGCGCGCTGTCGAGCTTGTCGCGCGGCCGGCCGGCGAACAGCGGCGACGGGCTCCAGTGATGAAACGGCAGGCGCAAGGGAATGCAGGTGACGGAAACGATGGTGTTGGCGGGCATGGCGGCGCGCAGGTCGGGATGCAAAATGCGATGGGCTATTCTGGCGGCCGCTGGTTCATATGGTCAAATAGATGAATTGACTAGTTCCATATGAATTTCATATGTTCAACCGGCGAGAACTCCTGCTGCTGCGCGCCATGTACCGGCACGACACCGTCACCGCCGCGGCGGCATCGGTCAACATGACGCAGCCCGCCGCCAGCGCGCTCTTGCGCGACATGGAAACGCGGCTGGGCTTTGCGCTCTTCAGCCGCGAGAACCGGCGGCTGCACCTGACCAGCCAGGGCCGCGCGCTGATCCCGGAAGTCCTCAATGCGTTGGCCGGCATCGAGGCCGTGGACCGGCTGGCCGTCGACATCCGCCAGGGCGCGCTGGCACGGCTGGATGTCGCTGCCGTCGCCATTGCGGCGTCCAGTCTGCTGCCGCCGGCCCTGGCCGGCGTGCGCCGCGCCCATCCGTCCGTGGCCGTGACCGTGCGCGCCGGCACCGCCTTGGAAATCATCGAGATGGCGGTGGACCATCGCATCGACCTGGGCATCATCATCGGTTCGCCGCCGGACATCGACCGTGTGTCCAGCCTGCGGCTGGCGCCCCTGGGGCTGCATGCGGTCATGCCGAAGGACCATCCCTGGGCCAGAAAGGCCACGCTGACGCTCGACGAGGTGGCCGAAGCCGGCCCGATCGTGCTGGCGCCGGCCCTGCCCGCCGGGCGCGCCACGCGTCAGGCGCTGGAGGCACGCGGCCTGCCCTATCGCCCCATCATCGAGGCGGCGCAATCATCGGCGGCGTGCGCGCTGGCCGCGCAAGGCCTGGGTGTGGCCATCGTGGAAAGCCTGGGCGCGCATTACGCCGAACGGCAGGGCCTGGCCGCGCGGCGCCTCATGGCGCTGGAAGACCCGGTGCTGGCGGTGGTGTGGTCGCGCGACCGCGCGATGAGCGCGCCGGCGCAGGTGCTGCAGGAGGGCTTGGCGAACGAGGCGCGCATGTGGCTGTCGCGCGGGGAGGCCGCGGCTGACGAACGCCAGACGGCGCGAGGCCGGACGCGCGCGCGCCCGGCCGCTTGAACGTGGCGGGACGGCTTACCAGGAGGTCGTATAGGCGCCGGGGAACTGCTTGGCCACGAAAGCCTTCACTTCGTCGGATTGGTAGGCCTTGATGAAGCGCGCGATGCGCGGATCGTTCTTGTTGTCCTCGCGCGCGGCGATCACAACGGCCGCAAACGGCGCGTCCTTGCTCTCCAGCACCAGCGCGTCCTTGGCGGGCGACAGGCCGGCGGGGATGGCGTAGGCGGAATTCACGGCGGCGGCATCCACGTCCTTGAGCGAGTGCGGCAGCTGCGCGGCCTCGATCTCGACGAACTTCAGGTTCTTGGGGTTCTCGGCGATGTCGAAGATCGACGCCGTCACCGTCACGCCGTCCTTCAGCTTGATCAGCTTGGCGGCCTGCAGCACCAGCAGCGCGCGGGCGCCGTTGGTCGGATCGTTCGGAATGGCCACCTTGCCGCCCTGCGGCAGATCGTCCAGCGACTTCACGCGTTTGGAATAGATGCCCATCTGCTGCACGACGGCCGTCGCCACCGGCACCAGCTTGTAGCCGCGCGCCTTGTTCTGCGATTCCAGGAAAGGTTTGTGCTGGTAGATGTTCACGTCCAGCTCCTTGGCGTCCAGCGCGGCATTGGGCTGGATGAAGTCGCTGAATTCGATCAGCTTGACCTTCAGGCCTTCCTTGGCGGCCACCTGCTGCACGACTTCGCCGATCTGCGCGTGCGGGCCGACGGTGACGCCCACCTTCAACTCGGCGTCCTGCGCCATCGCCGAGGTGCCGGCAAAACCGATAAGGGTGGCAAGTACGGCCAGGGAATGACGAAGGCGCATGGGAGATCTCTAGAGGTAGTCGTAATGAGACCCCGGATTCTAGAGACGCCGCCTCAAAACCGGAAGCGATGAATATTCATATTGATATGTGGATTTCGATATAAACACCGCGATGACAGCGCCGGCGCATGCGGACACAATAGAGCCTGCTTTCATCAACCCACCCGCCTCCATGTCCACGACTACCGAACTCCATCCGCATGCGCGCGCGCTGCTGGCTGACCATTACGCCGCCGTCGACGCCGACCTGCCCGCCCTGCTCGACCTGCTGTTTGCGCGCAGCGCCGGCGAAGACTGGCACAAGGCCGGCACGTTCAAGCATCACCTGCTGGGCGTCTACCGCACGCTGGCGCTGTGGAACCAGCCGCGAGAGGTTCGCCTGCTGGGCCTGTTTCACAGCGTGTACGGCAACGAATACGTGGACCTCACGCTCTTTGACCGTGAACGCGAGCGCAACACGCTGCGCGATGTGCTGGGTGCCGAAGCCGAAGAATGGGTCAGCCTCTTTTGCGCCATGCCGCGCACGCGATTCGTGCAGGCCATCCTGCAGGGACAGGGCACGGGACCGGAAGGCCTGACGCTGGAAGGCGCCGACGGGCAGGTGTTCACGTTCACGCCCCGCCAGGTCGCCGCATTCACGGTGGTGTCCGCCGCCGACATGGGCGAGCAATGGCATAGCTGGCAGGACGAGATCTTTGCCTGCTATCCGCAGCAGCAGCGCCGCGACTTGAAGACCAACTGGGCCTCGTCGCTGTGGCCCGGCCCGCTCAAGCCGCCGTCGAACATCCTGTCGATGCTGTCGCATCTGCTGGCGCCGCTGTCACGCATGCCGCAGGACACCGGCATTCCGCTGCCGCCCGCCTTCGACAATTGCCGCGCCACGCTCAGCCCGCGCGACGAAGCGGCGGCCAGCGCGCTGTACTGGCAGGTCATCACGCGCATGCATCCCCTGACCGAAATGGACAGCGCCCGCCACATGCTGGAAGCCGCGGTGGAGCACAACCCGTGGGTCGGCGAACCGCGCCTGCTGCTGGCGCAACTGGCGTTGACGTCAGGAGATTTCGAGGCCGCGGAACAGCATGCCGCCGCCGGCCTGGCCGCGCTGCAGGCCTGGGGCACTGCTTGGGACAAGCGCATCGAATGGGCCGGATGGATGGCCTGGGCGCGCATCGAACTGCAGAACGCGCGCGCGCGCAAATGGCCGGAAAACCTGGCCGCGTTGAACGGGCTGGGCCTGGTGGAGTAGCGCCGGCGGGGCTTGCCGGGATGGGACGGGCGCGGGCGGCTTTTGCGCCCGCGTTCCTTTGCCAATGGGGTGGCTAGCGCCTAGGTGGCTTGCCCGCTTGGTCAGGACGGGAGGCTAGCGCCTACGTGCCTTCCCAATGCGGCCCGGGCACGACGATGTCGAACAGTTCCAGCACGCGCGCCACGGTGTGATCCACCATCTCTTCGATGGACGCGGGACGGTGATAGAACGCCGGCAGCGGCGGAAACACGATGCCACCCATTTCAGTCACCGCCGTCATGTTGCGCAGGTGAGCCAGATTGAACGGCGTCTCGCGCACCATCATCACAAGGCGGCGGCGCTCTTTCAGTGTGACGTCCGCGGCGCGGGTGATCAGGTTGTCGGACAGGCCATGGGCCACGGCCGCCAGCGTGCGCATGGAGCACGGCACGATCACCATGCCCGCGGTCTGGAACGCGCCGCTGGCCAGCGTGGCGCCCACATCGCGCACGCTGTGCACATGATCGGCCAGCGCATAGACGTCGTGGCGGCTGACATCGAGCTCATGCTTGATGTTCAGCACCCCAGAGGCGGACACCACCAGGTGCGTCTCGACGTCTTCGACGTTGCGCAGCGCCTGCAGCATGCGCACCGCGTAGAGCGCGCCGGTGGCGCCCGTGATGCCGACGACGAGCCGCCGCATGATGCGTCAGGCCGTGGCGCCGGATTGCTCCAGCAGCGTCTTCAGTTCGCCGGACTCGTTCATCTCATTCATGATGTCCGAGCCGCCGATGAACTCGCCGGACACGTAGAGCTGCGGAATGGTGGGCCAGCTGGAAAATTCCTTGATGCCCTGGCGGACTTCGTCGTCCTCCAGCACATTGACCGTGACGAGCTTCTTCACGCCACAGCCTTTCAGGATCTGAATGGCCTTGCCGGAGAACCCGCATTGCGGGAACTGGGCGGTGCCCTTCATGAACAGCACGACGGGGTGCTGGGTAACGGTTTCACGGATGAATTCTTGAACGTCGCTCATGGTGGTCTCTTGGACTGGCAAAACGGAATTGCTCAATTATAGGTACACCCGGGAAAACCGCCCGATTACCCCGCCGCGGGGCCGGTATATCCAGGGCAAACGCAACAACACGTGTCGGGCCGGGCGAGCTGCGCGGGAAGGTGTCAGACACCCGGGTGACGGCGCGGCAACCTGAACGGGCATATCCAGGGTGTCAGACACCTGCGACCAGCAACCGCCCGCCCGAGATCCGCTCGATCCCCGCCAGATCCTGCCGGCTGTGCACGTCTGCAAACCCGGCCTGGCGCAGCATGCCGCGTACCTGCTCCGCCTGATCCCAGCCGTGTTCCATCCAGAGCGAGCCGCCGGGCTTCAGGTGGGCGCCGGCGCCTTCGACAATGCGCGCCAGATCCTCCAGCCCGCCCGCGCCATCGGTCAGCGCGCCGCGCGGCTCAAAGCGCAGGTCGCCCTGGTCCAGATGCGGATCGTCGCTGGCCACGTAGGGCGGATTGGAGACGATCAGGTCAAAGCCCTCGCCGGCGGGCACGGCCTCGTACCAGCTGCCTTCGACAAAGCGTACGGCAGCGGTCAACTCCCACGCGTTCGCGGCAGCCACGGCCAGCGCGGCCGCGCTGACGTCCGACGCCATCACGCGCGCGTCGCGCCGCGCCAGCGCGATCGACACCGCGATCGCGCCGCTGCCCGTGCCCAGGTCCAGCACCATCGGTCCGGTGACGCCAGCAATGCATTCCAGCGCGGTTTCGACCAGCACTTCCGTGTCGGGCCGCGGAATCAGCACGTCGGGCGTCACCCGGAACCGGTGCCCCATGAACTCGCGATGGCCCAGCAGGTAGGCCATGGGTTCGCCTGCCAGCCGGCGCAGCGCCAGGGCCTCGTACGCCGCCGCCACCTCAGGCGCCAGCGCATCGGTGTCGTGCGCCAGCAGCCAGGCGCGCGGCTTGTCCAGCACGTGCTCCAGCAGCATGCGCACTTCCAGGCGCGGCAGGCGCGTGTCCAGCAGCAGGCTCTTGATCTGGGGCGCGGTCATCGCGTCGGCCTCAGATGTCGTCGCCCAGCGCGGCAAGCTGCTCGGCCTGGTGCTCGGCGATCAGCGCGCCGGTCAGTTCCTCGAGGTCGCCTTCCATGATCTGCTGCAGCTTGTACAGCGTCAGGTTGATGCGGTGATCGGTCACGCGGCCCTGCGGATAGTTGTAGGTGCGGATGCGCTCGGAGCGGTCGCCCGTGCCGATGAGGCTCTTGCGCTCGGCAGCTTCCTTGCTCTGGCGCTCGCGCTCTTCCTTGTCCTTCAGGCGCGCGGCCAGCACCTGCATGGCCTTGTCCTTGTTGCGGTGCTGCGAACGGTCGTCCTGGCATTCGACCACCAGCCCGGTCGGCAAGTGGGTGATGCGCACCGCGGAATCGGTTTTGTTGATGTGCTGGCCGCCCGCGCCGCTGGCGCGGAAGGTGTCGATGCGCAAGTCGCTGGGATTAATGACGATCTCGGACATGGCGTCGGCTTCGGCCATGATGGCGACCGTGCAGGCCGACGTGTGGATGCGGCCCTGCGCCTCGGTCGCCGGCACGCGCTGCACGCGGTGCGCCCCCGACTCGAACTTCAGACGCCCATACGCGCCGTCGCCGTCGATGCGCGCGATCACTTCCTTGTAGCCGCCCAGTTCGGACGGGCTTTCGGACATCAGTTCCACGCGCCAGCCGCGCTGTTCCGCGTAGCGCGTGTACATGCGCAAGAGGTCGCCCGAGAACAGCGCGCTCTCGTCGCCCCCCGTGCCCGCGCGGATTTCCAGGAACACGCTGCGCCCGTCGTTGGGGTCACGCGGCAGGAGCAGCAGCTGCAGCGCCGCTTCCAGCGTTTCCAGCTTTCCGCGCCCGGTCTTGATCTCTTCTTCGGCCATCGCCTTCATGTCGGGCTCGGACAGCATCTCCTGCGCCGTCGCGATGTCTTCCTCGGTGCGGGCGAACGCGGTGAAGGCTTCGACCACCGGCTCCAGTTCGGCGCGCTCGCGGGAAAGCTTGCGAAAGCGGTCCATGTCGGACGCGGTTTCCGGTTCGGCGAGCAAGGCATCGACCTCGATCAG
The DNA here is from genome assembly GCF_001428165.1 of Achromobacter sp. Root170. Classification (NCBI taxonomy): domain Bacteria; kingdom Pseudomonadati; phylum Pseudomonadota; class Betaproteobacteria; order Burkholderiales; family Alcaligenaceae; genus Achromobacter; species Achromobacter sp. Root170. Next base: position 56,601 of record NZ_LMHN01000005.1, read on the forward strand.
GCGATGGCACAAATGCTCCAGCCGGCTGCGCATGGAAGATTTCATGAGGGGAAGACCCAAGGAGAAGACAGAAAAAGCGGGCGCCCACAAAGCGAACGCCCGCCATGAGGCGGGGCGTGGGGCAGAGCCGCTAACGGCGGGAGTCGCGGCCGGGGAAGAGGCGCGGCATCCAGGCAAGCAGTTGCTTGCGGTCGTCGCCTTCGCTGCGGTTCAGCGCCGCGAGCGGGCCGTGCAGGTACTTTTGCGTCAGGCCGTGCGCCAGTTGTTCGAGCACGGCTTCGGGCGATTCGCCCCGCGCGAGCAGGCGGCGGGCGCGTTCCAGTTCGGCGGCGCGGACGTCTTCGGCGGCCTGGTGCAGGTCGCGGATGACGGGCACCACTTCGCGGGATTGCATCCAGTGCATGAAGCCCTGGACGCGGGTTTCGATGATGGCTTCGGCTTGCACCACCGCGGCGCGGCGGGCGTCGGTGCCGGTCTGCACCAGCCGGCCCAGATCGTCGACGGAATACAGGTACACGTCGTCCAGGCGCCCGACTTCGGGTTCGATGTCGCGCGGCACGGCCAGATCGATCATGACCATCGGGCGGTGACGGCGCAGGCGCGTGGCCCGTTCCACCATCCCCAGACCGAGGATGGGCAGGGAGCTTGCCGTACAGGAAACGACGACGTCGAATTCGGACAGCCGCTCGGTCAGGTCGGACAGCTTCATCGTGCTGGCCGAGAAGCGGTTGGCCAGCAGTTCGGCGCGTTCGGCCGTGCGGTTGGCGACCACCATGCTGCGCGGACGCTGCGCGGCAAAGTGCGTGGCGCACAATTCGATCATTTCGCCCGCGCCGATGAACAGCGTGCGGGCCTGGTCCAGATTGCCGAACACACGCTCGGCCAGGCGCACCGCGGCGGCGGCCATGGACACGGACTCGGCGCCGATGGCGGTCTGCGAACGGACTTCCTTGGCGACCGAGAAGGTGCGCTGGAACATCTGATGCAGCAAGGTGCCCAGGGAACCGGCTTCGCCGGCGGCACGCACCGCGTCCTTCATCTGGCCCACGATCTGGGTTTCGCCCAGCACCATGGAATCCAGGCCGCTCGCCACGCGGAAGGCGTGACGCACGGCGTCGTCTTGATGATGGCGATACAGGTGCGGGCGCAGCGTGCCGGCGTCCAGGCGGTTGTGTTCAGCCAGCCAGGCGGGCAACTGATCCGCCACGTGGCCGTCGGCCGCGCAGTAGATCTCGGTGCGATTACAGGTGGACAGGATGGCGGCTTCGCGGACCGAGCCGCCGAACGCCGAACGCAAGCCTTCGAGGGCGGGCTTGACCAGATCGACGGGCATGGACACGCGCTCGCGGACCGATACCGGCGCGGACGTGTGATTCAGACCGAAGGCAAGGACAGCTACCGACATGTGTGAGGGATGGCTGAAAGCCACCCGCGGCTAAGCGTTAAGAACTGCCACTATAAGAACAATGTGTCGCAGCCCGCTTGTCTCGCGTCAAAGGCGGGAAAGCATCCGGCTGTAACAACAAAACCGCTGACGATTATACTCCTGCGGGTTATCCCCAGGCCACTTCCGCCCCCGATTGCCGTCAGATGACGCCTTTTCGTGCCGTGAAGCCAACAGTCGGCGGCGACGGGCGATCCGGGAAATCCGTGCGGTTCGGAAAAAAGTGGCACAACGCCGACCCGGCTGGCACAAGCCTGAAAAATTGTGTATAGTTGCGGACTTCGTTGGCCTGGTAGCTCAGTCGGTAGAGCAGAGGATTGAAAATCCTTGTGTCGGTGGTTCGATTCCGCCCCAGGCCACCAAAAGCATTCGGGACTTCGGTTCCCAGGAAAAACCCAGCCCTTGCGCTGGGTTTTTCGTTGAGTTTTTTGGTGGCGGCGGCGTGTGCGCCTCCACCTGTCCCGACATTTTGTGTATAGTGGCGGGCTTCGTTGGCCTGGTAGCTCAGTCGGTAGAGCAGAGGATTGAAAATCCTTGTGTCGGTGGTTCGATTCCGCCCCAGGCCACCAAAAGATTCCTGCACTTAGCCCCGCCCGGTATTTTTACTGCGGCGGGGTTTTTGCTTTTCGGCGCGCCAATTGCCAGACATGCTTGCGATACCTACCCCACGCCGGCAGCGCTCGCATTAAATGCGCCATTCGCCATTCGCGAATTGCGAATGGCAACACCCACATTGCCCTTCTGGCCCGCCGCATTTCGCGATATCGTGACATGCCGCCGTTTCGCAGTCGATCCCAAGTAACCGCACGTCCGTCCCCCACCACGGAGTCGCACCATGCGCGCCCGCGCACGAATCCTCTTCTGGCTGTCTGGCCTGGTCCTGGGATGGGCGCGCGTGGCGCTTGCGGCGGAAACGCCGCCGCCTGCCGCGCCGCCCGCCGCGATCCAGATGGCCGAGATTCCGCTGCGGGCGGACACGGATTTGCGGTACGCCGAGGGCGTGTTGCAGCGCGCGGCGACGGCGGATCCGCTGACCGCGCTGATGCCGCCGCTCGATGCCATCGCCAAATCCGCCGACGAAAAGCTCTACGAATTCCAGCCGGCCCAACTGCGCAACTTTCCCATCATGCGGCTTGAAAGCCTGGAGCGGCACTGGCTTTTCGACGTGCGGCGGCTGGCGCGCTGGCGGGCCGACATGCGGCAGGCGACGGCCTGGTACGCCAGTGACGCGGCCGAGCTGCTGCGCCGGCGCACGGCCTGGCAGGCGATCAAGGACGCGCCGGGCGCGGCGGGGCTGCCGGCGGCATTGGCCGACCGCGTCGACGTGGTGATCGCGCAGTTGCTGGCGGCCAGCCAGGCACTGTCCGTGCCGCTGTCGCGCCAGGTCGAACTGGAACAGCGGGCCAATGCGATCGAGGAACAGATCAAGGCAGGCCAGCGCCAGGTGATGGAGGCGATCAGCTACGTCGACGCACGGCTATTGCGGGTGGATTCGCCGCCGCTCTGGGCGTTGGACTGGTCCGGAAGATCCGACCAGGACACCATGACCCTTCTGCGCCAAGGTCTGGACATCGAGGTCCGCTTCGCGCGCGACTATGGCGCCGCCGGCGCCAGCAATCAGCGCGCGCTGCACACGCTGCAACTACTGCTGTTGCCGCTGCTGATCTGGCTGGCCAGAAAGAGCCGCAACGCCATCCGCACCGGCGTCATGAGCGAAACCGCCGCCGGTGTGCTCGGGCGGCCGATCTCCACGTGGGTCCTGCTGTCGATGATGGGCGTGCTGGCCCTGGAGCCGGACGCGCCGTTGATGGTGCAGCAGATCGCCCTGGTGCTGGCGGCGGTGCCGGTGCTGCGCCTGCTTCCGCCCGCCAGCCGCCGGCATCTGGACCATTGGCCGCGCGTCATCACCGTGCTCTTCCTTGCCGAGCGGCTGGGCTTCCTGTTCCTGGCCAACACCCTCTTCTATCGGCTGTCGACCGTAGCTGCGGCCGTCGCAGCCCTGACGGCCATTCTGTGGCTGCTGGCGCGCGGACGGCGCCAGACCTATCCGCCTGGCTCCGAGCGGCTGGTGCGCGCCTTGCGCGCCGTCGCCTGGTGCGCGGCGGGGCTGCTGTGCGTGTCGCTTGGCGCGAACCTCATCGGCAATGTGTCGCTGTCCGAGATGCTGACCAGCGGCATCATCGGCAGCGGCTACTTCGGGCTGGTGCTGTACGCGGGCGTGACCGTCATCATCACGCTGCTGCAGCTTCTGCTGGCCCGCCAGGGCATCTCGCGCTTCCGGCTTGCGCGCGAACACGCGCCGCCGCTGGTGCTGCTGCTGATCCGGCTTGTCAGCGCCGCCGCAGTCGTGGGCTGGGCGGTCTACACCATGGACCGCTTCCGCGTCCTGCGCGCCACCTACGCCTTCGTGACGCAGGTGCTGTCCTACACGCTGGAAGTCGGCGAGGTCTCGATCAGCCTGGGCAACATCCTGGTTTTCGCGATCTCGGTCGTGATTGCCTTCTGGGCCGCGCGCGCGGTGCGTCTTATCCTGCACGACGAGGTTCTGACCCGCATGTCGCTGCCGCGCGGCGTCGGCAACAGCATCGCCTCGCTGTCGTACTACCTGGTGCTGCTGCTGGGATTGGGCATCGCGCTGTCGGCCGCGGGTTTCCAGACCAGCCAGCTCACCATCGTGTTCGGCGCCTTGGGCGTGGGCATCGGCTTTGGTCTGCAGGGCGTGGTGAACAACTTCGTGTCGGGCCTGATCCTGATGTTCGAGCGGCCGATCCAGCCCGGCGATGTCGTGGAGATCGGCGGCACGTCGGGCCAGGTGCGGGATATCGGCATGCGCGCCACCCGCATCAAGACGTTCGACGGCGCCGACGTGATCGTCCCGAACGGCACGCTGCTGTCCGACAAGCTGACCAACTGGACGATGCTGGACCGCAGCCGCAGGATCGAGATCAGCATCGGGCTGGCCTACGGCACCGACCCGCGGCAGGTGCTCGCGCTGCTGGACGACGTCGCGCGGCAGACGCCCGGCGTCGTCACGGAGCCTGCGCCGATGGTGCTCTTCATGGGCTTTGGCGCCAGCACGCTGGATTTCAGCTTGCGCGCGTGGACCTACGACTTCGACCGGTGGATCGAGATCCGCAGCGACATGCTGGCGCGGATGTACGACACGCTACGGGACGCGGGCATCCAGATCCCCTTTCCGCAGCGGGACTTGCACTTGCGCAGTGTTTCGGAAGAGGCTGGCCGTGCGATCTTCGCGGCCAGGCAATCCGGACCGGACGCCCCGTCTGCGGGCTGAAGCTGTACCTTGAGCGCCAGTCTCGGCGCCGGTTCAACCGCCGGCCATCACCGGCACCGTCAGCCCGTTCTTCACCCGGCTCATCACCACCAGCGTCGAGAACCGCTTCACGTTCGGATTGCCCCAGAAGTAACGCTGCGCGAACACCTCGTATTCGGCCATGTCGCGCATGGTGAGCGTCAGCACGAAATCGACCTCGCCGGTCACCGACAGGCATTGCATGATTTCGGGCGCGTTCTGCATGGCGCGCTTGAACTGGTCGAGTTTGTCGGCGCGTTCGCTTTCCAATGACACCAGCACGACCATCGTGATGCCGCGGCCCACGGCGGCGGGGTCGACGACGGACACATCCGCCGTCACCACCTTGGCTTCGCGCAGCCGCTTCATGCGGCGTAGGCACGATACCGGCGACAGGTTCACGCGTTGCGCGACGTCCTGGCTGGTGCGCTGGTTGTCTTCCTGCAGGCTTTGCAGGATCTGCAGATCGAAATCGTCTAGTTCCATGAGGTGCTCGGAACGCGGGGAAATGGCGCCCAGGATGGCGCGGGGAGAGGCTATTCGAGGATTCTAATCGGGGCGGCGATGCAATCCTTCGCGATTTCGACGGGAAACTTCATTTCGGGTCCGCCGGACGCAGGAATTATTCAGGCCGCTTGCTTACACTGGGAGCCCTCCGCCCGCACATGCGGGATTTTTCACGCTGCACCCGCAATGCCCTCACTCCAGTTGTTCCTGCTGTTCCTGGCCGCCGATGCGGCCTTGAAGCTTACGCCCGGCCCCGACATGGCGCTTACGCTGTCGCGAGGCATGACGCAGGGATTCCGCCCCGCTTTCCATAGCGTGCTGGGCAACGTGGCGGCCGGGTTCGTCCAGGTGCCCGCCGTGGTGCTGGGGTTGGCGTCGGTGCTGCGGACCTTTCCCACGCTGTTCGTCGGTATCAAGGCGGCGGGCGGCCTGTACCTGGGCTACCTGGGCATCAAGGCCATGATCCGGTGCGCGAACGCCGCCGAGGTGTCGCTGGCGGCCCAGCCCCGCGACGCGCGCGACGCCTTCTGGCAGGGCTTCATCACCAATCTGCTGAACCCGAAAGTGCTGCTTTTCATGATCGCCTTCCTGCCGCAGTTCACCTCGCCGGACAACGGACCGGTCTGGATCCAGATGCTGGTGCTGGGCGTCACGATGAAGGCGCTCAGCCTGCCGTACGGCAGTTGCTTTGCGTACGGCGCGTCGCGCATCCGCGGCTGGGTCGGGCGCAACCCCTGGTTCCTGCGCATGCAGCAGGGGCTGCTGGGCGCAATCATGTTCGGGCTGGCGATCTACGTGCTGATTTCCACGGCGATGCCTCCACAGCCCTGACCGCTCATTCGCCCGCCTGAACCGACGACGCCATTGCACACCCTCAGCCTTCCATGACCGCCGCCACCTTGAACAACGGACACCCCAGCGCCACGTCCACCCTGCTGCCCACCCTGTCGCTGATCGGCGCCATGGCCTCCTTGTGCGTGGGCACGTCGTTCGCCAAATCGCTGTTTCCCGAAGTGGGTGCGCAAGGCACCACCGCATATCGCATCGTCATCGGCGCCATCATCCTGCTGGCCTTCTGGCGGCCGTGGCGCTTTCCGCTTACGCGCCGCAACGCCGCGAAGATCGCCCTGTATGGCGTGACGCTGGCGTGCATGAACCTGCTGTTCTACATGGCGCTCAAGACCCTGCCGCTGGGCATTGCCATTGCCATCGAATTCACCGGGCCGCTGACGCTGGCCGTGGTGCTGTCGCGGCGCGCCATCGACTTCGTCTGGATCGCCTGCGCGCTGGCCGGCCTGATCCTGCTGATCCCCACCGGGCAGTCCGTGCACGACCTCGATCCGCAAGGCATTGCGTACGCACTGGGCGCTGCCGTGTGCTGGGCGCTTTACATCATCTTCGGCAAGATGGCCGGAAACGTGCATGGCGGACAGGCCACGTCGCTGGGCCTTCTGGCGGCCACGATGGTGGCCCTGCCGGTCGGCGCGGCGCACGCGGGCATGGCGCTATTGGATCCCAAGTTTATCCTGGCCGGCGTGGCCGTCGGCATCCTGTCCAGCGCCCTGCCTTACTCGCTGGAAATGGTGGCGCTGCGGCGGCTGCCGCAAAAGACCTTCGGCGTGCTGCTCAGCATGGAGCCGGCGATGGGCGCGCTGGCCGGGGTGGTGGTGCTTAACGAGCACCTGTCCCAGACGCAATGGCTGGCAATTTTCGGCATCATCGTCGCGTCCGCCGGCTGCGCGGCCACGGCGCAGCGTAGCCGCAAGGCGCCGATCCCGGTGCCCGACTGAACGTTCCGGCGGCGCCCGCCCGCTCACTGGCCCGACAGTCCCTTGCTCCGGATGACCGCACCCCAGCGCGCGTGCTCCTGGCGCGCGTAAGCCTCGAACGCCTGCGGCGTGCTGCCGGCCGGTTCCATGCCCTGCAAGGTAAGCTGCTTGACCACGTCCGGCGAGGCCAGGGCTTGCCGGATTGCGCGGCTAAGCGTCTCCACTACCGGCGCCGGCGTGCCGGCCGGGGCCACCACGCCCTGCCAGGCCGCCGCCTCGAAAGCCGGACCGCCCGCCTCGGCAAAGGTCGGCACCTTGGCCAGTTGCCCGGATCTGGCGGCGGACGGCACCGCGATGGCATGCAGCCTGCCCGCCTGGATCAGCGGCCGCGCGGCGGCCAGGTCCGCCATCATCAGCGGCACCACGCCAGCAGCAACGTCCTGAAGCGCCGGCGGCGTCCCCTTGTAAGGCACGGCCGTGGCGCGTCCCCCGATCGTTTCCATGAACAATTCCATCGCCAGATGGTGCGGACTGCCCACGCCCAGCGAGGCGTAACTGCCCGGTTCCGTGCGCTTCAGATACGTCTTGACGTCGTCCAGCGTGCGCAGCCCGGAATCCGGAGCGGTCACCAGGACGATGGGCAGCGCCACCAGCGTGGACACCGGCGTGAAATCGGCCTGGGGATCGTAGGGCAAATCGCTGTAGAGCCATGGGTTGAGCGCCAGCGTGCTCATGCCGGCGGTCAGCACCGTGTAGCCATCCGGCTGCGCGCGCGCGGCCTCCTGCGCGGCGACGATGGTGGCCGCGCCCGGCCGGTTCTCGACCACCACCGGCTGACCCAGCGTCTGGCCGACATGACGGGCCACGATGCGCGTGGCCAGATCGCTGCCGCCGCCAGCACTGAACGGCACCAGCCAGCGAATGGGGCGATCGGGATATCCGCCCGCCACCGACGCGGCCGGAATGGCCGCCGCCAGCGCGGCCGACAACAGCATGCGCAGCACGCCCTGAAACATGAAGCTCACTCCTTTTGCACTTCGATTGGGGACATTGCGCGGGATCAGGCGCGGGCGGCGTTCAGCCAACGCAGGCCGGCCGAGGTCGCGCCCGCGGGGCGGTACTCGCAGCCGATCCAGCCGCCGTACTGCAACTCACGCAGCACGCCGAAGATCCAGCCGTAATCGAGTTCGCCGCGGTCGGGCTCCTGGCGCAGCGGCACACCGGCGATCTGCAGATGGCCGACCCGCCCGGTGGGTAGGTATTCGCGCAGTTTGGCGGTGACGTCGCCCTCGACGATCTGGCAGTGATAGAGGTCCATCTGGACTTTCAGGTTGGGCGCGTCGACAGCCTGCACGACGGCGTGCGCGTCGTCCTGGCGGTTCAGGAAGTAGCCGGGGATGTCGCGCGTGTTGATCGGCTCGATCAGCAGTGTGACGCCGGCGGACCGGGCCTCGCGCGCAGCCCAGTCCAGATTGGCCAGGTAGCAGTCCCGCATCTCATCGCGCGACGCGTCCGGCGGCGCCACGCCCGCCATCACGTGGACGTTGGAACAAGACAGCGCGGTGGCATAGCAGAGCGCCTGCTCGATGCCGGCCTGGAACTCTTCCTGCCTGCGCGGCAGCGCCGCCAGGCCGCGGTCGCCCTGCGCGGTGATGCCGGGCGGCGCATTGAACAGCACCTGCGCCACGCCGGCGGCGTCCATGCGCTCGCGCACGAACGCGGCAGGCGCTTCATACGGAAACATGCACTCCACGCCCGCGAAGCCGTCGGCCGCTGCCGCCGCATAGCGGTCCAGGAACGCATGTTCCGGGTACATCATCGACAGATTGGCGGCGAACTTCAGCATGGCGGGCTCCTGGCGCGTGATGCCGCCGCGGGCGGCGGCATCCGCCGAAAATAGCACAGCCGGGCGCCGCCCCCAACCCGGTCAGTACGTCATGCGCACGCCCAGCAACACGCTGCGTCCGGGCAACGGCGCCACCGACGAGATGAACGACGCGTGGTTGTAGGCCAGCTTGTTCAACAGGTTGGTGCCGCGCAGGTAGACCTCGTAGCCCGTCGCGCCGTACTGGCCGCGATACGCGACGACCGCGTTGACCATGTTGTAGCCCGGGGTAGTGTCCTCGTACGCCGCAATGTCCTTCTGCGCGAACACGCGGGCGTATTCGACGCCGCCCGACCATTGCTGCCACTTGAAGTTGCCGCGCACGCCCGCGCGCCCTGCCGGAATGCGCGGCAGATTGCCGTCGCCGCCCGTCAGCCTGCCCCGCACGTAGTCGCCGAACACCGCCGCCGAGAAGACCGGCGTGAACTGGTGCCGCAGCTCGCCTTCCACGCCCGTGAATTCCGCATCCTGCTGCGTGTATTCGATCAGGCGGAAATCCTCGAAGCGATCCAGCGTATTGGCGTAGATGTAGTTCTTGACGCGGTTGTGGAACACGCTGGCCGAGAACGTCGTGTCGCCCGAATGCTTGCGCAGCGTCAGGTCGATGTTGTGCGACGTTTCGCGCGTCAGGTCCGGATTACCCAGTTCGTATGTATTGGTGGCAAGGTGAACGCCGTCCGCATACAGTTCCTGCGCGTTGGGCAGGCGCTGCGAGCGCGACAGCGACAGCGCCACCGAATACTGCGGCGCGAAGTCCCAGATCGCGGCGGCCGACAGCGACGTGCCCGACAGGCTGCTGCGCGGCGCGCCGCCCGACGGCGACACGCGCTGCCAGTCCTGGCGCGCGCCCAGCTCGAACCGCCAGTCGTTCAACTGGTATTCCTCCAGCACGAAGATGCCGTTCGACCGGGTCTTGCTGGGCGGCAGGAACGCCTCTTCGCCTTCGGCGCTGAAATCGCTGTACGCATTCTGCAGACCGATCACGCCGCGCCAGCCGGCGATGGGCTTGTGCTGCAGCTCCACCCGCATGTCGTAGCCCTTGTTCTTGAAGCGCGTGCCAACCTCGCCGCCTTCGATCTCGTCGTGCTGGTAGTCCGTCAGGCCGCCGCGAAAGCGGATCTTCTCGAAGCCGGCAAACGGATCCTGGTATTCCGCGCGCAGATCCACCCGGTTGCTGCGCAGCTTCACGTAGGGCACGCCGCCATGCTCGTGATCGTGGTCGTGACCTTCCTCGCCCTCGTCGCCGTGGTCATGATCGTGGCCGCCGCAGTGCAGATGCGTGCCGTGCGGGTGGCACCCTTCGTACTCGTGGTTGTGGCCGGGCAGGCCGTATTCGCTTTGCAGATGCGTGAAGGCCACGCCCACATAGCCGCGCGGCGTGATCCACGACATGCCCACCGAGCCCTGCGTCGATTCGCTGTACGAGCCTTCCAGCGTGCCGCCGGGCCAGTCCGGCACGTCGTAGTCGCTGGTGCGGCGCTTCATGCCTTCGACGCGCACCGCGAACTGGCCTTCGCCCGCCGTGATGCCCACGGCGCCGGCGCGCTCCTTGGTGCCGGTGGCGCCGCGCAACTCGGCTTCGGCGGCGATGCCCTTCTCCGGCACCTCGGTGGGGATTTTCTTGTCCACCACGTTCACCACGCCGCCGATCGCGCCGCCGCCGTACAGCAGCGTGGCCGGCCCGCGCAGAACCTCGATGCGATCGGCCAAAAGGGGCTCGACCGTCACGGCATGGTCGGGAGAGATAGCCGAGGCGTCCATCACTTCGGACCCATCCGACAGCACCTTCACCCGGGGCGCGGTCTGCCCGCGGATCACCGGGCGGCTGGCGCCGCCGCCAAACGTGTCGCTGTTCACGCCCGGCAGGTTCTTGAGGGTCTCGCCCAGCGTCCCGTTGCGCTGCTCGATCAGCGCGTCCCCTTCCAGGACCGAGGCGGGCAGCGTGGTGCTGTTCAAGTCCAGCCCCAACGGGTTGGCGGACACGGTGATCGGCGCGACGGTCTGAGCGCGCGTCTCGCCCTCTGTCTGCGCCTGCGCCACGGGCGCCATCAGCATCAGCGAGCACACCAGCGGTTTCAACGGCGCCCGGCCATGTGAACGGCTGCGAAAGACCTTCACGCGCGCTTTCCCCAACCCCAGCTTCTTTCCTTTCATCTTCGCTCTCTCGGATGTTATATCATTACAAAAAGGCAGACGGATGATATAACATTTCATAACTGGTGCAGCAGTTCCCCAAATGAAAAAGCGCGATTCCCTTGCAGGAATCGCGCTTCGATGACGCGGACAACGATGAAACGGACAACCGGAAAGGCGGGAACGGCGCCCGCCCGTCGGTCAGCCCGCCTTGAACTCCTTGTTCCAGAACTCGAGCATGTCCGCCTTCTTCTCGGTCAAGCCCTTCAGGTCGTAGGCGTGCAGCAGCTTGACCTCGGCGTCCGAAAAGCCCACCCGCTTCAGGGCTTCCGGCAACTGCGCGTTGGTCACGGTGGGCGCGTAGCCCATCTTTTCGGCAAAGCCGATCTGCCCTTGCGGATCCAGCATGGCGTTCAGGTAGGCCCAGGCCGCGTCCTTGTTGCGGCTATTCTTGGCGACGGCCGCTTCAAACGACACCGGCACAGAGCCTTCCTTGGGGATGACGAAGCCCAGCGGCAGACCGCTGTCCTTCCATTGCAGCGCGCGGGCCTTCCACATGACGGCGATCGCGATTTCGCCGGACTTGAAGGCGGCGGCAACGGCTTCGTTGGACGGGTAGATGCGCGGCGCGTTGGGCTTGAGCTTGGCCAGAAAGCGCTTGCCGCCCTCGAAATCCTTGGTGTTGCCGTCCGCGCCCAGGCCCACGAAGACCGAGTTGTAGAGATAGAGAATGTCGGAGAAGCCGACCTGCCCCTTCCACTTCGGATCCAGCAGCACCTGCAGCGAATCCGGCGGGGTCGGGAATTTCTCGGTGTTGTAGACCAGGGTCATCGCGCTGAAGATGTGCGGAATGGAATACGGCGTCTTCAGCGTGTCGATGGCGTTGGCCAGGTTGGGCAGCTTCTTGGTGTCCAGCGGCTCCAACGTGCCCGAGCGCTCGGCGTCGTACATGTCGACTTCGCCCAGCAGCGCCACGTCCATGCTGCCGCGGCGCGAGTTCTTTTCGGCGCGCAGCTTGGTCACGCGCCCCACGGCGTTGCCCGTGTCGTAGACCACCTTCACGTCCTGCTTGGCGACGATGGGATTGATGATCTGCTGCAGCAGGTTCTGGTAATCGCCGCCCCAGGTGCCCACCACGATTTCCTTTTCGGCCGCATTGGCCATGCCGGGCAGCCACCCCAGGGCGGGCGCCAGGGCCAGGCCGGAGGCGGTCTTGATGAAGCCACGGCGATTCAGGTTTTTCTCTTGCATAACAACCTCGTATCGAAGGGAACTGACGACTTGCTACGATGCGCCGCGCGGCAGGCCAGTCTGGCGCGCGGCCTTGGGTTCAACAGGATTCAGACCAGCATTTGCACCGGCGCATCCGGCGAGGACGCGCGGATCTCGTCGGCCTCGATGTCACGCGCGATCACGATGATCGCGTCGCGCGCATCGGGCTGCCGCGTCAGCCGCTGCGGCAGGCTGAACGTCGAACCGACCGACTGGATCAGGATGGGTTCCTCGCAGTCCGTGACGCGCACCACCGCCTTCACGCGTAGCAGGCGGTCGCCGCACAGGCCGGCCAGGTTATCCAGCCACTCGGAAAAATCGGTCCAGCTGATGCCGCTTTGGGCGCGCGCCGCCATGACGCGGATGCGCGGATGCGCCGCGCCCTGCCCGCCTGCGGCAAGCACTCGCGCCGCCAGGCCGGCCAGGTCGGACGTGCCTTGCGACGGCGCGAACGCGGCCTGCACCGCGCGCCGGCGATCCGGTTCCGCGACGATCTCGGCAAGCGGATTCAACGCCTCGGCGCGCGCGGCGCGTTCGCCCAGCGCGCCGGGCACGGCGGGCAGCAGATCGGTCTTGGTCAATACGATGCGATGGGCCGCGCCAAACTGCGCCATCGCTTCATCCATCTCGGCCAGCGCGTCGGGATCGCGTGCGCAGTCGTCGGTGCAGACCACCGTCAGCCGCAGGCCGCGGCTGGCCAATTCCGGATCCGCCAGCGACGCGATGATGGGTCCGGGCCGCGACAGGCCGCTGCACTCCAGGACGACGCGTTGCAACGGACCCTCGCCTTCAGGCCGGGGCGCATCCAGCAGCGCGCTCAGCGTGTAGACCAGATCGCTGCGCAACGAGCAGCACACGCAGCCGTTGGCCATCAAGGTCATCGGCACGTTGTCGCTGTCGTTGGCCACGATCGCCCCGTCCACGCCGACCTCGCCCGCCTCGTTGACGATCACGCCCGTATCGCGCGATTCCGGATCGCGCAGGTAGTCCACCAGCAGCGTGGTCTTGCCGCTGCCGAGGAACCCGCACAACAGGAAAAGGTCGACGGCCATCAGGTCATGTCCTCGCCCGGGTCGCCCGAGTCGCAGGGCGATCCCGACGGTGCGCCGCCGGTGGGCGGGCGCTCGCCGTCGGGATCGTCGGCCCAACTGTCCCGCACCATCGCGCGCACGTCCGCCAGCAGCTCGGCGGTGTCGTACACCACGCCCGACTTGATGGTGGTCTGCAGGCAGCGCTTCCATTCGACCTTGGCGGTGTCGTCGTTCAGGCGCATGGCGCCGGTGCCGAACAGCAGCTTGAAGTCGGTGAGCGGATTCTGGTCGTGGATCAAGAGGTCGGCGCGCTTTTGCACGTCGATGGAGCCGGTGTCGTCATCGATGCCCAGCAGCGCCGCGCTGTGCGACGTGGCCGCGCGCAGGACCTCGATGGGATGAAAGCCCGCTTCCTGCAGCAGTTCCAGTTCGCGGATGAAGCCGAAGCCGTAGATCTGGTAGATGAAGCCCGAATCGCTGCCCGCGCAGACGCGTCCGCCCAGGTTCTTGTATTCGTTGATGAACTGCATCCAAAGCCGGTAGTTCTGCTTCCATTCGATCTCGTTGGTGGTGCTCCAGCGATACCAGTAGGCGCCGTGGCCGCCGCGCTGCGGCTGGAAGTAGCGCCACACCGCCTTCCACGTGTACTCGTCGTGCCAGTCCGCGCGGCGCGCGCGCATCAGGTCGCGGTTGGCGTCGTAGATGTTGAAGGTGGGCACGAAGGTGTGACCGATTTCCAGGAACTCGTCCATGACCTGGCGCCACTTGGCCGAACCCGGCTGCGCGGCCTGCATGAAGGTCTGGCCCGCCACCGCGAAGCGGTAGTACTCGTCGCTGTAGTTGTAGTCCGTGGGAAACGACTGCACGACGCGGTCTTCGAACAGCGCCTCGGGCAGGCCGTAGTAGTGTTCGGAACTGGTCAGTCCCCAGCGCGCGGATTTCAGCGCATTCACGCGCGTCACCGCCATCTGGGCGTGATGGCAGCCCGAACGCAGGCCCACCTTGGCCGCCTCGTCCAGCGCCGCCTCCATGATGGCCGGCGGCGCCCCAAAGAACTTGATGCCGTCGGCGCCGCGCGCGGCCAGCTTGCGCACCCATTCGCGGCCCTGCTCCGGCGTGTGGATGGTCTTGACGCGGTCGTTCACGGCGGGAAACACGGAATGTACGATCATGCGCGGCGCCGCGATCTGGTTGGCCGCGGACAGCTCGCGCTGCTCCATCGTCCAGCCCAGGCCGCCCATCGCGCCCATCTCGCGCACCGTGGTCACGCCATGCGCCAGCCACAGCTTGTAGATGTAGTCGGCGGGCGGCACGATGCCGCTCATCGCGTGATACGGCGTGCCGATGTGCGCGTGCGCGTCGACAAAGCCGGGCGTCACGAACTTGCCGTGGCAGTCGATCTCGTGATCGCCGGGGCCGGGACGGCGCTTGGGGTCGATGGCCTTGTGCGGCGTGCCCACGTTGACCAGCGCGGTGATGCGATCGTTCTCGATCACGATATCCACCGGGCCCCAGGGCGGCGCGCCGGTGCCGTCGATGATCGTGGCCCCGCGCAGGATCAGCCGCGGAAACGGCCCCAGGCCGCGATCGCGCGGCGCGGGCGCCGAGGGCGGATGCCACCCCTTGGCCGCGTTGACGTCGCGGGATTCCTCGCCGACTTCCGACTGCGAAAACGTGGGATCGCTCATGGCCCCTACACCCCCAGGTCGTTATGTTCGATGACGCCGCCCTTCATGATGAGGCCGATGTGCTCGCCCTGCCCCAAGAGGCACGACAGGTCGCGGTACGGATCGCCGTCCACCAGCAGGATGTCGGCCAGCGCCCCTTCCTGGATGCGGCCCAGCTGGCCGACCTGGTTCAGCACCTCGGCCGCCGTCGTGGTGGCGCACTGGATGACTTCCTGCGCGGACAGCACCTCGCGGCGGATGCGGAATTCGTCGCTTTGCAGGCGCTGTGACGGGCCCAGCAGGTCGGAGCCGTAACCGATCTTCACGCCCGCCTTCTTGTAGATCTCAAGTGAATGCAGGCCCGCGGTGCGCACCGTGGCGATCTTGGCCACGGAATCGGCCGGCAGACCGTAGTCGGCGCCTTCGTTGGCCAGGGCCTCGTAGGTCACCAGCGTCGGCACCACGAACGCGCCCTTCTCGGCCATGAAACGCGCCACGCGCTCGTCGACCAGATTGCCGTGTTCGATGGTGCGCACGCCGTTGCGGATGGCGCGCTCGATGGCGTCGGCGGTATAGGAATGCGCCATCACGTACGTCTGGCGGCTGGCCGCCTCATCGACGATGACGCGGATTTCCTCTTCCGAGTAGCCAAAGGACGCAATGGGATCGGTGGGCGATGCCACGCCGCCCGAGGCCATCATCTTGATCTGGTCCGCGCCCATCTGCAGTTCCTGGCGCACGGCCTTGCGCACGTCGTCGATGCCGTCGGCCACGCGGCCGATGTCGCCCGCCCGGAAGCAGCAGCCGCAAAAGCTCATGGGACGCAGGTGGTCCGAACGCGGACGCGGATCGCCGTGGCCGCCCGTCTGGCTGATGGCGCGGCCCGAGATGAACAGGCGCGGCCCCTTGACCGTGCCTTCGTTGACGGCGCACTTCAGGCCCCAGCCCGCGCCGCCCGCGTCGCGCACGGTGGTAAATCCCCGGCGCAGCATGGCCGCCATGATGGGCACCGCGCGCATCATCACCAGCGCGTCGGGCAGGACGCCCTGCGTGCTGAGATTCAGCTGCGTGGCCAGCACATGCACGTGCAGATCGATGAGGCCGGGCATCAGCGTGCGGCCGGCGGCGTCGATCACGCGCGCCGAGGACGCGGTGATCGGCTTGTCCGACACCTCCTTGATGACACCGTCCTCCACCAGGACGTGGTGCCCTTCCAGCAGCTCGGATTGCAGCGGATCGAGCAGGTTCGCATTCTTGAACAGCACAGCGGACATGAGAATTTCCTTCGGGGGATGTCTGGGTCAGGACGCCATGGTCTTGATGTAGCGCCGGTGGATCAGCCAGTTGGATATCAGTGCGATGACGAGCGTGCCGCAGACCAGGATGACCGCCAGCGCGGCGCCAAACGGCCAGTTCGAGGCCTTGGTGATCTGGTCATACAGCGCCGGCGCCATCATGGTCAGGCCCGAGCCGCCCAGCAGCACCGGCGTGGCGTACGCGTTCATGCACAGAATGAACACCAGCATCGTGCCCGCCGCCACGCCCGGCGCGGCGATCGGCAAGACGATGCGGCGGAATGTGGTGAAGAAGCTGGCGCCCACGTTGCGCGCGGCCTCTTCCACGGACAGGTCCATGCCTTCCAGCACGCTTTGCAGCGTCAGGATCAGGTACGGCATGACGACTGCCGTGGTGCCGATGACGACGGCGGTCGGCGTGTACATCAGCGTCAGCGGCTTGTCGATGATGCCCAGGCCCTGCAGCACGGCGTTGACCACGCCGGCGTTGCCCAGCGCCACCATCCAGCCGGCCGCGCGCACCACGTTGCCCACCATCAGCGGAAACACCAGCAGGATCACAAAGAGGCTCTTGTAGCGGCTTTGCGTGCGCGCCAGGAAGTACGCCACCGGAAAACCCAGCACCAGCGCCAGCACCGTGCACAGCGCCGCGATGCCCAGCGTGGTGAAGAAGATGTCGCGGTAGTAGGGGTCGCCGAAGAACTTGGCGTAGTTCTCGAACGTGAAGGCGGTCTGCATCATCTCGACCGGGTCGAAATGATTGAAGCTGTAGCGCGCCAGCTGAAGGATCGGGATCATGATGATCACCAGCACCACCAGCGAGGCCGGAAAGGCCAGCCCGGGGCCCAGCCATCGGCTGGGGCGCCCATCCTGCGTTGCGGTCGTCATGGCGCCTCCTATTGCGTGAAGGCGACGCAGTCGTCGGGCTCGAAGCACGCATAGACGCGCTCGCCGGCGGCTGGCGGCGCGCCGCGCGCGCCCGCATTGACGATCTGGCTGATCAGGCGGTCGCCGCCATCGAGCTGCACCCGCACCTCCAGCACCGACCCCAGGTACAGCGACGACTCGATCACGCCCGGCAGCGCGTTGCCGCCGGACGGCTGCGTCTGCAGGCGCACGCGCTCCGGCCGCACGCCCAGATGCGTGGCGTTGCCGCCGCCCGGCGCCGCGATGCGCTGGCCAGCCTTGGTCTCGAACTGATCGCCGGCGTGGCCGCGCCCCGTGAAGACGTTCATCTTGCCCAGGAAGTCCGCCACGAAGAGGTTGGCGGGCCGTTCGTACAGCGTGTCGGGCGCGCCCACCTGCTGCACGATGCCGTCGTGCATGATGGCCATGCGGTCCGCAATCGCCAGCGCCTCTTCCTGGTCGTGCGTGACAAAGACGGTGGTCAGGCCCAGGCGCCGCTGCAACGCGCGGATTTCCTCGCGCACTTCCAGGCGCAGCTTGGCGTCCAGGTTGGACAGCGGTTCATCCAGCAGGAACACCTTGGGTTCGATCGCCAGCGCGCGCGCAATCGCCACGCGCTGCTGCTGGCCGCCGGACAGCTGGCGCGGATAGCGGTCGCGCAGCTCAGTCATGCGCACCATGTCCAGCACGCGCCGGATCTTCGCATCGCGGTCGGCCTTGGGCACCTTGTGCATTTCCAGGCCGAACGCCACGTTCTCGGCCACCGTCATGTGCGGAAACAGCGCATAGCGCTGGAACACCATGCCGGTGTCGCGCTTGTGCACCGGCAGCCGCGTGACGTCGGTTTCGCCAATGCGGATGCGCCCCGACGTCGGCGTGATGAAGCCGGCAATCATGCGCAGCGTCGTCGTCTTGCCGCAACCGCTGGGCCCCAGAAAGGTGACCAGCTCGCCTTCGGCAATCTCCAGGGAAAAATCCGACACCGCGACCGCCGCGCCGAACTGCTTGCGGATGTTTTCGATTGAGACCTTCGCCATTTCTTACACCACCTGACTGAGTTTCACGTAGCGGTCGGTCACAAGCATGATGATGCCCAACAGCAGGATTTGCACCGAGGCCACCGACGCGATGGTCGGGTCCAGGTTGAATTCGAGGTACTGCATGATCGCGATCGGCAGCGTCGTGCGCCCAGGGCCTACCAGCGACAGCGACAGCTCCAGGTTCTCGAACGACACGACAAAACTGAACAGCGCCGCAGCGACGATGGACGGCCGCAGCATGGGCAGCGTCACGCGCATGAAAGCCTTCGGCGCGCTTGCGCCCAGGTTGCGAGCGGCTTCCTCGATGGAGCCGTCCAGCCCGGCCATGCCGGCCGTGACCAGACGCACGGTCCACGGAATAGTGAGGCACACGTGCGCAATGACCAGACCGCCGAACGTGCCGACAAGATCCTGGTCCAGCACGTTTTCAGCGCGCAGGTAAAAGAGATAGACGGCCACGCCCGCGACGATGCCGGGAATCAGCAGCGGCGACAGCAGCAAGGTGTTGACGCCCTTGCTGCCCGCGAAGCGGTAGCGCGCAATCGCAACCGCCGCCAGCACGCCCATCACCACGCCGATGAACGCGGCCACCAGCGACACCTGCAGGCTGAAAAGGAAGCCGTTGGCGAACGCGGGGTTCTCCCAGGCCTTGACGTACCAGGAGAGCGTGTAGCCCGATGGCGGGAAATAGAGGATGGCGTCCTTGAAGAAGCTCAGCCAGACCACCAGCACGATGGGGCTAAGCATGAACGCATACATGAGAACCACGAAAACGCGGTGCAGCCACGTGGCCCACGGGATCACGCGCACTGGCTTTTCCCGCGAGACCGCGACGGCTGAATCCAAAGGAGGTGCATTATGCAAATCCGGTTCCTTTCAGCAACTGCCGGCTCGGTTTGAAACTCCTCCGAAAGACTCTGCGGTCCCTACGGTTAACCGAAGCATATCGACCGGTTGCTGCCCGGCTCAAGTAGGGATAACCCACGGCACGCCAAAACTCGCGGGTTATCCCTGCAGTAGCCCCGCCACGGGTGCAACCCGCTGCGAACGCTGGCCGCGGCAGGTGCAACCTGCACTGAGGCGCGCAGCTACCGCGCCCCCGCCCTCGCTGCGCCGCCCGGGCCGCGCGTCAGGAATCGGCAGCGCGAAGGGCAGCCGATGGGGATGCGGCCGCCGCGCCGATCCACGCGGTCAGCGCCATCGACATCAGGGCTAGCAGCGACGGGTACAGCATGCTCAGGTTGCGCGCCTCGCCCTCGGCGGCGAACAGCAGAAAGAGCGGCACGTTGACCGCCAGCGCCATCAGCACGTGCAAGCGAAACGGCGCGGGCAGCAGGCGCCAGCCGGTCGCGGCCACGCCCGCGATCATCAGCACCATTACCGCGCTCAAGCCCTTGGGCAGCGCGACGCCGTAGGTGCTTTCGGTACGGAACCAGTTGCCCGGATCCAGGAAGTAGAAGAAATTCGCGCCCGGCTGGAAGCTCACCGCGCCGCCGGGATTGCCCGCATAGCGCATGCGCAGCGCCAGATACACGCAGCCGCAGACGAACACCAGGGCCGCCACGACGCCTGCTGCCTTGACGCGCGGCAGGCTGCGCCGCAGAAACGGATACAGCGTCACCACATAGAAGAAGAACGCCTCCTTGTTCCATGTCGCCATGGCCGCAACGACGGCCAGAAGGCCCAGCCGTCCCGCCGCACGCATGGGGCGCTCCACGGGAATGCGCCAGGCCAGCAGGATCGCGCACGCCATGAACAGCACTTCGAAGAAGTCGTAGAAGAAGCCGCCCTCGGTCAGGAAGAAGGGCAAGAGCAGCGCGATGACCATCGGCGCCGCGGCGGCAGCGGCCCCGCTGGCGCCTGCCGCAAGACACACCGACCGCATGGCGAACAGCGAGCCGAGCAGCGCCGCGAAGGTCAGGTAATAGACGATGTGATAGCGCAGCGTCACCGGGGCCTGCATCGCTTCCGATTCCGGATAGCGCATTGCCAGCCCCGAGCGGCTGTTCACGCGGCGCGGCTCGGTCAGCCGTTCGGACAGACGCGCCACCGTCGCGGCCGGCAGCAAGTCCTGGATGCCGTTGGCGATGGCCGGCACGAATTGCCGGTACACGTAGGGACGGTGGGCGGTGCCGTCCACCATGGCCGCCAGCGAATGCGGGCCATGCCCGTCGTTCAGCCGCCACTTCGTATAGAAACCGTTGAAGGCTGCCGCAGCCACCATCACATACAACATCGCCAGCAGAAAGCGGCGGTAAACCACGCTATTGAAAAAACGGATCATCGGACTTCCGAGGCGGCCGGTTGGGAGGCGCCCTGCGGGCCCAGCCATTTGGCCAGCGCCAGCGCCAGCAGGCACAGCAGGGACGGATAGAGCATGCTCAGGTTGCGCATTTCGCCTGGCGAGCAGAACAACAGGAACAGCGGCAGGTTGATCGCAAGCGCCATCTGCGCGTGCCAGCGCAGAGGCTGGGGCAGGCGCGTCCAGCCGTGGATGGCAATGCCGGCAAAGGCCAGCATGCTCACGATGCTGAAGCCGCGCGGCAAGAGGACGCCATAGGTGTTCTCGGTTCGCAACCAGTTGCCGGGGTCCACGTAAAAGCGCAGGTTGTCCCACAGCTGGTAATCGACCGTCGAGCCGGGGTTGCCCGCGTAGCGCAGGCGCAGCGCCAGATAGACGCAGCCGCTTACCAGCAGCAGCACGCCCACCACGCCTGCGGCGTGCAGCCGCGGCAGGTTGCGCCGCAAGAGCGGATACAGCGCGGGCGTGAAAAAGAAGAAGGCTTCCTTGTTCCAGGTGGCCAGCCCGGCCAGCGCCACCAAGGCGCACAGACGCACCGGCGTCTGGCGCGATGCGCCCAGCGCCAGCAGCACGGCGCTCATGATGAACATCAGTTCGACGAAGTCATAGAAAAAGCCGCCCTCGGTCAGAAAGAACGGCACCACCATCGCAAGCAGCGCGGGCGCGATCGTCGCGGCCGCGGCGCCAGCCCCCGCCCGCAGCGCCACGCGGCGCATGACGAAAAGCGAGGTCAGCAGCGCGGCGAAGGTCAGGTAGTAGACCAGGTGATAGCGCAGGGTCACGGCCGGCATGAGGGCCTCGGACCCTGGATAGCGCATCGCCAGGCCCGAGCGGCTGTCCACCCGCCGGGGTTCGGCAAGGCGTTCGGACAGGCGCGCCACGGTGGACGCCGGCAGCAGCGACTGGATGCCATTGGCCAGCGCCGGCACGAACTGGCGATACACATAGGGGCGGTAGGCCGTGCCTTCGACCATCTGCGTCAGCCCGAGGGCCGCGTGGCCGTCGTTGAGCCGCCACTTCGTATAGAAGCCGTTCATGACGGCCGCCGCCACCACGACGTAGGCGCAGCAGAGCAGGAACCCGCGATACCACGCGCCATTGAAGAAACGTTGCATGCCTGTGCCCGCCTATTTCGAAATCAGGAAGACGCCAATGGCGATGAACGCCGCGCCCGCCATCCGCAGGGCGGTGATGGTTTCCGTGCCGGACAACAGACCGTAGGCAAAGACGCCCGCGATGGCAAAAGCCACCATCAACGGGTAGGCCAGCGTCAGATCCAGCTGGCGCAGCGCCAGCGCATAAAAACCAAATCCCAGTCCGTACGCGCCGATGGCGGCAAGATAGGGCAGCGCCTGGCTCAGCAGGGACGGCGCGGCCGCTTGTGCGGCGCTGCTTCCCGCCGCCTTGAGCGCCACGCTGGCCGCCACGCTACAGGCCCCGCTGAGGATCAGCCAAAGATATGCCATGTCTACGTCCTTACAAGCAAAACCACCACGGCCACCCAGGCCAGCACCGCCAGGCGTATCTGGTTGTCGGCAAGCAGATCGCGGCCCGGCTCTTCGCCCGATCCGCCCTTGTACAGCAGGTACAGATAGCGAAATACGCCGAACGTGACGATGGGCAGCGTGATGATCAGATTCTGCGTCCCGTGCAGCGCGGCGGTGTCCGAGTCCACGGTGTAAAGGCCATACGCCAGCAGCGTCGTGCTGGCGGTAATGGCCACCAGAATGTCCAGCAGTTGCGGGGAATAGTGCCGCAGCACGGTGCGCGTGCTGCCCTCCGACGCCGGCGCATCCAGGGGCGCCGAGGCAATCTCGGCGCGCCGCTTGGCAAAGCCCAGGAACAGGGTCAGCATGAAACTGCACAGCAGCATCCAGCGCGACGGGACGATGCCCACCGCGTAAGTGCCACAGGCCAGGCGGATCATGAAGCCGGATGCGATGCAGAACACATCGACCAGCACCTTGTGCTTCAGGCTCAGCGTGTAGGCAATGTTCAGGGTCAGGTAACCGGCCACGGCCAGCGCCACCGGCCCCAATCCGCACGCAAGCGGCAGGCCCAGCGCCGCGCAGAACAGCACAGCGATCAGCGCGCGGGCGGCGGGCAGGCTCACCCGGCCGCTGGCGATGGCGCGCAGCCGTTTCTTGGGATGGGCCGCATCGGCGGCGCGGTCGTAATAGTCGTTCAGGACATACACCGCGCTGGAGCCCAGGCAAAACGCCACGAAACCCACACCCACCGCGAACACCAGCGCCGGGTCGGACCAGCCGTGGCTGAAGATCAGGCCGATCAGCACGAAGCCGTTCTTCAGCCACTGCTGCGGACGCAAGAGGGAAAGCCAGGCGGTCATGGCTTGACCGCCTGCCCGCGATACCACGCGTGGTGCGCCGCATCGATGAGCCACTGGTCGCCGCGGCTGTCGCCGTAGGCGTGCAGTTCGTATTGGTCCGTGCCGCCGAAGCGTTCGGTCAGGCGCCGCAGCTTTTCAGGTCCCCAGCAGTTGTGGCCGTCAAAGTCGCCGGTCAGGCGGCCCTGCGCGTCCACCGCCATGCGCGTGCAGATAAGGTCGTCGAACCCCAGGTATCGCGCCACTTCTTCCAGGTAGATATCGGGAGACGCGCTGATCAGCACGCAGCGGTCGCCGCGCTGCTGATGCCAGCGAAGACGGTCGATAAGCGCGGGCCGCAGCGGGATGGTGTGCACCCAGGCGCGGGCGACGTGAGCCAGTTGGGCGCGCGGACGTCCGCGGAGCGCGGCGCGGCACAGTGATCTTTTTGCGTCTTCGTTGCTGCGCAGGCGCATGGCAAAGGCCGCCAGCGCCGGGGCGGTTTGCAAGAGCGCCGTCAGAAAACGGACCCACGACAAGTGGGCCAGGAAGGGGACGAACGTATCGCGCTGGGTGAGCGTGCCGTCAAAGTCGAAGGCGGCGATCACCCGCGTGGAATCGGGAAACTGCGTTTGTGTAGCCATACTGCTTTCGCGGCGGCGCCCAGTCAGGGCGCGACGTCGCAAACTGTGCCGGAAAATGCGTCGGCGCCCAAGGCGCGAACGCGTAATGTCAGACGCAGGGCTGCGCGATGCAGTCCTGCGGTGAAGCCTATGCGTTTTATTTCAAATGTTGTGTGTTTGTAACACACTCGATGACAAGTCATCATAGCCTGCCCTCCGGGCGAGCAAGGCAAAAAGCACCGCGCGATTCCTGCCGTTTTTCGCGCGGCAAGGGCCTCAGGCCTGCTCTGCCTGCTTGAATGCGCCTTCCTCTTCCAGCACCTGGTTGGCCACCTTGAAAGCGTCCAGCCCCGCGGGAATGCCGCAATACACCGTGGCCTGCAGGAGAATCTCCTTGATCTCTTCGACCGTCACGCCGTTGTTCAGGGCGCCCTTGACGTGCAGCTTGATCTCGGCCGGACGGTTCAGCGCCGTCAGCATGGCCAGATTGAGCATGCTGCGCGTTTTCTTCTCCAGCCCGGGACGGCCCCACGTATAGCCCCAGCACCACTCCGTGGTGATGTTCTGGAACGCCATCATGAAGTCGTTGGCGCGCGCCAGCGATCCGTCGACATAATCGGCGCCGAGCACTTCGCGGCGCAGCGCCAGGCCTTGATCGAACAGCGCCTGGGTTTCTTTCTGGGTTTCTTTCTGGGTGTCTGCCATGGGTTCCTCCGGGATCGTGGCGGCGGGCATCGGCGGCCCGCCTGCCGGTTGTCATCCGGCCGATTGTGGGCGTGCCGCATCCCGCCCGTCAAATGCGGCGCAGCGGCGCAAATCGATGCCTGGGCAGTGAACGCAGCGGGCGGGGCCTACAGCGAATAGCGGTAATCGCAGTTCAACGTGGCCTGCAGCGGCGCGGGATAACCGCTGGCCGCCTTGCCCCCGGGACGCGGGCCCAGCAATTTGGCCTGGAAAGTGCCCGCCATGTCGCCGTCCGCCGTCTTTTTCACGGCGACGGTGGACGGCAGCGCGTACAGCGTCAGCGCCTGCCCGTCGGCCGGCGCGACCAGCGTGAAGACCGACTGCGAGAAATTGGCGACCACATACCCCGGCGCGTCGTCGGACGTGAACGACAGCGTGGCCGCGGCGTACGTCAAGGTCAGCGCCAGCGCATCGGACGAGGGCGAAGGAATATCGCCCTTGAGCGCCACCTTGCCGCTCTCGGATACGCACGACAGCGAAGCGGGCGCGGAACCGGCGTGGGCCGTGCCCGCCAGAAGTGCGATGGACAACAGGCAGGCCGCGCGTGCAATCATGGTCATTTCTCACTGTCCTCGGGCTCGGCCCAAGCCGGCAAAATTTCGTCAGGAATATATCAGACGGTCATCCCCGCCCGAGGCGATCCGTATAGGATGGAGCCGTCGTCCATCAGAAGGAGCGTTTCCATGCCGTCCCTGCGACATCCCATGCTGGCCACCGCGCTGGCCGCCGCCGCCCCCCTTGCCGCCCACGCCGAATCCGTCACCCTGCAGGTCGAGCAGGCCACGCCCGGCGCCGATCCGCACACCAACGCCCGCATTGTCGACATCAAGCTCAAGCCGGACAGCAGCAAGACGCTGGCGAACTTCACGCGCGAGCGCGTGGGCCAGCGCGTGCAGTTCCGCGCGAACGGCATTCTCCTGTCCTCGGCCACGCTGATGAGTCCGCTGGAAGGCGACAGCCTGCGCATCACCGCCGGCGAACACGGCTTTGCCGGCAAGTCGGCCGAAGAGATCGCGCAAGGCATCATGAAGGACGGCGCGCTGACGATGGACGACGAGAACAGATAGACGCGCCTGCCTTATCGGGTCCCGTGGCTGACGCCCGCGCATGCGGGGTCAGCCATTTGTTTTTGGCCACGCGCTTGCCGCGCGCCGCAATTTCAGGGCACTGTCATTAACCTTTCATTTCGGACTTCTAGTATTGCTCGTCCCCATCGGGCATCAGACCCAAAGCCAGGAGTTCCAATGAGCAAGTCCATCTCCGACAAGACTGTCCGCAACCCCAGCCAGAGCACCCCGTTCAGCGAGATCCTCGAAAAGAACATGTCCCGCCGCATGGTGATGCGCGGCGGCATCGCCGCCGCGTTCGCGACGATGACCAGCCTGGGCCTGGCCGGCTGTAATGGCAGCGACGACGATGACGACGACGCCGGCAACGGCGGCCAGAATCCCGCGCCCGAAGTGCCCGGCGGCGAGCAGCCTGCCGCCCCGATCAAGCTCGGCTTCGAGTCCCTGCCCACCTCCATGACCGACGCCTGTGTCGTGCCGGCCGGCTACACCGCCCACGTGTTCGCGCCGTGGGGCACGCCGTTCAACGACAACGCCAATCCTTGGGACCGCAACGGCAACAATAGCTCGACGGACCTGCTCAACTCCACCGGCATGCACCACGACGGCATGCACTTCTTCCCGATCAACGGCAGCTCCACCGAAGGCCTGCTGGCGATCAACCACGAATACATCGACCAGGGCGCGCTGCACCCGAACGGCCCGACGAACGTCGCAGGCGTGCGTCCCATCGAGGAAATCCGCAAGGAGATCAACGCGCACGGCGTGGCGATCCTGCACGTGCGCCTGGAAAACGGCCGCTGGAACATCGTTCACAATTCGCGCTACAACCGCCGCTTCACGTCGGCCACGCCGATGAAGCTGGCCGGCCCGGTCGGCGGCACGGACTGGGTCAAGACCCCGTACTCGCCCACCGGCACGATGGTGCGTGGCACCAACAACAACTGCGGCAACGGCTTCACTCCGTGGGGCACGTACATCACCGCTGAAGAAAACTGGGCCGCCTGCTTCGTGAACACCGGCACGCGACCCGCGCACCAGCTTCGCGTCGGCGTGCCGGATACCGCCGGCCGCTACCAATGGGAAACGGGCGCCAATGATCCGCTGGAAGTCCAGGGCGAGTTCGCGCGCTTTAACGTCACCGAGACCGGCGCCGACTTCACGCAGGATTGGCGCAACGAAGTCAACGGCTTCGGCTACCTGGTCGAGATCGATCCGTTCAACGAAAACAGCATCGCCACCAAGCGCACCGCGATGGGCCGCTTCGCGCACGAAGGCTGCGCCTACGCCATGCCCGAAGCCGGCAAGCCGCTCGCCTTCTACAGCGGCGACGATTCCCGTTTCGAGTACATCTACCGCTTCGTGTCGGAAGCTGTGTGGGATCCGAAGGATGCCGAGCGCACCGACCGCCTCGCCGTGGGCGCGAAGTACCTGGACAAGGGCACGCTGTACGTCGCGCGCTTTGACGCCGACGGCACGGGCCAATGGATCCCGCTCGTCGGCACGACCGTGGGCGCGGGCGGCCGCACGCTGGCCGACGAATTCGGCAGCCTGGAAAACATCATCATCAACACGCGCGGCGCAGCGGACTTCGTCGGCGCCACGCCGATGGACCGCCCGGAATGGACGGCCACGCACCCGACCAACGGCGACATCTACCTGACGCTGACGAACAACACCAGCCGCAACGCCAGCCGCGGCACCAACCCGGCCAACCCGCGCCTGAACAACGTCAACGGCCACATCGTGCGCTGGCACGACGAGCCGGGCTCGACCAAGTTCAAGTGGGACATCTTCGTGTTCGGTTCGAACGCCGGCGCCGATGCCGACACCAACCGTTCCGGCCTGACCGCGCTGAACCAGCTTGCAAGCCCGGACGGCCTGGGGTTCGATTCGCGCGGCATCCTGTGGATCCAGACCGACAACGGCATCGACGGCGGCCGCAACAACGACGTGGCCCGCGCGACCAACGACCAGATGCTGGCCGTGATCCCCGGCGCCCTGGCCAACAGCACCGGCACGGGCCCGGCGATCAATGCGACCAACCAGGCCGACCTGCGCCGCTTCTTCATCGGACCGAACGAAGCCGAAGTGACCGGCTTTGCCTTCACGCCGGACTACACCAGCGTCTTCCTGAACATCCAGCATCCGGTGAACTGGCCGGCCTACGACACCGATGACGCCACCGTCGCCACCACGGGCGTCGTCCGCCCGCGTTCGTCCACGGTGGTGATCCGCCGTGCCGACGGCGGTCCGATCGGGGTGTGATGACGGCGCGACCGGGACGCTCCGGTCGCCCAAGCACTAAGGCCACCTTCGCAGGTGGCCTTTTTTTATCGCTTGCGCGCAAGGCGCCGGCTAGTGACCGGCTAAGCGGCGCACCGATCAAGCCCGGGTCGCTGCGGCGATTTGTCCAACACCGTCAGGCAAGCCTGAAGCACCCGCCCCGGCTCAATCGAATCGATATTCGAAAATCCCGCTTCGGGCACGACGTCGCGGGTGTACTCGCGGGCCCAGAACCATTCGGGGTTGGATTCGTTGAACACGCCCACATAGGGCACACAGAGGCCCTGCGCGATATGGGAGGGGCCGCAATCGTTGGAGACGATGAGGCGCGCGTGCTGCATCAGCGCGACCAGCTCGGCCACGGGCCGGCAGCTCTCAAGCCGGAAGTCCGCCCGCTGCAGGGCTTGCAGGCGTTCGCGCTCGGCCGCTTCAGCCGGCCCCAGCACAAACGTGAACGTCGCCCCGCCGCCCAGCCGCGCCTGCAGCAGATCGGCCAGTGCAACGTAATGCTCCACCGGCCACCGCTTGAACTTGCCTGCGCCACCGCCCGGGATGAAGACGATGTCGGCCGGTTGCACCTTGTCCGCACAGGGCCGTGCGATTTCAAGGAAGCACTGGCGCGCGATGACTTCGGGGTCGTGGTGCTGCACCGTGGACAGCAGCCGCAGGTTTGCCAGCCCGATGTATTCGCGGATGTCCTTGACGTGCGAATGCGTCCAGACACAGTCGCCAAGGCGGCGGTTGCTGAAACCCAGGCGCATCGGGGGACGGCGCAGCAGGTTGATCAGGGCAAAGCGCTCGCTGGAATGATGCAGGGTCAACGATGCGCTGGCGCGCCGCGGAAGCGCCCGGACCTGATCGCCGAACGCGTCCGCGCGGACAAACTGGTCCACCCACGGCAGCTGCGTATAGAAGTCCTCGACGGCAAATCGGGACACAACGCGCACCTGCTTGTCCGGCCACAATTTCTTGACTTGATACAGCGCGGGATACGCCACTATCTGGTCGCCGTAGCGCGACTTGCTACGAACGAATACGACGACATCGGCCATGGCCACTCACTTGGTGAAATCTCGCGCGACATCCTGCTTTCTTGCAGAACCGCGCGCAATCGGAAAACTCTGAAATCAAGACCCCGGCCGATGACTTTCAGCCTGGCAACCCGCACCCGTGCGTGAGGCCGGCAGGGGCGTATCGCCCGATGTATTGCCCGCAAACTTGCGGATCTTCTCGGCCAGCTCGGGCGTCGCCTTCTCGTAGCCGTAACAATACGGCGGCGTGGGCGCCGACTCGGGGCGGTAATCCTGCAGCACAGGCTTCGCATCGCCCAGGTACAGGTTGTCTTTCAGACGCAGAAACGCCTTGAAATCGCGAGTGTACCCGTGATCCTCCTTGCGCCTTTCATAGGCCCCGCGATCGGAGTCGCCATTTTCCAATGCGCTGCGCGCCGGCGCAATCGGGATATAGCGACAATAATTGACATTGATGCCTTCCACGGTGGGAAAGAACTCGGGTTCCACGCATTTGCGCTGGCCATCATTGTTGAAGATGTTGCCTTCCACCAGCGCCTTGGCCTCCAGGCTGAAACTCATGCCATAGAAGTCCCAGTTCTCAAGCAGATTGTTGAACAGGTGGAAGGTGCCGAATTGCGCGCGCGGATTGCGCTGCACGGTGTTGAAGAAATAGTTGTGATGCAGCGTTACACGTGCAATCGAATCGCGCTCGTAGTTCTGGAACAGGTTCTTGGACGTGATGTTGTTCAGCAGCATCACCTTGTTCGAATTGTGAAACTTGGTCCACGAGATCGTCACGTCCGTCGAGCCGTTCTTCACGTTCAACAGGCGATCCGACATCCGCGACAGATCCATGTGGTCGACCCACACGTCGCGGCTGTCGTTGGCCACGTTCACGGCCTGCGTGATGCGGGTGAGCCGCCCGTCTATGGTCAGGTGCGTCAGGATGACGTTCTTCGCGCCATACACGCCCAGGCCATCGTCGATCAGGGCCACCCGCTTGCCGCGGCCGTCGATGGTCGTGTTGGACGGAACCCGCAACTGCGACTTCAGGACAATGGTCATGTCCGAGGCAAAGCGTATCCACGTCGGCCCCTTGCGGGCCTGCGCCAGCGCTGCCCGCAGCGTGCCGGGGCCGGCGTCCTGGTCCGAGGTCACTTCAATGAACTTGCCGCCCAGGCCGCCCGTCGCCTTGGCCCCATACCCCTCGCGCTGCGCCAGCAACGCCGAAACGAACGGGCATTGCTCGTCCGGCGCCCTGCACTGCCCGGCCGCTGCCGCGGCGCCGCCATGCAGGCCGGCCAGCGCCAGCAGCCCGATCATCATCGTCTTTTGAAGTCGCATCACAAGTCGCTCCCTGTGGATCACGCGGACGGATCCGCGGCCGTCACGTGACGCCAGATGCCGCCGCTCAGCCGCAAGTTTTCCGGCGGGCCGGCAAGGTGCTCGCGCAGCCGCTCGAAGTACGCCTTCTGCCAGCGCTGCGCGTAGGCGTCGGCCTCCTCGCCCGGATTGGCGGCCGGCAGCATTTCCAGCGTATAGGCCACCTGACCGTTCTCCCAGCGCGGCGCGTAGAACACGGACGGCACGCCCATCCGGTGCGCCAGATGCGCCGCAAAGCCGGAATAGGTGACGTCCTGGCCTTCGAACGTCGTGCGCGGCGCGGCGGGATTGGCCGCGCCGTCGATCGCCAGGCACAGCACGAATCCCGAGTTGATCGCGCGCATGCAGGCCTTGGCGACCTGCGCTTCGGTCTGGTCGGCCGTCGAGATCAGCGCCTCGGCGTAGCTGCTGCGGGCGATGCTGGGCGCCGACGCCAGCCAGCGCGACGGGATGCCGACCAGTTCCAGGGCCATCAAGCCCGCATACATCGGCCCGACGTGGGCAGTGGCGACCACGACACCGCGGCCGGCGGCAAGCAGCGGCGCAAAGAAGCGCTCGCCGGTGTCCAGCTCACCCAGCATGGCCATCGCCTCTTCGACGCGTTCCTCGCGGCATTCGAGCCAATCGAACAGCAGATGGTCGATCATGTGTCCCCAGCGCGCGCGGCGTTCCCACGTGGCGCGGTCGATGCTGGTGTCGCCGCGCATCGACCAGGCCCAGTCCAGTCGCGCCTGCGGAATGGGTGCGGTGTCGAGCTGCGCTTCCATGCGCGCCAAGGCTTCCTGGAAGGTCTCCGGCAGCCGCGCGCCGCGCTTGGCCACGTATTGCTCGAACAGCGCCTCGGCCTCGTCCTTGCGCCCGGCCTGCGACAGCGCGCCAATGGCGGACCGCTGCCACAGCAGGTTGTCAGGCGACTTGTTCAGCAGGAACATCATCTGTTCAGCCGCCGCGTCGTACTGCAAGGTGTAGCGCAGCGCGCGGGCATACAGGCCCCGCGTCTGTTCAAGATCGGGCGCCAGTTCGATGGCGCGCGCAAGCGGCGCCACGGAATCCTTGTAGCGTCCGGCGCGCAGCAGCGTTTCGCCATGCAGCGTCAGCAGCCGCACGTCCTCGGGCGCGGCCTTCAGGCCTGCTTCAAAGTGCGCCAGCGCATGCGTCTTGCGATCTTCCTCGGTGCCGCGCCGCAGATGCGCCAGCCCCAGCGACGATCGCAGCGCCGCGCAGTCGTGGCCCGCGCGCAAGGCGGCGTCGCCAAGACGAATGGCCGCGGCGTTGCGGCGGTCCGCCAGCAAAGCGCGCACCGCCATCGTGGCCACGCGCTCATTGGGCAGGTTGTCCGGGTCCAGCGCTGCCGCGATGCCCGCTGCCTCGGCCACGTCGCCGTTGCGCACGAAGGCCATCAGCCACGAATACGCATCTTCCGGCGCACTCTGGGCAAGCGCAAGGGTCGTGCGGGCGACTTCCGCCGCCTCGGGCACGCGCCCCGCCTGCACGCGCAGCTGGATGCGCGCGGCATGCAGCGACGCATTGCCGGGTTCGATACCGGCGGCGGCGTCCGCCTGCGCAATGGCCTTGTCCCACTGCTCCAGACGGGCGAGCAGACTGGCGAGCAGGCGCCTGTCGTCGGCCCGGTCGGGATACACGGCAATCAGCGTCTCCAGCGCCGCGACGGCGGGGGCCAGCTTGCCCTCCTTCACGTACGGCGACACCAGAAGGCGCCGGACCTCGCGCCAGCCATCCTTCGCCGGCCGCAGCGACGGCTCCAGCGCGGTCATATCGCGCGCCGGGTCTGCAGAGGCCCGGATCTGTCCGATGACGTCACGCAGGCGCGCCGTGGCGTCTTTCGGTTCGGCGCCGACTTGCGGCGGGCAGTTTCCAACGACCGTATCAACCATGACGCAGCCCCCTCAACAAAGCCATCGCGACGCGGGCGATGAACATGAGCACAAATCCCAGCGCCAGGGCCTGCAACAGCAGAATGCCGGTGCGCGGGCTGCTGGGGCGATCGGTCGGAACCGGCTGCGCGATGATGGACAGATACCGCTGCAGGCGCAGCGCGTCCGTCATCGCCTGCTGGTACGACTGCTGCGCCAGCGTCAGGTTGGAATCCGCAAACACCTGGGCATTGCGCAGCGCCTCGTATTCCTTCAGTTGTTTGGCTTCCGTGTTGCCGTCGCCGCTCAGGCGCTGGCGCACGGAAGCAAGCCGCTTTTTCAGCGCCGCCACCTGCATCTGCGCAGGCTTGAGCATGAAATGGTCCTTGTTATCCAGCGCCCGGATCTTGTCCAGGTTGATCTGCGCGGTGCTCAGCTCGCCTTCCAGCTGGCTGGACAGGTTGAGCAGCATCGACACCGTTGCGCTGGGATCGATGTTGCCGTGCTTGGTGCGCCAGGTCGTCAGCGCATCGCGCGCCGCCAGCGCCTTTTCCTCGGCCAGCTTGACCGACTCCTCGCTTACCTTCAGCTTGTCGGCCACGCCCTTCTCGTTCATCGAGCTGACGAATTCCTCGGCCAGGCCGATCAGCGCCTTGGACAGCGTCGCCGCGTCTTCCGACGAGAACGCGCTGACGCGCAGCACATCGATCTGCTCCAGCGCGTTGAACGAGACGTGCACCGAGGCCTGATAGGCGCGGTACAGATCGTCCTCGCTGGAGTCCTCGGCAAGGCGGTTCAGCGGATCCAGTCCGTCGTTCATCAGGTAACGCCGCAGGCCGACCTTGCGGTCAAGCTGCTGCATGCTGTCGCGCGATTTCAGGAAGTCCGCGACGGCCCATCCGTCCACGAAGCCGCCCAGCATGCCGCCGGAGTTGCCCGTGGTCAGCAGGCTGGCCGCCGCGCCCCCGCCGCCCTGCTGGTTGGACGCCGACTGCACGAAAAAGCGCGACTCGGCCTCGTAGCGCGGCGTGGCGACGAAGGACAGGTAGATCAGCGCCAGCACCACCGGCACCAGGACGATCAGCGCGTTGACCCAGCGATGGCGCTGGCGCTCGCGCAGCGCCGACTGCCGCTCGCGGCGGCGGCGTTCGATCTCGGATCCGCCCTCAGAAGCCGAGCTGGCCTTCGTCGAAGCCGCCTCCGAGGACGTCGTCGCCTGTGCCGGAGTCGCTCCGAGATCGTCGCGGGGGATACCTGCGGAGGCACTGGTCGAGGTCGTCGTCGATGCTGAGCGCGCTTCGTTCATAGATCAAGCCTTTGAAGCAATAATCCGCCAACTGATTCTGGCGATAACTGGAAAAAATGAGTGTCCGGCCCACCAGCCGCTCTTCGAACAGAGCCAGCCAGAGCCGGGTGAAACGGCAAGGCTCGAAGGGAATGCTTCCTTCGATCACGTAGACATCGAACGCGGGCGCCAGCGCCAGCGCGAACGAGAACTCCTGCCGCACGTAGAGCGGCCAATGCTCCATGGGCTTGGCCAGCATCTTGGGATCGCTGATCAGGTCCGCGACCAGTTCGTACGTCGCGTCGGGATCGATCTCGTACATCTCGCTGACGAAATCGATCATGGCAAGGCCGCTGGCCTTGCCGCGGATGAAGCCCTGGCGGCCAATCGCCCAGGACACGTTGCCGTCGTGCTTGACGAAACCCTGCCGCGGCGGCCGCAGGCAGCACAGCACGTCCACCAGCTGGCGGTGCATTTCCGGCGCGGGCGACAGCAAGGCATACCGCCCGGCCGGAATGTCGAGCGTGGCGTTGGCCAGCAGCGGCAGCCTGCTGCCGAAGGCATAGGGTTCGTCGGTTACGCCATTGAGATGGATCATTGGTCACCCTCACATCGGCTGGACATTGGGACGGGCAAGTCGCTCGGCCACCAGGGCGATCACCATCATGAACACCAGCGAGGTCAGGAAATAACCCAGGCTGGCGTCGTGCGACTCGTACGCCTGGAAGTACGCCGAGCGCAGCAACTGCATGCCGTGCGCCAGTGGCGACCACAGCAACCACGGCCGCAATTGCTCCGGAAACTGCTCCGACACGAAAAACACGGCCGCGAAGATCTGGAGAAAGCGCTCGATGATCGGCGCGAGCCGCAGGAAGAAATGCCAGAACGTCGCGATCGATCCGAACAGCACGCCCATCGCCGCGCCCGCCACGCCCATCAGCACGACAAACAGGATGAAGCCGGCCCAGCTCTTGGGCAGCGTGATGAGCCCGATCGCATGGCCCGCGGTGATCAGCACCCCGAACACCACGAGATACACCGATACATAGATCATGGCCTGCACCAGCGCGCACATCAGCGGGGTGACGCCCTGGAAGTTCAACAGGCCACGCGCCGAGACATAGGCCGTACTGCTCCGAAACGCGATCTGGCGGAACATGATCCAGGTCGTCGCGCCCAGCAGCGAGAACGTCTGCACGTCCATGCCCAGGATGTAGTGCGTGCCCATCAGGATGTACAGCGACGAAATCAGGGTCAGCAGCACCACCGGGCCCACCAGCGCCCACACCAGCGCAATGCGGCTCTCGCCGTGCATCACGCGCAGCTGATAGATGAACATCGCCATCAGCGTGCGGCCGATCGGCCGGTGGCCGGCCGTATCGTCCGAATGCCCTTCATGCAGGGTGCGCAGCCGGTCGCGCAGGATGGCCAGGTCGCCCGCCTCGCTTTGCGGGACCTCGATCTCCAGCGCGATGTCGTTGCGCGACGCATGGCGCCGCGCTTCGCGTGCTTCGTCCTGCTTGCGCCGCTCCACGCGCCGCGCATGCGCGGCGGCCAGCCGCTCGTCCTCGGCGATCAGCTTGGCCGGCATGTAGCCCAGCGCGAAGACGTCCTCGCCCGCGCGGA
This sequence comes from Achromobacter sp. Root170, assembly GCF_001428165.1. Classification (NCBI taxonomy): domain Bacteria; kingdom Pseudomonadati; phylum Pseudomonadota; class Betaproteobacteria; order Burkholderiales; family Alcaligenaceae; genus Achromobacter; species Achromobacter sp. Root170. The sequence goes on from NZ_LMHN01000005.1 coordinate 91,392, forward strand.
TGTCCTGCTCCAGGAGGCGCACGATGATGCGCAGGCGCCGCCGCGAAAAATCGGCCAGGGACTCGTCGACCGCGCTGCGTGCGATCTCGGCATCCAGCTCCGCCTGCACGGCCTCGTACACCGCCCGCCGCGCCGCCACGGAGTCGTGCGGCTCGCCCTGCAGGCGGGCCAATAGCGGCTTGAACAGCACGGCCGGCGGGGCCTTGGCCTCGAACAGCGCGGCCGGGTCCAGCCGCCAGTTGGCGACGCCAGACCCTACCGTGTAGTTGCTTTCCTTGCGGCGCGAGCGCCAGCCCTTGATCCGATCCTCGTTACTCATGGACGCTCATGGACGCGCTATTGGGCTACGCCGGTCGAACCGCCGCCCGAATCGCTGTCGATGGCTCGCGTGGCGCTGAAGCCGGCGCTCATCGTGACGCGGAAGGCCGACAACACCTTCTGCACCTGCGTGAACGGCGCGTCCGAGATATAGATCGCCTGTCCTTCATGCACCGTGAACTCGCGCGCCAGCGCCACCTGCTCCGGCCGCGTAAGGTCGAATTGGTACACGACGGGCAGCAAGTCCGGCTTGCCTTCGGCCCCCGCCCTCGCGGGCGTGAACAGGAACACCGAGCGCGGGTCGGCCAGCTTGTCGTCCAGGCCGCGCGAATCGGCCAGCGCGTCCAGCACGCTGTAGTTGCGCTTGCTGATCTCGACCCGGCCCTGCTGGCCGGCCGCGCCCAGCACGGTCAGGAATTCCTTGGCATCGTAGGCGGTGATGACATCGCCCGAGCGCAGAAGAATGTCGTTGTTCTGATTGCGGTAGATGTCCGCCAGCCGCACCGAGGCAACCTGATTGTCGCGGCGCAGGCTGATGATGAGCTGCTCGGGATTGGTCTGCACCGGCGCGGCCTGCGCCAGCGCGCTGCTCAGGCGCTGGGCGGTCTGCGTGATGGGGTACATGCCGGGCTTGGTCAGGTTGCCCTGCACCGTCACCATCTGGCCGCGTGCATCGGCCGCGCGTGTGACGCTGACGTCCGCGCCGACCACGAGCTTGCTCAGGCGCGCCACGATGGCGTCATGCAATTGGCCAAGCGTCATGCCCTCGGCGCGGAACTTGCCGATGATCGGGAACGAGACATGGCCCGAACGATCGATCTCCTGGTTGCCCAGGTCGCTGACGCCGGAGGGGTCCGTGGCAAACACGCCCAGCCCGCCGCGCTCCCAGACGCGCACGTTGATGCCGTCGCCCGGCACCAGCTTGTCGAATCCGGCTTGCGTCAGATCGCGGTAGCGAACAGGGAAATCGGCCACGTCGGGCACCCTGCTCTTTTGCGCCAGTTCACGCGACACGGGCATCACGATGACGTCCTTGTCATCGTGAGCGCCGGTCATTTCGCTGAGCATCGGGCCGGACCGTGGGAGCTGGCAACCCGAGAGTGTCAGCGCTGCCAGAAGCAGCAGGGCAAGGGTCGCGTGTCGCCGCGATCCCAGGGCCGGGACGTTCATTTGCATAAGATCCTTCAGCGTCAACAACTTGAAAAAGAACAACTGCCGATTACGCCAGCATGCGGCGCTGCGGCGCCACGTCGATGCGCTCGTCGTTCTGGGACTCGGTCATGGCGGGCATGCAGATGCTCATGAATTTGGTCAGCATCGCATCCAGCGAGAACAGCTTCTGCGCCCGCTGGCGGCTGTGTGCCCGCAGGTCCGCATTGCTGCGCACCTGATCCACCATGTTCAAGACCTTCTTGTACGCCTCGTGCATGTCGGGGTGATCGACGTCGCTGAGCAAGTGGCCCGTTTCGTCCTCGACGAAACACTCCTCTGCCCCGCCCGCCGGCGTGGAAATCACCGGCACGCCCAGCAACTGCGCCTCGATCAGGACGTTGGGCAGGCCTTCATAGCGCGACAGCAGCACGCTCGCGTCCATCTTCGAATACCAGAACCCCACGTGGTTCGACAGGCCCACCAGCAGCAACCGGTCCAGGACATCGTGTTCCTGCGCCAGCGCTTCGATGTTCTCGCGCAGGCGCCCGTCGCCCACCAGGAAAAAGCGCGCCTGCGGCCGCTCCTTCAGGTAAAGCGCCGCCAGCTTGATGAAGAGCTGCGGACGCTTGTCGGGTTCCAGGCGGAACACGCCGCCAATCGTTTCCGTGGCGTCCTGGGTGCGGGCCTCGAAGGCTTCCCACTTTTCCTTGTCGGCGTCCGACGCATCGGTCGCCAGGTCGGGCACGCCGTTGTACAGGATGTGAAAGCGCTCTAGCGGCAGGTCAAGCCACTCGGCATACGCCTCCGCGGCCTTGCGACTGTTGCTGACGAACACCACGCCGGGCACCTGGGCCAGCGCCTGGTACAGCTCGGGATACTCTTCGCGGAACCGGTCCTTGCGGATGTTCGGCGGCAGGCCGCGAAACACCAGGTGGATGGTCGGCGTGCCGGCCAGAAGCGCTGCCAGGGCGCCGAACAGGCACGTGCCGTCCTGCCACAGGCTCACCACGTCGAACCGGTTCGCGCGCAGCACCGGCGCCAGCCGCGTCACGCCGTAGTGCACGGGCGGCGGCAGCTGCTCCAGCAGGCGGCCCAGGCTGCCTTCGGGCAGGGCCTGGTGCGCCACCGAGATCGCCGGCAGGCGGTTGATCTCCGTGACGGGAATCTGCGCCTTGATGAGCACCGGCAGGAAGAAATCATCCTGCTTCTTGGACACGCCGGACGGTTCGGTGTGTTGCTTGACCAGCACCTCGACCTTCTTGGGGCGCATGAGGATGTCGGGCGGCTGCTGTTCCGGCGAAGCGGCCAGACGCGTCAGTTCGCCGGCCAGGCGGGTCAGCTGGCGCTCGGCCCCGCCCGGTCCCAGGCTGCCGGTGACCAGCGCCACCGACACGGCCTTTTCCGGCGTGTTCTCGGCAAGCTTGCGATGGCGGAAGTGCAGGATCGCGTGCTTCATCGAAATGATGCGCACGTCCTTGCCGGCCAAGGCCTCCTCGGATTCGAAACGCTGATAGAACGCGTAGTCGCTGGCCAGCCCTTCGGCCAGCTCGGCCGCCTTGCTGCCTGGGGTCAGGTGCTTGGCCACCGGCGCGATCGCCTCCCAGGCGTCCGCCAGAAGCCCGCGCTTGCGCAGGCGCTTGGCGAACTCCACGCGCATGTTGCGATCCGTGTGCTGCGAGATCAGGCTGCGGAACAGCGCGTCGGACTGCTCGTGCGCGCGGATGTCGCTCAGCAGCTTGGCCCGCGCGAACAGGCGGTCCGGATTCGTCGTGGACGCGGGCAGGTGGCGGTCGACCAGCGCCATGGCGTCGTCCAGGTGCCGCTCCTTCACCAGCCGCGTCGCGCAATAGCGCACGATCTGCAGGTCATCCGGGCATTCCTCGAGCAGCGTCGTCCACTGCTCGGCCATGCCTTCGTTCAGGCCCGCCGATTCCTGCAGGCGAAGCAGCAGGAACCGGACCTTCGAGTCTTGCATGTGGCCGCGGGCAAGCTCCTTGGCCCGCGCCAGGTTTTCCTGAGCGACTTGAACCCGCACCGATGCCGCAACGATTTCCTCCAACTGCGCTTGAACTTGCTGAAGTTCGGACTTGGCGTCCGCTCGCTCGGTAATCAGTGGCGGATTCATGCTGCCTTTCTCCGGTTGATCTTTTCGATCCACGCGAGGCAGCGCTCGATGTAACTGTCGTATTGCGCCGGGTTCTCGGAACGCTCCTGCAGCGTCTTCCAGTACGGCAGGGCCTGTTCGAACCGGTGCAGACGCATCGCGCCCACCGCGGCCAGACGCAGGCCGATGGGGTCGTCAGGCACGAGCGAGACGATACGTTCGCCCAGCGCCAGGCGTTCGGTCGTGCTGGACGAATCCAGGGCGCGCGCCTCGGCGTACAGATAGGCCAGGATGCGGCGCTTCTCGTGATCGACCTCCGGCATGCCGGGCCACGACTGGGCCACGCGATCCAGCAGCTTCCATGCGCCCTGATGATCGCCATTCGACAGAAGCTCGCGGGCGCCGCGGATGGCGCGCGGTCCCAACCGGCCCAACTGGCGCTCGGCTTCGTCCTTGGCGCTCTGGTCGGCGCCCGGATGGGCAAGCACGTCCTTGTAGGCGTCGATGGCTTCACCGAACCAGCCGCCATTGAAGGCCACGCGGGCAAAGTGCAGCTTCGTGCTGAACGGGGCGGACTCGCCGGCGGCGGCCACTTCCAGATGGCGCATGGCCGTCTTCTTGTCGCCCAGCGCGTCGGCGGCGCGGCCACGCATGGCGTGCAGCTCGGGGAAGTCCACGTTCGTGTCGATGGCCAGGTTGGTCAGGTCGATCACTTCCTTGTGGTTGCCCGCCACCAGCGCGGCCCGCGCGCCCAGGCGCATGGCGCGTTCGAATGCACGCTGCGCCCGTGCGCCGGTCAGCGCGTCGGGGTTGAGCAGACGGTGCGCGCAGATGCGTTCGGCCGCATCGCGCAGGCGTCCTTCCTCCAGCGCGCGGTTGCCTTCTTCGGCCCACGTTGCCGATTGCGCCTGCAGCCAGCCGCTGATGTCTTCCTGTTCGCTCTTGGCCAGGTTGCACGAGGCCGCCAGCGTCGCCGCGGCCACGATGCAACCGCGCCACGAGGCTTCCTTGACCAATTCCAGCGCGTCGCCCTCTTCCAGCTTGGGCTGCTCGCCCGCCAGATCGCGCAGCGCGTCGCGGTCGCCGGCCAGCAGGCGGTCGCGCCACAGGACCGCGAAGCCGCGACCGTAGCCGGGATTGGCCGCGCGGACTTCCTGAACCCAGCGAATCGCCGCTTCCATGTCGCCGCCCGTCTGCAACAGCGACAGCACGGTGTCGGCCGCTTCCAGCGACATGGCGTCGCCCGGCGCGCTGATGCGGAACAGCTGCTTCCAATTGCCCAGGCTTTCGTCGACATAGCCCAGGTGGCCCGCGGACACCGCCGCGATGCGCACGATTTCCGGCGTTTCGATTTCGTCGCCCAGCAGGCCGGCTGCCAGCGAGTACGCCACGTCGTAGCGGCCCAGCTTGAACTGGTTACGCATCAGGATCTGCTCGGCCTTGCTGCCCGAGGCCAGGGTGCCGTCGGCGCTGGTCAGGAGCGCCAGCGAACCTTCGTAGTCGCCCAGCTCTTCCTGGATGCGCGCAAACAGCACCACGTGATCCGGCAGGCCCGGGTAGCGGCGCAGCACGTCGCGCACACGGCGCGAGGCTTCGCGCAGTTCGCCCGAGTCCCATAGCTTCTCGATGCGCTCGACGCTTTCCTCGGCGCCCAGCTTGGGCACGGCGGTCTGCGGGGTCGAGGAGCTCATGCGCGGCCGGATGAAATTCTTGAACCAGTCCGTATACAGGCGCTCGGCGAAGACCGGCGTGTAGTGGGTCAGGTCCAGCCCGCCGTCTTCCATCGCCTCGGCCTGGCCGATCTTGTTCATGAGCGACGTCGGGTCGTAGCACGGCACCCCGATACGCTGCGCGGCGGCGGTAATGGCGGCGATCAGCTGCTGGCGCTGTTCGATCGGCACGTTGTCCGGCGTGAGCGCGTTCACGTGGGTGACGAACACGATCTTGTCGCGGCCCAGCAGCTCGACGAGCTGGCGCATCTCCTGCTCGATCTCCTCGTCCGTCTGGTCACGCTTGACGATGCGGGCGAGCAGGTCGCGGTCTTCCGCGCTCAGGCTCTTGAAGACCGGGTCCTGATCGAGCTGCGCGCGGCGTTCGGCCAGGCGGTCGGTGGCGGCCATGGACCAGAAGGCGCGGGTGCGCGTGCGGTCGGCGAAGAACTCGCTGAAATAGCGGCCCAGGTAATTGGACTGGATGGGATGGCCGTCAATGGTCAGCAGCTTGCGCGAGGACAGCTCGACCATGTACAGGTCGGCCGGCTTGTGCGTGCCGCGGCGAGCCTGCTCGCCATTGGACGGACGGAAGATCAGGCGCTGCACGTCGGCGGGGATGTCGCTTTGGCCGAACATGAAACGGGCCTGCTGGAGCGCTTCGGCGGCCGTGTGCACGAAACCGTAGTTGCGGCCGAGTTGAAGCTTGATCGGGTAGCGGCCCACGGCATCGCGCAGCGGCGTATGGATGCGGCAAGTTCCGATCGGAGCGATAGTGAAAGCAGTCATTCAGGGTCTCTCCTGTAGGTATGGATTACGCGCCTGAACTACAGAGTCCAGTACAAGAGGTCGGCCGGCAGCCGTTTGGGGTCCAGGACGGACTTCAAGTCGCACACCATGCCGCCGTTCTTGACGAGCTGCGGCAGGTCTTCCCAGATGGTTTCCATGGTTTCGCGGTGCGGCACCGCCAGGATCAGCACGTCCATGTCGCGGAACTGGTCGCGGCCGACGAGCTTGATGCCGTACTCGTGGTCCATCTGCTCCGGATCGACCATGGGGTCGCACGCCACCGGCGTGATGCCGTACTGGCCAAGCGCGTTGTACAGATCGACGACCTTCGAGTTGCGGATGTCGGGCACGTTTTCCTTGAAGGTCATGCCCAGGATGCCGACGCGGGTGGAGGCGTTCAGGCGGCCGTTGCGCGCCAGCTGCTGCACCAGCCGCGAGGCCACATGCGCGGCCATGCCGTCGTTGATGCGGCGGCCGGACAGGATGACTTCGGGGTGGTAGCCCAATTCCTGGGCCTTGGACGTCAGGTAGTAGGGGTCCACGCCGATGCAGTGACCACCCACCAGGCCGGGGGTGAACTTCAGGAAGTTCCACTTGGTGCCGGCCGCGGCCAGGACTTCCGACGTACGGATGCCGACCAGGCCGCAGATCTTGGACATCTCGTTCATGAGCGCGATGTTGATGTCGCGCTGCGTGTTCTCCAGCACCTTGGCCGCTTCGGCCACCTTGATGGAGGATGCGCGGTGCACGCCGGCATCGATGATCTGCTCGTACACGCTGGCAATGACTTCCAGCGATTGCTCGTCCTGGCCGGAAACGATCTTCACGATCTTCTCAAGCGGATGCTCGCGGTCGCCCGGGTTGATGCGCTCGGGGCTGTAGCCCAGCTTGAAGTCGACGCCGCAGCGCAGGCCAGACGCCTTTTCCAGCTCGGGACCGCAGATTTCCTCGGTGGCGCCGGGGTGGACGGTCGATTCGAAGACCACGATGCAACCCGGACGAAGCACGGGGCCAAGCGATTGGCACGCGCCGACCAGCAGGGAAAAGTCTGGGTTGTTCCTCTCGTCGACGGGCGTCGGGACGGCGACCACGAAAAAGTCGCAGCCTTCCAGTTCGGACAACTGGTCGGTGAACTGCATGGGGGAGGCAAGCAATACGTCGCGTTCGATCTCGCCGGTCCAGTCATCACCCTCTTTCAGCCGTGCGATTCTCCGCTTGTCCACGTCAAAACCGATGACATCAAAGCGCCTGGAAAATGCCACTGCCACGGGCAGGCCAACATATCCAAGGCCACACACTGCGATTCTCTTTACCACGGGGACCTCACTGTTTTCGTCGTGTCGCAGACACTAGAAATCGACGCCCCAAAGCGAGTAAATCGACATAAGGCCGAAATACTGTTGCCGTATAGGGGCGGACGTATCGCTAAAAATGAATTTGGCTCGGTACCCCGTAACGGACTGGGTAGCGAGCCTGGGCATCGTAGAGGGGTCGAACAGCAAACTTTTTTCTAAATATTTTTATTGCTGCGGAAATAAATCAGGACAACCCGTAATAAACCCGGGAAATCCCTAGAAAAATTACATTCATTACACAAACCGCAACATCGAATTTGCGAGCAATGTAATTAAATATGAAAAGACGTTTTTCTTGATCCGTTTTAACGAAACTGAAAAATCATTATCCAGATCGGCTGCTTATTAGGTTATTGCGTGAGGCAATATAAAAACCCGCACCAGACTGGCGATCAGCACGCACCATACCAGCACGAGACATGCCTGGGTTTTCATCGCCCGGTAATAAATGGCCAGGAAATGGCCAGGCCTTGGATAATTCAGCGGGCGATTCGGAAAGTCTCGCTATACAAGGTGTCTGACACCCAGGCGAAATGACTCCGGGCGAGACGCAGTGGCTCAAGGGTGTCAGACACCGGCCGCTGTGAAATAGTTTTCGCATTCAGCCGCGCAAATGCAAAAAAGCCGGCAACGCTTGCGCGATACCGGCTTTCAGCCAAAGGTGTCGGGAAACACCTTCATGAATTCTCGACCACATGAAGTGGTCGGGGCGAGAGGATTCGAACCTCCGACTCCTGCGTCCCGAACGCAGTACTCTACCAGGCTGAGCTACGCCCCGATCTTGACAACTTATTCAGCGATGCTCAGTACCGCCAAACATTACTGCACTTTCCCGGTGAACTTCCTGCCGATCTCGCCGCCGTTTTTGGCTAGCGATCTCTATTCACCGCGAAAGCGCAGAATTCTAACAGAGAATTTTGAAAAGGGGAAATGGGGTAGATCGAAAGGGCTTCGCGGGCCCGATCGGCCTCGGCCACGGCGGCCAGGCGGGCGTGTTCCAGCGCGTCGGTGGCCTGGATGGCGGCGGCCACGGCAGCGAAGTCGGCATCGCCCGTCTTGATGGCGTCGCGGATCAGCTGCTGCTGCTCAGGCGTGCCCACTTCCATGACGCGGATCAGCGGCAGGGTCGGCTTGCCTTCGCGCAGGTCGTCGCCCACGTTCTTGCCCAGGGCGGCGGCGTCGCCGCTGTAGTCCAGCACGTCGTCGACCAGCTGGAACGCCGTGCCCACATGGCGGCCATAGGCGGCGGCGGCGGCTTCCTGCTCGGGCGTGGCGCCCGCCAGCACGGCGCCCACCTGGGCGGCGGCCTCGAACAGCTTGGCCGTCTTGTAGCGCACCACCTGCAGGTAGCGCTCTTGCGAGACGTCCGGGTCATGCACGTTCAGAAGCTGCAGCACCTCGCCCTCGGCGATCACGGTGGTGGCTTCGGACAGGATGCTCATGATGCGCATCGAGTCGGCCTCGACCATCATTTCGAACGATCGCGAGTACAGGTAGTCGCCCACCAGCACGCTGGCCGCGTTGCCGAACACCGCGTTGGCGGTTTCGCGGCCGCGGCGCAGGTCGGATTCGTCGACGACGTCATCGTGCAGCAGCGTGGCGGTGTGGATGAATTCCACCACTGCAGCCAGCAGCTGGTGATGGGTGCCTTCGTAGCCCAACGCGCGCGCCACCATCAGCACCATGGCCGGGCGCATGCGCTTGCCGCCCGCCCCAATGATGTAGTCGCCAATCGTGCGGATCAGAACCACTTCGGAATTCAGCCGCTCGCGGATAACCGCGTCGACGGCTTTCATATCGTCAGCAATGGGGGCAATGAGCGCGGGGAGATTCAAGACGTATCCGACAAGTGTGAAGCGAGCCGCGTAACGGCTCTTACCGCTGGGCCCGCCAGCGGTCGGCGGGGGATTCGACCACGGATTATACGGGGAGTGCGCGCGAAGTCCGGCCGCCCGCGGCCCGGGCCGCGCAGCCCGGCGCCAGGCGCCCCGCGCCGGTCGGATCAGCCGGTCGGATCGCCCGGCCGGATCAGCCCCCGCGCGCCAGCAGGCCGCGCGCCATCAGGTTCGCGTAGAGCGCGCGCACGCCGAAGGTCCAGGGCGGGATTTCCGTGGACAGCTGCACCTCGTTCACGAGCGCGCCCAGGCGCTCCGAGGCAATCACCACCCGGTCGCCCGCCACGTGCGTGAACCCGGTGCCCGGCCCCTTGCGATCCTTGGTGGGCGAGAACATCGTGCCCAGGAACAGCATGAAGCCGTCAGGGTACTGATGGTGCGCGCCGTGGGTCTGGCGCACCAGGTCCAGCGGGTCGCGGCTGATCTCGCGCATGTGGCTGACGCCGTCCAGCGTGAAACCGTCGGGGCCTTCGATGTGCAGCGAGACATCGGCCCCCCGGACGCTATCCATCGTGAATCCGCCATCGAACAGCCGGATGAACGGCCCGATGGCGCAGGAGCCGTTGTTGTCCTTGGCCTTGGTCAGGAGCAGCGCGCTGCGGCCTTCGATGTCGCGCAGGTTTACATCGTTGCCCAGCGTGGCGCCGACCACTTCGCCCCGGCTGTCGACGGCCAGCACGATCTCGGGTTCGGGATTGTTCCACTGCGACTCGGGCAGCACGCCGATTCGCGCGCCAAAGCCCACCGAGGCCATGGGCGGCGTCTTGGAGAAGACTTCGGCGTCGGGGCCGATACCCACTTCCAGATACTGCGACCACTGCCCGCGCTCGAGCATTTCGGCTTTCAGGCGGATGGCCTCGGGCGATCCCGGGCGCAGCCGGGACAGATCGGAGCCGATCAGCGCCTGCATGCGCACGCGGATTTCCTCGGCGCGGCCGGCGTCGCCGCCCGCCTCTTCCTCGATCAGGCGCTCCAAGAGGCTGATGGCAAACGTGACGCCCGCCGCCTTCACCGGTTGCAGGTCGCAGGGCGCCAGCAGATGCGGCCCTTGCGCTCCATGCAGCGTGGCATCCATGAGCGCGTGCGCGTCACCCAGGGATTCGCCCTTGGCTTCGCGCGCAAGCGACACGCGGTCGGGATGGTCCAGCAGGTCGGACACGGTCGGCGCCGTGGCCGTGATATCGACGACCTCTCCCCCACGCACCACGACCACGCTCGGGCCGCCGACGGGGTCGGGCCGCCACACGCGGCCCACGAGCAAGGCATCGGACAGATCGGCGGGCAGCAGGTTACTGGGGTTCATGGCGTCTCCTCGCGTTGGTGCCCTGCCGGCGGCGGGCTCGTGTTCTGTGCCGGCTGGCCCGGCATGGCGCAGCCAGTCTAGGAGAGTTCATTTATCATGTCCAACATCTTGAATATCTGTCCAATATATTGGAATCATGGCCGCCGATTACGACGTTCCCGCCATCCGCCGCACCCACGACATCCTGCGCGTGCTGGCCGGCCGCCCCGCTCCGGTAAAGGCCGCGGAGCTGGCCCGCGCCTGCCAGATGCCAAAGAGCACGCTGTACCTGTTGCTGGACTGCCTTGAGCAACGCCGCTGGGTCGAGCGCCTGGACGGCGGCTATATCGTCGGACTGGAACTGATGGCGCTGGGCGCCGCGTACCTGCGCCACGATGGACTTCAGACGGCCTTTCACCAGGCGGCCGGCGCCTTCGTGGCCCGCTGCAACGAGGTCGTGCAACTGGCCGCGCTCGATGGCTTTGATGTGGTCTACCTGGCTCGGGAGGACGCGCGCCGGCCCGTGCGGCTGGTGTCGGACCTGGGTCTGCGGCTGCCCGCACACGCGTGCGCGCTGGGCAAGGCCCTGCTGGCCAGCCTGCCGCCCGACGACCTGGCCGCCCGGCTGCCCGAGGCACTGCCCCGCGTCACCGACCGCACGATCGCCGATGCCGCCCACCTGCACCGCGAATTGGACGACGTGCGGCGCCAAGGCCTGGCCCACGACCGGGAGGAAGTCGCCACCGGTCTCGTGTGCTTTGCAGCCTTCGTCGGCGTGACCCCTCTGGGCAAGCGGGTGGCGGTCAGCACGTCCATTCCCACCGACCGCCTGGACGACGCCCACCGGCAAGCCGCCACGGAAGGCATCCGCCGCGTGGCGCGCGACATTGCGCTGCGCGTGATTCCGGGCGCCTGAAGCCTGCACGCCACACCTAAGCCCTTAGCCTGCAACAGCTTTTTGACTTTCCAAAAGTCCCGGGCTAATATCTCGGATTCGGTCAGCAATGGCCGAATTACGTCGGTTGTTCGTGCACGCCGCCTGGCATCATCGCAAGTCCTGTTTCAGCGGATTTGCGGCTAGTACAAGCGCTAGTACCAGCACTGGTACGGCAGGCCAGCACGGCATTCTTGCCCAGCAGGGCAGGCAGCACGAACGAACCCATTTACCTATTTAAGGAATACCCCATGTACGCGGTCGTAAAAACCGGTGGCAAGCAGTATCGCGTTGCCGCTGGCGAAAAACTCAAGATAGAACAGATACCGGCTGACATTGGGCAAGAAATCACCCTGGACCAAGTGCTGTCCGTGGGCGAAGGCGACCAACTGAAAGTTGGCACGCCCCTCGTCTCCGGCGCCGTGGTCAAGGCAACGGTTCTTGCGCAAGGCCGCCACGACAAGGTCAAGATCTTCAAGATGCGCCGTCGCAAGCACTATCAGAAGCGTCAGGGCCACCGTCAGAACTACACCGAAATCCGCATCGAAGCCATCACGGCTTAAGAAGCGACTCGGTACCACTTAGCAGGAGCTAAACATGGCACAGAAAAAGGGCGGCGGCTCTACGCGGAACGGACGCGACTCAGAATCGAAGCGTCTGGGCGTCAAGGCATTCGGCGGCGAATTGATTCCCGCTGGTTCGATCATCGTGCGTCAGCGCGGTACTCGCTTCCACGCTGGCGTGAACGTCGGCATGGGCAAGGACCACACCCTGTTCGCGCTGGTCGACGGCAAGGTTCAATTCGGCTTCAAGGGCGCATTGAACAAGCAGACCGTTTCGATCGTCGCTGCCGAGTAATCGGTTGGCAAGCCCGCGGACTTCACGTCCGCGGTCGCATACGGTCTGGGACGCGGTCCGCCGCAGTTCCCGAACGGCAAAAGCCCTGTCGCGTGCGGCAGGGCTTTTTTGTTTGAAGGCAATTGGCGAGTAAGCTCTCTTTTGCCTCCCGGCGGCTCCCCGTGTGGACGCCCGCCCTCACCCACTACACGCGCATACACCATGAAATTCGTAGACGAAGCCACCATTGAAGTGGTCGCCGGCAAAGGCGGCAATGGCGTGGCGAGCTTTCGCCGCGAAAAATTCATTCCCCGTGGCGGCCCCGACGGCGGCGACGGCGGCCGTGGCGGCACCATCTACGCTGTTGCCGATCGCAACATCAACACGCTGATCGACTTCCGCTACGCACGCCTGCACCGCGCCAAGAACGGCGAAAACGGCCGCGGCTCGGACCAATACGGCGCTGCCGCCCCGGACATCACCCTGCGCGTGCCGGTGGGCACGATCATCCATGACGCCGAAACCGGCGAAGTCCTGTTCGACCTGAACAAGCACGAACAGAAGGTTGTGCTGGCCGCCGGCGGCCAGGGCGGCATGGGCAACATCCACTTCAAGTCCAGCGTGAACCGCGCGCCCAAGCAATGGACACCCGGCAAGGAAGGCGAACACCGCTACCTGCGCATGGAACTGAAGGTGCTGGCCGACGTGGGCCTGCTGGGCCTGCCCAACGCCGGCAAGTCGACGCTGATCACCCGCATTTCCAATGCGAAGCCGAAGATCGCGGACTACCCCTTCACCACGCTGCACCCGAACCTGGGCGTCGTGCGCACGTCGCCGTCGCGCAGCTTCGTCGTGGCCGACATTCCGGGTCTGATCGAAGGTGCCTCCGAAGGCGCCGGCCTGGGCCACCTGTTCCTGCGCCATCTGGCGCGTACCCGCGTGCTGCTGCACCTGGTGGACGTGTCCACGCCGGATCCGGACGCCGATCCCGTCGAGCAGGCCGTCGCCGACGCGCGCGCCATCGTCGAGGAACTGCGCCGCTATGACGCCGACCTGGCCGCCAAGCCGCGCTGGCTGATCCTGAACAAGCTGGACATGGTGCCGGACCCCGAGGACACCAAACGCCGCTTCCTTGAGCTCTACGGCTGGACCGGTCCGGTGTTCGGCATCTCGGGCCTGTCGGGCGAAGGCACGCAGGACCTGATCTACGCGCTGCAGGACTACCTGGACGCCGAGCGCGAAAAGGAACAGCTTGCGCAGGATCAGGCCGAAGGCACCTACGTGGCGCCGGACCCGCGCTTTGACGACACGCGCACCGACGCGGACAAGCCGGCCGCGCCGCGCGGCGGTAACGAATAAGCCATAATCGCAGTCCTTTCGATTACGCTTTTTTTCGCCGCAGCCGGCCGCCATCATGTCTGCTGAATCACCTGCCGTTTCCGTCGTCACCCACGCCCAGCGCATCGTCGCCAAAGTCGGCTCATCGCTGGTCACCAACGAAGGCCGAGGCCTGGACCGCGCCGCGGTCGCCCACTGGGCCGCACAGATCGCCGCCCTGCACAAGCAGGGCAAGCAGATCGTGCTGGTGTCCAGCGGCGCCATCGCGGAAGGCATGGCGCGCCTGGGCTGGCGCAAGCGCCCGTCCGTCATGCACGAACTGCAGGCCGCGGCAGCCGTGGGCCAGATGGGACTGTGCCAGGCCTACGAGGCCGCCTTCGCCGAACACGGCCTGCGCACCGCGCAGATTCTGCTGACCCACGAAGATCTGGCCGACCGCCACCGCTACCTGAACGCGCGCAGCACGCTGTTTGCCCTGCTGCGTCTGGGTGTCGTGCCCATCGTGAACGAAAACGACACGGTCGTGACCGACGAAATCCGGCTGGGCGACAACGACACGCTGGGCGCGCTGGTCACCAACCTGATCGAAGCCGACACGCTGGTCATCCTGACGGACCAACGCGGCCTGTACGACTCCGACCCGCGCAAGAATCCGCAAGCCAAGTTCATGTCGCACGCCCAGGCGGGCGACCCCGCGCTGGAAGCCATGGCGGGTGGCGCGGGCAGCGGCATCGGCACGGGCGGCATGCTGACCAAGGTGCTGGCCGCCAAGCGCGCGGCCCACAGCGGCGCGCATACCGTCATCGCCTCGGGCCGCGAACGCAATGTGCTGACGCGCCTGGCCCAGGGCGAGTGCATCGGCAGCGAACTGCAGGCGGTCGTGCCGGTGTGGTCGGCGCGCAAGCAGTGGCTGGCCGATCACCTGCGCCTGCGTGGCCGCGTGGTGCTGGACGACGGCGCCGTGCAGGCGCTGCTGCGCGAAGGCAAGAGCCTTCTGCCCATCGGCGTGACCGACGTGGAAGGCGAATTCGGCCGCGGCGACGTCGTGGCCTGCGTCGACAGCCAGGGCCATGAATGCGCCCGCGGGCTGATCAATTATTCGTCGGCCGACACGCGCCGCATCCTGCGCCAGCCTTCGTCGCAGATCGCGCGCATCCTGGGCAGCATGACCGAACCCGAGCTCATGCACCGGGACAATCTGGTCGTGCTGTAGGAAGGCGCGGCAGCAGGATATATCCCCACCCCCGCACCGCCAGCAACGGAAGATCGATATTGAACCGGCGCGCCTTGTTGCGCAGCCGGGACACGACCACGTCCACGCGCCTTGCGCTGTCCAGGGGATCGCGCGCTTGCGCGGGAAAGAAGCTCTCGCGATGAAGACAGTGTCCGGGCGCATTGAACAACCGGATGAGAACGGCGCGCTCGCGCAGGGTAAGCGGCAGGCGTTCGCCGCGAGGGCCCACCAGCATGCGGCCAAATGCCACGACGCGCCAGTCGCCCGGTCCGCACCGCGCGCGCCGGCACAGGCTGCGCAGCAGCGCGTCCCACTCCAGGAGCTCCATGTCCGCCGGCACGCAGGCGTCGACCCCTGCGTCCAGCGCCGCCGCGCGCTGCGCCGTGGTGGCGCCGCCGTCCTGCCACACCACCCGCGCGCCCGGCGCGGCTTGGCGCACGCGGTCAACAAGATCGGCCTTGCCGTCGCAAGGCCCTTGCACGACAAGCAGATCCGGCGCGTCACCGGACACGTGTTCGAGCAGGGCGTCCACCGATGCAAAGACGCGCGTGTCCCAGTCGAATTGGCGCAGCGCACTGGCCAGCCGCCACCCCGCAACGTCCTCGGATCGCACGATAAATACGCTGCCCCGCTCCCACATGCGGCCTTCCCTCTGTTATCACCCTAGTGTTATTTATATCCACCAACGTGACAGATCGGCAAGCTTCAATCGCCCTGTGAAAACATTCTCAGACCGACTGAAGCATGCGCGTCTTCTTCGTGGCCACACGCAGAAGGCGCTCGCCCGTCTGGTGCGCATCTCGCAAAGCGCGATCGGCAGCTACGAAAGTGGTCTGCGGCATTCAAGCCGATCCGCGCGCAAGCTGGCGCAGGTGTTGAAGATCGAAGTCGAATGGCTGGAAACCGGCAAGGGTCCCATGGAGCTTCCCCTGGACGCCTACGACCTGAGCAATACTTTGCCAGTATCAGGCGTTTCCGAGTCGGCGCCGCGCCCCGGCGGCCGGCCCCGTCCGCAGGCGCCGTGGCCCTATCCCAACATTTCACCGTCGCAATTCGAATCGCTGACGCCCGACGAACGGGCAATGCTCGAAGCGTTAACCCAGACCTTCATCGAAACGACACTGCTTCGCCGCGGCATCAAGCCACGCGGCCGCAAGATCGGCTGATCGCGGCCTCGGGCTGCGGCCCGCTGCATATCGGGCCACGCCGCGACAACGCTTCAAGATCACGACACTGCGAGCCGCATTGAACGGACCAATTTGTCCCGTTCGCGTGGTCGCCTGGCGCGCACGTTGAATGCGCCTTCCAGGACAAAAATGCAGACGAAAAAAAACCGGCCACGCAAGCCGGTTTTTTTGCGCACCCCGAGATCAGGGCTTGGCAGCGGGTGCCGGCGCGGGTGCCGTTCCGCCTGCGGCGGGCACGGCATCGCCGCGGATGCGCGCGGCGATTTCGGATGCCGCCTGGGCCGAGGGCACGCCAAAGGCCAGGACGCCACGGTTCAGGGGCTCGCCGATGAGCGGCGCGGCAACCAGTTCCTGATCGATCACCAGGGCCAGCACGCTGCCGACGTTGGCGGTGCTGACGGCGGTCAGCTTGCGGGTGCCGGCTTCGGAGAAGCGCAGACCCACGAAGTTCTGGCCTTGGCGATCCACCAGCGCGGCGGCATCGGTCAGGTCGGCGCGCGTGAGCACGGGCGTTTCCTGCAGATAGAGCTTGCCGTCCGGCAGGTTCACTTCACGCAGGCCGGCGCCGGGTTCGCGCTTGGCCAGATAGAAATCCACGCGCGCGGCGGCCGCGGGCGTGGTCGATTGCTGGCCCGCCGGGGGCGTGGCCGTGGCGTCGGACGTCTTAGTCGGGGCCGTCTTGCAACCCGCTAGCGCCAATGTCACGACTACGAGGGCGGGCGCCAATGTGCGTAGGTTCAGTTGCATGCTCGATTCCTTCTTAAGTGGGCTGATGCCGGACGGTAAGACTCTAAGACTGTACACGCGGCGTGTGGAAAAAAGTGTACCGAACCTGCATGGCGGTGTCTGTCTAGACTGAATCCAAATGTAAAGCAGTAATACCAGCCTCGTTCAAATGCCCTATCTGCGCGCGTTGCGACGGTGCTCGCAGATTGTTCAATGCGCCGCGTCCGCTTGGCTCTATACTGCGCGTTCACGCAGGGGTACTCGTCCCGCCATCGACGGCGGCGACGTGTTGAGAGAGTCCCTTCGTACCAGTACGGATAATGCCGATGCTGGGAGCGTATTCCCGCCACGCGTCTTCGCACGTACTGGGCGGGAGTCCATCCCGATCGGCTCCAACCACTCGCTTGGAGCTTTCCATGAACGCAAATCCCAAATTTTTGGCCGCGACCGCCGAAGTCGACGCTGCGGCCGTCGCACCGCTGCCCAAATCACGCCGCGTGTATGAAGTGGGCTCACGCCCGGACATCCGGGTCCCCTTCCGGGAGATCGAACAGGACGACACGCCGACGATGTTCGGCGGCGAAAAAAATCCGCCGCTGACGGTGTATGACTGTAGCGGTCCCTACACGGACCCGGACATCAAGATCGACATCCGCCGCGGCCTGCCGGAACTGCGCCGCGCATGGATCGAGGAACGCGGCGACACGGAGCTGCTGTCCGGCCCGACCAGCGATTATGGCAAGTCGCGCCTGACCGATCCGAAGCTGACGGCAATGCGCTTTGACCTGCAGCGCCCCCCGCGCCGCGCAAAGTCCGGCGCGAACGTTTCGCAGATGCACTACGCGCGCCGCGGCATCATCACGCCGGAAATGGAATACGTGGCGATTCGCGAAAGCCTGCGCCGCGAGCACTACCTGCAAACGCTGCGCGACAGCGGCCCCGACGGCGAAAAGATGGTCAAGCGCCTGCTGCGCCAGCACCCGGGCCAATCGTTCGGCGCGGCCATCCCCGCCGCTATCACGCCGGAGTTCGTGCGTGCCGAAGTCGCCCGCGGCCGCGCGATCATCCCCGCCAACATCAACCACCCGGAAGTGGAGCCGATGGCCATCGGCCGCAATTTCCTCGTGAAGATCAACGCGAACATCGGCAATTCCGCGGTCAGCTCGGGCATCGGCGAGGAAGTGGAAAAGATGACGTGGGCGATCCGCTGGGGCGGCGACACGGTGATGGACCTGTCGACCGGCAAGCACATCCACGAAACCCGCGAGTGGATCATCCGCAATTCGCCGGTGCCGATCGGCACGGTGCCGATCTACCAGGCACTTGAAAAGGTGGACGGCAAGGCCGAGGACCTGACCTGGGAAATCTTCCGCGACACGCTGATCGAGCAGGCCGAGCAAGGCGTGGACTATTTCACCATCCACGCAGGCGTGCGCCTGCCGTTCATCCCGATGACCGCGGACCGCATGACGGGCATCGTGTCGCGCGGGGGCTCGATCATGGCCAAGTGGTGCCTGGCGCATCACAAGGAGAGCTTCCTGTACGAACGCTTCGAAGAGATCTGCGAAATCATGAAGGCGTACGACGTGAGCTTCTCGCTGGGCGACGGCCTGCGCCCGGGCTCGGGCTACGACGCAAACGACGAGGCGCAGTTCGCGGAACTGAAGACGCTGGGCGAACTGACGCAGGTGGCGTGGAAGCACGACGTGCAGGTGATGATCGAAGGCCCGGGCCATGTGCCGATGCAGATGATCAAGGAAAACATGGAGCTGCAGCTGGAACACTGCCACGAGGCGCCGTTCTACACGCTGGGCCCGCTGACGACGGACATCGCCCCGGGCTACGACCACATCACGTCGGGCATCGGCGCGGCGCTGATCGGCTGGTATGGCACGGCGATGCTCTGCTACGTGACGCCGAAGGAACACCTGGGGCTGCCGAACAAGAAGGACGTGAAGGACGGCATCATCACGTACAAGATAGCGGCCCACGCGGCGGACCTGGCCAAGGGACATCCGGGCGCGGCGATCCGAGACAACGCACTATCGAAGGCGCGCTTCGAGTTCCGCTGGGACGATCAGTTCAACCTGGGTCTGGATCCGGATACGGCGAAGGAATTCCACGACGAGACGCTGCCTAAGGATTCGATGAAGGTGGCGCACTTCTGCTCGATGTGCGGCCCGCATTTCTGCAGCATGAAGATCACGCAGGATGTGCGGGATTATGCGGCGGCTCAGGGAGTCAGCGAGAAGGAAGCGCTGGCTAAGGGGATGCAGGAGAAGTCGGTGGAGTTTGTGCGGAAAGGGAGTGAGGTTTATCACCGGCAGTGAATTGTTGGCGGGGATTTAGGTTGATGGCGTGAAGGGGTTGCCGCTTGCGGCTTGCGGCTTGTGGCTTACGGCTTGATGCTTGCGGCGGATCGGGTTCTTTAGACGCCCGGCGCGTCGTGGGCCTGGGGCGGGCGGGGCTCCGATTGCGGTCCGGAGCCTTCGCTCCGGACTGCCCCGTCGTCATCCTCGTCCGCCTTCGGCTCCCTTCGGATTCCCTCGGGCGCATCTAAACGCCCCGCCCGCCCCAGGCCCACGCCACACCGGGCTTTGCAGTTGAATCTTTTCGGGCGGCGGGGGGAGTCGGGTTCTTGAGGTTCTTGCACGCAGTCGGTTGGAAGAGAAACGTCTTGCGGTGCCCGTCCCCGTTCGGCCGCGCGGGCGGCCTCCGGGGACTTACGCGGCGTCTTGCGTCGTCGCTATGACGCTTCGCGTGTGGCTGCTTCCTCTCAAGGTGTCTGACACCCTGGTGAGAGGCACTTCACGCCGAACTCACCTCCCGAGGGTGTCAGACACCAGCAGCAGCAAACGGTCTCGCCAAGTTCCGGCACGACCGCCATTGATCCTAGGGTGTCAGACACCGGCAGCAGCAAACGCTCTCGCCAAGTTCCGGCACAACCGCCATTGATCGTCAATTGAACTCCAGTGCTCGATGGGCGGCGCGCGTAGAGGTGGGCAGGTTGTAGCTGGCCGTCGACGCGCGCCGCCCATCACCGCCCCTCCCCCGTCGGAGAGCACCATTAGCAAGCCGATCCCCGCCCGCGCGCTAGCGCACATCGCCCCGACGACCAGACGCTCATATGCCGATTGCCGCCGCCCGGGCGGCAGCAATTCGGCGGCCCCGCAGATCTCCTGCCCTGTCCACAGGTCTTGAAGCGCCCCATACCAAAGACCCTCGCAGCACGGCGTCGCGGGCACCGTGGGTGCGAGCGCCGTCGATGCGCCCGAGGGAATCTGAAGGGAGCCGAAGGCGGACGAAGATGACAACGGGGCAGTCCGGAGCGAAGGCTCCGGACCGCAATCGTGGGCGATCGTGCCC
>NZ_LMHN01000006.1:0-101496 GCF_001428165.1 Achromobacter sp. Root170
CTACAATGCAAAACACCCGATGAAGTTCACCGGGTGTTCAGTCCGTAGCCTGCTACGGATACCGTGCCGTAGGTGTCAACCTATGGCAGGACGGGTCAGGGCCCGATCAGGAGAAGGACATGTCGGACACGATCTCGAGCGATCGTATCCACAGCACCAGTCCCGTTACGCAGGCGCCCAGCACCAGGGCGCGCAGCCAGACCGCCAGCCCATCCTGCGCGGGCGGCGTGCCGGCCGGGACATCCTTGGCGTCGACGTTGCCGGTGATGATGGCACGCACCAGACGCTTGCGGCGCACGACCGCATACCAGATGACGGCCAGCAGGTGCAACGCGACCAGGCCGATGATGACCCACTCGTTGAGCTTGTGCCAGGACGTCATTGCGCTGGCGGTGGCTTCCGAGACATACCCGAACAACGGGCCCTGCGTCATGATGTCGTCGGTGGTGAACAGGCCGCTGACCGCCTGAAAGCCCACGACCAGCAGCAAGGCCATGACCGACAGCGCGCCCAGCGGATTGTGGCCCGCGGGCGCGGCGGCGCCCTTCAGGTAGCGGACCACGGCGCCCGGGCCGCGCACGAAATGCGCGAAGCGGGCATAGCGCGGTCCGGCAAAGCCCCAGATCAGGCGAAACAGGATCAGGCCCAGCGCCGTACAGCCGAAACGCACGTGCCAGTCCATGTACAGACCGCCCATCTTGACGCTGACGAACGCGCCGACGATGCAGACGACGAGGGCCCAGTGAAAGAGTCGGGTGGGGAGGTCCCAGATACGGACCGCGAGACGATTGTTCTGCATGTTGAGATCGGCGGACTGGAGTTGCCCGGACTTTATCACGCACAAAGCAAACCGCCGCACTAGTCAGGCGGCGGTTTTGAGGCAGATCAGCGAGCGTTGCGGCGCACCGGTTCGATGCGATGCACGTGCTCGTGGCGGAACCGGATGCGTTGGCCCGGCGCCTTCTGTACGGCCGATCCGCAGGGCACGACTTCAGTGGTGTAAGTCGTCGTGCCGTTGATCGGCGCATTGAAGATGACCGTGGCGCGAATCTCGGGGCCGTCGGCCGGCTGCAGATAGACGATGTCGCCGATGTGGATGGGCATGTCATCGAGCTGCGTGTGGGCCGGGCGTCGGATCAGGTCGGTGGTGGTGAAACGAGTGTTCATGTTGTGTTCTCTTTAGGTTCTAGTTATAGGAAAAGCTGCGTCTTGCCATGGTGAACGCACCGGGCGGGAAAATTGCCGCCATGAGTGTGCGTTGATGCGCTGCGTCCGCCGGATATGATTGGACACGCGCTACATGACACTAACGCATTGCTGCTGCCGTCCTTTTGCGCATTCTCATGTTTTTTGCGCGCCGGGTCCGGCGAAGTGATGCTTTCGTCCAGTCTTGGAGGGCATCGATTCAGGCTGCGCGGCGAAAGACAAGATTGCCGGCGCGTTGGTGTACGCCCGCGTGGTAGCGGGTGAAGCCATCATTTGGGTTGGGTTTGCTTCATGCCGGTCCGGACTGGCGGACGGGTGAAGGCGTTCCCGATGCGGCGCTGGGGTTGCGTTTTTTGCGTTGTACTTCGCTAGGACGCCAGCGCTGTCGGGCGGATCTTGGCAGGGGGTGGCCACAGGCGTTTAGCTTGGCCGGGCTGACCCTCAAAGGTCTGCTCTTTCAGATCCAACCGTCGATATTATCGACATTTGAGCGATTATGCAAGCATTTTCGAAAAGGAGGGCGCAGGACGTGCGCCCTTGCCTATTAGTGCGTTGCGGGGCGGGCCTGTCGCTGGGCTTCGATGATCAGGCCTTCCAGGCGTGGCGACATGCGCAGCGCCACCTGGGCGCCGGTCGTGCCATCGGGCTGCTGCTGGGTTTCCAGGGCGAGTTCGATACGTTCGTCATCAAAGGCCTCCGGGGCCGCCTGGATTTCCACATAGCGCTCGAGCAAGGCATTGACCGCCTTTTGCGCATCCGCCAGCGCTTTCTCCGACAACTTGCCGTGGCCCAGGTATTGATTGACCACGCGCGCCAGGTCATTCATGAAATGAAGCAGGGCGTTTGCGCCGCGGCAATCCGGCAGGGTGAAGCCCCAGGGCAGGGGGGAAGCGTTCTGAGTCATGTCGTCAGCCAAGGCAATGAGAAGAGGCGGCAACCGGCCGCCGAATGTTCGATTTTAGAGGATGCGCAAGGGCTGCGACGCGGGCACGCGGCGCGGCGCGCACTGTGTCAACTCGCTTCGATGGCAACAAATTCCGCCCCTTCTGGCCCCATTGGCGGCGCTACCGGATAATCTGCCGGAATGGCCCGCCCCGTGCGGCCGTAATCTGCGGAATCGGAGTGCTAACAGGATGCGCATGGTTTGGGTTCGCGCGTGGGTGACAGGCATGGCGGTCGTCTCGATGTTGCTGGCGGCGTGCGTCAACAAGGAACCGCAGGAGCGCGCCGCATTCATACAGTTGCTGCAGGGTCGGATGAACAACGTGACGCTCGTGCCGATCGGCATGCTGGGCAAGTCGGAAAAGGAAGCCATTGGCGGCTACGACGACGCGTACGAGGTCATGACGGTTTTCCAGGAGGCCTTGGCCAAGGCGGCGGCGCCCCTGCGCGAGGTGTTGTCGGTGGAGACGATTCAGTCCGTTGAAGAGATCGTGGCGCGCCGGGGCAGCCTGGAGGCCGCACGCAAGACGCTGGCCGGCAGTGCCGCCCAGGTTCAGGCGGCGCGCGGCAAGGCAGACAAGGCGCGCGCGGATCTTGCCTTGCCCGCCGACCTGGCGCCCGTTTATGACGGCGTCTATGACGAGGCGGTGACGGCGCCGGCCGGGGAATTGATCGACGCGGCATCCCGGATGGATGCGATTGCCCGCGATGCGCTGGCCATTGCCGACTTCGTGGCGGCCAATGCCGCGGACATCCAGTTCGAAGATGGGCAAACAAAGGTGGCCAAGCCGACCTTGCAACAGGAGCTGAACCAGCGGTTGCAAGCATTGAACGCGCAGTCGGGTGGGCTGGAAGCCGCGCGCGCAACGCTGCTGCAGGCTGCCAGCGCGGGCTCGGCCGCGCCCTAGCCATGCGCCAGCCCCGTCGCGATCCCAGCGGCGCCCGGCCGCGCTTTGTACAATGCGGCTCTTGCGGCGCATGCCGTGCCTTGGACTGACTATGAGCGATTCTTCAGGCGTGCATTACAGGACCTTCGTGCTCCTGCTCGTGGTGGTCACCATCGCGTTCGGCTGGCTGTTGTGGCCGTTCTATGGCGCCGTCTTCTGGGGCACCATTCTTGCCATCCTTTTCGCGCCGTTGCAGCGCCGCCTGGTGGCGCGCATTGGCGGGCGGCGCAATCTGGCCGCGCTCATCACACTGCTGCTCGTGCTGCTGCTGGTGATTCTTCCGCTGGTCGTGATCAGCGGGTCGCTCGTGAACGAAGGGGCGAATTTCTACCAAAGCATCAAGTCCGGGCAAATCAACTTTGGCGCGTACTTCCAGCAGGCGATGGACGCACTGCCGCCGTCCGTGCACGCATTGCTGGCGCGCTTCGACCTGGCCGATATCGCCAGCCTGCAGGACAAGCTGACGGCCGGTGCAATGCAGGCCAGCCAGTTCCTGGCCACCCAGGCCTTGAACATCGGGCAGGACACGTTCCAGTTCGTGGTCAGCTTCGGCATCATGCTGTATCTGCTGTTCTTCCTGCTGCGCGACGGTCCGCTGCTGTCGGCGCGACTGCGCCGTGCCGTGCCGCTGAGCGACACGCACAAGCAGCACCTGTTCCGCAAGTTCACGACCGTGGTGCGCGCCACCGTCAAGGGCAACGTCGCGGTCGCGGCGGCGCAAGGCGCGCTGGGCGGCATCATCTTTTCCATCCTCTCGATCCAGGGTGCGCTGCTGTGGGGCGTCATCATGGCCTTCCTGTCGCTGCTGCCCGCGATCGGGGCGGGGCTGATCTGGGCGCCGGTAGCCGTGTACTTCCTGCTGACCGGTGCCGTGGTCAAGGGCGCGGTGCTCATTGCGTTCGGCGTGCTGGTCATCGGCATGGTCGACAACGTGCTGCGGCCCATCCTGGTGGGCAAGGACACGAAGATGCCGGACTACGTGATCCTGATCTCCACGTTGGGCGGCATGGCGCTGTTCGGGCTGAACGGATTCGTGATCGGTCCGCTCATCGCGGCGTTGTTCATGGCAAGCTGGGATCTGTTTTCACCCGCGGCAGGCGACGCGGGCGGTGTGCACGCAGTGAGCGCGCCCCTGCCGGGCAACCCTGTGGCCGGTTCGCCGCCGGCGTCCGGGGGCGCCGGCGCGCGCGCGCAGGCAGCGCTTGCCAGGGATCGCCAGTCCCGCGACGAATGATCTCGCCGGGCGCCCGCGTGCGCCCGGCCGGGTGTAAGGTGTAGCAGCGCTGGCCGAACCGCGGCCGGCCTTTCGTGTCAACTTCGCCAAACAGGAGCGCGCCGGATATGGAATGGAAACTGCATCGGTCGGGCTGGATCGAGGAACGCAACTTCGACATTGAGTTCGCCGAAACGCCCGAGGGATATCACGCACGCGTGCGCGTCTTCGGCTTTCCGGTTCTTGAAGACACCAAGCACGTGTTTCCCAACGAAGCGCTGGCTGAAAAAGGTGCGCTGACGCTGCTCAAGAGCCAGTTTTCAGGCACGCCGGACCTGGAAGAGAGATAGCAGGGCGATGGGCAGACCGAGGGGCAGGCCGCGCGATGGCTGACGGCGAAACGGTTGCTGGCGTGCGCCGCCGCCGGGCGCGCCGCTATTCCATGCGGACGGGGCTGCTTGCCCTCGTCTTTGCCTGTATTACCCCGGCGCTCATCGTGGCGACGGTCGCCGTCTACGAAAGCTACGTCATCCAGAAAGAGCGGATCTACCGCGACACGATCTTCCTGGCGCGCAATCTCACGGCGATCCTGGATCGCGAACTCACCGGCGTTGAAGCCGGTTTGCAGATGCTGGCGTCCTCGCCGGATCTGGTCGAGGGCGATCTCGCCGGCTTCCATCGGCGCGCGCGCGAGTCCGTGCGCTTTCAGATCGCCGACACTTACGTGCTGACGAACAAGGAAGGCCGGCAGATCATCAACACGCAGGTGCCCTACGGCACGGCCTTGCCAACTGGCAGGGCGCCCGATGAACTGGGTCGCGTCTTCCTGACGCGCATGCCGGTGCTGACAAGTCTCTTCACCGGCGGCCTGACCAAGGACCCCACCATCGCGCTGGGCGTGCCGGTCGTGCGGGACGGAGAGGTGGTGTACAGCCTGAACGTGGGACTGTCGCCCGAGCGCATCGGCAACGTCCTGGGCCGCCGCGCCCTGCCCGAGGGCTGGGTGGCCGCCGTGCTGGACGGCTCGGGAACCATCATCGCCCGCACCCGCGACACCTCCAAATTTGTGGGCCAGAAAGCGGTGCCGGCGCTGGCCCGCGCCGTGCAGCAGGAAGGCGAAGGCTCGTTGGAGACGATCACCAAGGAAGGCACGCCCGTCTATACCGCGTTCAGCCGGTCGACGCTGTCGGGCTGGACGGTCGCCGCCGGCGCGCCCATGCAGTTGCTGACCACGGACCTGTACCGCTCCATCGCGTGGATTGGTCTGGGTACGTTGTTCGCGTTCGGTTTGGGGTTGTGGCTGGCGCTCAGGCTTGCTAGCCGGCTCACGTCGGCCGTGCAGGGGCTGGTCGCGCCGGCGCTCGCGCTGGGCGAAGGCCGGACCGTGGACCTGCCCGCCACGCGCATCAAGGAAGCCCAGGAGGTGGGCGCTGCCATGCTGCAGGCGTCGCGCAAGCTGGCGCGCGCCCAGCACCTGGCGCACTACGATCCGCTCACCGGCCTGTGCAATCGGGTGCTGTTCGGGGAACTGGTGCTGCGTGAATTGGCGGTCGCCCAGCGCAGCGGCGATTCGTTCTCGATCCTGGCGATCGACCTGGACGGCTTCAAGGCGGTCAATGACATGCACGGGCACGCGGCCGGCGACACGGTCCTGAAAGAGGCGGCCGATCGCATGGCCAGCGCCATCCGGGTCTCGGACGTGGCGGCAAGGCTGGGCGGCGACGAATTCGCGGTGCTGCTGCTGGGCGCCAACCAGGAGAACGCGCGGCTGGTGGCCGAGGCCCTGGTCGAGAGCCTGTCCTTGCCGTATCCCAACGTGCGTGTCGCGGTGTCGGCAAGCATCGGCATCGCGGTGTATCCCCAATCGGGCGCCACCATGTTGCAGTTGCTCGAGCGGGCCGATGTGGCGTTGTACCGCGCCAAGGGCCTGGGCAAGCGCCGGGTGGCGCAGGACCAGTAGGTCCGCAGCCCGTCGCCATGCGCGTCACATATCCTGGCGCGGCGACAGCGCGGTCAGGACCTCGCCCGATTTCAAGCGATAGCGCCTGTCGTCCAGCGCGACGACAGGATCGCCTTCGGACGTTCTGAGTATGTAGCGCGATGCGGCAAGCGGCATGGGGCTGGCGCCCGCTTCGTCCGCCCGCAAGAACACTTCAATGCGGTAAAGGCGCCCCGAATCCGTGCTTGCCAGCACGTCGCTCATCCTGCGTGTAGAAATGGCCATGCCGCTATTTCTCCGTTGGGTTTTCGCTAAACTTGCCGCCTTGGCGCCGGTCCGGTCTGATTGCCGGGCATGCACGGCGCGCAATCGGAAACGGTAATGCAATTGAATCCTGGCCGGAACGCGGCCACCACCCTGGGTCTGCTGGCTATCCTGCTGTGGGGCACGGTCGTCGGCCTGATCCGGGGCGTCAGTGAAAACTTCGGCCCCATTGGCGGCGCCGCGCTGATCTATACGGGAGGGTTCATCTTCCTGGTGCTGTTGCTGGGATTGCCCAAGCTGCGCACGTTTCCCCGGTCGTATCTCATCGTGGGCAGCCTGCTGTTCGTGGCCTATGAGATATGCCTGTCGCTGTCGCTGGGATTCGCGGCCGATCGTGCGCAAGCCATCGAGCTGGGCATCGTCAATTACCTGTGGCCATGCCTGACGGTGGTGTTCGCCATGCTTATCAATGGGCAGCGGGCGAGCTGGTGGGTGGCGCCGGGCATCTTGTTGTCGGTTTGCGGCATCGTCTGGGTCGTGGGCGGAACGGACGGGCTGTCAATTGAACGCACCGCCGCGAATGTGTCGAGCAATCCTCTGAGTTATGGACTGGCCTTCAGCGGCGCCATCATCTGGGCCGTTTACTGCAACGTGACCAAGCGCTTTGCGGACGGCAAGAATGGCGTCGCGCTGTTTTTCATGCTCACGGCAGCGGTCTTGTGGATCAAGTACCTGTTCAGCGCGGAACCCGCATTGGTGTTTGCCGCGCCCGCCACGGTCGAGTTGTGCGTGGCCGCTGGCGCCATGGCAAGCGGCTATGCACTGTGGAACGTGGGAATACTGCGGGGCAACCTGACCCTGCTGGCTACCGCGTCGTACTTCACGCCGGTCTTCTCCACCTTCTTTGCCGCGCTGTGGCTATCCACGCCGCTCACCCTGTCGTTCTGGCAGGGCGTGGCAATGGTCACCGCCGGTTCATTGTTGTGCTGGGCAGCGACGCGCGGCAGACCGGCCCGCAACGGATAGTCCGGGCCGTGTCTTGAGAGGGGGAGATTTACTCGACGAGCATCGTCAGGGCGACTGCGAACCCCAAGGGAACCAGCAGCAGCGATGCAAAAGTGGAACTGACAATCGCCGCCGATATCTTCAGCAAGGGCTCGGGCCCTGCGCTTCGTATCGTTTGAATCACCAACGCGACGATACCCATAACCATCAAACAGCTCATGAAAACTGCTACGTAAGTCATGTTGTCTCCGTCCTCGCCTGATTTAGGGGATGCGGCGCCGCTGTGCGGTCTTGATGTTTGTGTCGATTGTGCGCCTGTATTGCGAGACTGCACCCTAGGGTTTTCCTTGCCGGCGGGCGGCTTTGTGGCGTATTTGCCGCGTAGAGTGCAGCATGAAAATCGTGTGCGGTCGCAGCAATTTCCGACGGCGGAACAGGCTTCGGCAACGCGGCGCGATTGCGCTACGATGGCGTGATCAAAACACCGGAGAGGCCGCCAGATGCCGCAAAAACTACGCCCTGGCACGCGCGCCACTTTGCAGGTCCGCCAGCTTTCGCCCGGCGAGTTTGCGTGGATCATTACCTTGCTCGATCCCGAATCCGGCAATGTGCGCAGCACCAATTATTCGGACAGGCGATATCCCAGCCAGGATGAGGCGTCGACGGCCGGCAAGGCCGCCGTCCTTGCATTTCTCGCGGACGACACGTCCGAACGCGCGCCGGCCGCGAGCGGCGGCAAGCGCAAGGACTGACGCCGCGCGCTGTCCTTCCATGGCGCCCGGCCGTTTACCGGACTTGGGCACGCCATTTGCTGATGCTCATGCAAGGCGCATCTTGCGCTGCTTGAGGAGAGGCAATCATGTCCCAGATCCCGCATCGAGAGCCCGGTCAACCGGACGATCTCACGCCTGACGATCCGGCGCTCCCGGGAAACCCGCCTGCGGACGATCCGCGTCCGGACCCGGGCCGTCCCACGGACAACCCCGACGTCATCGACCCCACGCCGCCCGCGCCGGATCCCCGCGCGCCCGGCACCATCGACCTGGCCTGATTGCGGCCAGCATTACTTCAATTCCGATCCCTTCATCGAAGCAAGGAGGTTTCCATGCGCTCAATTCTGTTGTGGCTGCTCGGCGTGCCCATTCCCATCATCATCCTGCTGGCTCTGTTCTGGCATTGAAGGCCAGTGCGTCATTTCCGCTTTGGCACCCGCGTGTGCGCGGCTGCGTAAGTCTCTGGACAAGGATCGATCATGCAAAATACGTCTTCATTGAGCCAACCTTATGCCGATGGCGTGCCTCCACGTGAGTCCGCCATTTCGGCCGTTTCGTGGGCGGCGGTATTCGCCGGCGCGGTGATCGCCGCGGCGCTGTCGCTTGCCTTGTTTGCCGGCGGCACCGGCCTCGGTTTTCTGTCCGTTTCGCCCTGGGGCGAGGAGGGCATGTCGGCCCCCGCCATCGGCATTGGCATCATTGTCTGGATGTTGCTCACGCAGATCATTTCGTACGGCATCGGCGGCTATGTCGCCGGGCGCCTGCGGACGAAATGGGTCGACGTGCATTCCGATGAGGTCTACTTTCGCGACACCGCGCACGGCTTTCTGGTCTGGGCGCTGAGCGCCGTGGTCAGCGCCGCGCTGCTGGGCTCCGCGCTCGCGTCGATGGCTTCCGGCGTTGCCAAGGCCGGCGCTTCGGTGGCGGCCACGGCCGGCACGGCGGCAACCGCGGCGGCGACGGCCGGTGCTGCCGGTGCGAGCAGTGGCGGTGGCATGGAGCGCGCAACCGACTATCTCACCGACACCCTGATGCGCTCGGAACGTCCCGAGGCCAACACCGATCCTGAAGCGGCGCGTGCCGAAGTTGGCCGCATCGTCGCCATGAGCATCACCCGCGGCGACATGACGCCGGCCGATCGCGACTACGTGGTGAAGGTCGTGGCCGCGCAGGCCGGTGTGGAGCCCGCCGTCGCGCAGCGCCGCGTCGACGAGGCGATCCAGAACGCCAAGAAGACCGCGGAAGAAGCCAAGGTGAAGGCCAAGGAAGCTGCAGACGCAGCCCGCAAGGCTGCTGCGGCGTTCGCGTTGTGGGGCTTTGCGTCGATGCTGATCGGCGCGTTCGTGGCGAGCCTGGCTGCCACCTGGGGCGGCCGCCGCCGCGATGCGGTCTATCGGGTTTAATGTGGTGCTTCGGGTGTAAATAACCTGCCCGATTGCAAAAGGGCCCGCACAGTGTGCGGGCCCTTTTAAATTTCTTGGTGGCGCATCCCTGATTCGAACAGGGGACCTGCGGATTATGATTCCGTCGCTCTAACCGGCTGAGCTAATGCGCCATCCTTTTTTCGCCGTTCGGTTTGCGTTGCAAGTGCCGCTCAACGAAGAACGAAATTCTAGCACGAAGTTTTTTTGGAGTGCAAGTGGGCCCAGGCCAAATTTTTTCGGCCGGTCTGGACGCCTTGTTCAGCCAGTGCTGATAAGGTCTCGCGCCGCCCTTCAGACATCCCGTGCCAGGCGGATGCCCGAGAACTGCCAGCGCGCCTCTGGCGGAAAGAAGTTGCGGTAGCTGGGCCGGATGTGGTCGCGCGGCGTCGCGCACGAGCCGCCCCTCAGCACGTATTGGTTGCACATGAACTTGCCGTTGTATTCGCCGACGGCGCCCGCGCTGGGCTGAAACCCGGGATAGGCGTCATAGCCGCTTGAGGTCCATTCCCACGCGTCGCCGAACAATTGCACGGGACCGCCCGAGCTGTGGCGCGCCGGGGCGGGGCGCGTGTCCAGGTGACCGTTTTCAAGCATGTTCGCGCGGGCCGAATAGGTGTCCTCCGACAACTGGCGCGCGGCGTGTTCCCATTCCGCTTCGCGCGGCAGGCGCGCGCCGGCCCAGCGGGCGTAGGCGTCGGCCTCGAAGTAGCTGACGTGCGTGACCGGGGCGTGCAGCTCCAGGTCCTGCATGCCGCGTAGCGTGAAGACGCGCCACGCATCGTCCGAGCTTTCCCAATACAGCGGGGCGCGCCAGCCTTGTGCGCTCACCATGTCCCATCCCATCGAGAGCCACAGTTCGGGCCGCTGGTACCCGCCGTCGTGCATGAAGGCCAGGTATTCGCCTTGTGTCACGAGGCGATCGGACAGGGAGAAGGGCGTCAGCAGGACGTCGTGGGCCGGCCCTTCGTTGTCGAAGGCGAAGCCGCGTCCGTCGTGGCCGATGCGAGTGATGCCGCCGTCGTACCGGGTCCAGCCCGGTGTGGTAGCGGGCGGCTGCGCGGGCTGGCCCGGCGCGACGTACGCTGGCCTGAGCGGATTGGCCGACAGCATGTGCTTCAGATCGGTCAGGATGAGTTCCTGATGCTGTTGCTCATGATTGAGGCCAAGCTCGAGCAGCGCGTCGAATTCGGGATCGTTGCCGCCCAGGCGCGAGATCAGCAGGTGCATCGCTTCGTCAACGTGTTGCCGGTATTGCAGCACTTCCGACAGCGGCGGGCGCGACAACAGGCCGCGTTGGGGGCGCGGATGTTTTGCGCCGACGGCGTTGTAGTAGGAGTTGAAAAGCATCCGGTATTGCGGATGGAAGGGCGGACTGGACGCGTCATGGCGCGCCAGCAGGAAGGTCTCGAAGAACCAGGTGGTGTGCGCCAGATGCCATTTGACCGGACTGCAATCGGGCATGGATTGCACCTGGCAATCCTCCGCGCTCAAGGGCGCGGCCAAGGCGGCGGTGGTGGAGCGTACGGCGTCGTACCGGTCGTGCTGTCCGGCTTGTCCGCTGGCATAAGGCCCGATGGCGGGATGAGTCAGCAGGCATGCGGGGTCCATGGGGATATCTCCAGAATCGTGGGCGCCCTGCGTCAGGCGCGGGCGCTGAAAACAGAAAACCAGTCGCGGGCGTCCGACCAGTGCGCGATGTCGCGAAAGCCCGCGCGGTGGAGCAGATCGCTGAAGGCTTGCGGCGTGAATTTGTAGGAGTTCTCGGTGTGGATCCGTTCGCCGGCCTTGAACTCGCGATGGCCGCCGGGCCAGGCAACGTGCACAGCGCGCTGCGCCTCCAGGTGCATTTCGACACGCGAACGTTCGCTGTTGAAGAGCGCCACGTGGCGCCAGTCATCGACGTTGAAATCGCTGCCGAGCACGGTGTTCACGTGGCGCAGCAGATTCAGGTTGAACGCGGCCGTCAGGTGCAGGGCGTCGTCATACGCCGGTTCCAGCACGCTCTTCGGTTTGACCCGATCGACGCCGACCACGAGTCCGCCGCCGGGACAGGCTTCGCGGATGCGCCGCAGCATGGCATACGCGGCATCGGGACCCAGATTGCCGATGCTGGAGCCGGGATAGAAGAACAGGCGTTGCTGTGCCGGAACGCCTTCGGGCATCGCCAGTTCATGCGAGAAATCCTGGCCGACAGCCGTGATCCGCATGTCCGGATACGAAAGCTTCAGGCGCCGCACGGCTGCCTGCAGATAGTCGGCCGAGATATCGACGGGCACATAGTGGCTGGGCCGCAGGCTGGCGAACAGCCGCTCGGCCTTGACGCAATCGCCGGCGCCCAGGTCGATCATGGCCTGCACGGGGCCAACGTGGCGCGCGATATCTTTGCCGTGGCGCTGGAAGATCTCGTCTTCGCAACGCGTTGGATAGTATTCGGGCAGTTGTGTGATGGCCGTGAACAGCGACGAGCCGAGCGCGTCGTACAGGAACTTGGGATCGATGTGGGCGGCACTGTCGAGCAGCCCTTCGTGCAATTCGATCTGCTCGGCGCTGGGGTGCTGCGGCTCCTGCGCGATGAATTCGGGGGCGACGGCGGCAAGGAGTGCGGAAGGAGAAACCATGCGTTCAGTTCCTTTTTGGGGCGGTTGAAGCGCATTGCAAAGACTCATTGTGGCGGCTGAGGGGGTTTGCGTGTCAAGCGCCAGGCCTCTGAATGCAATGGACTTTTACGAAATCGAAACCGCGTTTGGCGGAATACGGGAAGGGGCTGCAAGGTCACGCGCGGGCGTTCCGACTCCGCCATCAGCAAGTTTCGGGCCGCTGAAATATCGGTTTACCGCTGGTTGCGAAAGCTCGGGCAGTTTTGGGCCGTTGGTGTGGACAATGGGACTTCCAAGAAAAAATCGAAGGAGCTAGCATGAATCGAAAGCACCAGCGCGCTGAAATGGCTTTGCATCGTGAACGCGTGAATGACAGCTTCCACGAGCTGCTCGCCGGCACGGAAGATCTGTTGCGTTCGACCGCGTCGTATACGGGCTCCGAAATCGAAGCGGCGCGCGCGCGCTTGAAGCGCCAGCTCGCCGATGCGCGTGAATCCGCTGGCGGCTGGGAAGGCGTCGCCCGCGAACGAGCCCGCCGGGCCACCGCTTACGCGGACGAATACGTGCATGAGAATGCATGGAAGTCGGTCGGCGTGGCGGCGATAGTGGGCGCCGTGCTCGGCTGCATTTTCGTGGCGGGTAATCGACGCTAGAGACGCATGATGAGCCCATTACCGGCATTGAGCCGGGGTGGGCCGCGCAATGCCCTGCAAGCACTGACGACCGACGCGCGCCGCTGGGCGCGCGCCGTCCTGTTTGCGTGCGTCGCATCCGTGCTCGCCGCCTGCGCCAGCGTCCCCGACGCGCAGGAGCGGCACGCGCGCGCCGCGCAAGCAGGCCTGTCCGCGGATGCGGCACAGGACAGCTATCGTCGCGGGCAAGGCATTGCTGCGGACCCTCAAACCCCCAAGGATGATTTTCTTGCACGGCACCTGGCGGTGGAGCAGGCGGTCAGCGGCGCGCCGCTGGTCAAGGGAAATCGGGTGCGCCTGCTTGCCGACGGGCCCAGCACGTATAAGGCGATGCTCCAATCCATCGCCCAGGCGCGCCGCTACGTGCACATGGAAACCTACATTTTCGACGACGATGCGGAGGGCAATCGCTTTGCAGACGCGCTGATCGCGGCGCGCAACCGCGGCGCCGAGGTGTCGCTGATGGTGGACGCGGTCGGCACGATCAAGACGCCCGATGACCTCTTCCAGCGCATGCGCGATGCGGGCGTGCAGGTGGCGGTCTTCAATCCCGTCAATCCGGTCAACGCGCGCGCCGGCTGGTCACCCAATCAGCGCAACCACCGCAAGGTGCTGGTCGTCGACGGCAAGGTGGGCTACCTGGGCGGCATCAACGTCAGCAGCGTGTACGAGTCGTCTTCGTTCTCGGGCGGAAGCGGCTCCGGGTCGTCGGGATCCGGCGGCGGCTCGGGCGCCAAGGCGGGCGAGCCCGCCAAGGATGCCGACTCCGCGCCCTGGCGCGACACGCACCTGCGCATCGAAGGGCCGGCGGTGGCGCAGCTGGAACAGGTGTTGCAGGCCGGCTGGGCATCGCAGGCCAAGGAGCCCATCAAGGGCGGCGATTCGCACGTTGCGCCTGCGGTCGGCGACACCGCGGTCCGCATCCTTGCGAACCAGCCCGATCGCAGCGACGGCTACACGGTCTATCTGACGTTGATGTCGGCGTTCGAAAGCGCGCAGAAATCCATCCACATCACGATGGCGTACTTCGTGCCGGATCCGGCGTTCATCGAGGTGCTGCAATCCGCGGCGCGGCGCGGGGTGGACGTGGTGCTGGTGCTGCCGGGCTTCAGCGACTCGTCGC
The DNA here is from genome assembly GCF_001428165.1 of Achromobacter sp. Root170. NCBI lineage: Bacteria > Pseudomonadati > Pseudomonadota > Betaproteobacteria > Burkholderiales > Alcaligenaceae > Achromobacter > Achromobacter sp. Root170. The sequence goes on from NZ_LMHN01000006.1 coordinate 14,126, forward strand.
TGGTGTTTCATGCCGGGCGTTCGCACTACACCGATCTGCTGCGCTCTGGCGTGAAGATCTACGAACGTCGCGACGCCTTGCTGCATGCGAAGACGGCGGTGGTCGATGGCGTCTGGTCGACCGTGGGGTCCAGCAACATGGATTGGCGCAGCTTTGCGCTGAACTACGAGATCAACGCCGTGGTGCTGGGACCGGAGTTCGCGGCCGAGATGGAGGCGCTGTTCCAGCGCGACGTGGCCGATGCCGAGCAGGTGACGCCCGAGGCCTGGAAGGAGCGCGGCCTGGACGACCGCTTCATGGAGTCGTTCTCGCGCATGTTCGAGCGCTGGTTGTAGCGGGTGCGCGGGCGGCTCGGATCCTGTCCGCGCCGCCCGTCAGCGCCGTTCAGGAGTTGCCGGCCGCGGCGGCCTGTGCGGCGTGCTCGCGCGCCAGGGCCGTGGTGATGTCGTGGGTGGGCTGAAACGACTGCGCCTGCGCCATCGCCCAGCCTGCGCGGAAGACCTGGTGCCGGAACTCGCCGCGCAACAGCTCGCCAGGCGCCAGCTCCGGAAACAGCGCGGACAAGAGGCGGATTTCGCTGGGCGAGATGCGTCGCGCGATATGGTGCGGGCGCAACTGGCCCGGGTGGGTCAGGCCGGCCGCGGCCAGCAGTTCTGCAAGTGCATGCAGCGTGTTCTTGTGAAAATTGGCCACGCGCTGCGCCTTGTCGGGCACCACCAGCGCGCGTTGCCGTAGCGGATCCTGCGTGGTGACGCCGGTGGGGCATTTGCCGGTGTGGCAGGCCTGGGCCTGGATGCAGCCGATGGCAAACATGAAGCCGCGCGCGGCGTTGCACCAGTCGGCGCCCATCGCCATCACGCGGGCCATGTCGAACGCAGTGATGATCTTGCCGGACGCGCCCAGCTTGATGCGGTCGCGCAGGTTCACGCCGATCAGCGTGTTGTGCACGAGTCGCAGCGCCTCGCGCAGCGGCGTGCCCACGTGATCCACGAATTCCACGGGCGCCGCGCCCGTGCCGCCTTCCGCGCCGTCCACCACGATGAAGTCCGGGGTGATGCCGGTTTCAAGCATCGCCTTGACGATGGCGAACCACTCCCAGGGATGCCCCACGCAGAACTTGAAGCCGACGGGCTTGCCGCCGGAGAGCTCGCGCAGGCGCGCCACGAATTTCATCAGGCCGATCGGACTGTCGAACGCGGAATGGCTGGCGGGCGAATTGCAGTCCTGCCATGGCGCCACGCCTCGCGCCTCGGCAATTTCGATCGTTACCTTGCCCGCCGGCAGGATGCCGCCGTGGCCCGGCTTGGCGCCTTGCGACAGCTTGATCTCGATCATCTTGACCTGCGGCGTACAGGCGTTGCGCACAAACGCTTCTTCCGAAAACGCGCCGTGCTCGTCGCGGCAACCGAAATAGCCCGAGCCGATGTTCCAGACGAGGCTGCCGCCCGGCTGGCGATGGTAGCGGCTGATGCCGCCTTCGCCGGTGTCGTGCGCAAAGTCGCCTTGCCGCGCGCCTTCGTTCAGCGCCAGCACCGCGTTGGCCGACAGCGCGCCAAAGCTCATGGCCGACACGTTGAACACCGACATGGAATAGGGCTGCGTGCAGTCGGGCCCGCCCACGGTGACGCGAAAGTCGGTGTCGTTGATATGCGAGGGCGACATGGAATGGTTGATCCATTCGTAGCGGTCGCCGTAGACGTCTTCCTGCGTGCCGAAGGGGCGCTTGTCGATCTCGCGCTTGGCGCGCTGGTAGACGATGGAACGCTGCGCACGCGAAAACGGCGAGGCCTGCGTGTCGTCCTCCAGGAAGTACTGGCGGATCTCGGGGCGGATGAATTCGAACAGGAATCGCAGGTTGCCGATGACCGGATAATTGCGGCGAATGGCATGCCGCGGCTGGATCAGGTCGTACACGCCCAGCACGCCCAGCAGCGCCAGCGGCACGGCTGCCGCAAGCCACCACAACGACGCGGTGGCGGCCAGGGCCGCGGTGATGGCCGCGCCTGCAAGGGTCAACAGAAAGGCCGTGAATCGGCCGGCTATCCAGTTCATGTCCGTCTCCGCTTTTCGGAATGCAGCAACCATACACCAGGGCCGCTGGCTGCCGGATGAATGGCGGGCCGTGCGCGCGCGCGCCGGCGCGGGCCTTGCGCAGCCGGGGGATAGCCTGAAAGGCGCATGTTCACTGGCCTGGCGGCGGGGCAAAAAAAATGGCCTCCTGCATCAGGAGGCCATTGCTGGAACACTGTTTCTCAGCAGCTGGACGCCGGCGGTGTCTTTTCGACGGCCAGGCCGAACAGCGGGCGCAGGTGCACGCCCAGTGCGCTGCCCGCGAACGCGGCAGGCAGCCACAGCCAGGCATGCAGGCTGCCCGACAGGATGCCGCTGAAGTAGGCGCCGATGTTGCAGCCGAAGGCCAGGCGCGAGCCATAGCCGAGCAGCAGGCCGCCGATCACGGCGCCCGCGAGCGAGCGCGCCGGCACCTTCCAGACGGGCGCGAACTTGCCGGCCGCGCTGGCGGCGGCCAGCGCGCCCAGCATGAGGCCGATGTCCATGACGGTGGTGACATCCTGGCGCAGCGGCGCGGCCAGCGACGGCTGCTTGGCCCAGTAGGCCCAGGTGGCGACGTCGCCGCCCAGGGCATCCAGCGTCTTGGCGCCCCACAAGGCGAAAGCGGACGTAATGCCCCAGGGGCGTCCGGCCAGCGCCAGCGTTGCGAAGTTCAGCACGACGAGCGCCACGCCGCCCCACACGAGGGGCCACGGACCCTGCAGCAGCGAAACGGGGCGAGCCGTGCGCGAGGCGAAGGAAATCACGTGGCCATGACGGCGCTTTTCCAGCGTGGTGGCGATCCAGGCGATCAGCGCAAAGACGGCCAGATTGACGAGGATCGCGGGCGCCAGGCCCCAGGTCTTGATGAGCGACGTGGGCGCCAGCGCCGGCAGGCTGGACCACCAGCCGAAGTTGGCCGTGGCGATGACCGAACCCACGATGAAGAACAGCAGCGTCACCACCATGCGGGTGTTGCCGCCGCCCACTGCGAAGAGCGTGCCCGACGCGCATCCGCCGCCCAGCTGCATGCCGACGCCGAACAGGAACGCGCCCAGCAGGACCGAGACGCCCGGGGGCGACACGAAGCCGTTGACCGGCTGACCGAACAGCGTGCCGGCGGCCAGAAAGGGAAAGAACAGCAGCACGCCCACGGCGAGCATCAGCATCTGCGCGCGCAGGCCGGCACCGCGGCGGTCCGACACGAACACGCGCCAGGCTTGCGTGAAACCGAACGAAGCGTGGTACAGCGTGACGCCAAGCAGTGCGCCGACCACCCACAGCGCGCCCTGGCGCCAACTGACGGTCTGGTTCAGGTACAGGGCGCCGGCCACGACCAGCAGCACCGCAATCCAGAGCGGCTTGCGATTGATGTGGATGGGCGGCAGGGCCGAGGGCAGCGGCAGGGAGGAGGCGTTGGCGCTCATGAAAATCCCGAGGATCAAGTCGTAAATGCAAACGGGTGCGAAAGGCGCACCCGTGGGAATGGACGTCAGTCTAGTCCTGTCAGTAAATATCTCAAACCAAGGATTCGTGCTTTAGCAATAACGTCAAGTTATATAGAGCCGCTGGTGAGTTCACGAGACGGGGTGCGCGCTGATCCACGCGACGAGCAGGCTGACCGTCACCACCGATGCCACGGTGCTGACCAGGATGGCGCGCGAGGTCACGCGGGCGTCGCGTCCATACATCTTGGCCAGCATGAACGGTCCGGTGCCGATGGGCAGCGCGCTCATCAGCACGGCCGTCCAGGCCCACAGCGGCGGCATCGAGAACACGTAGAACGCCAGCACCGCAGTCGCGGCCGGTTGCAGGAGCAGCTTGCCCAGCACCAGGCGCATCACGCCCGGTCCGGAGGCCGCGGTTTCCGTCTGCGCCAGAAAAAGGCCGATGGTCACCAGCGCGCACGGGCTGGCGGACGTGCCCAGCAAGGCCACATAGCGGTCGACGCCTTCGGGCAGACGGGCACCAGTGGCCGCCCACGCAAGGCCAAGGACCGGGGCGGCCAGCAGCGGATTGCGGATCAGGGCGCGGCCTACCTTGAGCAGCGTCGCGGGCAGGTTGGGCGTCTGCTGCCGATCGAACTCGATGAGGGCGATGGCAAATCCGAAGAGCACGCTTGCGGTAAGCAGCGTGGTGAAAGTGGCGGGCGCCAGGCTGTCGGCGCCAAGCAGCGCCAGGCACAGCGGAATGCCCATGTATCCGGCGTTGGCGTAGGACGCCGCCAGGCCTTCGATGCTGCGGTCGGTGAGCGTCTGCGCGCGGCGCCCGCGCGCCAGGAACGAAACCACGAACGTGATGGCGATGCCGCCCGCAAACGCGCCGACGAAGCCCCAGTGCGCCATCTGCGCCAGGTCCACCTGCGTCATGGCGCGGAACAGCAGCGCGGGCAAGGACAGGTACACCACGTAGCGATTCAGCGCGTCGGTCGCGTGGGTGCCCAGGATGCGCCAGCGGGCGGCCAGCCAGCCGGTCAGTATCAGCGCAAAGACCGGCAGGGCGGCGGTGACGACGGCGTTCATGGGCGAGGGCGCAAGGGCGGAAAGGCGGTCATTCTACTTGGCGTCGCTGGCCGGCTTGCGGGTCACCAGCAGGATGCCCAGCGCGGCCAGCGCCATGCCAGGCCAGGCCAGCGGGGGAATGGGCTCGCGCAGGATCAGCAGCGCAATGATCGCCGTGCAGGGCGGCACCAGGAAAAACAGCGCTGACACGCGCGAGGCCTCGCCATGGCGGATCATGGCCAGCAGCAGGGTGATGGCGACCAGGGAGTTGCCGACGACCAGATAGGCGAGCGAGCCGAGCAAGGGGCCGGTCCATTCGATGCGCATGGGTTCCAGCCAGAATGCCAACGGCGCGGACACGGCAAGGCCCACGCCATACTGGACGAAGTTGGAGGCGACGGGATGGATCTGCGTGCCGAAGCGCTTTTCGTAGAGCGTGCCGCCCGTGAGGCAGAGCAGCGCGCCGACCGCGAATCCCAGCCCCAGCGGCGCCAGCACGTCGATCGAGGCCTTGGCCACGATCACGAGCGCGGCGCCCGCCACGCCCAGCGCCAGGCCGGCCCACCGCCTGGCGTCGACGCGTTCATGCGCGAGCGCGGGCGCCAGCAGGCCGATGAGGATGGGTTGAAGCGAGGTGATGAGGGCCACGCCGCCCGCCGACATTCCCTGCTTGAGCGAGAGGTAGGTGAAGCAGAAGTAGCCGGCCTGCAGCAGCAGGCCCACCATCGCCAGGTGACCCCATGCGCTGGCCCGCGTGGGCAGCGGCGGCCGCAGCGCCAGCAGCAGCGGCGCAAGGATCAACACGACGCATGCGTAGCGCAACGCCAGGAACGTCAGCGGATCGGCATAGGCCAGGCCCACCTTGAGCACGACAAAGCCGCTGGACCACAGCACGAGAAAGAGCGCGGGTGCGGCTTTCAACCAGGCAGGGGGCGCGGCAGGCGTCATGGCGGACCAAGGGCGGCAAGGGCAAGCCGCGATCGTACCCCTTTTCGCACCTTCTTCATCCTTGCGAAAATGCGGCGTAGGATTCAGTTATTCATTTGCTGCAACGTAGGGGTAGGACATGTCGGCCAACAAAGAAGCAACGGTGCGTATTGCGCTGGGAACCTGGGATCGCTTGCGCGACGACGCTTATTCGGTGCGCCACGCGGTTTTCGTGGTCGAGCAGAACGTGCCGCCGGAAATCGAGATGGATGACGACGACGCGGTGTCGGTGCATGCCGTGGCGTATGGACCCGATGGCACGCCGATGGGCACGGGGCGCCTGTTGCCCGACGGTCACATCGGCCGCATGGCGGTTCACAAGCGCGCGCGCGGAATGGGCGTGGGCGGGCAGTTGCTCGATGCGCTGATCGGGCAGGGGCACGGCGACGGCCACCGCATGCTGGTGTTGCATGCCCAGACGCACGCCGCGGGCTTTTACGAAGCGCATGGCTTCAAGGCCGAAGGCGAAGAGTTCGTCGAGGCCGGAATTCCGCACGTGGTGATGACGCGCACGTTGAAGTAGCGCGCCGCGCTGGGGGCGTGCGCCGCAGCCGATGCGCGGCGGCGCCTCGCCCTCCGCAGTTTGGCGCGCACAAAGCAAAAACCCCGAACGCTTTCGCATTCGGGGTTTTTCTTTTGGCGCATCACGACAGGTACCTCGTGATGTAGTAATTGGTGCCCAGGAGAGGACTCGAACCTCCACACCTTGCGGCACACGGACCTGAACCGTGCGCGTCTACCAATTCCGCCACCTGGGCGCTGTTGCTTCACATGTTGCGTCGCTTTCGCGTCCGTTTCGTGTTCAGCAGCAGAGGAACGAGATTATGCACACTTTTTTTGAAGTGTGCAACTTCGTCTGCATTTTTTTCACTTTTTTTGTGCGGTCCGCTTTCGATATAGTGTCGGCCATGTCTCGATCCCTCTGCACGCGCTGTCTGCGCCCGCTGTCGCATTGCCTTTGCGCTCTGATCCCGTCGTTGTCCTGCCGCACCAGCGTGGTGGTCCTGCAGCATCCCAGCGAAGCGCGCCACGCGCTGAACACGGCGCGCCTGGCAGTGCTGGGAATCGCGGGCGCGCGCCGTGTCGTCGGTGAATATTTTTCCGAGGCGGATTGGGCAGCGCCGGGGTGCGCCCCGCGCCTGCTGTTTCCGGGAGAGGGCGCCGACGTGCTGACGCCGGGCTATGGTCAGGACATGGACACGCCCATCCGGCTGATCGTGCCGGACGGCACGTGGGGGCATGCGCGCAAGCTGCTGCACATCAACCCGGCGCTTGCCGCGCTGCCGCGCGTCATGCTGCCGCCGGGCCTGTCGACGCGCTACCGTGTGCGCCATGCCGATGTGCCGGGCGCGTTGTCCACCATCGAGGCCGTGACGCACGCGCTCAATGCCATCGAGGCGCCGCGCAACTTCGACGCGCTGCTGGCGCCGTTCGAGGCGTTGATCGATGGTCAGATCGACGGCATGGGCGCGGACCTTTACGCGCGTCATCATTTGAATCGCAAGGTGCCCTGGCGCTGACCGGGGAAAGCAAAACGCGTGGGGCAACGTAAATCGCCCGGCAAAGCAAAAGCCCCGCGGAAAGCAAAAGCCCCGGGAATCTTTCGATTTCCGGGGCTCTTAGCCTTTTGATCAAGCCAGTTTGAAACTGCCTTGATTAGAATTCCGTGGTGCCCAGGAGAGGACTCGAACCTCCACACCTTGCGGCACATGGACCTGAACCATGCGCGTCTACCAATTCCGCCACCTGGGCACTGAAAGATACTGTCAGAACTATGTGCTACGCTGCGTTCCAGTCGCGTGACTTAGATTCAAGCTCTAAACCTTGAACTAATCCATGCGTCCGAATGCAGTTGGTTTTACAATGGGTTTTTTTCAACCCGAGTTATCAGCTTTTTAATTCGGCTTCTAACTCTTCTGACCATTTCTGCTTCAGTGTTCAGCCTTGGGCGAACCACAGAAGCTGCGCATTATATACGGAAAATTTAGCTTTGGCAAAACGATCGAATAACGAATCGAATAACAACAGATCAACACCCTTGCCCGAAGCGCCGCCGGACTTCGACCCTGATGTTCCGTCCCGTGAAGCCATCCTGACAGCGCTGCGCGCCGCGGGTTCGCCATTGTCGCCGGCTGAGCTGGCCGAACGCATGGGCGTCGAGCGCGAGGCGACGATGGTGGGCTTTGAGCGCCGCCTCGGTGCGATGGAGCGCGACGGGCAGTTGCTGCCCAATCGCAAGGGGGTGCTGCTGCTGGCGACCAAGCTCGATTTCGTGGCGGGCAAGGTGCTGGGGCATCGCGACGGCTTCGGATTCCTGCTGCGCGATGACGGCGGGCCGGATCTGTTCCTGTCGCCTCGCGAAATGCTCAAGGTGCTGCACGGCGACCGCGTGCTGGTCAAGCCGTCGGGCGAATACCGGGGCAAGCCGGAAGGCACCATCGTCGAAGTCATCGAGCGCCGCACCAACAAGCTGGTGGGCCGCTTTCTGCACGAGCACGGCCTGTCCATCGTCGTGCCCGAAGACCAGCGCATCAAGCACGACATCCTGATTCCGCCCAGCGACACCAACGGCGCCCAGCACGGGCAGGTGGTCGCGGTGGAAATCATGGCGCAGCCCACGCGCCACACGCAGCCGCTCGGCCGCGTGGCCGAGGTGCTGGGCGAGATCGACGATCCCGGCATGGAAATCGAAATTGCCGTGCGCAAGTTCGACGTGCCGGTCGACTTCACCGAAGGCGCCTTGAAGCAGGCCGCGCGCCTGCCCGACACCGTCCGCAAGTCCGACCTGAAAGACCGCGTCGACCTGCGCGACGTGCCGCTCATCACGATCGACGGCGAGGACGCGCGCGACTTCGACGACGCGGTGTACTGCGAGCCGGTCGAGCTGGGTACGGGCCAGCGCAAGCGTCCGGGCTGGCGCCTGCTGGTCGCCATTGCCGACGTCAGCCATTACGTGCGTCCGGGCGATGCGCTGGACGACGATGCGATGGAGCGCGGCACCAGCGTCTACTTCCCGCGCCGGGTCATTCCCATGTTGCCCGAGTCGCTGTCCAACGGCCTGTGCTCGCTCAACCCTGACGTCGACCGTCTGGTGCTGGTGTGCGACATGGTCATCCCGGCCAGCGGCGCCAAGGCCGGCACGGTCACGGCGTACCAGTTCTATAACGCGGTCATGCACTCGCACGCCCGCACCACCTACACCAACATCTGGGCGGCGCTGCAGCAGCCGGGCGGTCCGGCCGCGCATGCGATGCGCAGCGTGATGCCGCAGGTCCAGCACCTGTACGAGCTCTTCCAATTGCTGTCGCAAGGCCGCAAGAAGCGCGGCGCCATCGATTTCGACACGGTTGAAACCAAGATCGTCTGCAACGAGCTCGGCCGCATCGAACAGATCGTGCCGTCCGTGCGCAACGACGCGCACAAGCTGATCGAAGAGTGCATGCTGGCCGCGAACACCTGCGCGGCCGACTTCATGACGCGCAGCAAGCATCCGGGCCTGTACCGGATCCACGAGGGTCCCACGCCCGAGCGCCTGCAGTCGCTGCGCGAATTCCTGCGCACCATGGGGCTGTCGCTGGGCGGGGGCGAAATGCCCACGGCCAAGGACTACGGCGATTTCCTGGATTCCGTGCGCGGGCGTCCCGACTACCAGCTGCTGCAGACCATGTGCCTGCGCTCGATGCAGCAGGCGGTCTACAGCCCCGACAACATGGGCCACTTCGGCCTGTCCTATCCGGGCTACAGCCACTTCACCTCGCCGATCCGCCGGTATCCCGACCTGCTCACGCACCGGGTCATCAAAGCGTTGCTCGCGGGGCAGCGTTATGTGCCCAGCCTGGACGATCACGCGGTCGTCATCGGCCGCAGCCAGCGCGAACACGAGCAGGCCATCTGGGAAAAGATGGGCTTGGTGCTGTCGGCCAGCGAGCGCCGCGCCGACGAGGCGTCGCGCGATGTCGAGGCCTGGCTCAAGTGCTGGTTCGTCAAGGAGCGCGTGGGCGAAGACTTCAGCGGCACGGTCACCGGGGTGGCAAGCTTCGGCATCTTCGTCACGCTGGACACGTTGCACGTCGAGGGCCTGGTGCACGTGTCGGAACTGGGCGGCGAATATTTCCAGTTCAACGACGCCCTGCACGAACTGCGCGGCGAGCGTACCGGCATGCGTTACCGCCTGACTGACAAGGTGCAGGTGCAGGTCGCGCGCGTGGACCTGGAAGCGCGCCGCATCGAGTTCCGCCTGGTGCAGGGCACGAGCTTCGACGCGCTGCGCAAGGCGTCGGCGCGCGGGCCCGACGAACCCGTGCGCCGGGTCAAGAAGGCAGCCTCTCCCAAGCCCGCCAGCCTGAAGGGCCAGACCGCCAAGGAACGGCGAGCCTCGGCCAAGAAGGCCGGCAAGCCGCCCAAGACCACCCAGCGGGCCGCGCCCGCCAAGAAGGCCGTCCGCAAGCGCCACTGACCGGCGGCGCGGATCCTTATGGCCATGCCGTCGTTTGGCGGCGTGGCCTAAGGGGGTAACATTGCGGTTAGTGCCGGCGCTGTCCGGCGGCCCGCCCCCTCTGGGGCGGGTATTCGTTTATCTAAAGGTATTGTTTTATGGCGTCGACCCAAGTCCTGGCCGGGTTTCACGCGGTTGTCGCGCGGCTGCGTCACGCGCCCGAGTCGATCAAGGAAATCTACGTCGAGGCCTCGCGCCGCGACAAGCGCATGCAGACATTCATCGAGCAGGCCGAGCGCGCCGGCTGCCGGCTTCACCCGGTTCCGATGGAACGCCTGGACGGCCTGGCGCGCGGCACGCGTCACCAGGGCGTGGTGGCGCTGGCCGACGAGCGCCAACTGGCGGTGGATGTCGACGAAGTGCTCGACGTGATCGAAGGGCCGCCGCTGCTGCTGATCCTTGATGGCGTGACCGACCCGCACAATCTGGGCGCTTGCCTGCGCACCGCCGACGCGGCGGGCGTGCATGCGGTGATCGCGCCGCGCGATCGGGCGGTGGGGCTGAACGCCACCGTGCAGCGTGTCGCCTGCGGCGCGGCGGACACGGTGCCGTACCTGATGGTGACGAACCTGGCGCGCACCATGCGCAGCCTGAAGGACCGGGGCGTGTGGCTCGTCGGGACGGACGATCAGGCCACCGACAGCATGCACAAGGTCGATGCGCGCCAGCCGATGGCCTGGGTCATGGGCGCGGAAGGCGAGGGCATGCGCCGCCTCACGCGCGAGACCTGCGACCAGCTCGTGAACATCCCGATGCTGGGTTCGGTGGAAAGCCTGAACGTCAGCGTCGCCAGCGCCGTCTGCTTGTACGAGACCGTGCGCCAGCGCCAATCGTGATCCGTCCCACCCTGTAGATTCCCTTCTTCAATTGCGTCAGCCCATCATGCACCAGAACGGCTTTACCACCACGATTCTCCATTCCGACCGCAATCAATCCGTCGAGCACGGAGCGGTGCACAAGCCGATGCACCCGTCGTCCGAATTCGCTTACGACGACGCGCGCGAGCTGGCTGCCGTATTCCAGGGCAAGGCGGGCTTCACGTATGCGCGCCAGGGCACGCCGACCACGACGGCGCTGGAGGCCAAGATCAGCCAGATGGAAGGCGGCAAGGGCACGGTCAGCTTTTCAACGGGCATGGCCGCGCTGGCCGCCATTTTCACCACGCTGCTGCGCCGGGGCGATCACCTGGTGTCCAGCCAGTACGTGTTCGGCAACACCAACAGCCTGTTCGGCACGCTGCAGGAACTGGGCGTGGAGATCACCTTCGTGGACGCGACGGATTCGGCGCAGGTGCGCGCCGCCATCCAGCCCAATACGCGCATGGTCTTTACCGAGACCATCGCCAACCCGGGCACGCAGGTGGCCGACCTGGCGGTGATCGGCAAGATCTGCCGCGAGAAGGGGCTGGTCTATGTCGTGGATAACACGCTGACCTCGCCGTGGATGTTCCGGCCGGCCTCGGTCGGCGCGTCGCTGGTGATGAATTCGCTGTCCAAGTACATCGGCGGACACGGCAATGCGCTGGGCGGCGCCGTGACCGACACCGGCCTGTACGACTGGGCCGGCAACGACAACATCCACGAAGCCTATCGCAAGGGCGCGTCCACCGTCTGGGGGCTTACGCAGATCAAGAAGAAGGGCCTGCGCGACATGGGCGGCACGCTGGCCGCCGAGCCCGCGCACCGCATCGCGGTGGGCGCCGAGACGCTGGCGCTGCGCATGGCCAAACATTGTTCCAACGCGCTGGCGCTGGCGCGTTTGCTGCAAGCGCATCCGGGCGTGGCGAAGGTGCATTATCCGGGCCTGGCCAGCCACCCCCAGCATGAGCGGGCGGCGGCATTGTTCGGGTCGCGATTCGGCGGTCTGCTGGGCGTCGAACTGGCGGACGGCGTCGATTGCTTCGACTTCCTGAACCGCCTGCGCGTGGTGCTGATGGCGACGCACCTGGGCGATACGCGCAGCCTGGCGCTGCCGGCGGCGCACACGATCTATTACGAGATGGGCGCGGAGCGCCGCAAGCAGATGGGCATCGCGGACAGCCTGATCCGCGTGTCGGTCGGCATCGAGGACGAGGCCGATTTGCTGTTTGATTTCGATCAGGCGCTCAATGGTTGCCTGAAGGGATAATTCGGCAGCCGCGGCGCCCCGGGCAGGGGCGCCAGCAACGCAATCGGGCAGGAACCCATGCTTATTCAGATCGCAGAAGTCTTTACGCCGCAAGAGGCTGCCGACATCCGCCAGCGGCTGGATGCCGCGGACTGGGTGGACGGCAAGGTGACCGCAGGCCATCAGTCGGCCCAGGTCAAGCGCAACCGGCAACTGTCCGAGCAGCATCCGCTGGCGCAAGAGCTCGGCACGCTGATCCTGCAGCGCCTGTCGGCAAACAACCTCTTCATGTCGGCGGCGCTGCCGCGCAAGATCTTCCCGCCGCTCTTTAACCGCTACGAAGGCGGCGAGGCGTTCGGCTATCACGTGGACAACGCCGTGCGCGGCATCGCCGGCTCGGCCGAGCGTGTGCGCACCGACCTGTCCGCGACGCTGTTCTTCTCTGACCCCGACAGCTACGACGGCGGCGAACTCGTCATCGACGACACCTATGGCCCGCGTGCCGTGAAGCTGCCGGCCGGACACATGGTGCTGTATCCGGGGACGAGCCTGCATAAAGTCAATCCCGTAACGCGCGGCGCGCGCGTCAGTTCATTTTTCTGGATGCAGAGCCTGGTGCGCGAAGACAGCCAGCGTGCGCTGCTGCTGAACATGGACGTCGCCATCCAACGCTTGAATCAAGATGTGGCGGGACATGCCTCAATTGTTCAGCTCACCGGCATTTATCACAATCTGCTGCGTCGCTGGGCCGACGTTTGATGAAGCTTAAAGTGTTTTTTGCGGGTGTCGCGCAAACCCCAAAATGAGCGTTTTTGTTTATTGCGGAATCGGCTAAAAGCTAGTATTGACGCGGGTTGCCGTGAGGTTTTCGCTTGACAGCCGCTCTACGCCAAGGCCTAATACACGTCTGCGTCGCTGACGGTTTGCAGGCATTAAGCCAGCAAATCCTAGGCGGCGCAGCAGTTTAAAAGTTGTGCTTTGCAGCGCAAGAAAAAAGTTTATCCACTGTCTGTTCGTCGTTTGCCTGGTCTCGCGTCCATTTCTGGCATTCCTTCCTGACGGCCATGAACTGCCGCCCCGGGCAGACTCCACACCTTGTGAGGGGTACACCTGCATGAACAAAACCGAACTCATCGATCACATCGCCAGCAAGGCCGATATCTCCAAGGCTGCAGCCGGCCGTTCGCTCGACGCCCTGATCGGTGCCGTGAAGACCACGCTGAAGAAGGGCGGTACGGTCACGCTGGTCGGTTTCGGCACGTTTGCCGTGTCGGCTCGCGCCGCGCGCACCGGCCGCAACCCGCGCACTGGCGAAACCATCAAGATCAAGAAGGCCAAGGTGCCGAAGTTCCGTCCGGGCAAGGCCCTGAAGGACGCTGTCAACTGATAGGACGGCAGCCGATCGCATGGCGCACGGCGCTGCGATTTGCCCACAAGTACGCGGTCCGGTATACTCCGGCCCGCGTATTGCTTTTGAGTACCCCAAATTGGCAATGTCCCCGCGCAAATGCGCCGGGCGATTGCACCGAAATGGGTGCTTAGCTCAGTTGGTAGAGCGGCGCCTTTACACGGCGTAGGTCACAGGTTCGACCCCTGTAGCACCCACCAGAAGCCCTCGCAGTTCACATCGAACCCGCACACATCCCGCCTCCGGCGACGTGGCGGGTTTTTTGTTTTCCGGCCCTGATTGCGACGGCGCGTCTCTTCGAATTGAATGCTTGGCCAACATGGGTCTGACATGGGTCTGACCCGCATTGGTCTGACCCGCGTGGCTAACGCGCCGTCACGGGCATGCCTCATGCTGCCCGCCTTTTCATAAGCGTTTTATTGATGCTGCCTTGATTCCGATCAGCAGTGTTACGCTGTTCCATTCGAAATACAACGTGCGAATCATTCGCATTTAAGATACTATGACGGGCTTGTACCGGTCAGCCGGCGCCGCGGTCTTGTGCGCGTCAACTTCCTGGCAGGCCGGAAAAGTCAATGCACCCTGGCTGATTCATGCCTAGTCTTCAACCCGGTTGGAATTCTTCTTCGCGGTCTTCTTTTGGTATTCGCGCAGGCGCTGGCCTGGCGGTCGTTGCGCTTCATGCAGCGGTGATCGGCGCCATTTTCATGGCGCCGGAGAGTCGTCCTGAATTGGAGGAACCCGAGGCGATCATGGTGAGCGTGGTGGATGCGCCCGTTCCCCAGATCGCCAAAGCCGAACCTACGCCCGAAGTGCCGCAGCCGGTCACCGAGACGCCGCCCGAGCCGGAACCCGAGATCGAGCCCGAACCCGAGCCCGAACCGGAATTGAAACCGGAACCCGAGCCGGAGCCCGAACCCGAGCCGGTGGTCGAAAAGCCGCCCATGCCGACGCCCAAGCCGCCTCCGCCCAAACCCAAGCCGAAGCCCAAGCCCAAGCCTCAGCCCAAGCAGGAGGTCAAGCCCGAGCCCAAGCCCGAGACGCCGCCGCAGCAGACGCCGCCCAGCGGCGCGCCGGAAGGCACGCAGGCGCCGCAAGGCCCGACGCAGGGCCCGCCGCCCGATCAGCCCGTGCTGGTCTCGAGCATTGAATTCCAGGGCGCGCGTCCGATGCCCAACTATCCGATGGCATCGCGCCGCATGCGGGAAGAGGGGCGTGTCGTGGTGCTGGTGGAAATCAACACCCAGGGCCTGGTCGAGCGCGCGACCATCGACGCTTCGTCGGGGTTTCCGCGCCTGGACGAATCGGCGCTGGCAGCCGCCCGCAAAGGCCGTTTCAAGCCGTATACCCGCAATGGCGTGGCCTATCCCGCCAAAGCAAAAATTCCGTTCGATTTCGTAATGAGGAACTGAGATGTCCAACGCACTGCATAGCGCCACCCTGGTGGCGCAGGCGACCACCAGCCCGGCAGCAGCGCCGGCTGCCGCCGCCGCGCCCGCAGCCCAGCAGGCCGCCACGACGGGCGGCGAGGTCGCCCAGCAAGCCGCCGGCGCCGTTCAGCAGGCCGCTGGCGCCGTCCAGCAGTCGGCCGACGCGCTGCACAGCGCCGCCGCAGCGATTCCGCCCGCGCCGGCGCCGGTCCCCGACATGGGCTTCCTGCACTTCGTCGCGCAGAGCGACTTCGTGGGCAAGAGCCTGTTCGTCATCCTGATCCTCATGTCGCTGGTGACCTGGTATCTCATCCTGGTCAAGGCCGCCAGCAATGTCAGCATGCGCAAGCGTTCCGCCGACTTCCTGAACAAGTTCTGGAACGCCAGCTCGCTGGAACAGGTCGAGCACGAAATCAACACGCACGGCGCGCGCGATCCGTTCTCGCATCTGGCCAGCCACGCCATGCACGCGCAGGCGCACCACAACAAGTTCGGCGCGACCAAGCTGGAAGAGTCGGGCAGCAATTCGGATTTCGTTACGCGCACCATGCGCAAGGTCATCGACGAAGAAACCGCCAAGCTGGAAAATGGCCTGACCGTGCTGGCCTCGGTGGGTTCGACGGCGCCGTTCGTCGGCCTGTTTGGTACGGTGTGGGGCGTGTATCACGCACTGGTCGGTATCGGCCTGTCCGACGGCGTGACCATTAACCGCATCGCCGGTCCGGTGGGCGAGGCCCTCATCATGACGGGCCTGGGCCTGGCGGTGGCAATTCCGGCCGTCCTGGCGTACAACACGTTCGTGCGCAACAACCGCGTGTTCCTGTCGCGCCTGGATGCCTTTGCGCATGATCTGTTTGCGTTCCTGACCACCGGCCAGCAAGTTGCACTGTCCGACGGCAAGGTGCGCGCGCTGCGTCGCCAGAACGGCCACGCGGTCCAACGCGGGAGCGAATGATGGCCTTTGGCAGCTTTGAGGGTAAAGGGTCCGGAAGCCATGCGGTGTCCGAGATCAACATGGTGCCCCTGATCGACGTCATGCTGGTGCTGCTGGTGATCTTCATCATCACGGCGCCGCTCTTGGCGCACTCGATCAAGATCAACATGCCCCAGGTGGCCGCCGAGCAGATCGAGGAAGAGCCCAAGACCGTGGACCTGGCCATCGATGCCAGCGGCGCGCTGTTCTGGGACGAGAAGCCGGTCAATATCGACGACCTGCCCAATCGCTTCAAGTCGATCGCCGGCACCAAGCCGCAGCCCGAGATCCGCATCCGCGCCGATCAGAACACCCGTTACGAAACGCTGGCCAAGGTCATGGCCTCGGCGCGCCGTTCGGGCATGACCCGGATCGGTTTCGTCACGACGCCGCCCTCTGGCGGCGCCCCGGCGGCCGGTGCGCCGGCAGGGGCAGCGGCGCCCGCCGCGGCACCGTCCGGCCGGTGAACGAATCCAGAACGGGGGCGCATTTCGCGCCCCTTTTTTTTTGGATCGCGCTAGAATCGCGGCATGCGAGTTCTGGTAATCGAAGACGACACCACCCTGGGCCATGCGCTCCAGGAATTCCTGGCCGACCAGGGTTATGCGGTCGACTGGCTGACCGATGGCGACCGGGTTCTGGGCGCGTTGGCAGGCCAGCCGTATGACCTGATGCTGCTCGACCTCAACCTTCCCGGCATGAGCGGCCTGGACGTGCTGCGCCAGCTGCGCCAGGACGGCAATCAGGTTCCCGTGCTCATCCTTACCGCCCGCGATGGCATCGAAGACCGCGTCGCCGGTCTGGACGCCGGGGCGGACGACTACGTCACCAAGCCTTTTGAACTGCCCGAGCTGGCCGCGCGCGTGCGCGCCTTCGGCCGCCGCCGCGCGGGCCAGGCCCAGCCGCTCATCGAAGTCGGCCCGCTGGTGTTCGACACCGTTGGCCGCGAAGTGCGCGCCAACGGCCAGCGCTTGTCGCTGTCGGTGCGCGAGCTTTCCGTCCTCGAAATGCTGATGGCCCGCGTGGGCCGCGTCGTGACCAAGCGCCAGATCGTCAATTCCCTGTCCGCCTGGGATGCGGATTTCAGCGAGAATGCGGTCGAAGTCTATGTGTACCGCTTGCGCAAGCGCCTGGAAGGCACCGGCGCCAGCATCCAGACGGTACGCGGCTTTGGCTACATGCTGGATGTGGAAGCGGCCTGACGGGCCGGCCGCGGCCGGCGACCGCCAGCCGCGCGCATTCATCCGCCTCATTAAGGGCTTCGCGCCATGACGCAGGAACGCACCCCCCAACCGTCTCCGGCTGCGCGGCCTCCCATGCTTCCCTCCCGTTCATTGGCCCGGCATCTGGTCATCCGCCTGATGCCGCCCATCCTGCTGCTCGTCCTGCTGGACCTGGCGGCCACCTGGGTCATCACCCACAAGATCGACATGTCGTTGTGGATGCTGGAAGACTTCTTCTGGCTGATGGTCGTGGGCCAGGTGGCGCTGATTGCGCTGTTCGCTTGGGTGGTGATGCAGGGCGTGCGCTCCGGGCTGCGGTCGGTGAATCACCTGTCCGAAGAAATCCGGCAACGGTCCATCGACGACATGCAGCCGCTCGAGGTCGCCGGCGTGCCGGTGGAGATCGAGCCGCTGGTTACCCACACCAATGACCTGTTGCTGCGGCTGGATGCATCGCTGGCCGCGCAGCGCCGCTTCATCGGCCATGCCGCGCACCAGCTGCGCACGCCGTTGTCGGGCCTGCGGCTGGAATCCGAACTCATGCTGGCGCGTCCCTTGCCCGACGATGTCCGCGCCCGCGCCGAGCGCATCAAGGCCGTCAGCGACCGCATGATCCGGCTGGGCCAGCAGCTTCTGGTGCTGGCGCGCGCCGACCCGAATGCCCGGCCCCAGGACAGTTTCGTGCGTATCGACCTGTGCGAATGGGTGCGCGTGCATGGCGCGGAATGGTTTCCACGCGTGCGCGAGGCGCACTACGAACTGGACCTGGCCGCGCCCGAAACGCCCATCTGGATCGACGCGGATCCCTTGCTGCTGGCCGAGCTCCTGGGCAACCTGATCGACAACGCGCTGCGCTATGGCAACCTCACGGGCCGCATCACGCTGATCGTCGGCGCCAATCCCCCCTCGCTGACCGTTGAAGACGACGGCCCCGGCATCCCGCCCGAAGAGCGCGACCGCGTGTTCGAGGCGTTCTACCGGTCGCCCACGGCCACGGCCGGCGGCTCGGGTTTGGGACTGGCCATCGTGCGTGAGATCGCGCATGCGCACGGCGCGTGGTGGAAGCTCACGAGCCGGCCCGATTTTTCCGGAACGCGGCTGTCTGTCGTGTTCCCCGGCCCCCGCAAGGGGGCTCAACTCACTCGCCAAGAACCTGCATCATGAGCCAAGGCACGGTCAGCGCTGCTTCTTTGCCCCCCGGCCACCCCGGCGGCGCGCACGCGCCGTCGTCGCGCGCCGCCCTGATCCTGGGCGCCCTGGGCGTGGTGTACGGCGATATCGGCACCAGCCCGCTGTACACCCTGCGCGCCTGCCTGACCGGCCTGAGCGTGCATACCGATCTGGAACCGGCCCACCTGCTGGGCGTGCTGTCCATCCTGTTCTGGATGCTGATGGTGGTGGTGTCCCTGAAATACGTCATGCTGGTGCTGCGCGCGGACAACCGCGGCGAGGGCGGCACGCTGGCGCTGCTGGAGCTGGCGGTGCGTGCCCGCGAGGGCAAGCTGCGCTGGATCCTGATCGTGCTGGGCATCTTCGGTGCGGCGCTGTTCTACGGCGACAGCATGATCACCCCGGCAATTTCCGTCCTGTCGGCCCTGGAAGGCATCGGCATCGTGTCGCACACGCTGGACCGCTGGGTGGTGCCGATCGCACTGGTGGTCCTCATCGCGCTGTTTGCGATCCAGTCGCGCGGCACGGCGACGATGGGCAAGCTGTTTGGCCCCGTGATGTTCCTGTGGTTCGCCACGCTGGCCGCGCTGGGCGGCTGGCAGATCTGGCAGACGCCCGAGATTCTGGCCGCGCTGAATCCGATATGGGGGCTGCGCTTCATCGTGGAAGCGCCGTGGGTGAGCTTTGTGCTGCTGGGCGCGGTGGTGCTGGCGCTGACTGGCGCCGAGGCGCTGTATGCCGACATGGGCCATTTTGGGCGCCCGGCGATCCGCCGCGCCTGGTTCAGCATGGTGCTGCCGGCGCTGACGCTGTGCTACTTCGGCCAGGGAGCGCTGCTGCTGCGCGATCCCACCGCGATCCGCAATCCCTTTTTCCTGATGGCCCCGGAATGGGGGCTCGCCCCGCTGGTCGCGCTGGCCACCGTCGCCACCATCGTCGCCTCGCAGGCCGTGATCTCGGGCGCCTATTCGGTGACGCGCCAGGCGGTGCAGTTGGGCTTCTGGCCGCGCATGCAGATCCTGCACACGTCCGCCATCGAAAAAGGCCAGATCTACCTGCCGCAGGTCAACGCGTTGCTGCTGTGCGCGGTGCTTGTCCTGGTGCTGTGGTTCCGCAACTCCGACAACCTGGCTGCCGCCTATGGTTTCGCGGTGACGGGCACGATGTTCACGACGTCGGTGTTGGCGTTCGCGGTGCTGCCGCGCGGCACCACGGGCGTCAAGCGCATGATGTGGTTCCTGGTGCTGGGTCTGTTGCTGCTGCTGGACGTGCTGCTGTTTTCGGCCAACGTCTTCAAGATCCACGAGGGCGGCTGGCTGCCGCTGGTGGTGGCGATCGTGGTGTTCACGCTGATGATGACGTGGCGCCGCGGCCGGCACCTGCTGTCCGACATGCAGCAGCGCGACCGCCAGCCGCTCAAGGAATTCATGGAGCAGCTTGAGCAATACCCGCCGTCGCGGGTGCCGGGCACCGCGATTTTCATGACGATGAATTCGGGCAATGTCCCGTCGGCGCTGCTGCACAACCTGAAGCACAACAAGGTGCTGCACGACCAGGTGCTGTTCCTGACGATCCTGTCGGCCGACGTGCCGTACATCGCGCCGGAAGAGCGCTTCGAGGTGAACCGGCTCAGCGCATCGAGCTGGGCCGCGACGATCAACTACGGGTTCAAGGAAGATCCGGACGTGCCGGAGGCGCTGCGCCTGATCGCAGAGGGCTACCCCGAACTGGATCTGGAACCGATGCGCACGTCGTACTTCCTGTCGCGCCAGACCGTGGTGGCGGCCAAAAAGCCCGCCTTGTCGCGCTGGCGGCGCGCGGTCTTCTCGTTCATGGCGCGCAACTCCACCCGCAGCACCAAGTTCTTCAAGATCCCGGCGAACCGGGTGGTGGAGATGGGCATGCAGGTCGAACTCTAGGCGCGCTGCGCCGCGGTCAGGCGAAAAAAAACCCTCGGTGTGAAAACCGAGGGTTTTTTATTGGGCCTTGAAGCGTTACTTCTTCGAGGTCGCGTCCTTCAATTGGGGCAGCGACGTGCCGCTGGAGGCGAGCAGGCCGGTCTTGACATACGTGAACAGCTTTTCGCGCGTGTCGACGATGTCGAGGTTGCGCATGGTGAGCTGGCCGATGCGGTCCGCCGGCGTGAAGGGGGCGTTTTCCACCTTCTCCATGGACAGGCGCTCGGGCGCGTACGTGAGGTTGGGCGACACGGTGTTGAGCAGCGAGTAGTCGTTGCCGCGGCGCAGTTCGATGGTGACTTCGCCGGTGATGGCGCGGGCAACCCAGCGCTGGGCGGTTTCGCGCAGCATGATGGCTTGCGGATCGAACCAGCGGCCCTGGTACAGCAGGCGGCCCAGCTTGCGGCCGTTTTCGCGGTACTGCTCGATGGTGTCTTCGTTGTGGATGCCGGTGACCAGGCGCTCGTAGGCGATGAAGAGCAGGGCCAGACCCGGGGCTTCATAGATGCCGCGGCTCTTGGCCTCGATGATGCGGTTTTCGATCTGGTCGCTCATGCCCAGGCCGTGACGGCCGCCAATGCGGTTGGCTTCGAGCATCAGTTCGACGGGGTCGGCGTATTCGACGCCGTTCAGGGCGACGGGCTGGCCTTCTTCGAAGCGCACCGTGACTTCCTCGGCCTTGACGGCGACGTCGTCGCGCCAGAACGCCACGCCCATGATGGGCTTGACGATGCGGATGCCGGAGTTCAGGTGCTCCAGGTCCTTGGCTTCATGCGTGGCGCCGAGCAGGTTGGAGTCGGTGGAGTAGGCCTTTTCAGCCGACATCTTGTAGTCGAAACCGGCTTGGCGCATGTATTCGGACATTTCCGAACGGCCGCCGAGTTCGTCGATGAAGCGCTGGTCCAGCCAGGGCTTGTAGATCTTCAGTTCCGGGTTGGTGAGCAGACCGTAGCGGTAGAAGCGCTCGATGTCGTTGCCCTTGAACGTGCTGCCGTCGCCCCAGATGTTGACGTTGTCTTCCTTCATGGCGGCGACCAGCATCGTGCCGGTGACGGCGCGGCCGATGGGCGTCGTGTTGAAGTACGTGATGCCGGCGGTCGAGATGTGGAAGGCGCCCGATTGCAGGGCGGCGATGCCTTCGGCCACGAGCTGCGCGCGGCAGTCGATCAGGCGGGCGTTTTCGGCGCCGTAGGCCATGGCCTTGCGGGGAATCTCGTCGTAGTCGGATTCGTCGGGCTGGCCCAGGTTGGCGGTGTAGGCGTAGGGAATGGCGCCGTTGTTGCGCATCCAGAGGAGCGCCGCGCTGGTGTCCAGGCCGCCGGAAAAGGCGATGCCGACTTTCTGGCCGGTGGGCAGGTTCGGGAGGATAGTGGTCATTGTTTGAGGTGAGACGCCAACAGGACTTTGACAGCAACGAGCCGCCAAACAAGAAAAGTAGCCCGCCATTTTAACTCTTTTGAGGGGGGCTGGCCTTGGGAGCGAACAGATCGGCAAGCCGCAGTTCGCGGATGAGTTGGCCCGTGGCGGCGGCCAGCCGGGTGGCCGGGCGGTGGCGCGGGCTGGCCAGCACCAGGTTGTTGGTGATCGTGGGAGAACCGATGGCGCACAGGGACAGTTCATGCTCGGCGGCCGGGCCGCGCGCGGCCGAGCGGGGCAGGATGGCGTAGGCGTCGCCCTGCGCCGCCAGTTCGACGATGGTCTGCACGGCGTCGACCTCGGCCGCCACCTTGAGCCGCACGCCCTGTGCGCGGCAGACGCTTTCCACGAGGGTGCGGATGGCGTTGGGCAGGCTGGGCAGCACCAGGGGATAGTCGCCCAGCCGCGCGACCGGCACGTGATCGGGCAGGGGCGGTTGATGGCCCGCGGCGGCCGCCAGGACGAGATCTTCGCGAAACAGCGATTCGTAGGCCAGCTGCGGAGACGGGGCCGGGTCATAGAGCAAGGCCAGGTCCACCCGGCCGGCGAGCAGCCACTCGCGGACCTGCGCGCTCAAGCCTTCGGCCACCGCGATGGAGGCATCGGGAAAGTCCTGGCGGAACGCCTGCACGAGCGGGGGCGTGAGCACGCGTGCGATGCGCGGTGGCAGGCCGATCATGACCTTGCCCGTGGGCGTTTCGCGCAGCGTCTGGAGATCTTCCTTGGCGCGTTCCGCCAGCGTCAGCAAGGCACGGGCGTGCTCCAAAAAGCGCAGGCCGGCCTCCGTGGGTTCGGCGCCGCGGCCGTTGCGGTAGAGCAGGTGCTGGCCCAGCTCTACCTCCAGCAGCCGCACCTGGCGGCTGAGCGTGGGCTGCGCGACGTCCAGCATCTCTGCGGCGCGCGAGAAGCTGCGGCGCTCGGCCACCCGCACGAAGTATTCGATCTGCTTGAGATCCATCGGATATTAGCTTTTTCGATATCAGAAATATCAGGTATAGCATTGTTTGCCAGGCCACATTCCGCGAGGATGGCGTTTTGCAATGAGGAAGTCCCCCGTGCCCGATTGCCGTCCGCCGCTCGCCTCGCCGTCCCGTCCCCGCCATGCGCTGCCGCCGGGCGCGTGCGACGCGCATTGCCATATCTTCGGGCCGGACGACGTGTTTCCGTACGCGCAGGGCCGCTCTTACACGCCGCCGGACGCGCCGTACGCCAGCATGGCGGCGCTGCACGCCCATCTGGGCATCGAGCGGGCCGTCGTCGTGCAGGCCAATTGCCATGGGTCGGATCACCGCGCCTTGCTGGACGCGCTGGCGCGCAGCGCAGGACGGTATCGGGGCGTGGCGTTGCTGGGCGCCGACGCCACGGCCGCCAGCGTCAAGGCGCTGCATGAAGGCGGCGTGCGGGCCGCGCGCTTCAATTTCGTGCCGCATCTGGGCGGCGCGCCCGATCCGGCCGTGTTCGACCATGTGGTCGCGCTGATTGCGCCGCTGGGCTGGCACCTTTGCCTGCACGTGGACGGCGCGATGCTGCCGGAATTGCTGCCGCGCCTGCTCGCGTTGCCGGTGCCGTTCGTCGTGGATCACATGGGTCGGCTGAAGGCATCGGACGGGCTCGATTCGCCGGCGATGCGGGCGCTGCTCAGCCTGGCCGACGTCGACGCTGCCTGGGTCAAGGTGTCCGGCATCGACCGCATTGCCGCCGGCCGGCGGCCGTTCGCCGAAGGTATTCCGTTCGTGCGCGCGCTCGTTCAGGCCATGCCGGACCGCACGCTGTGGGGCACGGACTGGCCGCATCCGAATGTGTCGGGCGACATGCCGGACGACGGCGAGCTGGTCGACACGTTTTTCGAGGCCTGCCCGGACGCCGGGTTGCGCCAGCGCGTGCTGGTGGACAACCCCGCACGGCTTTACGGATTTCAGTAGTACCGAGACCGCGGAACGAGGGCCAGGATGCCCGAGCCGCAAGCACACCCCCATCAACGAGGAGACACCATGTTCAAGAAAATCATCTCGGCCGCCGTGCTGAGCCTGGCCGCCGCGGGTGCGGCTCATGCCGACGGTCCCGTGCGCCTCATCATCGCGTTCCCGCCGGGCGGTCCGGTGGACCTGGTGGGCCGCGTGCTGGCCGAGCAGCTGGGCAAGGAGCTCAAGCAGAACGTCATCGTCGAGAACAAGGCGGGGGCCAATGGCAACATCGCGGCCGCCTACGTGGCCAAGGCGCCTGCCGACGGCTCGGTGCTGTTCCTGACCAGCGTGGGCGCGGTGGCGATCAGCCCGGCGCTGTACAAGGACCTGCCTTATGATCCGGCGCGCGATTTCGCGCCGGTGTCGCGCGTGGTGAACAATGCCACGGTGTTCGTGGTGAACCCATCCAATCCGGCCACCGATGCAGCCGACTTCGTGAAGAAGTCGCAAGCCGCGTCGCAGTCGGTCGCCATCGGCTCGTCGGGCATCGGCAGCATTCCGCACCTGACGCTGGAAATGTTCGCCGATTCCAGCAAGGCCAAGGTGCTGCACGTGCCTTACAAGGGCGCGGCCCCCGTCATCAACGACGTGATGGGCAATCAGGTGTCCGGGTTCTTTGGCGACGTGCCGGGCCTCATCGGCCACATCCAGGGCGGCAAGCTCAAGCCCCTGGGCGTGGCGGCGCCGACCCGCCATCCGCTGCTGCCCGATGTGAAGACGCTGGCCGAGCAGGGCATCCCCGGCGTCGAGTCCAACAACTGGTATGGCCTTGTCGCGCCGGCGGGCACGCCTGCCGCCACCGTGGACAAGCTGAACCAGGCCGTGCGCGCCGCGCTGGGCAACGAAACCGTGCGCGCCCGCCTTGAGAAGTTCGGCGCCGAGGCCGCGCCCAGCACGCCGCAGGAATTGGGCGCGCTGATCGCCGCCGACCGCGAGAAGTGGACCGCGCTGATCCAGCGCAAGAACATCCGTCCGGAGTAAGCATGAGCGCCCGCCGAATCGAACCCGTCGTGCCGGGCACACGCCCGGAACTGGCCGTGCTGGAGGCGCGTATCGCCGCCGCGCGCGGCCGCATTTCGCCGCTGTATCAGGTGCTGCTGAACAGTCCGGCCGTGGTCGAAGGCTGGGAGGCCATGCTGACCGCGATCCGGCAGAAGACGTCGCTGGCGCCGCGGCTGCGCGAGCTGATCATCCTGCGCGTGGCAACGTTGAACAACGCGCCGTACGAGTTCGAGGCGCACGTGCCGCACGCGCTGGCGGGCGGCATGCCGCAGGCTGTCATCGACGCGTTGCGCAGCAATCCCGCGCCCGGCGCCGTGCAAGGACTGGAATCGGGCGAGGCCGACGTGCTCGCGCTGACCGACGCCATGACGCGCGATATCGAGGTGCCGGACGCGGTGTTTGCGCCGCTGCGCGCGCGCTACGACGACGCGCAACTGGTGGAACTGGCTGCGACGGTGGGCGCGTACAACATGGTGTCGCGCTTCCTGGTCGCCTTGCGCGTCGGACATTGAAAGGAGAGGGCCGTGCAGGAAACGATGTTGCTGGTGTCGCTGGGCGAACGGTTTGACGAGGCGCGCATTCAGGATCTGGCGGGGCGTCTCGCGGACGGGCTGGAGGATGTGAAGATCAGCGCCTTTGCCGCGCTGGAATCCGGGGACACCTATGTGTACGTGCGCGGGGCCCGTGCATTGCCTCAGATCCAGGCCCGCCTGAATGAACTGGCGCCCGGCGCGCACGCGCGGATGCTGCATCTGACGCTGGATTTGCCGGGCGCCTCGGCGGGACAGGAGGCGCCGTGGCATTACATCGTCGAAACCGACGTGCTGCCCGAGGCCGAGGCCGATCTGAACGCCTGGTATGACCAGGAGCACCTGCCCGGCCTGGCGGCAGTGCCCGGCACGGTGCGCGCGCAGCGCTGGGAATGCCGCGATGCGTCGCCGCGGTACCTGGCCTGCTACGACCTGCACACGCAGGAAACCTTCGGCAGCCCGCCGTGGCTCGCCGTGCGCGCGACCGATTGGAGCAGCCGCGTGCGGCCGTCCTTTCGCAACACGCGGCGCACGATGTTCAGGAAGATCCTGTAGCGCAGTTGCGCCACAAAAGTGAAGGGGCCCGGACATCGCGCGATGTCCGGGCCCCTTTTTACCTGTGGGAGGGCGTCAGTCGACCTGACCCAGCAGCAGGAATTCCATCAGCGCCTTCTGCACGTGCAGGCGGTTCTCGGCCTCGTCCCAGACCACGCTCTGCGGGCCGTCGATGACTTCGCCGGTCACTTCCTCGCCGCGATGGGCGGGCAGGCAGTGCATGAAGACGGCCTGCGGGTCGGCGGCGGCCATCATTTCGGCATCCACGCACCAGTCGGCAAACGCGGCGCGGCGCTCTTCGTTTTCGGCTTCGTAGCCCATGCTGGTCCAGACGTCGGTCGTGACCAGGTGCGCGCCCTTGCACGCCTCCATGGGATCCTTGAACTGGCGCAGCACCTTGTCGGGCGGCGTGCCGATGCGGGCGGCTTCAAGTTCGTAGCCGGCCGGCGTGGACACGTGCAGCGTGAAGCCCAGCATCTCGGCCGCCTGCAGCCACGTGTAGGCCATGTTGTTGGCGTCGCCCACCCAGGCGACCGTCTTGCCGGCGATGGGGCCGCGGTGCTCGATGTAGGTGAAGATGTCGGCCAGGATCTGGCAGGGGTGGAATTCGTTGGTCAGGCCGTTGATCACGGGCACGCGCGAATGCGACGCGAAGCGCTCGATGCGGGTCTGCTCGAACGTGCGGATCATGACGATGTCGACCATGCGCGAGATCACGCGCGCGGTGTCTTCGATGGGCTCGGAGCGGCCGAGTTGCGAGTCGTTGGACGTCAGGTTGATCACCGAACCGCCCATCTGGTACATGCCGGCCTCGAACGACACGCGGGTGCGCGTGCTGGCCTTTTCGAACACCATTGCCAGCGTGCGGTCGTGCAGCGGCATGTGGGGCTCATAGCGTTTGAACTTTTCCTTGATCAGGCGCGCGCGGTCCAGCACGTAGGCGATCTCGGCGGACGAGAAGTCCTTGAACTGCAGGAAGTGCCGCAGCGGGCCGTTTTGAGTCGTGGGAGGAGTCATGTTGATGTCGCAGGTCATTGGGCCCGGCCAGGCTCGTGGCCCGGCAGGGACGTTGATTATGGTTTTTCGGCCAGGAACTGTTGGATGAGCGGAACCAGGAGGGCGACGATCTGGTCGGCCTCTTCCCGGGTCAGGATCAGCGGCGGCAGCATGCGGATGACGCGGTCGCGCGTGACGTTGATGAGCAGGCCCGCTTCCAGGGAGCGTAGCGCCAGGACGCCGCAGGGGCGGGCCAGTTCGATGCCCAGCATGAGGCCGCGGCCGCGGATGTCGGCCACGCCGGGCGTGCCGGCCAGCGCGCCGGCCAGGCGGTCTTTCAGGTATTCGCCCACGGCATGGGCGTTTTCAAGCAGGTTTTCGGATTCCAGCGCATCGAGCACCGCGAGGCCCGCGGCGCACACCAGCGGTCCGCCGCCGAACGTGGTGCCGTGGCTGCCCGGCGTGAAGACGCCCGCGGCGGGGCCTGCCGCCAGCATCGCGCCGATGGGCACGCCGCCCGCCAGCCCCTTGGCCAGCGTCATGACGTCGGGACGGATATCGGCCCATTGATGCGCGAACCACTTGCCGGTGCGTCCGATGCCGGACTGCACTTCGTCGATCATCAGCAGCCAGCCGCGCTCGGTGCACAACTGGCGCAGTGCTTGCAGGTAGGCAATGTCGGACGGGCGGATGCCGCCTTCGCCCTGCAGGACTTCCAGCAGCACCGCGGCGGTGCGGGGCTCGGCGTCGCCCGCGGCGCGCACCGCGTCCAGGTTGTTGTACGGCACCTGGATGAAGCCGCTGGGCAGGGGTTCGAAGCCCTTGCGCGCCTTGTCGCTGCCGGTGGCCGCCAGCGTGGCCAGCGTGCGGCCATGCCAGGACGAATCCATCGTGATGATGTGGGCGTGCTTGTTGCCGCGCTGGTACGCGTAGTACCGGGCGAGCTTGATGGCCGCTTCGTTGGCTTCGGAGCCGCTGTTGTTGAACGCGACTTCCTGCATGCCGGACAGCGCCGTCAGCCGGGCGGCCAGCGCTGTCTGCTGGGGGATTTCGTAGATGTTGGAGGTATGGATGACCCGGGCGGCCTGCTCGGTGATGGCGGCGACCAGCTTGGGATGGGCATGGCCCAGGCACGAGACGCCGATGCCGGCCAGGGCATCCAGGTACTTTCGGCCGTCAGCGTCCCACAGCCAGACACCCTGGCCGTGCGTGAACGATACCGGCAGCCGGGCATAGATATTGGCCAGAGGCGAGCTCATCGCGGATCCTCCTGGGGGAATGGCATCGACAGCGTGCCCGCTTCCAAGGGGCGAATCGGGGGCGAATCGCGGTTTGAAAGAGGGCAAAGGATCAATCATATACAATTCGCGGCGCGGCACGCATGTTTGATCACGCCGAAGATCCGGCTTTCGTGAAAGGCGTCCCGCAGTGAAGAACACATGGCAACTCGCGTCAGACAATTCGTAATTCATGGCGTTACCGAAAGCGGTAGCCGTTTCCGCCCCAGCGATTGGGCAGAACGGCTCGCCGGCGTAATGGCACAGTTCCGGCCGGCCGGCTGTGCTGGTAACCACCTCACTTATTCGCCTTATGTGCTGCCCGTCGTGATCGATGGCGTGCGCGGGATCGTGGTCGACCTGCGCCTGCGCGACCTGGAGCCGCTGGCCTACAAGTTCGTGGTGGATTTCGCCCGCGACAACAACCTCAAGACGGAAGAACGCGAAATCTAGGCCCCCAGAACGAAAAAGCGCCCCAACCGGGCGCTTTTCTCATTCTGCGGCCCTGCACGCCCATCGGGCGGGCCGGGCGCTACCCGCCGCGCGGGCGCTGGCCCGCACGGCGGCAGGCATATCACTTGGCGTAGACCAGGTCGCGCAGTCCCAGCGACAGTCCTGGCCAATAGGTGATGACCATCAGGCACAGGATCACGACGCCGACGAAGGGCACCAGCGGCTTGACGATACGCTCGAGCGGCAGCTTGGCCACCGCGCAGGCCGCGAACAGGTTCACCCCGAACGGCGGCGTGATCATGCCCAGCGCCAGGTTGACCACCATGATGATGCCGAAGTGCACCGGGTCCACGCCGAACTGCAGCGCCACCGGCAGCAGCAGCGGGGCCAGCACGACGATCGACGCCGAGGTCTCGATGAACATGCCGATGACGAACAGCGCCGCGTTCACGCCCATCAGGAATCCGAACTTTGTGTCGAAAACCTGGGCTAGCCACGTGCCCAGCGCGTCCGGAATGCCGGCGCGGTTGAGCAGGAAGCTGAACAGGCCGGCGTTGGCGATCACGAACATGATGACCGCGGTCGACACAACCGACTTGTGCAGCGTGTCCGACAACTGGCGGAACGTGAGGCGGCGGTAGATGACCTTGCCCACGAAGACGGCGTACATCACGGCCACGACCGAGGCCTCGGTCGGCGTGAAGACGCCGCCGTAGATGCCGCCCAGGATGATGACGGGCATCAGCAGCGCCAGCCACGCGCGCTTGAACGACGGCCACAGCGGCAGGCGGCCTTCGCCGTCGCGCTTGCCCAGGTTGTTGCGCTTGGCGTAGAGCCAGACGTAGAACATCAGCGCCACCCCGATCAGGATGCCGGGCATGACGCCGGCGATGAACAGCTCGCCGGTGGACGTGTCGGTGGACACGGCAAACAGGATCATCGGGATCGACGGCGGAATGATGACGCCAAGTTCCGCCGCGCTGGCCTGCAATGACGCCGCAAAGGGGGCGGGATAGCCGTGCCGGATCATCGCGGGGATCAGGATCGCGCCGACCGCGAAGGTGGTGGCCACGCTGGAGCCGGCGACCGCCGCGAAGATCATGCAGGTCAGCACGCAGGTGCAGGCCAGGCCGCCCTGGATGCCGCCCACCACGCTCTTGGCGAATTCCACCATGCGTTCGGAGATGCCGCCGGCTTCCATCAGGTTGCCGGCCAGGATGAAGAAGGGGATGGCCACGAGCGGGTACTTGTCCAGCGCGGCGAACAACTGCTGCGCGACGACCAGCCAGGGCAGGCCCGCGGCGCCGACGCCCGCCAGGCTGGCCAGCCCGATCGACACGGCGACCGGCACGGACAGCCCGAAGAAAATCAGCATCGAGACAATCATTAATTGGGACATGGCGATTTCTGCTGCTCAGGTTCGATAAGGGGCGGCTCAGCCTTGCGCGTCGTTGCGCACGGGCACGTCTTCTTCGTCGCCGGCGCACCAGCGGGCCAGCACGGCGATGGCCGCCAGCGTGGCGCCCACGGGGATCGCCAGGTAGATCCAGGAAATCGAGATGTCCAGGCTCGGCACGTTCTGGAAACGCACGCGGTAGGTCATGTTGCCGCCGATCCAGGCCAGAAAGCCGAGAAAACCGGCGCAGATGAGGCCGATGATGGCTTCCAGTACCCGGCGCCGCTTGCCGCCCAGCATGTTGCGCAGCAGTTCCACGCTGATCATGGCGCCGTGGCGGAAGGCCAGGGCCACGCCCAGCAGCACGGTCCAGATGAGAAGCGCGCGGGTGAGGACCTCGCTCCAGTCGGCGGGCGAATGCAGCACGAACCGGGCGATGACCTGATAGAACGCGGCCGCTGCGGCGGCGACCAAGAGGAGTTGGGCGAATGCCGAGACCAGCTTGAACAGGCCGCGGTCGAAGGCGCAGAGCAAACGCATGGTGAAGTCCGTTGGCGAAAGTCGCGAAAAAATAGGGCGGGCGCGCGGCGAAAGCCGGCCCCGCCGTCAGGCGAGCGGCCCCGCCACGGGGGCCGCGCCGGCTTACTTGGTGTCGCGGATCGAGTCGATCAGCTTCTTGTCGAACTTCTTGTAGTACTCGGGGTAGGCCGGTTCCACGGCGGCGGCGAAGGCGGCGCGGTCCACTTCGGTGACTTGCATGCCTTCCTTCTTCAGTTGCTCGACGCCCGTCTTCTCGATGTTGTCGACGTAGGCGCGCATGGCCTGGGCCGATTCCTTGCCGGCCTTGTCGAAGTTGGCCTTGTCGGCGGCCGACAGGCCTTCATAGACGTTGGCCGACATCAGCACCAGGGCCGGGCCGTACACGTGGCCGGTCAGCGACAGGTACTTCTGCATCTGCGACAGCTTGGCCGACGTGATCACGGACAGCGGGTTTTCCTGGCCGTCGATGGTGCCCTGCTGAAGGGCGGTGGCCACTTCGGGCCAGGCCATCGGCGTGGGCAGGATGCCGATCTGGCGGAAGGCGGTGATGTGGATGGGGTTTTCCGTGGTGCGGATCTTCAGGCCCTTGGCATCCGCCGGGGTCTTGACCGGACGCACGTTGTTGGTCAGGTGGCGAAAGCCCTGTTCGCCCCAGGCCAGCGCCACGATGCCGCGGCTGGGGAACTTGGCCAGCATGTCCTGGCCGATCTTGCTGTCGAGCACGGCACGGGCGTGCGGCAGGTCGCGCAAGAGGAAGGGGATATCGAAAACGCCGGTTTCGGGAACAAAATTGAGGGTTGCACCGGTCGAAACGATCGCGAGATCGATGGTGCCGATCTGCAGGCCCTCGATGACCTCGCGTTCGCCGCCCAGCGCGCTGTTGGCGAATTGCTGGACCTTGAACTTGCCGTTGGAAGAGGCCTCGATGGACTTGGCCATCGCGTCGGCGCCGGCGCCGTAGTGCGACGAGGTCGACAGGGCGTAGGCCATCTTCAGGGTGGTCTGTGCCGCCGAGGGCAGGGATGTGGCGGCCGCGCAGGCGGCCAGAATCGTGGCCGCAAGCCAGGATTTACGCATTGTCTTCTCCGGAATTGGTTATCTTTAAGGGCGGCTTTGCCTCCCGCCCCGGGATGATATCGGGAATCAGATCGCTTTCTTACCGTTGGCTAACATAGTTGAATGATGGATTTCCCTGATATGTCACAGGCCAAGCGCCCCGGTTTCTGGTCCACCCTGCGCCTGGGCGCCCGGATGATGATGCGCGATGCGCGTGCCGGCGAACTGCGCCTCCTGGTGCTGGCCCTGGTCGTGGCGGTGGCGGCGGTCACCAGCGTGGGCTTTCTGGCGGACCGTGTCGGACGCGCGCTGGAACGCGACGCCGGCCAGATGCTGGGCGCCGATCTGGTGCTGGATGCCGACGAGCCCGTGCCGGCCGCCTTCAAGGATCAGGCGCGCGAGCGCGGCCTCACCGTGTCCAGCACATGGCAGTTTCCGTCCATGGTGGGCGCTGGCGACGGCGCTCAGCTTGCCGCCCTGAAGGCCGTGGAACCCGGCTATCCGCTTCGCGGCGCGCTGCGGGTGGCGGATGCGCCGTTCGCGCCCGACACGCCCACGCGCGACGTGCCGCCCGAAGGCGCGGTGTGGGTCGACGCGCAGCTGCTGGCCCTGCTGAACCTGAAGGTGGGCGACACGCTCAATGTGGGCGACGCCCACCTGCGCATCGACCGCGTCATCACCTATGAACCGGACAAGGGCATGCAGTTCGTCAACGTCGCGCCGCGCGTGCTTCTGCGCGCCAGCGACCTGCCGGCCACCGGCCTGATCGCGCCGGGCAGCCGCATCGGTTATGCCATGCTGATCGCCGGCCAGCCGGACGCCGTGGCCGGGTATTCCGCCTGGCTGAACCAGAACCTCAAGCGCGGCCAGAAGATCGCCACGCTGGAGTCGGGCCGCCCCGAAGTGCGCCGCACGCTGGACCGCGCGCAGCGGTTCCTGTCGCTGGTGGCGCTGCTGGCGGTGCTGATCTCGGCCGTGGCCGTGGCGCTGGCGGCGGGGCGCTACATGACGCGGCACCGCGACGGCATCGCGGTCATGCGCTGCCTGGGCGCCGTGCAGTCGCAGGTCGCGCGGATGCTGACGCTGGAATTCACGCTGGTTGGCCTGTTCTCGTCCGCGGCCGGCTGCCTGCTGGGCTTTGGCGTGCACCAGGTGCTGGTAATGCTGCTGGGGTCGCTGATCGATACCACGCTGCCGGCGCCGTCGGCCATTCCGGCGCTGCAGGGCCTGTTGACCGGGCTGCTGCTGCTCTTGGGCTTTGCGCTGCCCGCGCTGGCGCAGCTTCGGCACGTGCCGCCCGCCCGCGTCCTGCGGCGCGACGCGGACACGATCAGCGCCCGCAGCGCCTTCGGTTACGTGCTGGGCGCGGCGGGGTTCGCGCTCCTGATCTGGTGGTTCGCGGGCGACGCCAAGCTGGGCGGCGTGGTGGCGGGCGGCTTCCTGGGGGCCTTCGGCGTGTTCGCCCTGGTGGCCTGGCTGTGCATCCTGGGGCTGGCGCGGGTGCGCCGTCTGGCGGCCGGGTTTCCCGCGCTGCGCTTTGCGCTGGCGGGCGTGGTGCGCCGCCGGGCGGCCACGATCACGCAGGTCTGCGCGCTGGCTGTCGGGTTGATGGCGCTGCTGCTGCTGACCATGACCCGCACCGATCTGATCCAGGGGTGGCAGCGCACCATGCCGCCGGACGCGCCCAACCGGTTCCTGATCAACGTGCAGCCAGACCAGCGCCAAGCCGTGACCGATGCGCTGACGCGCGAAGGGCTGGGCCGCATCACGTTATCGCCGATGGTGCGTGGCCGGCTGATCGCGGTCAACGGCAAGCCGGTGGGACCGGACGACTACGAAGAACCGCGCGCCAAGCGCCTGGTGGACCGCGAATTCAACCTGTCCTATGGCGACGAGCTGCCGTCTTCCAACCGCATCGAGCAGGGCCGCTGGCTGGCGCCGGGTTCGGCCGAGGTCTCGCTGGAGGCGGGGCTGGCGCAGTCCCTGCGCATCGGGCTGGGCGACAAGATGACGTTCGACGTGGCCGGCCAGCAGGTCGAAGTGGCCGTCTCGAGCATCCGCCGGGTGGATTGGGATACGATGCGCGTCAATTTTTTCGCCATCCTGACCCCCGCCGCTCTGGCCGACATGCCTCAAAGCTGGATCACGTCCTTTTACCTGCCGCCTGACAAGGCGGCGGTGCTGCCCGCGCTGGTGCGGGAGTTTCCGAACCTGACGGTGTTCGACGTGGGCGCCATCCTGCAGCAGTTGCAATCCGTGCTGAATGAAGTGGGCCGCGCGGTGCAGCTCCTGTTCCTGTTCACCCTGGCCGCCGGCGTGCTGGTGCTGTCCGCGGCGCTGACCGCGACGCGCGACGAGCGGATGCGCGAGGCGGCGGTGCTGCGCGCGCTCGGCGCCACGCGCCGTCAGCTTGCCCGTTCCCAGCGCATCGAACTGTGGGCGGTGGGCGGGCTGGCCGGCCTTTTGGCGGCGGCTGGCGCCACGGCGATCGCTTGGGTTTTGTCAACGCAGGTGTTCGACTTCACCATTACCCTCAGCCTCTGGCCGTGGCTCGCCGGCATCGGCGCCGGCATGCTGGGCGCCTGGGCGGGCGGCGCGCTTGCCCTGCGCGGCGTGCTGCGCACACCGCCGCTCGTCACCCTTCGAGAAACCTGATGACGTCCCGCGTCCACACCATTACAGAACCCGTGGAAAATTCCCGCACCATGTTTGACCTTCTTGGCGGCGAAGCCGGCGTGCGCGCCCTCGTCGACCGTTTCTATGACCTGATGGACATGGAGCCCGACCTCAAGGAACTGCGCGCCGCCCACGGCCCCAGCCTGGACGAGGCGCGCGACAAGCTCTTCTGGTTCCTGTGCGGATACTTCGGCGGGCCCGACCACTACATCGAACGCTTTGGCCATCCCCGCCTGCGGGCGCGCCACCTGCCGTTTTCCATCGGCGAGGTCGAGCGCGACCAATGGGTGGCCTGCATCGGACGCGCGATGGAAGACGAGGGCATCGAGCCCGTCCTGATCGAGCGGCTGCTCGAATCGTTCTACGGCGTTGCCGACTGGATGCGCAATCGTGCAGGGTGACGATCGATCCGGCGCGCGGCGCACCGCCTGGGATGGTCCGCTAGCCGGGGCCATGCTCAGCGACGCGCGGCGCGTGGCCGACGCGGGGCCGGAAGTCTTCAATCCCGCGCATTACGGCGACCGGGCGCGGCCCGTGGATGCCGGCGGACGTCAGGCCGCGTGGTTCGTGGAGGGGCAGGGCTGGCAGGGCGTGCTGCGGCGCTATCGCCGCGGCGGCATGATCGCCCGCATCAGCCGCGACGCGTATCTGTGGAACGGCGAGTCGCGCACCCGAAGCTTCCGCGAATACCGGTTGCTGGCCGCGCTGCGCGCGCAAGGGCTGCCGGTGCCCGCCCCGCTGGCGGCGGCCTACTGGCGTCAGGGCCCGATCTACCGCGCCGCCATCGTGGTCGAGCGCATCCCCGGCGTGCGGCCCTTGGCGCAGGCGCTGACCGAACCGTTATGGCAGCCGGTGGCCGACGCCATCGTCCGCATGCACCGGGCGGGCGTCTGGCACGCCGACCTGAACGCCTTCAACATCCTCATCGGCAACGACGGCCGGGTCTGGCTCATCGACTTCGACCGCGGCACGCAGGGCGCGCTGTCCGAGCGTCAGCGCCAGGCCAATCTGGACCGGCTGCGCCGGTCGCTGCGCAAGGTGGCTGGCGAGGCCGGCGACCGTTTCTGGATGCGCCTGCGCGACAGTTACTGGACGGCCTGGGGCATCGGCATCCAGCCCTGACCGCCGGCCCGCCGGCGCGTGGCCGCCACGGGGGCAATTGCGCCAATTACCCCCCAAAGTTGGGCGGGTCAGCGCTAAAAGGCTTTATCATTTCGCCTTTTGGTACTCCTGTCATAAACGGCATAGAGCAAGGGGGCTGGACATAATGGAACTGAAGGCGGGAATGCGCTGGGCGCTCGGCGCGGTGCTGGCTGCGGCAGCGACATCGGCGGCGGTGGCGCAGAACAAGGTCGTCAACGTCTACAACTGGGCCGAATACACGGCCCCGGACACGATCCCGGGTTTCGAAAAGGAAACCGGCATCAAGGTCCGCTATGACGTCTATGACAGCAACGACGCCTTGCAGGCCAAGCTGCTGGCCGGCAAGTCGGGTTACGACGTCGTTGTCCCGTCCACTCATTACGCCTCGCGCCAGATCGAAGCCGGCCTGTTCCAGAAGCTGGACAAGTCCAAGATCCCCAACTGGAAGTACCTGGATCCCGAAATCATGGCGCTGGTCGCCACGGTCGATCCCGGCAACGAACACGCCATTCCGTGGGGCTACGGCACCAACGGCCTGGGCTACAACGTCACCAAGGTCAAGCAGATCATGGGCGACGACGTGGACCTGGCCAGCTGGGACATGATCTTCAAGCCCGAGAACGCCGCCAAGCTCAAGGAGTGCGGCATCTCGATGCTGGACGAAGCCGCGCAGGTCTTCCCGGCCGTGCTCAAGTACCTGGGCAAGGACCCCAACAGCACCAACGCCGCCGACTACCAGGCCGCGATGGAAGTGCTGAAGAAGATCCGCCCGTATATCCGCCAGTTCAGTTCGTCGGGCTACATCGACGAGCTGGCCGTGGGCGACCTGTGCATGGTCTACGGCTTTTCCGGCGACGTCATGATCGCCCGCAAGCGCGCGCAGGACGCCAAGAAGCCCTATGAAGTGAACTACTTCATTCCCAAGGGCGGCGCGCCGGCGTGGTTCGACCTGATGGTCATCCCCAAGGATGCGCCGCATCCCGAAGAGGCGCTGGCCTTCATCAACTACATCGAAACGCCGAAGGTCCATGCGGCCATCACCAACACCATGTTCTATCCCAACGCCAACAAAGAGGCGCGGCAGTACGTGAACAAGGATGTGGCTGAGAATCCCATGATCTACCCGCCCGCCGAGGTCTCCAAGACCCTGTACGTGATCAAGGCGCTGCCCTTGAACATTTCACGTCTGCAGAACAAGTTGTGGTCCGAGCTGAAGTTGGGAAATTAGTCATCATGAACGATAGCCGTTACTCGGCGCAGCACGCGGCGGACCCGGACGAGTTCGTCCGGGTTTCCGACGTGGTAAAGATCTTTGGCGACGTGGTGGCCGTGCGCTCGGTCAACCTGTCCGTCAAACGCAATGAAATCTTCGCGCTGCTGGGCAGCTCGGGCAGCGGCAAGTCCACCTTGCTGCGCATGCTGGCGGGCTTCGAGGAAGCCACCTCGGGCCAGATCCTGCTGGACGGCGAGGACATCACCAGCGTGCCGCCGTACCGCCGGCCCGTGAACATGATGTTCCAGTCGTACGCGCTGTTCCCGCACATGACGGTCGAGGCCAACGTGGCCTTTGGCCTGAAGCAGGAAGGCGTGGACCGCGCGGAAATCCATGACCGCGTGTTCGAGGCCCTGGACCTGGTGCAGATGGCGGGCTATTCGCGCCGCAAGCCCAACCAGCTCTCGGGCGGGCAGCAGCAGCGCGTGGCGCTGGCGCGCAGCCTGGTCAAGCGTCCCAAGCTGCTGCTGCTGGACGAGCCCATGTCGGCGCTGGACAAGCAGATCCGCCAAAAGACGCAGATCGAACTCGTGAAGATCCTGGAGCAGGTCGGCGTGACCTGCATCATGGTCACCCACGACCAGGAAGAAGCCATGACCATGGCGCACCGCCTGGCCGTCATGACCGAAGGCCAGATCGTCCAGTGCGGCACGCCCCAGGACGTCTACGCGTTCCCGAACTCGCGCTTTGTCGCCAGCTTCATCGGGTCGACCAACATGTTCACCGGCACCATCGTGGTCGACGAGCCCGACCACGTCGCCATCGAATGCGCCGAGCTGACCCGGCCGCTTTACGTGAACCACGGCGTGAGCGAGCCGTTGGGCATGGAAGTGCACGTGTCCATCCGCCCCGAGCGCCTCTTGGTGTCGCGCGAGCAGCCCGATGGCGACTACAACTGGGCGCACGGCATGGTCAGCCACATGGCCTGGATGGGCAGCTACGCCCTCTATCAGATCCGCCTGGATTCCGGCAAGACGGTCGAGGCCAGCGTGCCCAGCCGGCTCCTTGCCCAGATGGATGCGCCGGGCATCGACGAAGAAATATTCGTCAGCTGGGACGCCGACAGCGCGACGGTGCTTGCGTCATGATCCGTTTTTCGCCCCGCGACTGGCTCCCGTCGGGCCGGGCACTGGCGGTGGTGCCGCCGTTCGCCTGGCTGGTGCTGTTTCTGCTGGTGCCGTTCCTGCTGGTGCTGAAGATCAGCTTTGCCGAAATGAAGTTCGGCATCCCGCCGTATACGTCGCTGGCGCAGTTCCAGGACGAGGCGATCCAGTTCAGCCTGCACCTGCGCGGCTACATCCTGCTGTTCACGGAAAACCAGTACTTCCGCACGTACCTCAGCTCGGTCAAGATCGCCGGCATCACCACGGTGGTCTGCGTGCTGATCGGCTATCCCATCGCGTACTACATTGCCCGTTCGTCGGCGCGCGTGCGCAACCTGCTGCTGCTGGCGGTGATCCTGCCGTTCTGGACCTCGCTGCTGCTGCGCGTGTATGCCTGGGTGGGCATCCTGCGCAACGACGGCCTGCTCAACAACCTGCTGCAGAGCCTGGGCCTGATCTCCAGTCCGCTCGAGATCTACCGCACCGACCTGGCCGTGTACATCGGCATGGTCTACGCCTATCTGCCGTTTTTCATCCTGCCGCTGTACGCGACGCTGGTGAAGATGGACCTGCGCCTCCTGGAGGCCGCCTATGACCTGGGCGCCAAACCCTGGCAGGCGTTCTGGCAGATCACGGTCCCGATGTCCCGCCAGGGCGTGATCGCGGGCGCCATGCTCGTTTTCATCCCGGCCGTCGGCGAATACGTGATCCCGGAAATGCTGGGCGGGGCCAACACGCTGATGATCGGCCGCGTGATGTGGAATGAATTCTTCAACAACGCCGACTGGCCGATGGCGTCGGCCGTGACGTGCGTGATGGTGTTGCTGCTGCTCGTGCCGCTGGTGTACTTCCAGTACAGCCAGGTCAAGCAGCAGGGGGGAGGCCGCAAATGAACGGTCCGAACAAGACGCTGCGCGCCGTGGTGCTGGGGCTGGGCTACTTCTTTCTGTACGTGCCCATCATCAGCCTGATGGTGTTTTCGTTCAACGAGTCGCCGTCCGTCACGTCGTGGACGGGGTTCTCGCTGCGCTGGTATCACTCGCTGGCCAACGACGACGCGCTGTTGCGCGCCGCCTGGCTGTCGTTCCGCATTGCCGTGCTGACGGCCACCGCGGCGGTCGTCATCGGCACCTGGGCCGGCTACGTGCTGGGCCGCATGGGGCGCTTTCGCGGCTTTGCGCTCTACGTCGGCATGCTGAGCGCGCCGCTGGTGATCCCCGAGGTCGTGCTGGGCATCTCGCTGCTCCTGATGTTCGTCGAAGTTCGCGGTGCGCTGGGCTGGCCCGAGCAGAACGGCATGTTCACGATCTGGGTGGGGCACGTGACGCTGTGCATGGCGTTCGTGGCTGTCGTCATCCAGACCCGCATCCGGGACCTGGACCGCTCGCTGGAAGAGGCCGCGCTGGATCTGGGCGCCACCCCGATCACGGTGTTCTTCAAGATCACGCTGCCGCTCATCGCGCCCGCGCTGGCGTCGGCCTGGCTGCTCGCCTTCACGCTGTCGCTGGACGACGTCGTCATCGCGTCGTTCCTGTCCGGCCCCGGTTCCAGCACGCTGCCCATGGAGGTCTTCTCCCGGGTGCGGCTGGGCCTGAAGCCCGAGATCAACGCGCTGGCCACCCTGTTCATCCTGGCGGTGGGCACGTGCGTGATCCTCGCCAACCGCATGCAATGGCGCAAGGAGTCCGAATCCAAATGACGCAAACCACCCTGTATGGCCTGACCAAATGCAGCACGTGCGTGAAGGCGCGCGACTGGCTCACCGAGCACGGCGTCGACCACGCCTTCGTGGACTATCGCGACAATCCGGTGGCGGCCGCGACGCTCAAATCCTGGGCCGAGCAGGTCGGCGGCTGGGAAAAGCTGGTCAACCGCGCCTCGATGACGTGGCGCAATTTGCCCGAAGACCGCAAGACCGCGCACACCGACGCCCAGTGGACCAAGCTGATCGCCGAATACCCGGCGCTGGTGCGCCGTCCGGTGACGGTCACGCCGGATGGCGAGGTGAGTGTTGGTTTCAGTGAAAAGCGCTACGGCGAACGTTTCGCCTGAGGCCGGAGGCGGGCCCGGCCGGGCCCTGCCGGACGCCTTCTTCGACCGCGATGCGGCCCAGCTGGCGCGCGAGTTACCCGGCAAGGTGATCCGCCACCGGGTTGGCGGCCTGTGGCTGTCGGCCCGCATCATCGAGACCGAGGCCTACTATCTGGAAGACCGGGGCAGCCATGCCTCGCTGGGCTACACCCACAAGCGCCGCGCCCTGTTCATGGACGGCGGCACCATCTACATGTATTACGCCCGCGGGGGCGATTCGCTGAACTTCAGCGCGGGCGGCCCCGGCAACGCGGTGCTGATCAAGTCCGCCTATCCGTGGACCGACGCGCTGTCCGGCCCCGAAGCCCTGGACCGGATGCGCGAGCTCAATCCCGATGCGCAAGGACGGCCCCGGGCTTTGGGCGCGCTCTGTGCGGGGCAGACCCTGCTATGCCGGTCGCTGGGCCTGAAAGTGCCCGAGTGGGATGCGCGCCGCTTCGATCCCGAGGCCCTGTACGTCGAAGACGTGGGCGAGTCCCCGCCGTATCTGATCTGCACCACGCGCCTGGGCATCCCCACGGGGCGCGACGAGCACCTGAGCTACCGGTTCGTGGATCCGGCCTACGCCGCCTTCTGCACGCGCAACCCGCTGCGGCGCGGCCAGCGCGCGGGACAGGACTATGTGTGGGTGGACCGGCAGGGCATCGTGCTGCCCGAGGCGCCGGCCGGCGGTTAGAGGCCGGCTTCGCGGACGCGCCGGGCAAGCGATTCGCGCAGTTCGGCGTACTTGCGCTGCAGGCGCCGGCGGTTCAGGCGCTTGCTCCAGGCATACAGCGGAATCAGCGGCAGCACGCCGAAGCCGTCGATCAGGTACAGCCCCTTCTTGCCGTCGGCGTTCAGGCCCACCGCGATGTTGCTGCTGGACATGTCATGCACCACCACGTGCGCGTCGGCCAGGTCGTCGAAGAATTCGTCCAGCTGCGCCCGCAGGGCCTCGTCAAACTGACCCTTCATGGCAAGTTCGGTCAAGGTAGGCGCCATGTTGCCCGCCTCGTCCGTGATCTTTTCGACAACCAGTCCCAGCCCAAGCGAGGTCTGCGCCACACCGAAAATGCGCGCCATGGGCACCTGCCACACGCCGGAGGGGCGAGTCGTGGTGGTGACGTATTCCGAGATCTCGTTCAGGTAGACGCGGTAGGCGCTTTCGCGCTGATATTGCTTGTACCAGCGTTTGAACGGCCTGGCTTCCAGGTAGATCGCCCGCGCGCGCATGTCCATGACCTTGACGAGCAGGGACGGGGAATGCGGGTGCTGGAAAATGTGCCGGTCCCCGCCGGTCGCGAGCGGCGTGGCCGAATCCAGGTTCAGCGGTCCGAACACGGATTGATATGACACGGGAGGCGTGCTGGCGGGGCGGTCGGCAGAGTTCAAAGAAGCGGGGCGATTCATTCGGATGGCCGCCAGTTTAATCCGGTTGCTCCCGCCGCGTCTTCGCGCCCGCCGCGTCGGCTGGAAACGGGGGCAGAATGCGACCTACAATTCGCGCTTTGGAGAGCCCTTTCTTGAACGACATTCTGCTTTGGGTCGCCGCGGGTGGCGCGGTGCTTGCCTTCGTGGCCGCGGTGCTGGCCTGGCTGCGTCCGTCCGCGTCGGACGCCCGCCTTGAGGCTTTGCTGGAAGGCCTGGAAAGAACCGAGCGCGCGCTGCGCGCCGACATCGCCGAAGGCCAGCGCGGCCTGCGCAGCGAGTTTTCAGAATCCACGCGCGGGCTGCGTCAGGAGCTGGCGCAGTCGCATGGCGACCTGCGCGCGGGGCTGTCGCGCGATGCGCAGGCCGCCCGCGCCGAGTCCGCCGAATCGCTGGCGCGCTTTGCCGCGGGGTTCTCGGAGCAACTGCAGGGCCTCATCCAGATCAACGAGCGGCGCCTGATGGAAGTGCGCGCCACGGTCGATCAACGGCTGCAGTCGCTGCAATCGGACAACAGCGCCAAGCTCGATGAAATGCGCCGCACTGTCGACGAAAAGCTGCACGCCACCCTGGAGCAGCGCCTGGGCGAGTCCTTCAAGCTGGTGTCGGACCGCCTTGAAGCCGTGCACAAGGGGTTGGGCGAAATGCAGGCGCTGGCGGCCGGGGTCGGCGACCTCAAGCGTGTGCTGACCAACGTGAAGTCGCGCGGCACGTGGGGCGAAGTGCAACTGGCGCGGCTGATCGAAGACAACATGACGCCGGATCAGTACGCCAGCAACGTCAAGCCCGTGCCGGGCAGCGATGCCGCCGTCGAGTTCGCCATCCGGCTGCCGGGGCGCGGCGATGGCGGCGATCCCGTCTGGCTGCCGATCGACGCCAAATTTCCGAAGGAAGAGTACGAGCGCCTGATGGATGCGCAGGAAGCGGCCGACGCCGAAGGCGTGAAGGCGGCCGGGGCCGCGCTGGGCCGCGCGGTCGAAGTGCAGGCGCGGCTGATTGCCGGCAAGTACATCGCGCCGCCGCACACGACCGATTTCGCCATCATGTTCCTGCCCACGGAAAGCCTGTATGCCGAGGTGCTGCGCCGCCCCGGCCTCCTGGACAAGCTGCACGACCTGCGGGTCAACGTGGCGGGGCCAAGCAATCTGGCCGCGCTGCTGAACAGCCTGCAGATGGGATTTCGCACGCTGGCGATCGAACAGCGTTCTTCCGAGGTCTGGCAGGTGCTGCGGGCCGTCAAGACAGAGTTCGGCAAGTTCGGCGAATCGCTGGCCAGCGTCAAGAAGACCCTGGACACCGCCAGCAACAAGATCGGCCAGACCGAGGTCCGCACGCGCGCCATGCTGCGCAACCTGAAGGGCGTGGAGGCCCTGCCCGAAGCCGATGCCCTGCGTTTGCTGGGCGCCAGCACGGCGGACGCCGCCGACCCCGACGACGACCCCGACGACGCCCGCGCACCGTCCGCCGGCGGCGTCTGAGGCGGGGACACCGAAGTCCGGGGCCCCGTCCGCCCCGGCGCGCGCTTGTTGCCCGCTCTCGCAGCCGATATCCTCATGCATGCGGCACTTCGCCGTCGATACCTGGAGCATCGTCAGCATGAGCATCGCCGAACGCCATGATTCCTCTTCTCTCGACGCGACGGCGCTGGGCGCCGATATCGCCCTGGGCGCCACCACGGCGCTGGCTGCCATGCAGCAGGCGGTGGACAGCGTCGCGGCCCGCAATCCGTCCATCAACGCCGCCTGCGGCGTGCAGGCCGAGGCCGGCTTGCGGCTGGCAGAGGCGATGGACGCCGAACTTGCGTCGCTGACGTCCGAACAACGCCGGGCGCTGCTGCGCGACCGGCCATTTCTGGGCGTGCCGACCCTGCTCAAGGACCTGGCCACGGCCGCCATCGGCCTGCCCAGCATGATGGGGTCAGTGCTGTATGGCAAGGTCCAATGGAACCTCGACGCCGACATCGTCAAGCGCTGTCGCCGCGCCGGGCTGATTCCGTTTGGCCGCACGACCAGCGCCGAGCTTGGCCTGAGCCCCACGACGGAATCGCCGGTCTATGGCCCGGCCACGCAGAACCCCTGGAAAAAGGGTCATAGCGCGGGCGGCTCCAGCGGCGGCGCCGGGGCGGCGCTGGCCAGCGGGATGGTGCGCATCGCCCATGGCAGCGATGGCGGCGGCTCGATCCGCATTCCCGCCTCGTGCTGCGGCGTGCTGGGGCTCAAGCCCTCGCGCGGCCTCATGCCGCTGGGTCCGCTGAAAGGAGAAGGGTGGGGCGGCCTGGCCACCGAACACATGATGACGCTGTCAGTGCGCGATTGCGCGGCGGCGCTGGACATCAGCGCGGGCGCGGACGTGGGTGCGCCTTATGCGGCGCCCGTCCAGCCCGCGCAATCCTATCGTGGCGTGGTGGCTCGCGTTGCCGCCGATCCGCGCGCGGCGCCCCGCCGGCGCATCGCGTTCATCAACACCACCTACGAAGGCGGCGCGATCCATCCCGATGTCGCCGCCACGCTGGACGAGGCCGCCGCGTTCTTCGCGGCGCTGGGGCATGAACT
This sequence comes from Achromobacter sp. Root170, assembly GCF_001428165.1. Classification (NCBI taxonomy): domain Bacteria; kingdom Pseudomonadati; phylum Pseudomonadota; class Betaproteobacteria; order Burkholderiales; family Alcaligenaceae; genus Achromobacter; species Achromobacter sp. Root170. The sequence continues at coordinate 57,856 of NZ_LMHN01000006.1, forward strand.
GGTGCCCGCCGCGCCGCCCGTCGGCTCCGAGGAAGTCCTGTCGCCGATGCTGCCCCTGATCGCCAGCGCGGCCGCCAACGCCATCGACAGCTTTGTCGCCGCGCGCGGCCGCCGCCTGGCCGCCGACGAATTGCAGCCCACCACGCTCGGCGCGCGCGAGTACGCCCGCGCCATCTCGGGCGCGCAGTACGTGGCCTGCGTGGACACCTGCCACGAAATCACCCGCCGCATCGGGCGCTTCCTGCATCGCGACGGCGCCCAGGGCTACGACCTGTTCCTCAGTCCGGTCCTGGCGCTGCCGCCCGCGCCCATCGGCCGCTACGCCATGGACAACGCCGACTATCTGGCCTACCGTCTGGGCAAGAAAGGCGTCATCGGCTATTCGCCATTCGCCCCGTTGGCCAACCTGACCGGCATGCCCGCCATTTCGATCCCCTTCGGCATGTCCGCGGACGGGCTGCCCATTGGTATCCAGGTAATGGGTCCGCTCGGCGCCGAGGCGCAATTGCTGGAGCTGGCTGCCCAGGTCGAAACGCTGCGGCCCTGGCCTTTGACGGCGCCCATGGCCCGATAGCCGCCACCGGGCGCCGCCGCCCCGCGCGGGCCGGCCAAACCAGGGAGATCGCATGTCATCGTTCGCGACGCATACCGTGTTCAACCAGGTGCCGCCCCTGGAAGACTATTCCCTGTACGACACCGATCCGGCGCTGCGCGAGGCCGTGCGGCGCGAGGGCGCCGAGGCCTGGGCGGGCGATCTTGCTGCGCACGGCGCCTGGTTGGGCCGCGCGCAGACGCTGGCCGCCGGCGCCGAGGCCAACCGCTGTCCGCCCCGCCTGGTCACTTACGACCGGGCCGGCCATCGCGTGGACCGCGTCGAATTCCACCCCGCCTGGAACGTGCTGATGAGCGGCATCATGGCGCGCGGCCTGCATAGCCGCGCGTGGATGCAGCCCGCGCCGGGCGCGCAGGTGGCGCGCGCGGCTGCCTATCTGATGCAGGGGCAGGTCGAGGCCGGCACGCTATGCCCCACCACCATGACTTTTGCCGCCGTGCCGCTGCTGCAACGCGAGCCCGCCGGCGTGGTGGACTTTGCCGGGCAGTGGCTGCCGGCCCTGTACGCGCGGGAGTTCGATGGCAGCGACGCGCCGCTTGCCGCCAAGCGCAGCGCGCTGATCGGCATGGGCATGACCGAAAAGCAGGGCGGTTCGGACCTGCGCGCGGTCACCACGCGCGCCATGCCGCTGGGTGCGCCCGGCCGCGGATGCGCGTATCAGCTCGTGGGGCACAAATGGTTCTTTTCGGTGCCGCAGGCCGACGCCCACCTGGTCCTGGCGCAGACCGACGAGGGGCTGAGCTGCTTTTTCGTTCCGCGCTGGATACCGGATGGCCCGCGCAACGCGGTGCGCGTGCGGCGGTTGAAGGACAAGCTGGGCAACTGGAGCAACGCCAGCTCGGAAGTCGAATTCGAGGATGCCTGGGGCGTGATGGTCGGCGAGCCCGGCCGTGGCCTGTCGGTGCTGCTGGAGATGGCGGGCACCACTCGGCTGGACTGCGTGCTGGGCAGCGCGGCGCTGCTGCGCCAGGCGCTGGCGCAGTCGGCGCACCACGCGCTGCACCGCCAGGCCTTCGGCAAGCCGCTGGTCGAACAGCCGCTGATGCGCAATGTGCTGACCGACCTGGCGCTGGAAAGCGAAGCGGCCATGGTCCTGGCGCTGCGTCTGGCGCGTGCCGTGGACGAGCGCGCCGACGCGGGCGCGCGCGCGCTGGTGCGCGTGGGCACGCCGGCCGCCAAGCTGTGGGTCTGCAAGCGCGCGGTTGCCGCCGTGGCCGAGTGCATGGAGGTCTGGGGCGGCAACGGTTACGTCGAGGAAGGCCCCATGCCGCGCCTTTACCGCGAAACGCCCGTCAATTCGATCTGGGAAGGCTCGGGCAATGTCATGGCGCTGGACGTGCTGCGGGCGCTGCAACGCGAACCCGATGCGCTGCCGGCGCTGGAGGCCGAATTGGCCCGCGCCGCAGGGCAGTACCAGGATTTCGACGCGGCGCTGGCGCGTTGGCGCGCCATGTTGGCGGATGGCGAGCACGCGCAATTCCACGCGCGCCGCATCGCCGCCGGGCTGGCGCGCCTGTGGCAGGCCGCGCTGCTCATCGAGCACGCGCCCGCCGCCGTGTCGCAGGCCTTCGTCGCCAGCCGCCTGCGGGAGACGGGCGGCATGTTCGGCGAACTGGGCGCGGGAGACGATACATCTGGCGTCGACACGCCGGGCGTCGCCACGCCGGCGATCCTGGCGCGCGCCTGGCCCGCCATCGCCGCATGCTAAATTTCCCGGCTCAAGCAACTTTTCCGCACTTCTACCGCCATGCTCTCCCAGCAAGAACTCAAGCAGCAAGCCGCCGACGCGGCCCTGGAATTCGTCGAACAGGTCGCCGGCCCGGACGTCATCATCGGTGTGGGCACCGGTTCCACCGCCGACCTGTTCATCGACGGCCTGGCGCGATTCAAGGGCCGCATCGGCGGAACGGTCGCCAGCTCCGAGCGCAGCGCGGCGCGCCTTGCCGGCCACGGCCTCAAAGTGCTGGACCTGAACGACGTCTCGACCATGCCCATCTACGTGGACGGCGCCGACGAGATCAACGCCGACCTGCACATGATCAAGGGCGGCGGCGGGGCGCTTACGCGCGAGAAGATCGTGGCCTCGGTGGCCGAGCGCTTCATCTGCATCGCCGACGAATCCAAGCTGGTGCAGACGCTGGGCAAGTTCCCGCTGCCGCTCGAGGTCATCCCGATGGCGCGCGAGTCCGTGGCCCGCGCGCTGACCGCGCTGGGCGGCCAGCCCCGCCTGCGCGACGGCTTTGTCACCGACAACGGCAACATCATCCTGGACGTGTCGGGACTCACCCTCTCGGACGCGCCCGCGTTCGAAGCCATCGTCAACAACCTGCCGGGCGTCGTGACCTGCGGCCTGTTTGCGTTGTCCGGCGCCGACGTGGCCCTGCTGGCCACCCAGAACGGCATCCGCCGCCTGGACCGCCGCGCCTGATTCCGGCGGCCAAGGCTGGTCCCGCCGAACCGCCTTGCGGGGGGCGGGGCCGCCATTCATAATCCTGTCACACTTGGGTCATAACCTTGCCGGTTGTGCAGGCCCATCTCGTAACTTCTCTCAACTTCGGGGCAATGCAATGAGATCAACCACGCAGGGAGCCCGGATGACGGAGCATACAAACAAGCAGTTCGACGCCGATCTGGAAAGCGTCCGTTCGCAATTCTTGCAAATGGGCGGCGTGGTGGAAGCCATGATCCAGGAGGCGATCGATGCGCTGGCCAGCGGCGACATGACGCTGGTTGAAAAGGTGCGCGAGCGGGAAAAGGAAGTCAACCGCCACGAAGTCGAGATCGACGAGAGCATTAGCCGCATCCTGGCCCGGCATCAGCCCACCGCCATCGACCTGCGCATGCTGATGGCCGTGTCCAAGATGCTGACCGACATGGAACGCTCCGGCGACGAGGCCGAGAAGGTCGCCACCGTCGCCCGCCGTGTCCACGAAGGCGAACTGCGCCACATTCCCGTGATCGAACTGCGCCACATGGCCGCCAACGTGCGCAACATGCTGCACCAGGCGCTGGACGCGTTCGCCCGTCTCGACCCCATCCAGGCCGCCGCCGTCGTGCGCAGCGACAAGGAAGTCGACAAGGAATGGAAGGGCGCGCTGCGCCACCTGATCACGTACATGATCGAAGACCCGCGCACGATCTCGCGCGCCATCGACATGATCTTCATCGCGCGTGCGCTCGAACGCATTGGCGACCACGCCAAGAACATGTCCGAACGCGTGATTTACATGGTCAAGGGCGCCGACGTGCGCCACACCGGCGTGAAGAACACCGAGCGCCTGGCGCGCGGCGAAGAAGAATCCGAGGATACCTCGGACCAGTAAACGGCAAGACCGGCTGCCGCTTCACAGCGGCAGCGCCGCTCCCTGGCACAGCCGGGGATCCGGCACACCCGGCTTGCCGCCGTCGATGCGGCCCGCCAGCCGGCGTCCAAAGACCGGCATGGCCGGCGCACTGACTTCCAGGTCGTACCAGCCCTCGCAACCCGCGTACTTGAGTTCGACCGCGCCGCCCGCGGGTACGTGCGCCATCGCGCGCCAGCCATCGTTCATCTGTGATTCCACCAGCACCGGTTGCGGCTCGTCGCCGTGGTTCACGAGCCGCAGGCGCAGGCCCGAGGTGACGGGCACCAATTGCGCTTCCAGCGTGCCCGCATCGCGGGCATCGCCGCGGAACTGCCGGTGAAAGCCGTCCGGGCCCAATAGCCAGAGGTCGTACCTGCGGTCCGCGCCCAGCTTCCAGCCGTCGTCCAGGCGCGCGCCCGCACCGACCGTGTAGCGCCGGGGCGCGCGCGCCAGCGCGAGCCGATCGTACACGTGCAACACGGCGCCCGCGCTGCCCGGATTGCGCAGCGTCAGGCGGTAGTGTTCGCCGTCGGCCGCCATCTGGCCCACGGCCTCCAGCGTGTAGGGCAGGGGACAGGTGTGGCGGTTGCTGTCCGGGTGATGCGAATTCCGGTCGCCAGCGAAATCGAATGCCGTCGTCAGGTCGCCGGCCACCGAGCGCCGCCAGGCGCTGATGTTGGGTTCGGCCACGCCGAACCGCATTTCCAGAAATCGGATGACCGAGGTGTGGTCGAACACCTGCGAATTGACCCACCCGCCGCGGCTCCAGGGCGATACCACCAGCATCGGCACGCGCGGCCCCAGGCCGAAGGCGCGCCCGTGCATGCCGGCCGGATCGTCGGCCGTGGACGCGCTGGGACCCTGCCGCGCGTCGTGGTATTCGCCGTCCAGCTCCACGGTCGACAGGCCGCCCGACTCGCCGTCCGGATGTCGCGCCGGCGGCGCGGGCGGGGGCATGTGGTCAAAGAAGCAATCGTTTTCGTCGTAGGTGACGAACAGCACGCACCGGCTCCAGGTGTCGGAACTGGCCGTCAGGATGTCCAGCACCCGCTCGGTATAGGCGCCGCCTCGCCGGGGCGAGGAGACTTCGGGATGCTCCGAGTCGGCCGTGGGCGCGATGATCCACGAGACGGCGGGCAGCGTGCCCTGCGCCACATCGCGCGCCAGGTCGTCCAGCGTGCGGGTGGCCAGCGCGCGGTCGCGCAGCGGCGCGTCCCCGGCGCTGCCCGCGTGTTGCCGCCGGTACTGCCGGAATCCCGCGAGCGGATTGTCGTTGTAGTTGTCCGCCATGTCCTGGTAGATGCGCCAATCCACGCCTGCGTCCTGCAGACGCTCGGGGTACGTGGTCCAGGCGTAGCCTTCGCCCGCGGGGCCCAGCCGGTCAAAGGTGTTGACCAGCGCGGGTCCGCCGGCCGCGCCCAGCGGATCGTTCGTCCCGGTCCACAGGAACAGCCGGTTCGGATTGGTGCCTGCCTGGATCGAGCAGTGATAGGCATCGCACAGCGTGAAGGCGTTGGCCAGGGCGGTCTGAAACGGCACGTCGGCGCTGCGGTAGACGCCCAGCCCCAGCCGGCTCTTGGCGGACAGCCATTGGTCCATGCGGCCGTCGTTCCAGGCGCGCTGCGAGTCGTCCCAGGTATGCGGCGTGATGTAGCCGACGGGCTTGTCGCTGGGAACCTCCGCCTGCAGATCGTAGGGGCGGCAGCGCGCCTGGCCATCGGTCTGCGTCATCACCGTGCCCGCGCGGGTGGGCGCGGGATGCGGATCCGCGAACCCGCGCACGCCGGGCAGCGTGCCGAAGTAATGGTCGAAGGACCGGTTTTCCTGCATCAGGATCACGACGTGGCGCACATCTTGCAGCGTGCCGGTCTTGCGGTCGGGTTCGATCTGCAAGGCGCGCGCGATGACAGGGGACGGGTCGGGACTGATGGGCGGGCGCGATTCTTCTTTCATGACAGCTTTAATACGGTCGGCATTCTTTGAATCTTAAGGCCTTGGCCGGTGTGCGATTGACGCTCGGAAGACACTCGGGCAGGACGGATGCCGGCATGCCGCAAAAACAAAGCCCCTCGCATGCGAGGGGCTTTGCCGAGCCGCGCGCCTGCGGGCGCGGCGGGGGCGGGCCGGATCAGGCCGAGGGCGGAACGTAGCCGTCGGCTTCGACGCTGCCGTCTTCGAAAAGATAGCGTTCCATTTGCTGCTGCAGATACTTGCGTGCGCGGGCGTCGGCCAGGTTCAGGCGGTTTTCGTTCACCAGGCGGGTCTGCACGCCTTTCCAGTCTTCCCAGGCTTCCTTGGAAATGCTTTGCCAGATGCGGGTGCCGAGTTCACCGGGATAGGGCGGGTAGTCCAGTCCTTCGGCTTCACGCTTCAGTTTCACACAGTTGACGATACGGGCCATGGTTCGCTGCCGGAAAAATGAATAACGCGTCATTTTAGCGGGCTTGGCGTGCGTCGGGCGCCAAGCCCCTTCCGCTGGCGGCGGAATGGCCCCGCAGGCCGGTCTCAGAGCTTCTTGATGAAGACCAGGCTGTTGCGGGAACGGTTGTAGTTGGTCTGCTTTTCGCGGGGCAGGTCGGTGATGCCGCCCTGCACGAAACCGCGCTTGATGAACCAGTGCGAGGTGCGGGTGGTCAGCACGAACAGCCGCTTGGCGCCCAGCGCGCGGGCGCGCGACTCCATGTGGCGCAGCAGGATTTCGCCCTCGCCCGAGCCTTGCCATTCCGGGTGCACGATCAGGCAGGCCATTTCGGCCATCTGCTCCTCGTGAAAGTCATGCAGCGCCGCGCAGCCGTAGATGACGCCGTCGTGCTCCAGCACGGTGAAGTTTTCGACGTCGCGCTCGACCACGCTGCGCGGGCGCGGCACCAGCGTGCCGTCGGCTTCCAGCGGCTCGATGAGGCTGAGGATGGCGCCCACGTCGTCGATGGTGGCCGGGCGCAGGTCGTCCAGCGTGTCCTCGACGACCATGGTGCCCACGCCGTCGTGGGTGAAGATCTCGAGCAGCACGCTGCCGTCCAGTTGGAACGGCAGCAGGTGGGCGCGCGCCACGCCGCGCTTGACCGCGAGCGAGGCGTATTGCAGGAAGGAATGGGTCTCTTCGTCCAGCTCGCCGGCCGCCAGCAGGGCGTCGGCATCCACACGCGCCAGTTCGGTGTCCAGCGTGCCGTCGTCGTTCAGCACGCCTTGCGAACTGGACAGGAAGATCAGCTTTTCGGCGCGCAGTCCCACGGCCACGCTGGTGGCCAGGTCTTCCATCGCCAGATTGAAGGCATCGCCCGTGGGCGAGAAACCCAGCGGCGACAGCAGCACGACCGACGAGCCTTTCTCGATGGCGAATTTCAGCGCTTCCACGTCGATCTTGCGCACCTGGCCGGTGTGCTTGTAGTCCACGCCGTCCAGCACGCCCGCCGGGCGCGCGGTGACGAAATTGCCGGAGATGACGCGGATGTGCGCGTGCGACATGGGCGTGTTGGGCAGCCCCTGGCTGAACGCGGCCTCGATGTCCAGGCGGATCTCGCCGGCGGCTTCCTTGGCGCACTCAAGCGCGGCGGCGTCGGTGGGGGACAGGCCCCGGTCGAACTGCTGCGTGTAGCCTTTCAGGCGCAGTTGCTCGTTGACTTGGGGCCGCGAGCCATGCACCAGCACCAGCCGGATGCCCAGCGACGAGAGCAGGGACAGATCCTGGACCAGGGCGTTCAGCGCGCCGGCCTGCACCAGTTCGCCGCCAAACGCCACCACGAAGGTCTTGCCTCGGAACGCATGCACGTAGGGGGCCACGTCTCGGAACCATCGCACAAATTGCGCGGCGGCGAATTCAGGGGCTTCAAGGGCGGAGACGGTGTCTGGTTCCAGGTCGGGCATGATGTGTGTTGCTTAAGATCCTATGGGTCGCGGGACGGCGCGGGCCGAGGGGCCATGCGCAGAGCACCGCCCCGGAGGCGGCGCTAGGCGGAATTATAGGGCTCGCGCCTGCCGCGCCCACGGCGGGCGCGGCGCGCGTTGTTGCGGGCGCCCCACAGGCGGTCGCGCTTTGCGGTTCCGGCAGGCGAGCCGACCGCAAGGCGCGCGTCAATGCCGCGACAGCTGGCGGTGTTCCAGCCGGCTGAGCAGCCGCACCACCGGCCACAGCAGCGCCAGGTAGAAAAGCGCCGCCAGCACGATGGGCGACGGGTTGTAGACCAGCGACTGGGCGTCGCGGGCCACCCGAAGCAGCTCGGGCAGCGCCACGGCGCTGGCCAGCGTGGTCAGTTTGACCACTTCGAGCGTGTTGCTGATGAGGTCGGGCATGACATTGCGCGTGGCCTGCGGGATCTGGACGTGCCACATCGTTTGCCAGGCCGACAGGCCGGTGGACCGCGCCGCCTCGATCTGGCCGCGCGGCACGCTTTCCAGGCCGGCGCGAAAGACCTCGCCGTAGTAGGACGAGTTGTTCAGCATGAAGCCCACGGCCACCGCCAGCAATTTGGGCAGGTCCAGCCCCAGGAACGGCGCACCGAAATAGATGAAGATCAGCAGCACCAGCGGCGGCAGGGCGCGAAAGAAGTCGATGTAGATGGCCAGCAGCACGCGCGACCAGCGCGCCTTGAGCGTGACCGACAGCACCCCGATAAGCAGCCCCGAGGCCAGCCCCACGGGAATCACCATGGCTGACAGCATCAGCGTGCGGCCCAGGCCCTGCAAGAGGTACGGCGCGACGTTGACATAGATGTTCAGGTTGAAGAAATTCTGCAGGATTTCGTCCATGCGGTTCCCCTGGGGCCCGTTTGGGGCCCGTTCCGGGCTCCCTTGTTGTGCCGGGCGGGTGTGATCAGCCTCGCTTCCCGCCCGGTATGTATTCGTAAAGATGCGTTCGCGCAGTGCTTCCCGTCAGTGCTTCCCGTTAGTGCTTCCACTTGAAGCGCGTTTCGGTCCAGCGCCCCAGCACGACCACGGGCAGGAAGATCAGCAGGCACGCCACCGCGGCCAAGGTCAGCGGCGTGGCGTTGCCCGCATTGCTGCTGGCCGATTGCGCGTTGTTGAGCACTTCGCTCAAGCCCACGACAGAGCCCAGCGCGGTGCTTTTGGTGATGGCGATGACGCGGTTGGTCAGCGGCGCGACCGTCAGCCGCATGGCCTGCGGCATCACCACATACACCATGCTCTGCAGCCAGTTCAGCCCCGTCGAGCGCGCCGCCTCGGCCTGGCCGCGCGGCACGGACAGGATGCCCGCCCAGAAGATTTCCTCGGCAAAAGCGGCCAGCACCAGCGACAGCGACAGCCAGCACGCCATGAACGCCGACATCGACAGGTTGATGTACGGGAACGCGAAGAACAGCACCATGATCACCACCAGCGGCGGCAGCGCGCGCAGGATGTCGGCAAAGCAGATGATCAGGAAATTGACCGGCCGGATGCGCAGCGCGCGCACCACGGCCAGCACCAGGCCAAGCGCCACGCCTGTCGCGGCCACGGCCAGGCCCAGTTGCAGCGTGACCCACATGCCGGCCAGGATGTCGGGCAGGTAGCGCCAGGCGACTTCCGCATTGAAGAACGAGAACAGCAAGGCATTCAGATCCATGGCGAACTCTTCAAACCGCGTTACGCGGCATGTTCCGCCATGCTGGCCAGGAAGGCCTGCGTGCGGGGTTGTCGGGGGGCGCCGAAGACGTCCTGCGGCGGGCCTTGTTCGACGATCACCCCGCCGTCCATGAACACGACCCGGTCGGCTGCCGCGCGGGCAAAGCCCATTTCGTGGCTGACCACCATCATCGTCATGCCGTCGCGCTTGAGTTCACGCATCACGTTCAGCACGCTCCCCACCAGCTCCGGGTCCAGCGCGCTGGTCGGCTCGTCGAACAGCACGACCTTGGGCCGCAGCGCCAGCGAACGCGCGATGCCCACGCGCTGCTGCTGGCCGCCGGATAACTGGTCGGGATAGGCTTTTGCCTTGTCGGCCAGCCCCACGCGGTCCAGCGCCTCCATGCCGCGGCGGTCGGCCTCGGCACGCGCCAGCTTCTGCACCTTGCGCAGCGCCAGCGTGATGTTCGACAGCACGGACATGTGGCGGTACAGGTTGAAGTGCTGGAACACCATGCCGATGTTCTGGCGGATGCGGTTCAGCTCGGCCGCGGGGGCGGTGATTTCCTCTCCGTCGACGTGGATGCTGCCGGCAGTCGGCTCCTCCAGCCGGTTGCAGCAGCGCAACAGGCTGCTCTTGCCCGAGCCGGACGGACCGATCATGAAGACCAGCTCGCCCTTGCCCACGTCCAGGTCGATCCCTTTCAGGACCGCATTGTCGCCATAGGACTTGTGCAGCCCGGCGATTTTCAGGATCGGCGTTTCCATTGAAAGCTCCTCAAAGCGCGGGCAGGAGGCCGCGTGGCGGCTTCCCCCCTGTCGTTGGCGGTGCGCCGGAAAATCAGCTGCAGCGCAGCTCGACCGGCTTGGCGTCGTAGCCCGGCAGGTCCGGCACGCCCTGGCCCGGCGTCACCGTGACCGCCGCGGAGCCCGGGGCAGGCGTGAAGCCGAACCACTTCTGCGCCAGCTTGGACACCGTGCCGTCCTGCTTGAGGCACTTGAGCGCCATCGACACGCGGTCGCGGCCCGCCTGGTCGTCCAGCCGGAACGCCAGCGCCCACACCAGGCCCGTCTTGATCGTGTAGCTGGTGCGCACCGCCGGGTTCTGCTTGGCCGCCCACGCCGCCACGGTGTTGCCCGCCAGGTTGGCGTCCGCGCGGCCGGCCTGCACGGCCTGCACCGCGTCGGCGTTGGAGGCGTACACGTCATACGTGAAGCCGTACTTGGCGGCGTTGTCGCGCGCCCAGTTCTCGTAGGCCGACCCCTTGTTGACCGCCAGCTTGCGGCCCTTCAGGTCATCCAGCCCTTTGATTTCCTTGCCGTTCTTGCCGATCACGAAGGTGTAGTCCGTGTTCAGGTAGCCTTCGGAAAACAGCAGGGCGCGGGCGCGTTCCTCGGTGGCCGTGGTGGGCGCCAGCACGAAGTCGTACTTCTTGGCGTTCAGCCCCGGAATCAGCGCCGCGTATTCGGTGCCCTCGATCTTGATCGTCGTGCCCAACTGCTTGGCGATGGCTTGGCCGAGTTCGATGTTGAAGCCGTCCAGGCCGCCGCCCAGCTTGGGCATGGCGTGCGGGGCGAACGTGGCATCCACGCCGGTGGTCAGCGGCTGGGCGGCAACCGCGGCCAGGCTGGCGCCAGCCAGGCACAACGTGAGGCCGCAGCGGCCGGAAAAAGTCAGGGTGCGGAGAAGGCGGGTCATGGCAGGTCCTTTAGGGAAGAGGCGTCTTGCCCAGGGCGGGTCCGGTTCCCACGCGCTCGAGGATCAAGCCGTAGTGTTCCGGACGCCGGTGGGCGGCGAAGTTGAAGATGTGCTGCTTGAAGGTGTCTCCCAGCGCCAGATCGGCCTGGCAGAAAATCACCTCGTCCTCCTCCCCCTGCGCCTGCGCCACGATCTCGCCCGTGGGCGCGACGATGGCCGATCCGGCGATCAGGTGGCTGCCGTCCTCGTTGCCGGCCTTGCCTGCGGCAGCCACCCAGACCGCGTTCTGGTACGCGGCCGCCTGCAGACTGAGCAGGTGGTGGAACATGCGCAAGTGGACCGGTTCGTTCCAATGGATGTTCAATGACGGCGTGTTGTATCCCAGCGCCACGATCTCGGCGCCCTGCAGCGCGAGCACGCGCCAGGTCTCCGTCCAGCGGCGGTCGTTGCACAGGCACATGCCGATGCGCGTGCCCAGCGTTTCCCAGACATTGAAGCCGTCGTTGCCGACTTCGAAGAACTTCTTTTCCAGGTGCTGGAACGGCGCGTCGGGCTTGTGGTCGCTGTGGCCCGGCAGATGGATCTTGCGGTAGCGTCCGACGATGCGCGCGTTGGCGTCGACCAGGATGCTGGTGTTGTAGCGCCGGCCGTCCGAGGAGATTTCCGCATAACCCAGATAAAACCCGATGCCCAGTTCCCGGGCGGTGTCGAACAGCACGCGGGTCTCGGGGCCGGGCATCTCCTTTTCGAAGTAGCGCGCCACCGCATCTTCTTCGGTCATCCAGTAGCGCGGAAAGAAAGTGGTCAGCGCCAGTTCCGGAAACACCACCATGCGCGCGCCGCGTCCGTGCGCCTCGCGCATCATCTCAAGCAGGCGGGCCACCGCCTGCCGCCGGGTCTCTTCGGGTTGCACCGGACCCATCTGCGCGACCGCCAGGCCGAAGGGACGTTTGCTCATGCCGTGATCCTTTGCTCAGTGACTCAGGCGGCGCTATCGGCCGAAAAGTATTTGCGCACCAGCGCGTTGGGATTGCCGGTCAGGCGCTGGCGCAGGACCGGTTCCGGCGTGCCGCGCTTGATGAAGCGGCCGCTGCCGCGCGCCACTTGCAACTGTCCGTCCTGGACGGCGATGCGGCCGCGGCTGATGACCACTTCGGGCCAGCCGCGCACCGTCCGGCCCTCGTAGGGCGTGTAGCCGACGTTGTCGTGCAGCATGGATGCGGAGATCGTCACTTCGCGCTCCGGGTTCCAGATGGCGATGTCGGCATCCGCGCCCACGGCGATCGTGCCTTTCTGCGGATACAGGCCGTAGGTGCGGGCGTGATTGGCTGCGGTCAGCGCGACGAAGCGTTCGATGGAAATGCGCCCGCCCAGCACGCCTTCGGAGAACAGCAGCGGCATGCGCACCTCCAGTCCGGGCACGCCATTGGCCACGTCCTTGAAGGTGGTGGCCTCGCCCTTTGGAAGCTTGCCGCTGGCATCGAAGCGGTAGGGCGCGTGGTCGGACGAATAGATCTGCAGCGTCCCGTCGGCCAGGCCCTGCCAGACAGCCTCTTGCGAGGCCGCATCGCGCGGGGGCGGGCTGCAGCAGAACTTGGCGCCTTCCAGTCCCGGCGCGTCGATGTCGTCGGCTGTCAGGAACAGGTATTGCGGGCAGCTTTCGGCGTGGATCGGCAGCCCCAGCGCCTGCGACGAATGCACCACGCGCACGGCTTCCAGCCCGGCCACGTGCACGATCAGGATCGGCACATCCATCATCCGGGCCAGCGTCACGGCGCGGTTCGTCGCCTCGCTTTCGGCCAGCGGCGTGTGGGCCACCGCGTGATACTTGGGCGCCGTCATGCCGCGCTCGGCCAGGCGGCGCGCCACCCAGCGGATCATGTCGTTGTTCTCGGCGTGCACCATGACCAGCGCGCCCTCGCGGTCGGCAACCTCCAGCACGTCCAGCAACTGGTAGTCGTCCAGCTTCAGGCGGTCGTAGGTCATGAAGACCTTGAAGGACGTGATGCCGTTCTTGATGAGCGCGGGCAGGTCGTGCTTGAGCGCCTGTTCCGTGGGGTCGGACAGGATCAGGTGAAAGCCGTAATCGATGACCGCCTTTTCCTCCGCGCGGCGGGCGTAGTCGGCCACGACTTCAGGCAGCGCGTTGCCGCGATGCTGTGCGGCGAAGGGGATGATGGTGGTCGTGCCGCCGAAGGCCGCGGACACGGTTGCGCTGTAGAAGTCGTCGGCGCACATGATGCCCATGCCCGACAGCTGCTCGACGTGGCAGTGGCTGTCGATGCCGCCGGGCAGCACCCAGCGGCCCGCGGCGTCGATGTCGCGCGCGCCCGGCGGCAGGCCCTGGCCCAGCGCGACGATCACGCCGTCGCGCACGCCGATGTCGGCATGGAAGGTGTCGGCGGCCGTGCTGATGCGGCCGTTGCGGATCGTCAGGTCGAATGCTGCGGTGTCGGTCATGGATAGGGATTTCCGGGCGAATGTGTGGTCAGAGCGTGCCGGGATAGATGCCGCCGTCCAGCACGAGGTTCTGCCCCGTCATGAAACCGGCGCGCGCGCCGCACAGGAACGCGCAGGCGTCGCCGAACTCGGCGGGGTCGCCATAGCGGCCCGCGGGGATGCCCGCCAGCCGCGCAGCCAGCACGTCGTCCACCGTCTTGCCGCTGTCGCGCGCGCCGCGCTCGGCCGTCTGGCGCAGGCGGTCCGTCAGGAACGGGCCGGGCAGCAGGTTGTTGATCGTGACGCCGTGGCGCACGGTCTGGCGCGCCAGTCCCGCGACAAATCCGGTCAGCCCGGCGCGTGCGCCGTTGGACAGGCCCAGGATGTCGATGGGCATCTTCACGGCGGCCGACGTGATGTTCACGATGCGGCCGAAGCGGCGCGCGATCATGCCGTCCACCGTGGCGCGGATCAGCGCGATCGGCGTCAGCATGTTGGCGTCCAGCGCCGCAATCCAGTCCTCGCGCGACCATTCGCGGAAGTCGCCCGGCTTGGGCCCGCCCGCGTTGGTGACCAGGATGTCGGGCTCGGGGCACGCCGCAAGCAGCGCCTGTCTTCCGGCCTCGGTGGTGACGTCGGCGGCCACCGTGACGACCGAGGCGCCCGTTTCGCGGCGGATGGCGTCAGCCGCGGCGTCCAGCGTGGCCGCGGTGCGCGCGGCCATCACCAGATTCACGCCTTCGCGCGCCAGCGATAGCGCGCAGGCGTAGCCCAGACCCTTGCTCGATGCGCACACCAGCGCGTGCTTTCCCTTGATGCCCAGATCCATGCGAGCGCTCCTTTCTCAGCCTTGCACGGGTTGGCGGCCGGTGGCGGCCAGGGACAATCCGACGCGCGCGACCGTGGCTTCCAGTTCGGCCGCGGTCACCGGATCGATGCGCATCCCCGGTGCGCGCAACGCATGACTCTTGATAGCGCCGCGGCGCTGGTACACGTATTTGCGCAGCGCCAGTCCGATCTTGGGCTGGAACTCGTAGCGGATCAGCGGGCAGTAGCGGTCGAAGATCGCGGCGGCGCCGTCATGGTCGCCGCTGGCGTAGCGTTCGTAGATGGCGACCAGGATTTCCGGAAACGCAAAACCGGTCATGGTGCCGACCGCGCCGCGCTGCAATTCCTCCAGGAAGTACACGCCGCCCAATCCGCCGAAGATCGCCATCTCCGCGTCAGGCACCAGTTCGCGGATGCGGCTGATCTTCTGACCCACCGGCGGCTCTTCCATCTTGATCATGTGCACGCCGCCTTCGCGGCCCAGGCGCGCCACCACCTCGGGCCGGATCTCGGTGCCGAAGGAATCCGGAAAGTCGTGGATCACGACCGGAATCTTCACGGCGTCCGCCACCGCCTTGTAGTAGTCGAACAGCAGCGCATCGCTGGCGTTGTCCAGGGGGGCGGCGAACACGGCCGAGGCGCCCAGTTCCTGGGCTTCAAGGGCCTGCTCGATGGCGCCGGCAATGCCGTGGGCGCGCACGCCGACCCACACCGGCACGCGGCCATCCGTGTGCTTGACGAAGGTTTCCAGGACCAGCCTGCGCTCGGCGTTCGACAGCTTGTGAAGCTCGCCGAGAAACCCGAGGATGGCCAGGCCGGTGACGCCGGTTTCCAGCAGGAAGTCGACCAGCGTCCGGATGCTGTCGGCATCGACGCGCAGGGCATCGTCAAAGGGCGTGGGGCAAATGGTGAAGACGCCTTTGGCGTCGATGGAGGCTGCCATCTTTTCTCCGTCAGGATGCGTGAAAACCGAAATCGGGAACGACGTTTCGATGTCATCCTAAAGCGGAACTTTTAGAACTCCACTTGCTTTTTTATTGCCTTGGTATAACAGCCGGTTAAGTCAAGGTTTACCCTTGGCAGGGTTTGCCTGGACCTGCGCCGACAACTCGAAACCCTGCTCCTGCAGCGTGTGGCGCAGCACGTCCACGAACGCTTGCGCAAGCTGCGACAGGGGCTCGAATCGCGACTGCACCAGGCTCGCCGTGAGGATCTTGGCCTGGTCGATCGGACGCACCACGAAGTCGCCTTGCGTGCGGCTCTTGACCGAAAATTCGTCGACGATCGCGATGCCCGCGCCAGCCTGCACCAGCGAGCACGCGTTCTGCGGCGAGCTCACTTCGACAGCCAGCCGGCGGGTCTGGCCGGCCTCGTGGTACATCTGCTCGACCAGCATCCCGAACGGCGTGTCGCCGCCGTAGGAAATCAGCGGATAGGGCAGCAGGTCGCCGATCGACAGCAGCGAGCGATGGGCAAGCGGATGGTTGTAGGGGCAGATGCAGACCAGCCTGGCCTGCCCGATCGGCTGGGTCAGCAGGTTGGGGTGCTGGACCGGCAGGATCACGACGCCCAGTTCGGCGCGGTTGTCCAGCAGCATCTGCGTGAGGGGCTGCTGCGTAAGCGGCTGGAAGGTGATCTTGACGTCCGGATGCGTTTCGCGAAAGCGCGAGATCGTCAGCGGCACCAGCATGTGGCCGATGCTGGGGCTGGACACCAGGTGCAGGATGCCGCTGCGCCGCTCCGACAGTTCCGAGGCCAGCTCGCCCACGCGGCGCACGCCCGCATAGACGGTTTCCACTTCGCGAAAGAGTTGCCGGGATTCGGGCGTGGGATAGAGCCTGCCCTTGATGCGTTCGAACAGCGCGAAGCCCAGGCGCTGTTCCGTGTGCGACAGCAGCCGGCTGACCGCAGGCTGCGAGACGAACAGCAGCTTGGCCGCCCCGCTGATCGAGCCCGTGGTCATCACCGCCCGGAAGACTTCGATTTGCCGCAGATTCAGTTGCATGGCGCGCCCGCTCCGAATTGACGCGACGAGCATAACAAAGGGTTAAGGGCAGCGCACAAATTGACAATACATGCTCAGGCCGTGCGCGGCTAGACTGGCGCCGTACCTTGCCCCGGACCGCGCCCGCGCGTCGCCAACACCAGGACGGACGAATGGAACAGACCCTGTTTGTGATCAATCCCAACTCCACGCAGGCCGTGACGGACGCGTTCGACGCGGCGCTGGAACCGCTGCGCATGGCCGGTGGACCGCGCATCCGGTGCCTGACGTTGGCCGAGGGGCCCGCGGGCGTGCAGACCCAGCTGGACGTTGAAAGCGTGACCCTGCCGCTGGCCGCCCTGGTGCGCAAGCTGGACGCCGACCACGGCGCCGCCGCCGCCGGCTACGTCATTGCCTGCTTCAGCGATCCCGGCCTGCATGCCGTGCGCGAAGCCACCCGCAAGCCGGTGCTGGGCATCAGCGAATGCGGCATGCTGACCGCCTTGACGCTGGGCCAGCGCGTCGGCGTGATCGCCATCCTGCGCCAGTCGCTGCCGCGTCACGGGCGGATGTTCGGCGCAATCGGCCTGGCCGGCCGCGTGGCGGCCGAGCTGCCGCTGGATCTGGGCGTGGTGGAACTGTCCGACGAAGCCCGCACGCGCGAGCGCCTGCTGCATGTCGGCGCGCGGCTGCGCGACGAGCATCAGGCCGACGTGCTGGTGCTGGGCTGCGCGGGCATGGCCGCCTATCGGGGCTGGTTGCAGGCCGAGCTGGGCCTGCCCGTGGTCGAGCCGACCCAGGCTGCCGCGGCGATGGCGATCGGCCGCATCCGCCTGAACTGGCACGGCGCCTGAGGCCACCATGCGCAACCATGAACTGATCGAGCGGCTGTCGCATCTGGTGGGCGATGGCGGACTGGTGCTGGATGCCGACGGCCAGGCGCCCTATGTGCGGGACTGGCTGGGCAAGTGGCAGGGCAGCACGCCCGTGGTGGTGCGGCCGCGCAACGCCACGGAGGTGTCCGCGGTCATGCGGCTGTGTCACCAGACGCGCACGCCGGTGGTGCCGCAAGGCGGCAATACCGGGATGAGCGGCGGCGCCACGCCCGATGGCAGCGGCGCGCAAGTGATCCTGAGCCTGAACCGGATGAAGCGCATCCGCGAGGTGGACCCGGTCAACAACACTTTGTGCGCCGACGCCGGCGTGCTGCTGGCCGACGTGCAGGCGGCCGCGCGCGAGGCGGGCCGCTTCTTTCCGCTGAGCCTGGGCGCGGAGGGTAGCTGCACCATCGGCGGCAATCTGGCCACCAATGCCGGCGGCACCGCGGTGCTGCGCTATGGCAACACGCGCGACCTGGCGCTGGGACTAGAGGTGGTGCTGCCGGACGGCCGGGTCTGGAACGGCCTGCGCGGGCTGCGCAAGGACAACACCGGCTACGACCTGAAAAGCCTGTTCATCGGCTCGGAGGGCACGCTGGGCATCATCACCGGCGCGGTGCTCAAGCTGTATCCCGCGCCGGCGGGCCGCGTGGCGGCCTGGGTGGGGGCCGAGACGCCCGCCCAGGTCGTGGGGTTGCTGAGCCGCCTGCAGAGCGTCTGCGGCGAACGGCTGACCGCGTTCGAGATGATGTCGGCGCGCTGCCTGGATCTGGTGGTGGCGCACGTCAGCGGCGCGGCCAGCCCGCTCGCCGGCCGTCACGCGTATTACGCCTTGGTGGAACTGTCCGACACGGAACCGGCCGGCCTGCCGGCTTTGCTGGAAGCCGCGTTGGGGGCGGCGCTGGAGGCCGGCGTCATCCAGGATTGCGTCGTCGCCATGAACGACACGCAGGTGCAGACCCTGTGGCGCCTGCGCGAGGGCATCTCGCAGGCGCAGGTGCGTGCGGGCAAGGCGGTCAAGCACGACATCGCGCTGCCGATCTCGCGCCTGGCGGCGTTTGTGGAGGAAGCGGATCTGGCGCTGGTCTCGGATTTTCCGGGGCTGCCCATCGTCAACTTCGGCCACATCGGCGATGGCAACCTGCATTACAACGTGCTGCTGCCGCTGGACGTGGCGCCGGCCGAATATGCCCGGCTGACCGCCGCACTGAACCGGCGCGTGCATGACCTGGTGGCGCAGCGCGGGGGCAGCATCAGCGCCGAGCATGGCGTGGGCCAGTTGCGGCGCGACGAGCTGCGCCGCTACAAATCCCCGGTCGAAATGGACCTGATGCTGATGATCAAGCGGGCGCTCGATCCCAACCAGCTCATGAATCCGGGCAAGCTGCTGTAGGACGCCCGAAGCGGGCTGGGCAGGGGGGGCGCGCGCGAAGTCCGCCAGAAATTTATAATGGCGGGCTAATCGGATAAATCCTACATGCCTGAATCCTCCAGCCCGCGGGCGCCGAAGCAACCGGCGCCGCGCGCCAGCGACGCGGAAAAGCCCGGGGAACAATCCCGGAAAGACAACCGGGAACCCGCCCGGGCCCGGCCCGAAGGCCGCGTGGCCGCACCTCGTCCCGAACGGCCCATTCCGGCCGTCACCTATCCCGAAGACCTGCCCGTCAGCGCGCGGCGGCAGGAGATCGCGCGCGCCATCGCCGGCCATCAGGTCGTGATCGTCAGCGGCGAGACCGGCTCGGGCAAGACCACCCAGCTGCCCAAGATCTGCCTGGAACTGGGCCGCGGCCGCCAGAAGATGATCGGCCACACGCAGCCGCGCCGCCTGGCGGCGACGTCGGTGGCCAAGCGCATCGCCGAAGAACTGAACACGCCCATGGGCGAAGTTGTCGGCTACCAGGTTCGGTTCAACGACCGCACCGGGCCCAACGCGTCCATCAAGCTGATGACGGACGGCATCCTGCTGGCCGAATCGCAGCGCGATCCGCTTCTGCGCCGCTACGACACGATCATCATCGACGAGGCGCACGAGCGCAGCCTGAACATCGATTTTCTGCTGGGCTACCTGAAGCAGCTTCTGCCGCGGCGCCCGGACCTCAAGCTCATCATCACCTCGGCCACCATCGATGCCGAGCGCTTTGCCAAGCACTTTGCCGCCTCGGAAGACAAGCCCGCGCCGGTCATCGAAGTCTCCGGCCGCCTGTATCCCGTCGAAGTGCGCTACCGGCCCGTGCGCGAAGAGCCCGCCGCCGACGACAACGCGCCCGCGCCCAACAAGGCCGGCCGCGATCGCGAGCGCATGTCGGGCGACGAAGAGCGCGACCTGATCGACGCCATCGTCGATGCCGTCGACGAATGCGCGCGGCATGGCCCTGGCGACGTGCTGGTGTTCCTGCCCGGCGAACGCGAAATCCGCGAATCGGCCGAAGCGCTGCGCAAGCGCCATCCTGCGGGCACCGAAGTTCTGCCGCTCTTTGCGCGGCTGTCGCAGGCCGAGCAGGAACAGATCTTCCGCCCGCGCGGCAACGCGCGGCGCATCGTGCTGGCCACCAACGTGGCCGAAACCTCGCTGACCGTGCCCGGCATCCGTTTCGTGGTCGACAGCGGGCTTGCCCGCATCAAGCGCTATTCGTGGCGCAACAAGGTCGAGCAGTTGCGCATCGAGCCCATCAGCCGCGCCTCTGCCAACCAGCGCGCCGGCCGATGCGGCCGGGTGGGGCCGGGCGTCTGCATCCGGCTCTATGACGAGCTGGACTTCAACAACCGGGCCGCCTTCACCGATCCCGAAGTGCTGCGTTCGTCGCTGGCCTCGGTGATTCTGCGGATGAAGTCGCTCAAGCTTGACGACATCGAGCAGTTTCCGTTCGTCGAGGCGCCGCCGGGACGGGCGGTGGCCGACGGCTACCACCTCTTGCAGGAACTGGGCGCCATTGAGCTGGCGACGGCGGCCGACCCCGACGCGGATGCGGGCCGCACGGGCGCCTCGTTCGTCCTGACCCGCACCGGCGTCGAACTGGCCAAGCTGCCGGTCGACCCGCGCATCGGCCGGATGATCCTGGCCGCGCGCGAACACCAGTGCCTGGCCGAGATGCTGATCATCGCCTCGGCGTTGTCCGTGCAGGATCCGCGTGACCGCCCCATGCAGGAGCGCGAGGCCGCCGAGGCCGCGCACGCCAAGTTCGGCGACGACAAATCCGAGTTCGTCTCGTTCCTGAAGCTGTGGCGCTGGTATGGCGAGCAGGTGCAGCACAAGGCCTCGCAGCGCAAGCTGGTGGGCCTCTTGCGGCAGAACTTCCTGTCGCCGATCCGCCTGCGCGAATGGCACGACGTGCACACGCAGCTTGCGGCGCTGGTGGGCGAGCAGGGCTGGCGTGTCAATCAGTCCGAAGCCACGTATGAACAGCTGCACATGGCGCTCCTGTCCGGCTTGCTGGGCAACATCGGCTTCAAGAGCGACGAGGGCGGCAGCTACCTGGGCGCGCGCGATATCCGTTTCCACATCCATCCAGGTTCGCGCCTGGCCAAGAAGGCCGGCCGCTGGATCATGGCAGCCGAACTGGTCGAGACCACCCGCCTGTATGCGCGCTGCGTGGCGCGCATCGATCCGGTGTGGCTGGAGAAGGTCGGCGCGCACCTGATCCGCAAGAACTGGTCCGACCCGCGCTGGGAAAAGAAGGCCGGGCAGGTGGTGGCGAACGAGCGCGCCACGCTGTATGGCCTGGCCATCTACACCGGCCGGCGCATTCACTACGGCCGCGTGAACCCCACGCATGCGCGCGAACTCTTCATCCGCCAGGCGCTGGTGCCGGGCGAGATCGACACGCGCCTGCCATTCGTCGCGCACAACCGCAAGCTCATCGCGGGCATCGAAAAGCTGGAACACCAGACTCGCCGGCCGGACATCCTGGTCGACGACGAACTCATTTACGCGTTCTACGACCGGCAACTGCCCGCCGACATTTCGCAGACCGCGTCGCTGGAAAAGTGGGTAAACGGCCTGGACAAGGCGGCCGCCGCCAAGCTGATGCTGACGCGCGACGAGCTGATGCGCCACGAGGCCGCCGGCGTCACGACCGATGTCTTCCCCAAGAAGGTGGAGTGGCAGGGCGTGTCGATGGCGCTGGACTACCACTTCGAACCCGGCTCGCCGCGAGACGGCGTCACGCTGTCGGTGCCGCTTTTCGCGCTGAACCAGATCGATCCCGCGCGCTGCGAGTGGCTGGTGCCCGGGATGCTGAAGGAAAAGGTGCACCTGCTGCTCAAGTCGTTGCCGCAGAAGCTGCGCCGCCATTGCGTGCCGCTGCCCGACTACGCCGCCGGCTTCTACGACCGCTGGTTCGACCGCCAGGCCGATCCGCAGCAGGGGCTGGTGGACGCGATCATCGCCGACATGTGGGATCAGGTGCAGGTGCGTCCGGCCGTGGGCGACTTCAAGCTCGAGACCTTGCCTGCGCATCTGTTCATGAACTTCCGCGTCGTGGACGAGCACGGCCGCATGCTGGCCGCCGGACGCAACCTGGCGCAACTGCGGGCCGAGTTCGGCAAGCAGGCCCAGGCCACCTTCCAGCAGCTGGCGGCCAGCGACACCCAGGTCGCGCAGGCGCTGGCGCACGAAAACCTGACTTCCTGGTCGTTCGGCCCCTTGCCCGAGATCATGGAGATCAAGCGCCGGGGCCAGTCCGTCATCGGCTATCCGGCGCTGGTGGACCGCGGCGCGCATTGCGACCTGGACGTCTTCGACGATCCGGACGAGGCGCGCAAGCACCATCGCGCGGGTCTGCTCAAGCTCTTCCGGCTGGGCCTGCGCGAACAGGTCAAGTTCCTGGAAAAGAACCTGACCGATCTCACCAAGATCAGCATGCTGTACATGACGCTGGGCACGCAGGAAGAACTGCGCGACCAGATCATCGATTGCGCGCTGGGGCAGGCCTGCCTGGCCGAACCGTGGCCGGTGAACGAACAGCAGTTCGAAGCGCGCCGCGCCGAGGGCAAGGGCCGGCTGGGCCTCTTGGCCCAGGAAGTCGCCCGGCTGGCGGGTACGGTGCTGACGGAATACGCGGCGCTGCAGCGCAAGCTGCCGCAGGCCAAGCCGCATGCGGCGGCCTACGCAGACCTGCAGCAGCAGCTGGGCGCGCTGATGCCCAAATGGTTCATCCGCCACACCCCGTACGCGCAGTTGTCGCACTTTCCGCGATACCTGAAGGCGGCGGTGGCGCGCATCGACAAGCTGCGCGCCGATCCCGCGCGGGATGCAAAGCTGGTGGCGGAAATGGCGCCGCTGGTCACGCAGTACCAGCGGGCGCGGTCGGCGCTCAAGGGCGCGCCCGATCCCCGGCTGGACGAGTTCCGCTGGCTGCTCGAGGAATTGCGCGTGGCGCTTTTTGCGCAGGAGCTGCGCACGCCGATGCCCGTGTCGGTGAAACGCCTGATGAAAAGCTGGGAGTCCCTGCAGCGCTAGGCTGGGTGTCTGACACCCTGGAGCCGGCGCCCCGCCTGCCAGGGGCCCGTCCGGGTGTCAGACACCGGTGCGCGTGCGTTGTTACAGCGCCAGAAACCCGACGACCACCAAAGCGATCAGCCCGTACTTCGTGGCTTTGTACGCCGTGCGGTTCCACTTCTTGAACGCCTTGCGCTTCTGGTCGATCACCCAGTGCGCGTGGGTCAGCTTGTTGATGGCGCCGGTCTGGTCGCCGCCGTCGTTGGGCGAGCTGGCCGCGGACATGACCTTGCGGCCGAACCAGCGGTTGAAGGCCTCGGCCCAGCGCCACTTCAGCGGGCGTTCGACGTCGCAGAACAGGATGATCCGGTTCTGGTCCGTCTTGTTGTAGGCCTCGTGCACGTAGGTTTCGTCGAACACCACGCTTTCGCCATCGCGCCAGCTGTAGTGTTCGCCGTCCACGATGATGTGGCAGCCGTCGTCGTTGGGCGTGGCCAGGCCCAGGTGATAGCGCAGCGACCCGGCGAACGGGTCGCGGTGCGGATTCAGTTGGCCGCCCGGAGGCAGTTCGGCAAACATGGCAGCCTTGACCTTGGGCAGGCCTTTCAGGATGGCGACAGTTTTGGGGCAAAGTTCTTCGGCCGATGGGTGGCGGGCGTCGTACCACTTCAGGTAAAAGCGCTTCCAGCCGTACTTGAAGAACGAGTTGAAGCCGATGTCGTTATGGGTGTCGGCCGCCTTGATCCGGCGAAGCTCGGCCATCTGCATGGCTTCCTCGCGGATCGTTTCCCAGTTGTCGTCCAACACCTTCAGTTCGGCGATTTCGCTGGTGGTCAGGTAGGGGGTGGTGGGCACCCGCGACGTCAGGACCATGAACGCGTTGATCGGCGCCAGCAGCACCGAGTGGTCCAGCAGCTGCCGGCCCAGCGGCAGCTTGACGCGGCCGCGGAAGTGCGCGAACAGGATGGCGGCAAGCCAGATCCCGGGTATTAACCATTTCATAGGTAGATCTCGTCGTGCAACGGGGTGGTGCGATATGGGCGGTATTGTCCCACAAGCGGGCGATGCCAATCAGCCAGCAGGGCGCGCGGCCTGCCGGATTCTGATTCAAAGGATTGCCCTCTGGAGGTCGGCCGCTGGGTACAATTCCGCCATGTCCGAAGCCGTAACGACCCCGACCCCATTTGTTCACCTGCGCGTCCACTCCGAGTTTTCGGTCGTGGACGGCACGGTGCGTATTCCCGACCTCATCAAGCGTGTGGCCAAGCTGGGCCAGCCCGCCGTCGCCCTGACCGATCTGTCGAACCTGTTTGGACTGATCAAGTTCTACAAGGGCGCGCGCGGCGCGGGGGTCAAGCCCATTGCCGGCTGCGACGTCTGGATCTCCAACGACGAAGACCCCGCCAAGCCATTTCGCCTGCTGTTGCTGGTGCGCAACCACCAGGGCTACCTGAATCTCTGCGAACTGCTGTCCAAGGCCTTCCTGACGAACCAGGGCAAGGGCCGCGCGGAAATCCGCCGCGAATGGCTGCAAGGGCAGGCGGGCCTCATCGCCTTGTCCGGCGGACGGGCCGGCGACGTCGGGCAGGCGCTGGAGGCCGGCAATGCCGTCTCGGCGCTGGCCTTGGCCCGCCAGTGGGCGCTGATGTTCCCCGGCAGCTACTACATCGAATTGCAGCGCGCCGGCATGGACGGCGACGAAGGCTACTGCCAGGCCGCCATGCGGCTGGCCGCCGAAGCCGGCCTGCCGGTGGTCGCCACCCATCCCGTGCAGTTCCTGGATGAATTCGAATTCCAGGCCCATGAGGCCCGTGTCTGCATCGCCGAAGGCGAGATCCTGGCCAACCCGCGCCGCGTGCGCCGGTTCTCCAAAGAGCAGTACCTGCTCAGCTCCGAGGAAATGGCGCGCCGGTTCGCCGACGTGCCGTCGGCGCTGGCCAATACGGTCGAAATCGCCAAGCGCTGCAACCTGAGCCTGGTGCTGGGCAAGCCGCGCCTGCCCAATTTCCCCACGCCGGACGGCGTGACGCTCGACGATTACCTGGTCCAGCTCTCCGAGCAGGGCCTGGAAAAGCGCATGGAGTTCCTGTTTCCGGACGAAGCCGAGCGCGACGCCAAGCGCGAGCAGTATTACGAGCGGCTGCGCTGGGAGTGCAAGACCATCATCCAGATGGGCTTTCCCGGCTACTTCCTGATCGTGCAGGACTTCATCAACTGGGGTAAGAACAACGGCGTGCCGGTCGGACCGGGCCGGGGTTCCGGCGCCGGTTCGCTGGTCGCCTACGCGCTGGGCATCACCGACCTCGATCCCATCCGCTATGACCTGCTGTTCGAGCGCTTCCTGAATCCCGAGCGGGTCTCCATGCCCGACTTCGATATCGACTTCTGCCAGGACAACCGCGAACGGGTCATCGACTACGTCAAGGAAAAATACGGCCGCGCCGCCGTCAGCCAGATCGCGACCTTCGGCACGCTGGGCGCCAAGGCCGTGGTGCGCGACGCGGGCCGCGTGCTGGACATGCCCTACATGTTCTGCGATGGCCTGTCCAAGCTGATCCCGTTCAATCCGATGGATCCCTGGACGCTGGAGCGCACACTCAAGGACGAGCCCGCCTTCAAGGACCGCTACGAGCAGGAAGAAGAAGTCCGCTCGCTGGTCGACCTGGCCAAGCCGCTTGAAGGCCTGACCCGCAACATCGGCATGCACGCGGGCGGGGTGCTGATTGCGCCCGGCAAGCTCACCGACTTCTGCCCGCTGTACTGCCAGCCGGGGCAGGAGAACAGCGCGGTCTCGCAGTTCGACAAGGACGACGTGGAGGCCGCCGGCCTGGTGAAGTTCGACTTCCTGGGGCTGCGCAACCTGACGATTCTGGACTGGGCCGTGCGCTACGTGCGCCAGTTCAACGCCGAAAAGCGCGACTTCGACGTCATGGCGCTGGCCCTGGACGATCCGGCGGCCTACAAGATCCTGTGCGATGCCAACACCACCGCGGTGTTCCAGCTTGAATCTCGCGGCATGAAAGAGCTGCTCAAGAAGCTGCGGCCCAACACGTTCGAAGACATCATCGCCATGCTGGCCCTGTATCGTCCGGGGCCGCTGGAATCGGGCATGGTGGACGACTTCGTGAACCGCAAGCACGGGCGCGCGGCCGTCGATTATTTCCACTCGGACCTGGAAGC
Organism: Achromobacter sp. Root170; assembly: GCF_001428165.1. Classification (NCBI taxonomy): domain Bacteria; kingdom Pseudomonadati; phylum Pseudomonadota; class Betaproteobacteria; order Burkholderiales; family Alcaligenaceae; genus Achromobacter; species Achromobacter sp. Root170. Next base: position 83,817 of record NZ_LMHN01000006.1, read on the forward strand.
CACCCTGAAGAGCACCTACGGGGTCATCGTCTACCAGGAACAGGTGATGCTGATCTCGCAGATCATCGGGGGCTACTCGCTGGGCGGCGCCGACCTGCTGCGCCGAGCCATGGGCAAGAAAAAGCCCGAGGAAATGGCCAAGCACCGCGAGCTCTTCGAACAGGGCGCCAAGGAAAAGGGCCACGATCCCGACCTGGCGGTCAAGCTTTTCGACCTGATGGAGAAGTTCGCCGGCTACGGCTTCAACAAGTCGCACTCGGCCGCGTACGCGCTGATCTCCTACCAGACCGCCTGGCTGAAGGCCTACCACCCGACCGAGTTCCTGGCCGCCACCATGTCCTCCGACATGGACGACACCGACAAGGTCCAGATCTTCTGCCGCGACGCCCAGGACAACGGCGTCGAGGTGCTGCCGCCCGACGTCAACCACTCGGGCTACCGGTTCGAGCCCGTCGCCGACAAGCACACCGAAAAAGGCAAGCCGCCGCGCACCATGCGTTACGGCCTGGGCGCCGTCAAGGGTACGGGGCAGGGCGCGGTCGAAGACATCCTGCGCGCGCGCAAGGAAGGCGGCCCGTTCCTGAACCTGTTCGACTTCTGCCGCCGCGTCAGCAAGCAGGCCGTCAACCGCCGCACCATCGAGGCGCTGATCAAGGCGGGCGCGTTCGACACCATCGAGCCCAACCGCGCCGCCATGCTGGCTTCGGTGCCCACCGCCATGGAAGCGGCCGAGCAGGCCGCGCGCAGCGCCAACCAGGCTTCGCTTTTTGGCGACGACAGCGGCGACGTGGTCGCTGGCGAACTGGCCAAGGTCGCGCCCTGGGATCTGCACAAGAAGCTGACCGAAGAAAAGTCCGCGCTGGGCTATTACTACAGCGGCCACCTGTTCGATGCGTGGCGCGACGAAGTGCGCCGCATCGTGCCGATGCAGCTTGCGCGGGTGGAACCCCAGCGCGACCTGCAATGGATGTGCGGCGTGCTGGCCAGCGTGCGCGTCATGATGACCCGCCGCGGCAAGATGGTCTTTGCCGTGCTGGACGACGGCACGGCGCAGGTCGAGATCTCGGTGTTCAACGAACTTTACGAGAAGCACCGCAACCGGCTGCGCGAAGACCAGCTCGTCATCGTGCAGGGCAAGGTCAGCAACGACGACTACTCCGGCGGCATGCGCATCGTCGCCGAGCAGCTCTACGACCTGCAACTGGCGCGCGAGGCGCGCGCCAAGTCCCTGCGCGTCAAGCTCAACGGCACTGCAGACGCGGCCCGCCTGCGTCAGATGCTCAATCCCTTCCGCGCCGAACCCGAGAATGGCATTCCGGGGGTGCCGGTCGATATCGTCTACACAAAGAACAATTTCCTGTGCACGGTCAGGCTCGGGGAGGAATGGCGCGTGCGCATGGCCGACACGCTGCTGGCCAACCTGAACGACTGGACCAAGCCTGATGGCGTGGAGGTCACCTACTAATGATGCCCAGCCTGCGTATTGTGCATTCGGAAGCCGCCACCAGTTTCGGCGGACAGGAAGGACGTATCTTCAAGGAAATGCACGCCATGCGTGCGCGTGGGCATCACCTCGAGGCGATCTGCCAGCCGCGCGCGCAGCTGACGGAACGGCTGCGTGATGCCGGTTTCACGGTGCATGCCGTGGACATGGCCGGGCCGGTGAACTACCTGAAGGGTGTGGCCGCGGTCCGCAAGATCCTGAAGGCCGGGCGATTTGACGTGCTCAATACCCACAGCCGGCGCGACACGGTCATCGCGGCCCTGGCCGGGCGGATGGCCGGCACGCCGCTCATCGTGCGCACCCGCCACCTGTCCAATCCGGTCGGGTCGATGTGGTCGTACACCGTCCTGCCGCACCGCGTCACGGCCGTCAGCGACCACGTGCGCAAGTACCTCATCACCCGCGGCGTCCCGCCCGAAAAGATCGCGACGGTGTATTCGCCCATCGTGCTGCCCGCGCCGGTCGAGCGCTCCACCCTGCGCGGAGAACTCGGGCTGGCCGACGACGACGTCGTGGTGGGCTGCGTGGCCGTCATGCGCGCCACCAAGGGCCACAAGGACCTGATCGACGCCATCGCGCCGCTGATGGCCACGCGCCCGAAGCTGCATCTGGTGTTCGTCGGTGCCGGATCGCCGGTCTTCGAGCAGACCCAGGCGTATGTGGCCGAGCGCGGACTGCAGCACCGCATCCATCTGATGGGCACGCGGCGCGACGTACCCAATCTGCTGGCGGGATTCGATCTCTTTGCCTTGGCCACGCAGCAGGAAGCGTCCGGCACGGTTTTTGTCGAAGCGCAGGCCAGCGGCCTGCCCGTCATCGGCACGAACGTGGGCGGCGTGTCCGAAATGTTCCGCGACGGCGTGACGGGCTTTCTGGTCCCGCCCAAGGACCCGGCCGCATTGACCGCCGCGCTGGCGCGCCTGATCGACGACCCGGCCCTGCGCCGCGCGATGGGCGAGGCCGGCCGCAAGATGGTCTGGGAAGAGGGCGTGTTTTCGCCCGCGCGCCTGGCGGAAACCACGGAAGCCATCTACCTGCGCTGGCTGGCGGAGCGCCGCCCGGCGGAGCGCCGCCCGGCGGAGCGCCGCCCATGAATGCGCCCAATGTGCCGGTGCTGATGTACCACCACGTCACGCCGGCCGGCGGCATGATTGCCGCGACGCCTGACGTCTTCGAGGCGCAGATCTCGCGCCTGGCCCGCGCCGGCTACCAGTCGCTCACCACGGCACAGTTTGCCGCCTATCTGGCCGGCGCCTCCGTACCCGAACGCGCCGTGCTGATCACGTTCGACGACGGCTACCTGAACAACTGGGTGCACGCGCATCCCGTCCTCGCCCGTCATGGCATGCGCGCGGTGTTGTTCACCATCACCGGCTGGATCGGCGACGGCCCCGTCCGGCCCCACGCGGGGCAGGGCGGCCCGCTGCCGCCCACGCCCGACCACCACGCCTGCAAGGAACTCGTGGCGTCGGGCCGGGCCGACGAGGCGATGCTGCGCTGGAGCGAGATCGAGGCCATGCAGGCGGCCGGCACCTTCGAATTCCATTCCCACACCCACACGCACACCCGCTGGGACAAGGTCTGCGGCGCGGATACGAACGCCAAGCGCGAACACATCGCGCAGGATCTGGAGGATTCGCGTGAAACCCTGATCCGCAGGCTGGGCGGCGTGAGCGACCACCTCTGCTGGCCGCAGGGCTATTTCGATGCCGATTACGTGGCCGCCGCCGGGCAGGCCGGTTTCCGGCACTTGTACACTACCGACCCTTTCGGCCAGAACGTTCCCGGCACGGATCCCGGTCACATCTACCGCTTCGCGGTGCGCAATCAGGGCGGGTCCTGGCTGAACCGCCGGATCTGGCTGTCGCGCGACCCCTTCTGGGGCCCGCGCTATCACGCCTGGAAGGCCTGGAAAAAGCGTCTTAGGAATCGCGGATGAAGTTATCAGTCATCATCATCACCAAGAACGAAGCGGCCAACATTGCCGCCTGCCTGAAGTCCGTGTCGTTTGCCGACGAGTTCATCGTTGTGGATTCGGGCAGCACCGACGGCACCGTGGAATTGGCGCGGGCGTTGGGCGCTCGGGTCGAAGTCACCCCTGACTGGCCCGGCTTCGGTCCGCAAAAGAACCGCGCGCTGGATCTGGCGACGGGCGACTGGGTCCTGTCGATCGATGCTGACGAGCGCGTCACGCCCGAGCTGGCGCAGGAAATCCAGGACGTGCTGCGCGCGCCCAAGGCCGACGCCTACGAAATCGCGCGCCTGTCCAACTTCTGCGGCCGCGACATCCGCCATAGCGGCTGGTGGCCCGACTACGTGCTGCGGCTCTTCAAGCGCGGCACGGCGCGCTTCACCGATGCCGCCGTGCACGAGCGCGTGGTGCCCGCCAATGGCCGGCCCCTTCAGTTGCGCGGCTATTTCAACCACTATCCGTACGACAACCTGGACGCGCTGATCAACAAGGTCAACCGGTATTCGTCCGACGCGGCCGCCATGATGTACGCCAAGGGCAAGCGCACGTCGGTCTTCGGTGCGCTGGGCCACGGCTTCTGGACCTTCGTGCGCATCTACCTGATCCGCCGCGGCTTCCTGGACGGCCGCCACGGGCTGGTGCTGGCCGTGACGGCGGCGGCGGGCAGCTTCTTCCGTTACTCGAAGCTGATGTTCCTGGCAGAAAACAAAAAGTGAAGATCCTCTACACGAACTTCCACGCGGGCAACGGCGGGGGGCACGTCACCTACATCATCAACCTGGCCAAGGCGCTCGCCCGCGACCACGAGATCACGGTGGCGGTGCCGGAGACCAGCCGGCTGTACCGCTACGCCAAGGCCATCCCCGGCGTCAAAGTGGTGGACATGCGCTACACGACGCGCCCCTCGTCCTGGTTCACGGACCGCGCCAGGCTGCATCGCCTGATTGTGGACGGCCAGTTCGACATCATCCACGCCAACGGCTCGGCCGATCACAAACAGGTCATGCTGGCCACGCTGGGCATGCGGCGCCGGCCGCGCATCGTGTTCACCAAGCACAACGATCACCCGCTGACCAGCTTCGGGCACAAGCTGCGGGTGGCGCTGGCCACCGATCACGGCATCGCCGTCAGCGACTACATCCGCGGCATGATGGAGCAGTCCCCGTACCGCAAACGCCCCATCACGACCATCCGGCACGGCATCGATACGAATTTCTTTGCCCCGCCGCCGCCCGAAAGCCTGGACAAGCTGCGCGAACTCTTCTTTGGCCCGGACTGGCAAGGCAAGCTGCTGCTGGGCAGCGCGGGCGGCACCGATTACGACAAGGGCTGGCTGGACCTGGTGGCGGCCGCAGCCGCGCTGCCGCCGGCCGACAAGGCACGCGTCTTGCTGATGGTGGCGGGCGATCCGCCCTCCGAGGCCAAACTGGCGCGTGTGCGCGAGCTTGGCATGATCGATCAGGTGAAGTTTCCCGGGCTGCTCGATGACGTGCGCGCGGCGCTGGCGTCCTGCCATGCGGGATTCGTGCTGTCGTACCGCGAGGCGTTGTCCTTTGCCTGCCGCGAGATCATGGCGCTGGGACTGCCGGCGCTTGTCAGTGACGCGGGCGGTCTGCCGGAAAACGTAACAGACGGCGTGGATGGCTGGATCGTGCCCGCGCGCGACATCCCGGCCATGACCGCCAAGTTGCGATTCATGTTGGACAACCCGGAGGCGGTGCGTCTGATGGGCCACAAAGCGCGCGAGACCAGTTTGCGCGACTTCAACCTGGAGCGTTTCGCGGCTGCCACAGTGGATGTATACCAACGCACGCTCGCGGGACGCTGAGTCATATAATGTCGAGCTATGTCTATTCCAATCCTTATGTATCACCAGATCGGCGAGCCCAACCCCAAGGGCACGCCGTTTCGCGGACTGACGGTACATCCCGATAGCTTTGCCCGCCAGATGCGCTGGATGCGCCGGCTTGGCTATCGCGGATTGTCCATGCGCGACGTCATGCCCTATGTCCGCGGCGAGCGCCAGGGAAAGGTCTTCGGCATCACGTTCGACGACGGTTTCCGCAATGTGCATCACAACGCGATGCCGGTACTGAGCGAACTGGGATTCACCGCCACCAACTATTTCGTGGCCCGGCAGTTCGACGGCGGCAACGTGTGGGACCTCGAAAAGGGGATCCCGTTTGCGCCGCTGATGACCGTCCAGGAAATGCGGGAATGGGCGCAGGCCGGCAACGAGGTCGGCTCGCACACGCTGGATCACGTCCACCTGCCCGAGTTGCCTGCCGAAGAAGCGCGGCGCCAGATCGTCCAGTCCAAGGACGAGCTCGAACAGGCGCTGGGCGCGCCCGTCACCGCGTTCTGTTATCCCTATGGCGACCATGGTCCCGAGCATCAGGCCATGGCGCGCGAGGCCGGTTACGAGAACGCCACGCTCACCAAGCGCGGTCTGGCGGCGGCGTCCGACGATCCCTTCGGACTGCCGCGCGTGACCGTGGCGCGTTCGACCAATATCTTCCGATTCCTCCAGAAGTGCCTCACCCGGTATGAAGACAGCCGCCGGCGCTCCTGAACGCCGGCTTCGCATCGCGCTGTTGGTTGATCGCTTCGGCAACCGTTTCGGCGGGGCCGAGGCCTATGGCGTCGAGTTGATGCGTGTACTCGGCAAGCGCCACGACATCTCCGTGGTCGCCCGCGATTTCGACAGCGACCTGCCATTCGAATATCTGCCCGTGCGGTTTCCCGGCTGGCTGCCCAGCTGGACGCGGGTGCTGTATTTCGCCTGGCGCGCCGACCGCCTTACCCGCGGCCGCTTCGACATCGTCCATTCGCACATGAACGGCTGGGCGGGCGAAATCCAGGTCATGCACGTGACGCCGGTCCGCTATAACCGCATCACCCGGGTCACGCCGCTGCAGCGCCTGACGGCCTGGCTCAGCCCGCGGCTGGCCACCTACCTGCTGCTGGAAAAGCTGCGCGTGCGCAAGACGCCCCAGCGCCGCGTGGTGGCGGTATCGGGCCTCATCATGGACCAGCTGCACCGCAGCTACGGCGAAAATCTCGCGGTCGACATCATCGCCCCGGGCGTCAAGCTGCCCGCGCCCGACCGTAACGGGGGCCGCCAGGCCACGCGCGCGCGGCTCGGCTGGGACGCGGACACGATCGGCTGTCTGCTGGTGGCGCGCAATCCGCTGCGCAAGGGCCTGCCCGCCTTGCTGGACGCGCTGGCGCTCTTGCCGCCGCGTTACCGGCTGCTGGTGGTCGGCGCCGACGAGCCCACGCGCGAGCGCGTACGCGCCGCCGGAGACGTCGCCCGCCGCGTCACGCTGGTCGACCCCACCCCGGACGTCGCCCAGTATTTCAATGCGGCCGACATCTACACGCACCCGACCCTGAACGACAGCTACGGCATGGCGCCGCTGGAAGCCATGTCGCACGGTCTGCCGGTCATCGTCAGTTCGCCGGTCTATTGCGGCTTTGCGCAATACCTCACGGCGGGAACGGATGCGCTCATCCTGCAGGACCCGCGCGATGGCGCCCAATTGGCGCAGGCGCTGGAAAGCCTGGGTTCGGATCCGCAGCTGCGCGCGGCGCTGACGTCACGAGGCCTGGAAATCGCCCGCGACCAAAGCTGGGAAACCGTGGCCTCGCGCTACGAGGCCTTGTACGAACAGGTGCTGCTGGAGCGCCATTGAAAACGGGGCGTCAAGCCCCGTTTTCAATGGCAGGGCGCGGTTGCCCTTTCCAGGTCGGCCAGCCAGCGGATGGCGTGTTCGCGGTCGGGACCGCACATCTCGTGCTGGGGCTGCAGTCCCCCGCAGAAGTCCGGGCGGGAAGGATCACCAAAGATCGCGCACCGCATGTCCGGCAGCAACTGAACACAGGGCACGCCCGCGGGCTTGCCCTGCGGCATCCCCGGAATGGGCCGCGTGATCGACGGCGCGATGCAGCAGGCGCCGCATCCCGAGCGGCACGCTGGTGCCCCGCCGGTCAGGCTCATACCCATCCGCGCAACCAGTACACAAAGAGACCCGCGTATTCCTTCACGATCGAACGGCTGGCGTCGAACGTGCGTTCATCGGGCAGCCACAACGACAGCGACCCGTCGGCCGGCTCCACGATCTGCGGCGGCGCGGGGGCGGCAATCACTTCCACCCCCTGCTTGGAAAAGGCCGCCATGGCGCGGGGCATGTGCAAGGCGGACGTGACCAGCAGCACCTTGCCGATGCCGCGCGCCTTGAGCTGGTCTTCGGTGAGCGTGGCGTTTTCATAGGTGGTGCGGCTGGCGTTTTCCAGGATCAGGGCCGACTCCGGAACGCCCTGCTGGCGGATCGCATGCGCCATGCCGCGCGCTTCGCTGACATCGCCTTCCAGCGCGCCGCCCGACAGCAGCACCTTGGGCGCGCGGCCGGCCAGATACAGCTCGGCCGCCGCGTCCACGCGCACGATGGCCGTGTCCTTGTCATAGGGCAGGAACCAATTGGCCCGGCCGTTGGCGGTATTGCCGCCCAGCACCACGATCGCGTCGGCCGTCGGCATCTCGGCGGCGGGCTTGTGCGGATAGCGGTTCTCCAGCGCGCCGCCCGCCCACAGCGACGTCGCCGGCAACGACCAGGCCAGCGCCCAGAGCAAGCCTGCCGCGACGAGCGTGAGGCCCGTCTTGCGAAGCCGGAACAGTCCCAGCACCAGGCCAAGGACCACCAGGGTGATGCACAAATTCAAGGGAATGATCAGATTCGTGAGATAGCTGGAAAAGGTCATTTCGAGACTGTCCTGATTACTGCGTACCATCCAGCAGGCGCTCGGCCTGCTGTGTTGCTTCTTCCTGCGACGGCCAGGCCTGGTCGCTACCCAGGCACACCGCGCGCGGCGACCACGGGCCGGTGCGTTGCGGCTGTGTCACGCCGAACAGCGTCAACTGCCGCGCCGACGCCGCCGCCGCGACGTGCGACACGCCGGAGTCGTTACAAATCACCAGCGCGGCCCGGGCGGTCAGCGCCGCAAAGGCGCCCAATCCCAGCGGGGGCAGCAACTGAGCGGTCGGCGCATTGCGGCGGGCTTCGTCGGTTTCGGCCGGAGGGGGGCACATTACCACGGTATGGCCGCGGGCCTGCAGGGCGCGCGTCAGTGTATCGAATCCCGGCCACACCTTGATCCTGCCCTTGTGCAGGCCCGTGGCGGTGGGCGCAATCAGCACGAAGGGCCGGTCTTGCAGGCCGGCCTGGGCCAGGGCCTCGCCGGCCGCGCGTTCATGCGCCGCCGTCAGCGGCAGGTCCAGCGTCGGACCGGGCTGGGCGGGACCGCTAGGCAGATTCCAGCGGATCAGGGCCTCGCGGGTCAGGTGATGCCAGGATTCGACGGCGTGCATCGGCTGGTCGGGTTTGGCGAACGGCCAGCGCAGCAGAAAGCTGCGGCCGTCGTCGCGGTACCCCGCCGACGGCACGCCGGCCAGCCGGAACACCAGCGCGCTGGACAGGGAGTCCGGCAGCAGCAGGCCCCGGGCGCGGCGGCCTTGCGCGCCCAGCCCGCGACGGTGCGCGCTGACCGCCGCCCGGTCTGGCCCAACCTTGCCGCGCATGGGGACGAAATCCAGTTTGTCCACGCCATCGAGCAGGTCGCGGGCCCAGGGGCGGGCGCAGAGGACGAGGGGCAGGCCGCTTGCCGCCAGGGCGCGCAGGCTGGGCAGGCTCATGCAGACATCGCCCACCCAGTTGGGCAGGCGGACATACAGGCAACTGATATCGGACATGGAAGGGCGCACGGGCGCGGATAGGGCTAAGGGGCGGGGACGGCGCGCAGACGCGCAGCCGGTACAATCCTGGGCACAATTGTATGAAAAGCGAGTGATCCCTTTGAATTCTGCCGCACGGAATGCGCCAGCGGGCTCCCAGCCCGTCAAATCCGAACTCTGGACCCGGATCTACAGCCGGGTCGGTTCCTACTGGAAGGGCTTGCTGGCGGCCGTCCTCCTGATGGCAGGCGCCGCGGCCACGCAGCCCGTGCTGGCGGTCATCATGAAGCCCCTCCTGGACGGCGGCTTCTCAGGCGCCAAGCCGTATTACGTTTGGGCGCTGCCGCTGGCGGTCGTGGGCCTGATCCTGGTGCGCGGCATCTGCAACTTCTTCAGCGACTACCTGCTGGCCTGGGTGGCCAACAACGTGCTGCTGGGCATGCGGCGCGACATGTTCGAGCGCCTCCTGGGCCTGCCGGACGCCGACTTCAAGCGCGGCGACACCGGGCGCCTCCTGAACCGCTTCACCATCGACGCCGGCAACGTCACCGGCTATGCCACCGACGTCATCACCGTGCTGGTGCGCGAAACCCTGGTGGTCATCGCGCTGATCTGCGTGCTGCTCTACATGTCGTGGGTGCTGACGCTGATCATCCTGGTCATGCTGCCGGTCTCGGTCCTGATCTCGCGCTTTTTCATCAAGCGCCTGCGCCGCATCAACCGCGAAACCGTCAACATGAACGCCGAGCTGACCCGCGTGGTCGGCGAAGGCATCGACGGCCAGCGCGTCATCAAGCTGTTCGACGGCTACGAGGTCGAACGCGGCCGCTTCGATTTCGTCAGCCGCCGCCTGCGCCGCTTTGCCATGCGCACGGCCACGGCCGATGCGGCGCTGACGCCCTTGACCCAGGTCTGCATCTCGATTTCCGTGGGCGCGGTCATCGCCGTGGCGCTCAGCCAGGCCAACAGCGGCTCGCTCACCGTGGGCAGCTTCGCGTCGTTCATGGCCGCGCTGGCCCAGATCTTCGACCCCATCAAGCGCCTGACCAACGTGGCCGCCCGCCTGCAAAAGATGCTGGTCTCGGCCGAAAGCGTGTTCACCCTGATCGACCAGATCCCGGAAAACGACACCGGCACCAAGGAATTGCCCGAGCCCGTGCGCGGCAAGGTCGAGTTCCGCAGCGTGTCGCATCGCTTCCCCGACGCCGACCGCGACACGGTCAATGACATTTCCTTCGTGGTCGAACCCGGTCAGACCGTCGCCCTCGTGGGCCGCTCGGGCAGCGGCAAGACCACGCTGGTCAACATGCTGCCCCGCTTCGTGCTGGCCGACAGCGGCCAGATCCTCGTGGACGACGTGCCCATCGATGAACTCACGCTGCGCAGCCTGCGCTCGCACCTGTCGCTGGTCAGCCAGGATGTCGTGCTGTTCGACGACACGATCGCCGCCAACGTCGGCTACGGCGCATTGGGCAAGTCCAGCGAGCAAAAGGTGCGCGATGCGCTGGCCGCCGCCAATCTGCTCGACTTCGTCGAAGGCCTGCCGCAAGGCATCAACACGCCCGTGGGCGAGAACGCCGCCCGCCTGTCCGGCGGCCAGCGCCAGCGTCTGGCCATCGCGCGCGCGCTCATCAAGAACGCGCCCATCCTGATCCTGGACGAAGCGACTTCGGCGCTCGATAACGAATCCGAACGCCAGGTGCAGGCCTCGCTGGAACGCCTGATGAAGGGGCGCACCACGCTGGTCATCGCGCACCGCCTGTCCACCGTCCAGAACGCCGACCGCATCATCGTCCTGGACGCCGGCAAGATCGTCGAACAGGGTCCGCACGCGGAACTGCTGGCGGCCGACGGCCTGTACGCATCCCTCTACAAGATGCAGTTCCGGGAAGACTGAGCCAAACCGTACACGTCTTTCCCCAGCAGCCGCCCCTCGGGGCGGCTTTTCATTGCCGAAGTTCCTGTTTGCCAATCCCGCGGTTTGCCGGAAAATGGCCCCAGCCTGCGCATAGCGGGCTGGGCGGCGTCCCAGGCGCTTCGGCCCGCCATGCAACCAGGAGCGCTCCATGGCCCTGCCTTCCGAAGGCAATCAAGTCCTCAACGTCGTCGTTCTGCTTGGCGCAGCGGTGATTGCCGTCCCCTTGTTCAAGCGTCTCGGACTGGGTTCGGTCCTGGGCTATCTGGCAGCCGGCCTGGCGATAGGCCCGTTCGGCATCGGGTTTTTCACCGATCCCAAATCCATCTTGCACGTCGCCGAACTGGGCGTGGTGATGTTTCTTTTCATCATCGGGCTGGAGATGCAGCCGTCGCGCCTCTGGAAGCTGCGCGGCGAAATCTTCGGGCTGGGCGTCGCGCAGGTGCTGGTTTGCGGTGCGCTGCTTACCGGCGTCGGGTTGCTTGCAGGTCTGTCAGGCGCCGCGGCCTTCATGGCGGCGATGGGTTTCGTGCTTTCGTCCACGGCCATCGTGATGCAGATCCTGGCCGAGCGCGACGAGACCACCAGCGCGCAGGGCCAACGCATCGTCTCCATTCTCCTTCTCGAAGACCTGGCGATCGTCCCGCTGCTGGCGCTGGCCGCCTTGCTGGCTCCTGCAAGCAGCGGCAGCGAGGCCAATCCCTGGTGGCAGGCCGCCATCGCGCTCGGCTGCATTCTGGCGCTGCTGGCTGCGGGCCGGTGGCTGCTCAACCCACTGTTCCGTCTTCTGGCCGCGGCGCATGCCCGCGAAGTGATGACCGCGGCCGCATTGCTCGTCGTGCTGGGCGCCGCGTTGCTGATGGAACTGGGCGGCCTGTCCATGGCCATGGGCGCGTTCCTGGCCGGTGTGCTGCTGTCCGAATCCACATTCCGCCATCAGCTCGAAGCCGATATCGAGCCGTTTCGCGGCATCCTGCTTGGCCTGTTCTTCCTGGGCGTGGGCATGTCGCTGGACCTCCTGGCCGTGGCGCGGGAATGGCCGCTCATCCTGGCGGGTGTCGTCGCGTTCATGGCGGTCAAATCCGTGGGCGTCTACATCGTGGCGCGCCTGCTGCGCGCCACCCATGCCGAAGCCATCACCCGTTGCGCGTTGCTGGCGCAAGGCGGCGAGTTTGCCTTCGTGCTGTACAGCGCAGCCGCCGACAAAGGCATCTTCGACGCGCATACGGGGGCGGTGCTGACCGCGGTCGTCATCATTTCCATGGCGCTCACGCCGCTATGCGTCCTGGCCTTGCGCTGGTTCCTGCCCAAACCCAAGCCGTCCATGGATGGCGTGGACGTGGCCCGCGACCTGGACGGCTGCGCGCTGATCGTGGGTTTTGGCCGTTTCGGCCAGATCGTGACGCAGGCAATGCTGGCACGCGGGGTCAAGGTCTCGATCCTGGACACCGACACCGACGCGATCCGTGCCGCGGCAAAGTGGGGCGTGAAGGTGTATTACGGGGACGGTACGCGCGCCGACATGCTGCGTTCGGCCGGCGCCGAAAACGCCTGCGCCATCCTGGTGTGCATCGACGACCCGCGCGCCGCCACCCACATGGTGCATCTCATCAAGTCCGAATTCCCGCTGGTGCGCGTCGTGGTGCGGGCCTATGACCGCATCCATTCGCTGGCGCTGGCCCGCGAAGGGGTGGATTTCCAGGTCCGCGAAACCCTTGAATCGGCGCTGGTCTTCGGCGAAGCGGCGTTGCGCGCCATCGGCGTGCCGCCCGACGAGGCCGAGGAGGTCATTCAGGACGTGCGGCAACGCGACACCGAACGCTTCGAGCTCGAGGTGGCAGGTGGCCTGTTCGCCGGCCGCTCGCTGCTTTACGGAAATATGACGGGCCAACCGGATGGCATCAATGACCGTCCGGACCGCGAAACCGGCGACGCGGCGCCCAGTCCATCCGCCTGACGGCTATTTTTCGGCGTGCATTTCGGGATCTTTGCATTACTTTACGCATCATTTCACGCGCAAAATCAAGCAGCTAGGGTAGATTAATCCGCAATGACGCTTCACTCAGGAAGCGCTTTTGCCAGGGGGCTGCCATGCTGCAAACGGACCGTAATTCGACTACGTCGCACGCCATCGGAATCGAGCTTGCCCGGCGTCAGGCCATGACGCTTCGTTGCGGATTCTCTGGCGTGCTCACCCGCCAATTGATGGCGCAAGCCGGCGGGGCAGGGCCCGCCTGGGCCATCAACGCCCACCGCGAAAGCGACAAGGCACGCGGGGCCAAGGCCTTCCCGTTCCGCATCGCAGCCGCCGCGCTGTCCTGAAAGCCCCGCCTCGGGCGCGCCGCGCCCGGCTGCTGTCTTTCCGCGCGTGCCCGGGCGTCTTCCCGGGCAAAAATTCCCGTCACTTGCGCTGATCGCCGCCCCTGACTTTGCCGTCCAGGGCGGCGATGCCTTGCGCGCATTTGTCGGCGTGCTGTCGCCCGATGGCGTCAATCGTCTCTATGCGTTCGACGCCATCGAGCGCACGCCGCTGGTGATCGACGTGGCGTTGGCCGTCGACGATCTGCTCGAACCCTGGGTGCGCCGCGCCGCCCTGATCGTGCCCGTGACCTTGGCGCTCTTCGCATCGGTGATGGCGCAGATCGTCCTCTTTCGGCGCGAGATGCGCTGGCGGCAGGCGTTCGAGGCGCAATTGGCGCGTCAGGCCCAGACGGACGGACTCACCGGCGTCGCCAACCGGCGCACCTTCGACGAGGTGCTGGACAGGGAATGGGCGGCCGCGCGTCGCGATCGCGCGCCGCTGTCGCTGCTGTTTCTGGATGCCGATCGCTTCAAGCTTTACAACGACCGCTATGGCCACCAGGAAGGCGACGCGTTGCTCAAGATGCTGGCGCTTGCGCTTCAAAACAAGGCTCGCCGGCCTTGCGATCTGGCGGCCCGCTATGGCGGCGAAGAGTTCGTGGTGCTGCTGCCCGACACGCGCCGCGAACAGGCGCTGGTCATCGCCGAAAGTATCCGGCGCGCGGTCGAGGACCTGGCCATTCCGCACGAAGACAACGGAGGCGGTATCGTCACCGTCAGCGTCGGCGTGGCCACGGTCGTGCCGCTAGGCGACGGCGTCTCGGCCGCCCTTGTGGAAGCCGCCGATGCGGCCGTTTACCAGGCCAAGGCCGCGGGCCGCAATCGCGTCGCGTCGGCGCCTGACTGATTATCGACATGGCAAGAAAAACCCCGCCGCACCTTTCGGTGGCGGCGGGGCGATGCGTGGCGCAGCGTGCTTGAGCGGTGCTTAACGGCCCATGATCACGGCCTGCAGGCGCGTCTGTGCCTGCTGCACATTCTTGGCCTGCGCGTTCATCTCTTGCAGCAGCTTGTTCAGCTCGGCTTGCACGGCAGGATCGGTCACCGTCACGCTGTTGCCCGAGATCTCGATCTTCGACTTGTTCGCTTCCACGTAGTCGGCGATCTTCAGGGTGACGTCGTAGGTGGCGTTGATCTGCGGCAGCACATCGCCAAACGTGTCGGCCGGCAGGGTGATGGTCTTCTCGTAAGCCTTGTCGTACACGGCCTTCAGGTCCTCAGGCTGCTTGAGCTGGGCGTGAGCCGCGTCGGCCTTGGCGCGATGCTCCTTCAGCGCCGCGTTCATGTCGTTCAGACCGGCACGCACGGACTTCAGGTCTTCGCGGCGCGTGACGATATCGTTCACCGAGCGCACCTGACCCTTCTGCAGGATCCCCGACAGCGGCTTGACCGACGCATCCATGCCGGCATTGAAGTCGGTGATGATGGCGTAATGGGCCGCGTAGTCGCCGAATGACTTCTTTTCTTCCTCCGTCAGCTTCGGCACACGCACGCCCGGCTTGTCCACGATGCGCGTCTGCAGGAACTGCGTGAACGCCGCGCGCTGCTCGGGCTCCTTGTCGCCGCAGGCTGCCAGCATCAGCGGCAGGGCCGCGACCAGTACCAGGAACGGACGGAATAGGGACTTCATTGCAATGACCTCCGAATGACTAAGGGAAAAGCGCCGAGGCGGTAACCGACCCGGCAAAGCGCCCGCAGCTTATCGATAACCCTTACTTGTCGCCATCCGTTTCAGAAATCATTTCAAACGAATTGTTAAGTCACAAAATCCACACATATCGAGTTGAAGCCCGTTCGGGATTCGGGTATGGCTCCACGTCCTCGCACGCGCGCTGAATGCGGACCTGGCGAAGAGCGGCCGCCAGCGCGGTTCACAGCACAAACGAGCGCATCAACGGTGGCGCAGACACATCGCCATTTCGGCCGCCCGATTGCCCCCATCCTGTGGCGCCCAAATTAAAAAAGCCGCGCTTGCAGGCGCGGCTCTTCCGTCGGTCCGATGACTAGGCATTCTTCTTATGCCGTCACACGAGGATGATGTCGTACTTCTCCTGCGAATACGCCGCTTCCACTTCCAGCGACACGCGCTTGCCCACAAAGTCGCCCAGCATTGCCAAATGCTGGCTTTCCTCTTCCAGAAAAAGGTCCACGACTTCCTGCGAGGCAAGAATGCGAAACTCCTTGGGATTGAATTGCCGGGCTTCGCGCAGAATCTCGCGCAGGATTTCATAACAGACCGTGCGCGGCGTACGCACATTGCCGCGCGACTCGCACATGGGGCAGGGCTCGCAAAGCTGGTGCGCCAGCGAATCGCGCGTGCGCTTGCGCGTCATTTCCACCAGCCCCAGCTGCGTGAATCCATTGACGGTCATGCGGGTCCGATCCCGCGACAACGCCTTCTTCAGCTCCGCCAGCACGGTGTCGCGGTGTTCCTGTTCCTCCATGTCGATGAAGTCCAGGATCACGATTCCCCCCAGGTTGCGCAGGCGCAGCTGCCGCGCAATTGCCTGCGCCGCCTCAAGGTTCGTCTTGAAGATCGTGTCGTCGAAATTGCGGCCTCCCACAAACCCGCCGGTGTTGACGTCCACCGTGGTCAACGCCTCCGTCTGGTCAATGATCAGATAGCCGCCCGACTTCAGGTCGACCCGGCGCGACAGCGCGCGCGCAATCTCGTCGTCCACGTTGGCGGTGTCGAACAGAGGGCGCTCGCCGCTGTAATGCTTGATGCGGTCAACCACCGAAGGTGTGTACACACGCGCCCATTCCAGCATCGCGGCAGTCGTCGTGCGTGAATCCACCAGGATCGAACCGGTCTCGGGGCCGACCATGTCGCGCAATACGCGCTGGGCAAGCGTCAGGTCCTGGTGCAACAGCGCGGGGGCGGGCTGGGTCCGGGCCGCCGCCTGGACACTCGTCCACAGCTTGCGCAGATATTCCACGTCGGCAGTCAGCTCCGCGTCGTTGGCGCCCTCGGCCTGGGTGCGCACGATGAATCCGCCTTTCTCATCCGAGGGCATCAGCGCTTGCAGACGTTCGCGCAACTGGATGCGTTCGGACTCGGAATCGATCTTCTGCGAAATACCGATGTGCGGATCGTGCGGCAGATACACCAGCATCCGCCCGGCCATGCTGATCTGCGTCGACAGCCGCGCGCCCTTGGTGCCGAGCGGATCCTTCACGACCTGCACCATGAGGGTCTGTCCCTCAAATATCAGTTTTTCGATTGGCGTCGGCGTCAAACCCTGGCTGCGCTCCGTGCGATTCTCGCGCAGGTCCGCAATATGAATGAACGCCGCCCGCTCCAGCCCAATGTCGATGAACGCGCTCTGCATGCCGGGCAGCACCCGCACGACCCGACCCAGATAGATATTGCCGACGTGGCCCCGTTGGATGCTACGTTCGACGTGCAATTCCTGAACCGACCCCTGTTCCACCAGCGCAACGCGGGTTTCAAACGGGGTGACGTTGATCAGGATGTCTTCGCTCAGGGCGATCGCAGGGGGCATGAGGTATCTGTCTCCAATCAGATGCGGCGTACAGGCGAATAGTAAACGTACATACTAGTCCCACAAGCAGGGGCTGCCGCCATCTATATATAGGCGCGGCCAGTCACGGCCCGCGCCTCCTTCGACGGAGCAGGGCGCCGGCGCCAGCCTGACTGCCTTTCCATCAACAAATTTGCGACACTGGCATGACAGCCCAAAATTCTGTGCTATAGTCTCGCTCCTTCGCAGCTCAGACAGTTTTGAGACGCGAAGCCAAGCAAGTGCAACAGGTGACGGGGCAACCCAATCTCNCTGTGCTATAGTCTCGCTCCTTCGCAGCTCAGACAGTTTTGAGACGCGAAGCCAAGCAAGTGCAACAGGTGACGGGGCAACCCAATCTCACCTGCCGCAGCGGCAATCAGTAATGAGCGCCAAGCGGTTATTGCAAGGATCGAGGCAAATCAGGCAGAAGCCAGTTGCAAGATCTGCAAAAATTGTGCTATACTTTTGGGCTTGGCAGTTACTGAAAAATTAGGGTTTACCCTGAGGTTTCAATAACTGCTAGGGCAGGACGAAAGTCCTGGCGAGACCTGAAGAGGTCGCCGCAAGCAAGTGACGCAACGGCGTAAAGCAAAAGCGAAGCTGACTTGACAAGCGATAAAAACTTCTTCATAATCTCGTTTCTCTGCTGCAACGACAGCGACGACGCAAA
>NZ_LMHN01000007.1:0-75902 GCF_001428165.1 Achromobacter sp. Root170
AGCGCCAGCGCAATGACGCCCATCGCAATCTGCACCATCAGCAGCAGCTTGCGGCGGTCCATGGTGTCGGCCAGCGCACCGGCCAGGAGCGACAGCAGAAAAACCGGCAGCGCGCCCGCCGTCTGCACCAGCGCCACGAACATCGGCGACGGCGACAACGACGTCATGAGCCAACCGGCGCCCACGTCATGCATCCAGGTGCCAATGTTGGACAGCACGGTGGCAATCCAGATCACTGAAAAGGCGGAGTACGCGAAAGGCGAGGACGGCGGGGCGTCGGCGGGGCGGGTGTCGGCGGTCGTCATGGGAGGCTCCGGGCGGCCAGGCGGTATGGAAAAAAAAGCCCGCGGCATTGGCCGCGGGTCTGGGATTCAGCGAGCGGTAACCGGCGCCGCGACGGGCGCGATCGCCTCATGTGCGGTCTGCGTGCGCTGACCGGCCTTGTGCACCATCGTGTAGGCGTAATCCACACCCATGCCGTAAGCGCCCGAGTGTTCCTTGACGATTTCCATCACGGCATCATACGAGTCGCGGCGGGCCCAGTCACGCTGCCACTCCAGCAGCACCTGCTGCCAGGTGACCGGCACGACGCCGGCCTGGATCATGCGCTGCATGGCCATGTCATGCGCTTCCTTGGACGTGCCGCCGGACGCGTCGGACACCATGTAGATCTCGTACTCGCCTTCCAGCATCGCGCTCAGGGCGAAGGTGGTATTGCACACTTCCGTCCAGAGACCCGCCACGATCACCTTCTTGCGGCCATTGGCGGCCAGCTGATCGCGCACCTTCTGGTCATCCCACGAATTCATCGAGGTGCGTTCCAGCACTTTCTTTTCCGGGAAGACATCGAGCAATTCCGGATAGGTATAGCCGGAGAACGATTCGGTCTCGACGGTGGTGATGATGGTCGGAATGTCGAACGCCTTGGCCCCCTTGGCCAGCCCCACGACGTTGTTCTTCAGCGTTTGGCGGTCGATCGACTGCACGCCGAAGGCCATTTGCGGCTGGTGATCGATGAAGATGATCTGGCTGTTTTCCGGGGTCAGCACTTCGAGCTTGGCGGTGGTGTGGGTCATGTCAGTGTCCTTGGAGAGGTAGGTTTGGGGTGTTGCTTGCAGCGCGTCGCTGCCATGACCAGAACTATATTCGGCAGGACAATCTCGCGGTAGACCGCAAATTTTGGCTTCAGCGTTCTTTTTTTGGAACGATGGTTGATCACCGGAAAGTCATCCCGAAGGGGCGCGCCCGCCAGATCACGGTGTAAGGTCAATCGCGCCACCAGAATCGGGGCCGCATGGGTATCATCCGCAGTCCTGCCGCTCAGACCGGCTTCAGCACACCAGCCTCCGATCCCATGCAATGCCCTCGCTGCAACTGGCAGAATTCGGCCGCCAACAAGCTGTGCTTCAGCTGCAAAGCCCCCCTGCCGATCACTTCCCAAGAGGCGGCCGCCCAGCGGTCCAGCCCACGCGGCGACGCCCCCGTCTTTCCCAGCATCTGGGCCCGGCTGGCCGCCACCGCGTTCGACGTCGTCGTCATGGCGGCGGGGACGGTCGGTTTGTCCAAGGCCGCTTCTTACACCTATCAAGGCCTGACGGGCGCAGACGCACCCGTGCTGCTGGCGATGGCTGGCGGGCTACTGGGCTTGTTGCTGCCCGCCTTCATGGACGCGTGGGGCAATGGTTCGCCCGGCAAGCGTCTCTTGAAGCAGCGGGTGGTGACGCGCAAGGGCAGCGCACCTGGACTGCTGCGCTCGATCTGGCGGCACACCCTGAAGTACTCGATGAATGTGGTATTACCCGGCATCTACCACCATATACAGCAGTCTATTTTTGGCGAGCGCGCCATGCACAACGCCCTCGCCGGCACTCACGTGGTGTCTACCCTGTCCAATCCGCGCGCCGTGCTGCCCGCGCTGGCTCGGGTTAGCGCTGTCACAGGCGCGGGCCGCATGCTGTTCATCGTGTTCGGCATGGGGGGGCTGGTCCTGGCCGGCATGGTGATCGCGGTAGTCGCCCTGGAGACGGATGACGGAGACAATCCGCTGCGCGCCGACGTCATACACCTGGATCTCGTGTCGGATCCCGTGCGCCTGCTCGCGGAAAGCCACTACCAGCGCACCAAAACGTTTGCGCCCGACATGGCCGCCCTCGGCGTGACGCGTGAATCGCTGCGAACCAGCGGCTTCAGCAACCTTGAGATGAATCCCGTCAACGGGGTGCTGCGTTTTACCATCGCGGGCGATCCGGGCACGGCGGACTCACCGTCGCTGGGCGGCAAGCACCTGGTCTATCTGCCCGAGCTGAGATCCGAAAAGAAAGGCGGCGGCGTGCGCCGTTGGCAATGCGGCAGCGGCGACATCCCGCGCGAAGACCGCCCCTACCGTTGCCGTCACGACGCCGGCGTCCTGGCGCGCTAATCCAACCTTCCGAGTAGAGCACCCTGCGCATGTCCAGCCTGATCGAATCCATCCACCGCGCCGATGACGGCGGCGACCTTGCCCAAATGCTTGCCTTGTGCGAGCAAGGACTGCGCGAACAGCCAGATCTCGCCATCATGTGGGCATTGCGCGCCCGCTACCACGACCAGCGCGGCGCGAACGCGCAGCGTGACTCAGACCTGGACCGCGCGTTGGCGCTGGATCCGCAATGCAGCGACGCCATTCGCTTGCGAGTCACCGCGCTCTACGACGCGGGCCAACAGCAGCAAGCTTGGCGAATGCTGCGCGAGGCCAAGACACGTGCGCCGTCGCACTTCGGATTGCTGATGGCCGAGGGCTACCTGTTGATCAACGACGGTCAACTTGACGACGCCATTGCAAGCTGGACCCGCGCCTCGCAACTGCGCCCATTTGCCGCGGCGCCGCATTGCTATATCGGATCCAACCTGCACAACGCAGGCCGCTACCAGGACGCGCTGCCCTACCATCAGCGCGCCGTCGCGCTGGCGCCCAACAACGGTGGCTTTCTTTACGACGCCGGCAACAACTACCGCCGTCTGGGTGACCTGAACAACGCCATCGCGATGTTCGACCGCGCCCGCGCCATCCTGGGCGAGAAGAATGCTATCCAGCACAATCGCGCCTCGTGCCTCCAGGCGCTCGGACGCCATGAAGACGCGGTGGAGGAATGGACCAGCCTGTTGCGCCGGGAACCCGACTGGGACTGGCCCCTGGAAGGCAAGGCGCGCTCCCTGCACCGCCTGGGCCGAGCGGACGAGGCGGCGCCGCTATGGCGGCGCCTGGACGCACTCTCGGACAGCGGCTGGGAAGGCCGCAAGGAGCAAGCCCGCGAGTATGTGCGCAGCGGCGACCCGGAGTTGGCTGAAGCGGCGTTGCTGGGCCTGGATCCGCTGTCCAGCGGCGACGCCCAGTTGCTGTTCATCGCCGGCAATGCGCAGCGCGACCAGCGCCGCTGGGAAGCGGCGCTGACCTATTACCTTCGCGGCTACGAACTCGTGCCAGACAACGACTTCCTGCCCGGCAACGCCGCCGACATGCTGAACAGGCTGGAACGCCACGAAGAGGCCTTGCCCTTGTCCGAGGTCGCGATCTCGCTGGATCCCGATTGGCTGAAGTGGCGCCGCGCACGCATCGAGGCCCTGACCCACCTGGGGCGCGCATCCGAGGCCGTGGCCGACGCGGACCAGGCGATGGCGCACTGGCCCGACAGCGGCCCCCTTCACGCCGAACGCGTCAATGCCCTGATCGCCGCCAACCGATACGAGGAAGCGCTTGCCGCCTGCGACCGGCTTATTGCGCTGGATCCTGACTACCGCAGCTGGGCGCTGTTCTCACGCGGGGAAACCTACGGCCACATGAAGCGCCATGCTGAATCGGCGCTGGCGTTCCGCCAAGCGGCCGCCTCGTACCAACAGAACGGCAAGCCTCAGTTCCAGGAGCTGTCGATGCAGAATGCGCTGGCTGCCGAACAGGCCGCGGCCACGCCGCGTGGCATCCTCGGCCGCCTGTTTGGCCGCAAATAGGTGTCGAAGTTCATTGCTTCCCAAGTTGAATCTACGCCAACCTTTCGACGGCGACGGCGCAACGGAAAGAATGGAATCCGTGCTCTCAAACAACCATCGACTGCTGCGCGAAGATTCCCGCCATCGCGCCTTGCCATGATGCCGTGGTGACTGAATGCATGGCGGGGTTGGCAAGGTCGCCCGCGGCGTAGATGCCAGGCGTGCTGGTCTGACGGCGCTCGTCGACCTTGAGGGCGATGCCTTGCGGCGTATCGACCGTGGCGAGGCCCAGCGTTTCATGCAAGCGTGCAGAGGGCTTGTTGCGCGGATGGGCAAACAGGATGTCGACTGCGACAGCCGGGCCGGTATCGAGCTTGACGGTGACGTTATGGCTTTCGTGATGGTTCAGTTCGGTGATCAGGCCATCAACAACGTGGACGCGGCGGCGTGCGAGATCATCGCGAACATCGGGCGGGATGTCGTGACCATGCGCGAAGACCGTCAGCGTGTCGGTCCAGTCGTGGTACAGCCTGACATAGTTGTGCGACGGCGGGCCGGACCAGATGAGGCCCCAATGCCGCCCTGCGACTTCGAAACCGTCGCAATAGGGGCAGGGAACGATGGACGTGCCCCAACCCTCGGCAA
Source organism: Achromobacter sp. Root170 (assembly GCF_001428165.1). NCBI lineage: Bacteria > Pseudomonadati > Pseudomonadota > Betaproteobacteria > Burkholderiales > Alcaligenaceae > Achromobacter > Achromobacter sp. Root170. The sequence continues at coordinate 4,609 of NZ_LMHN01000007.1, forward strand.
AGCCCGGAACACCAAGCACCTGGTCCGCCACGCCATAGCTCAGGATCAAGCGGCGCGCACCAAGGCTTTCGCCATCGCCAGTCAGGACAGAGAAATTGTCCAAGGTGCCGGAAGTGCTTTCAGCCCTTGCGTTGATGAGCCTGACTGAGGGATAGCGCGCGAGCTGCTGCCGCGCCTCGGTCAGGATGTCCAGCGGTGACTTGTGATCGTGACCGAGCAGTCCATGTGAATGGTCGGCAAAGCGATTGCGCGGCACGCCGGTATCGAGAACGATGACCTTTCGGCGGGCGCGGCCGAGTTGAAGTGCCGCGGCAAGGCCGGCAAAGCTGCCGCCGATGATGATGACGTCATTCATGGTGGGGGAGTCCGTGTTCTCTATGCAAGGGATTGAGGCTGCGCTTGGCGGTGCGCCGTGAGTGCATGTGGAGGTGCCGAAAAGCGCCGCTACCGTTCAGAAGCCCATTCACCGGCGTGCACATTTCAGATACCATGAGGTATCCTAAAATGCCATTTACGATACTGTCAAGTACTGGAATACACGTGACGGAAAAAAAAGTTCTGGGCCGGCGCGGTCGGCCCGTCAACGAGGCGCTCGGCCAGACGATCGTGGACGCGGCCAGCCAATTGTTCGTGGAACTGGGTTTTCAAGCGACAACCATGGACAAGGTCGCTCAACGCGCAAAGATATCCAAGCTCAGCATCTATCGCCATTTCGAGAACAAGGAAGCGCTATTCAGCGCAGCCATCGCGGCGCACTGCCACCAGTTTGCCCCTCAGGCGCTTATTGATGGCGTCGAGGGCTCTGCCGAAGATCAGCTCATGGCGGTGGGATCATTCCTGCTTCGCACGCTGTTGAGCCCGGAGGTTCGCAGTGTCGAAGCCATGATCATGGCTGACAAGACGAATCAGAAGTCGTTAAGCAAGCTTCATTACGAAGCCGGCGCAGCCTATGTCATCGCCCAGATCGAAGCCCTGTTACGTCAGTTGCACGCGAAGGCGGCGCTGAACGTGCCCGATCCTGGCCGCTCCGCCCGTTTGTTTGCCGCGCTTATCAAGGGTTGCGACCTCCTGGCAATCGCTCGCTTCGATGAGGCAAAAGCCGCGGACGACAACGAAATCGACTCCTATTGCCGGTCGGCTGCCGCCATGTTCATCGCTGCGCACGGCGGCGGGCGCAAAGCGACTCCACAGAAATAACGTCGAGAGACAGGCGCCAAAAGCTCATGTCTGCGCTGATGACCCGAGCATCTCATCTAGGGTGAAGCCGGGGTGTTCAATGCGGGAATTTTTGAAAACACTTCCGCAATGAAATCCATGAACACGATCGCACGAGTCGGCAGCAACCTGCTCGCCACATAGACGATCTGTACAGGAACAGAGGGTGGAACGTGCGCGGTAAGAATGCGTCGCAGGCGACCGTTCTTCAGCCCCTCCTCGAACAGCCAAGCCGGACCGTGCGCAATTCCAAGCCCTCCAACGGCCGCCGCGCTGGCCGCGGACGGCGAATTCACTTTTATCCTGCCAGATACGGGAATGTCCACGTCGCGCAGTCGCCACATCGCGCCGGACGATAGCAGCGTGTAAATCACGCAGTCGTGATTGCGTAGGTCGTCTGGCGTTTCCGGAACGCCGCGTCTGGCCAAATAGTCCTCGCTGGCCACGAAGACGCGTTCGTACGAGCCTATGGGTCTGGCGCGCAACGTACTGTCTTGCAGGTGTCCGATCCGGATAGCCAGTTCGCTCCCTTCATCGACAAGGTCTACATAACGATCGTTGAGTTGCAGATCCAACGTGAGCCCCGGATACCGCTGAAGGAATGCCGGCACGTGGGGCATGACGAAAGCATGGCCCAACGCGGTCGGGCACGCGACGCGTAAAAGTCCTGAAGGTTCCGTGCCACGCCGGAACGAGGATTCGCATTCGTCCACCGCATCCAGAATTCGCCGAATATCGGCGTAGTAGCGTTCTCCTTCCGGCGTAAGAGACAGCTTGCGTGTGGAGCGGTGAAGCAGCCGTGCCTGCAGGTGATCTTCCAACGCCGCCACATATCGGCTCACATTGGGTTGGCCCAGACCGAGATCGCGTCCGGCAGCAGAGAAGCTTCCCGTCTCCACTGCGCGTGCAAAGCAGGTCATCAATAGAAAGCGATCCATACGTCCATCCTGCGATTCATGCTTTTATTGCATGAAACGTATTCCAAACAGCCATCTTATCGAAAATTCTGCATGAACCTACATTTCTTCTTGTGGACCGATTCCGGTCAATGTTCAAGGAGAAAGGTATGTCGCGCTTGCAAGGTAAACGTACGCTCATCACGGGCGGCACCAGTGGTATCGGCCTGGAAACGGCCAAGCAGTTCCTGGCCGAAGGCGCTCGCGTCATCGTCACAGGCGTCAACCCCGATTCGATCGCCAGGGCGCAGGCCGAACTCGGTTCGGACGTGCCGGTGCTGCGCGCGGACTCGGCCAGCGTCGCCGCCCAGAAGGAACTGGCACAGGCCGTCAAGGACCGCTATGGCCAACTCGACGTGGCTTTTCTGAACGCCGGAGTTTCAGTCTGGTTGCCGATCGAGGAATGGACGGAAGAGATGTTTGATCGTTCGTTCGACATCAACGTCAAGGGGCCGTACTTTCTGATGCAGGCCCTGCTACCGGTGTTCGCCAACCCTGCCTCCGTCGTGCTCACCACGTCGGTAAGCGCGCATGCCGGGGCGGACCGCTCGTCCGTGTACGCCGCCACAAAAGCCGCGTTCCTGAACATGTCGAAAACCCTTTCCACCGAACTGCTGGCACGCGGCATCCGGGTCAACGCGGTGAGCCCAGGACCGGTCCAGACGCCCCTCTACGACAAGCTCGGCATTCCCGCCGCCTACCGCGAGCAGGTCAACAAAGAGATTGCCGCGACCATTCCGCTCGGGCGGTTTGGCACGGCCGAGGAGGTCGCCAAGGCCGTCCTTTATCTCGCTTCCGACGAGTCGCAGTGGACCGTCGGGTCGGAAATTGTTCTGGACGGTGGACGCTTGCTTAACCGCTGAACCCGCCGCGGACGGTTCCCCTTTTGAGATAAGACATTGCGGAGCGGGACGCGAGTCCTGCGACCGCCCCGCAATGCAGACAAAGAACGTGATGAACTCGCTCATCTTAATCAGTCACCCTCTTTGCCCATTTGTTCAGCGTGCCGCCATTGTGCTGCTGGAAAAACAGGTGCCATTCGAACGTATCAACGTGAATCTCCGTGACAAGCCGGCGTGGTTCCTCGCTCTTTCCCCTAATGGCAAGGTGCCGCTCCTCCAAGTGGGTCGCCCGGACGGAACGACGGCCGTACTGTTCGAGAGCATGGCGATCTGCGAGTACCTACTCGAGACGCAGCCAGGTCCGAGCCTCTATCCGGATGATCCGATATTGCGCGCCATGAATCGCGCATGGATCGAGCTGAGCACCACCACTCTCGGAGATGCTTGGGCGTTCTTTAATGCAAAGGACGCTCCGACCGCCAACGCTTGGGCCGTCTCCTTCGAAAAAAGGCTGGCTCAGTTTGAACTGGCGCTAGAAGGCGGCCCTTACTTTAACGGGGAGCGGTTTGGCATGGTGGACGTGGCAATGGCCCCGGTGTTCCGCTACTTTGACGTTTTGCAGCCAGCCAGCTGGGCACCACTATTGACCCGATACCATCGCGTCGACGCTTGGCGCCGCGCCATCCTGAGCCGGCCCAGTGTCGCCGCCGCGGTCACGCCGGATTATTCGGAGCTCCTGCGCACTCACTTTGGATAGGAAATTCAAAGCGCCTGACGCTGACAGCCGCACGCGCCATCTCAGACCGCATCGCTGGCGCTGCCCGTAAGCCGCCAGTACGTTTCATGCACGGCCAGTTTCAGTGCCGTGCTGTCAAGCCCCATCAGTTGCGACGCGTAGACGCCGATGGCGCGCGCCTTGCCCGCCGCATCGACCGCCAGGTGCGCCGGCGTGGCCGTCACGCCGCGCTCCTGCAACTGCGACAGCCGTGCCTGCACGACACCTTGCTGCTGGCGATATGGCACATCCTCGTAACCGAACCAGGCCACGCCCGGCAACGCATCGCGGATCATCAGGGCGGCGTCGCTGACCCGCACGTGATCGCTGTGGAACAGGCCCAGCGGCATGACCACGGTCGCGGGCGCAAGCCTCATCAGCAGGTAGAACAGACGCTCGGTGATCAGCGGCGCATCCTCGTCCGCCGTCGATGTGTATTGGCTGTCCAGAAAATCCAGCCCCTTTCCGGTCGCGCCCACGCTGCGCAGCGCTTCCCGGTCTTCCGCCAGCCGGCATTCCATCGCGGCGGCGGCATTGGCGAAACCGCAGCGGCGGTCCCAGTCCGTAAGCAGGTTCGGCGTGGGCGCCCGTGCCGTGTACACCGTCACGACCGTACTGCCGGGGCGCGCGGCGAGCAAGCCGGCGCAACTCAGGATGGCGTCATCCAAATGAGGCGATATCACGGCCAGGGGAGATTGGGGCAACGACGGATCGTCGGCCCAGCTGTGCGCTTGCGCGGAAACCATCGGAATCTTTGATCCGCAGAGGATCGCAGTTGTAGGAGCATTACTTGCAGCAAATACCATGCCGCAAAGCCCCAGGTATGCGCTGAGCGGATTGCCGGCACGCAAGGTGGACGGCGCGAATGTGCGGGCACGTAATTTGCGTTGCCGCCCTCAACAAAACGGAACTGTACCGGCATGACACAATCAAGAGGATCGCTTCCCCGTTCCGCCGGCGGCCTGCTTGTCCTCCTGTTGATCGCCTTTGGCGTATTTCTGGCGGCGATGCTGTTTTCCCTGCACTTGTCCGTCGAAAAAAGCGACGACATGTCAGCGATGCGCCAGAGCAAGGAATTGCAGCTGGCGATCAGCAACGTCCTGGACGACGTGGCGCAGGCCCAGGAAACGGTGGCCGTCTGGGACATGCTCTTTGACGAGCTGGACAAGCCCGCGCCCGACCAGGCCTGGCTTGATGACAACGTGGGCGCATGGCTGCACCGGCTGTTCAAGCACGATCTGGTGTTTGTGCTGGGACCGGACAACGAGATGCGCTATGGAAACGTCTACGGCGAACGCGTTCCGCCGGAACGCTACGCGGCATTCGAGCCCGACATCCGCCCGTTCATCGCATTGACGCGGGGCGAGGCTACACGGCCCAACAACGACCACGAACGCCTGCCCAGCCAGCCGCCCGCGCCCGACGCATCCACACGCACCACTGCGGCTGCGGTGCACGCCACCGACCTTGCCATGATCGGCCAACGGCCAGCCGTCGTGAGCGTCATGCGCGTCGCACGGTTTCCGCCCAACCTGGACACGCCGGCAATCGCGTCCCGGAATCTGCTCGTCAGCGTCCGGTTCATCGATGGCGATTTTTTGCGCGCGTTCTCACGGGACAACCTGATCGACGCGCTCCATTACCATCCCGTGCGCGCGCGCCATGTACAAGCCGATGAGCGCGAGGAGCTCCTCCGGTCCTCAGACGGCACCTTGCTCGGCTACCTGATGTGGCGGCCGGATCTGCCCGGTTCCGAACTCTGGCGCGCCATGCTGCCCGCGGTTGCCGCCATGCTCGCCGGCACGCTCATTCTGGTGGCGTTGCTGGCACTGCGCACCTACCGGCTTCTGCGCCAACAGCAGGCGCACCTCTCCGCCCTGCGCAAGGCCCATGTGGAACTGAAGGCGAGCGAAGCGCACGCCCAGCATCTTGCCTTTCACGACGTGCTGACCGGCCTGCCAAATCGCGCGTATTTCGGCACCTGTCTCGATCAGGCTTTGGTCCGCCGGCGGCCCGATGCAAGCTGCGCGGTGCTGCTGCTGGATCTGGACCATTTCAAGCAGGTCAACGACACATGGGGCCACGCCGCGGGCGATGCGCTCATCCAGGAGTTCACCCGACGCGTCAAGCTTGCCGTCGGCCCGGAAGACTCGGTCGCGCGCCTGGGCGGCGACGAGTTCGCCGTCCTGATGCAGAACGCCACCGAAGCGGGTGCCACCGATCTGACACGCCGCATCCTGGCCGATGTGCGCGCGCCTTTCGACCTGCTGGGCGGCCGCGCCTTCGTGGGCGCGAGCATCGGTGTATCGATGGCCCCGCGCGACGGCACCACGCGCAGCGAGCTGCTGCGCAAGGCCGACATCGCGCTCTACCGCGCCAAGGATCTAGGCAGGAACCAGTACAGCTTCTTCGCCCCCGAGATGGACGAAACGCTCAAGGCGAAGGCCGTGATCGAAGAGGATTTGCGCGCCGCGCTGGCGGACAGCGACCAGCTCCAGGTCCATTTCCAGCCGCAGATCGACAGCGGCACGCAGCAGCTCGTGGGCGTTGAAGCGCTGGTGCGATGGAACCACCCTGCCAAGGGCCCCGTGTCACCGCAGATCTTTGTGCCGGTGGCTGAATCCACGGGCCTCATCGTGCCGCTCGGGGAATGGGTATTGAAACAAGCCTGCCGCGCGGCGCGTCAGTGGCCAAGCCTGTCCATTGCGGTAAACCTCTCCCCCAAGCAGTTTCGCGGCGCCGACTTTGCCGAACGCGTTATCGATCTGGTGCGGCGCGCTGAAGTCGATCCGGCGCAGATCGAGCTGGAGGTCACTGAAGGCGTGCTCATCGAAGACGACGGCCGGGTGCAGAAGGCTATCGGCAAGCTGCGCGCCGCCGGCTTCCGGATCGCGCTGGACGATTTTGGAACGGGTTACTCCAGCTTGAGCTACCTGCAACGGTTCGCCGTCGACAAGATCAAGATTGACCGGAGTTTCGTCGCAAACATCGGAGAGGGAAGCGATTCCACCGCCATCGTGAACGCGGTGGTAACGCTGGGGCGCTCGATGGGCCTGACGGTCAACGCCGAAGGGGTCGAGACGGCAGCGCAACGTGACTTCCTGCGTGCTGCCGGATGCGACGAAATGCAGGGATTCCTGTTCTCCAAAGCTGTGCCGGAAGCAGAAATTACAAAACGCCTCCAAAGGGCGCCCGCCGCAACCTAGCTGCCCGCACGTCGCCCATCGAGGCCTGGCACGTCGTGCGGCGCGCGGTAAATGTGAACAAGGGCCGCTTACGCGGCCCTCGCACTGGAACAAAGCTGATATTGCGGGCAGATGGAAGGAATCGACAGAAGTTGTCGCTGCGACCGGGTTTAGTCTGCGCGACCGACTTTATTTGTCCTTCTCAACCGATGCATCCGCTACCGCATCACTCCACCGTCACGCTCTTCGCCAGATTCCGCGGCTTATCCACATCCGTACCGCGTGCGCATGCCGTGTGATACGACAACAGTTGCAGCGGCACCGTATGCAGAATCGGCGACAGCTTGCCGTAGTGTTCCGGCATGCGGATCACGTGCATGCCTTCGGCGCTTTGGATCTTGCTGTCGGCGTCGGCAAACACATACAACTCGCCGCCGCGCGCGCGCACTTCCTGCATGTTGGACTTCAGCTTTTCCAGCAGCTCGTCCTTGGGCGCGATGGTGACGACCGGCATATGCTCGGTGACCAGCGCCAGCGGGCCGTGCTTCAGTTCACCGGCCGGATAGGCTTCGGCGTGGATGTAGCTGATTTCCTTGAGCTTGAGCGCGCCTTCCAGGGCGATCGGGTAGTGCATGCCGCGGCCCAGGAACAGGGCGTTTTCCTTCGAGGCGAAGCGATCGGCCCACGCCATGATCTGCGGCTCCAGCGCCAGCACCGAACCGATGGCGGACGGCAGGTGGCGCAGCGCCTTCAAGTGCTCGGCTTCCTGCTCTTCCGTGAGCTTGCCGCGCGTTTGCGCCAGCGCCAGCGTCAGGAGGAACAGCGCGGTGAGTTGGGTGGTGAAGGCCTTGGTCGAAGCCACGCCGATTTCGACGCCGGCGCGCGTGATGTACGACAGCTTGCACTCGCGCACCATGGCGCTGGTGGACACGTTGCAGATGGTCAGCGTGTTTTCCATGCCCAGCGAGCGCGCGTGCTTCAGCGCGGCCAGCGTGTCGGCGGTTTCGCCGGACTGCGAGATCGTCACGACCAGCGAGCGCGGGTTCGGCACGCTGTCGCGGTAGCGGTATTCGCTGGCGATTTCGACGGCGACCGGGATCTTGGCGATCGATTCGATCCAGTACTTGGCGGTCAGGCCCGCGTAGTAGCTGGTGCCGCAGGCCAGGATCAGCAGGGAATCGACTTCCTTGAAGATCTTGTAGGCGTCGTCGCCGAAGAGTTCGGGCGTGATGGATTCGATATCTTGCAGGGTGTCGCCGACCGCGCGCGGCTGCTCGAAGATTTCCTTCTGCATGTAGTGGCGGTAGGGGCCCAGTTCGGCGGCGCCCGTGTGCACGTGCACGGTGTGCACTTCGCGGTCGACGTTCTTGCCGGCAGCATCCACGATCCAGACGCGCGACAGTTGCAGGTCGACGACGTCGCCGTCTTCCAGGTAGATGATCTGGTCGGTCGTGCCGGCCAGCGCCAGCGCGTCGGACGCCAGGAAGTTCTCGTTCTGGCCCACGCCCACCACCAGCGGCGAGCCTTGACGCGCACCGACCACACGGTGCGGTTCGTCGCGGCAGAACACGGCGATGGCGTATGCGCCATGCAAACGGCGCACGGCGTTCTGCACGGCTTCAAAGAGGTCGCCCGCGTACAGGTGGTTCACCAGGTGCGCGATGACTTCGGTGTCGGTCTGGCTTTCGAAGACGTAGCCGACGGCCTGCAGCTCGGCGCGCAGCTCGTCGTGGTTTTCGATGATGCCGTTGTGCACGAGCGCGATGCGCGGCTCGTCGTTGCCCAGGTGCGAGAAGTGCGGGTGGGCGTTGTGCGTGGCGGGAACGCCGTGCGTGGCCCAGCGGGTGTGGGCGATGCCGGTGAAGCCTTGGACCTTGTCCTGCGCAACCTGATCGGCCAGTTCGGCCACGCGCTGCGTGCTGCGCGTGCGGCGCAGATGGCCGTCGGCGTAGACGGCGACACCGCAGGAGTCGTAGCCGCGGTATTCCAGGCGCTTCAGGCCTTCAACGAGGATCGGGGTGATGTCGCGCTGGGCGACGGCGCCAACAATGCCGCACATAGGAGTGACTCCGGGTAAGTTCAGTACCGACGCATTGTGCGCGAGCCATAAAGAAATTTGATTTCTTTATGTTCACTTATTTGGCAGTTAATTCCCTTACACAAATGTGATTAAATTATCTTTCGTCGAATCGACAGATTTGAATTAATCATGCAAAACACCCCCATTTCCCTGCCCGAACTCGATGATCTGGACCGGCGCATTCTTGAACAGTTACAAGAAGACAGCTCGCTGACCAACCAGGATTTGGCCGCGCGGGTGCACGCGTCGCCGCCGACCTGCCTGAGGCGGGTGCGGCGATTGGTGGAAGAAGGGGTGATCGACCGCCAGGTGGCGATCCTGTCGGCCGAAAAGCTGGGCAGCACGCTGACGGCGATCGTGGAGATCACGCTGGACGTGCAGGCCGCCGAAAGCCTGGACGCCTTCGAGCAAAGCATGGTGACCGAACCCGCGGTGCTGCAATGCTATCGGGTGTCGCCCGGCCCGGATTTCGTGGTGATCGCGCAGGTAAAAGACATGCCGGCCTACCACGCGCTGGTGCATCGCGCCTTCACCGCGCAGGCCAACGTGCGCAATGTGCGCACTTTTTTTTCGGTGCATCGGGCCAAGTTCGAGACGCGGATCGATGTGCGGGGGTAAGGCAGTCGCGCAATTTCATCATGAACGAAGCGCGCCGCCCCCGACGGGTGGATAATGCGGCGAAGATGCACGAAAGGCCGTCGCCGATCTTTCAGGAGTTGACCTTGCCAACGCAATTCACCCCGTACCTCGAGATGATAGCCACCCACCTCAACGCCCCCTATGGCAAGGTGGTAAGCCCGACTGATGTCGCCGCCGCACTGCGCCACGGCGATTTGGCCTCGGTTGCGCACGACGCACTTGCGCAAGAATTACTCGCGCATATGTTCTTTGAGCTGGAACCGGAGTTCATTGGTCGAGCCAGCTTTGAAGCGGGTGTGCGCCTCGAAGAAGCTGACGCGCTGTACCAGAACGCCCGCCAGCATTTCGACCTTCCCCGGGCTGTGCGGTGGGAGGAAGCGCTCGAGGGGGTGCTGTGAATGGGGACTTCAAGGAAAGATATCCTGCTTCATCGCGCATCCGGCCCGTGGACGCGTTTGGAATCGCGCGCGCAGGCTCTGGTTGAGGATGCCCGCCGTCATGGCGGCGATTCATTCCGGCCTGTACTGGGCGGCGGAACACGCTTGATGCTCGCCCTCAATCATCGAATCAGCGACGATGTTGACCTATTCGTTGATTCGCCAGGATGGCTTCCGTATGTTTCGCCGCGGCTTAACGACCTCTTCGAAAACGAACTGTCGGGCTACAACGAGGACAACGCCCATGTGAAGCTGCGCTTTGCCGAGGGCGAAATCGATTTCGTCGTTGCCGCACCTCTACTGCCGGATACGCCTGATATCTGGAACCCTTCTGCGCCGGAAACCCGCTTTCCTTTGGAGCCGCCGGCCGAGGTGTTGGCGAAAAAACTGTTCTTCCGCGGTTGGGCGCTCACCGCCCGGGATTTGTTTGACTGGGCTGTGCTGCAGACCGAAGCGCCTGCAGGCGCAATTCCCGAGCAGGCGCTGGCATCGCTTCTAAAAGCCAAGCTTGATGGCTTGGACGCCGCCCTGACGCATATGTTGCAAAGGCCATCTCAACGGGTCGCCTGGGATAGGATCAGAACCGACCGCTTGCCCGATCTTGATAAGACCGCTGCGTGGGCGAAGGAGAAGGTTGCGCAATGGCGCTGACGCCTCAGCAACCGGACCCGTTGCCCATCGCTAGAGGCGTTCAACCCTACCTGCGCCCCACCAGCCGCTCAAACTGCGCCAGGTACCGGTTCCCCATCTTCTGCACGTCATGTTCATTGCGCACGTACTCATAAGCACGTTCGGTGACCTCGTGCCGAAACGCCGCATCATCCAGGCAACGCGCCATGCCCGCCGCCATCGCCTGATGATCCCCTACGGCACATAGCACGCCGCGGCCGTCGGCCAGGCTTTCCTTCAAGCCGCCGGCGTCGGTGGACACCACCGGCACGCGCTGCAGGAAGGCGTCCAGCACGCTGCTGCCCAGCGCTTCTTCCTCGGAGCTCATGACGAACACGTCGAGGATGCTGTAGAAGTCTTCCACGCCCTTGCGAAAGCCGGCAAAGCGGTAGACGTCTTCGATGCCGAGCTTTTCGGCTTCGTCCTTGGCCTGCTGTTCGCGGTCGCCGCCGGCGCCGAAATGCAGGAAGACAAAATCACGGCGCGTCTTGGCCAGTTCGCCGACGGCGCGCACCAGCGTGACCGGGTCCTTGTCCCGAATGAGCGCGGCGGAGGTCGCCATGACCTTCTTGCCTTCCAGATCGAACTCGCGAACCAGGTTGGCGACGTTCTCGGCGTTGATCTGGTGAGGCTCGACCGCGCTGCGGATAATGACGGGTTCGATGCCCAGGCGGCGCGGCTCGCTGGCGGCCATCTCGCTGATGGCCACGAAGAGATCGGCGTGGCGCCACTTGTAGCCGGTCTTCCATTCGTCGCCCGGCTTGACCACGAACGACGTACGGCGCGAGAACGCCACGGGCCGGCGGTGCAGCCATTTGGTCAGCACGGCCCAGGTGATGGTGTTGGCGGTCTGTGCGTGGATGATGTCGTAGCGGCCGGCGCCGGCCAGAAAGGCCAGCTGTCCGGGCACGTTGCGCACGGTGTGGGCGACGAATTCTTCCTGCCGGGCGCGCTCGGCCAGCGGCGCGCCTTCGCGGCACATCACTTCGACGTCATGGCCCGCCTTGCGAAAGGCGCGCATGCAATAAAGCGTCTGGCGCTCACCGCCGCGCCAGCCCTTTTCGAAGTTCAGTTGCAGGATCTTCATGCGCGGCCGATGCCCGAGTACTCGAAGCCCAGGCTACGCACGTCGGCCGGCGTGTAGAGATTGCGGCCGTCGATGATGAGCGGCGTCTTGAGCAGCGCCTTGACGCGATCGAAGTCGGGCGCGCGAAAGACCTTCCACTCGGTGGCGATAAGCAGCGCGTCCGCGCCGTCCAGCGCGTCGTACATGTCGGCGGCGAAGCTGATGCCTTGATGGCCGGCCAGCACGCGGCCGGCCTCGTGCATGGCCACCGGGTCATAGGCGCGCACCTCGGCGCCGCGGCGCGTGAGTTCGGCGATGGCCGTCAGGCTGGGCGCTTCGCGCATGTCGTCGGTGTTGGGCTTGAAGGACAAGCCCCACAACGCGATCTTGCGCCCGCGCAGGTCTTCGCCAAAGCGCGCCACCAGCTTTTCAGCCAGGCGGAACTTCTGCGCGTGGTTCGCGGCCTCGGCGGCCTCGATGACGCGCATCGGCAGGCCGTGCTCGGACGCGGTGTTGACCAGCGCCTGCACGTCCTTCGGAAAGCACGAGCCGCCATAGCCCGCGCCCGGGTACAGGAAGTGATAGCCGATGCGCGGGTCCGCGCCAATGCCGCGGCGCACCTGTTCAACGTCGGCGCCCAGCACTTCGGCCAGGTTCGCCATTTCGTTCATGAACGAAATGCGCGTGGCCAGCATGGCATTGGCGGCGTACTTGGTCAGTTCGGCCGAGCGCACGTCCATCACCATCAGGCGGTCGTGGGTGCGCTGGAAGGGTTCATAGATGCGGCGCATGACGCCGATCGTGTAGTCGTCGTCCGCGCCGACGATCACGCGGTCCGGACTCATGAAGTCGTTGATGGCCGCGCCTTCCTTCAGGAATTCCGGATTGGACGCCACCGTGAAGGGGATGTCCACGCCGCGCTCGGCCAGTTCCTTGGCGACCACGGCGCGCACCTTGTCGGCCGTGCCGACGGGCACCGTGGATTTGTCCACGATCAGCTTGCGCGAGGTCATGTGGCGCGCGATGTTCTGCGCGGCGGCCAGCACGTATTTGAGATCGGCGGAACCGTCTTCGCCGGGCGGGGTGCCCACGGCGATGAACTGAACGTCGCCGAACGCCACGCTTTGCGCGACGTCATCGGTGAAATGCAGGCGCCCGGCCTGCACGTTGCGGCGCACCAGGTCTTCAAGGCCCGGCTCGTAAATGGGAATACCGCCCTGGCGCAGCAGCGCGATCTTGGCCGCATCCACGTCCAGGCACATGACATCGTTGCCCATGTCCGCCAGGCACGCTCCCGACACCAATCCTACGTAACCGGTACCCACGACCGTGATCTTCATGCCTGTGCGCCTTCAAAATAGGTAATCTTCGCGCCCGGAAAGTGAAACCGGGCGCCGGCCGCCATTATAGAAGCGGCCCGCGCCCGGGGGGCCGGGCGGGGTTAGAGGGGTGTTGGACCGCTGCCGCCGCTAGGCCCGCAGCTTGTTGAAGCGGACGGTGTTGACCACCACGGCCAGCGCCGCGCACACCGTGCCCAGCACCAGCGCCAGCCCCGGTCCGTGAGCCGCGCTGACGCTGAAGGCGATGGCCACCAGCGCGGTGCCAAAGCTCTGGCCAAACACCCGGGTCGTGGCCTGCAGGCCGCCCGCCGCGCCGCTGCGCAGCCGGGGCGCGGCAGACAGCAGCGCACGGTTGTTGGGCGTCTGGAAAAAGCCGAAGCCCACGCCCGCCACGAACATGCCGGCAATGACGGGCCAGTTCGACACCGTGGATGGCAGGAGCGCCAGCCAAAGCATGCCCGCGACCATCGTCGCCGCGCCAATGCCGCTGAGCGTAGCGGCGGAGTAGCGGTCCGACAGGCGTCCAGCCAGCGGCGCGATGATGGCCGTGCCGACGGGCCATGCGCCCATCAGCATGCCCACCTCAAGGTAAGGCCGGCCCAACACCTGCTGAAAGTAGAACGGCAGCGACACATAGGACGCCATCTGGGCGGCGAAGGTGCAGGCCGAGGCGCCCACGGCAAATGCCACCGGGCGGATCCGCAGCAGATCCACCGGCACCAGCGGCGCGGTCTGCTGGCTGGCGCGGCGCACCAGCACCAGTCCGGCCACCGCCGAGATCGCGACCAGGCCGATGCCCCGCAGCAGGTCCTCGCCCATCATGTCCACGCCCGAAATGAAGACGCCCAGCGTCGCCATGCACAGCAGCGCACTGATCCAGTCCAGCTTGACGTCGTTGCGCGGCACTTCCGGCAGATGGCGCAGGCCAAACATGGCAAGCGCACAGATCGGCAGGTTGACGGCGAAGATCCACGGCCACGGCGCCACGGACAGGATGGCCGAACCGATGGTGGGCCCGAGCACCGACATGACCGCCACCGTGGTGGCATTGATGCTGATGCCCCGGCCCAGCATCTTGAGCGGATAGATGTTGCGCACCAGGCCGCCGAACATGCACATGAGCGTGGCCGCCCCCAGCCCCTGGAACACGCGCGCGGCGGTCAATTGCCACAACGTGCCGGCAAGCGCGCAGCCCAGCGATGCCAACGTGAACAGCACCAGCCCGAACGTGAACATGCGGCGAAAGCCGATGCGCTCGGCCAGCGCGGACAGCGGCAAGAGCGCCATCACGACGGCAAGGTTGTAGGCGTTGACGATCCAGACTGCCTGCGCGGGCAGGGCGTTCAGATCCTTGGCGATCGTGGGCAGCGCCACGTTGGCGATGGTGGTGTCCAGCACCGACAGGCTGATGCCCGTCATCACGGTGGCCGCCGCCCAGTACCGGCGCGGCGCCGGCAGGCCGTCGGGGTGCGCGGGCCTGGCCCCGCCCCCCGCGTCCGCTTCCTGATCCTGCGTCACGACTTCTTTACCGGGCGCTGCCATCCGTCAACGGTGACCTGCTTGGGACGCGACACGGTCAGCTTGTCGGCCGGCGCGTCACGCGTGAGGGTGGTGCCGGCGCCCAGCGTCGCACCACGGCCCACGCGCACCGGCGCGACGAGCTGCGTGTCCGAGCCGATGAAGGCGTCGTCTTCGATGACGGTGCGGTGCTTGTTCACGCCGTCGTAGTTGCAGGTGATGGTGCCCGCGCCCACGTTCACGCGCGCGCCGATGTCCGCGTCGCCGATGTACGCAAGGTGGTTGGCCTTGCTGTCCGCACCCAGCACGCTCTTCTTGATCTCGACGAAGTTGCCGACGTGGCTGCGGTCGCCCAGTTCGGCGCCGGGACGCAGGCGGGCATAGGGGCCCACGCGCGCATCGCGGCCGACTTCGGCCTGCTGCAGATGGCTGAAGGCCTCGATGTGCGTGCCCGCGCCAACGCTGACGTCGCGCAGCACGCAGTGCGGGCCCACGCGCACGCCGTCGGCCAGGGACACCTGGCCTTCGAAGACGCAGCCCACGTCAATGAAGACATCGCGGCCGCAAGTGAGCGTGCCGCGCACGTCAAAGCGCGCCGGGTCGGCCAGCGTGACACCGGCTTCGAGCTGGCGGCGGGCCTGCTCGGCTTGCCAGCGGCGCTCCAGTTCGGCCTGCTGCACGCGGCTGTTCACGCCCAGCGTTTCCCAGGCGGCGCCCGGCTGGGCCGCGCCCACGGGAATCTCGTCAACCACGGCCAGCCCGACCACGTCGGTCAGGTAGTACTCGCCCTGGGCATTGTTGTTGTCGATGCGGGTGAGCCAGTTCTTCAGCTTCGCGGTGGGCGCGGTGAGGATGCCGGTGTTCACTTCCTTGATCTCGCGCTCGGCTTCCGAGGCGTCCTTGTGTTCGACGATGCGGCACACGCTGCCCTTGGCGTCGCGCACGATGCGGCCATAACCGGTGGAATCGGCCAGCACTTCGGTCAGCACGGCGGCGCCCTGGCCGCGCGCGTCCAGAAGGCGCTTGAGCGTTTCCGGCTGCACCAGCGGCACATCGCCGTACAGCACCAGCGTCACATCGTCCTTGCCGTCGCCTTCCAGCAGTTGCGGCACGGCCTGCTGCACGGCGTGACCCGTGCCCTGCTGCGGCTGCTGCAGCACGAAGTGCAGATCCGGCTGGCCTTCGAATGCCTGCTTGACGCGATCGGCGCCATGGCCGACCACCACGACGATGCGCGCGGGATTCAGTTGGCGTGCGCTGTCCAGCACATGCGCCAGCATGGGTTTGCCGGCCAGCGTGTGCAGTACTTTAGGAAGGTCGGACTGCATGCGTTTACCCAGTCCGGCGGCAAGAATCACTACATTAAGCATAAGTTCCAGTAGGTTGAGAGACGGGCGGGCGGCCTGGCGGCGGCTCCGCGTGTCGATTGAAGAATGGGGTCAGGGCTTGCCGTCGGCAGGCCCGTTTTTCTTGGCTGTCTTGGCCGCTGGCTTGGCTGCTTTCTTGGCGGCAGCCGGCTTGCGTGCGGTGGCGGCGGGCTTGGCCGCGGGTTTGCCGGGTTTGGCCTGCGCCTCGGCCGACGCCTTGGGATGCGAGGGTTCGGACTTGGCGCTGGCCGTGCCCGGTGCGCCGGCGGGCATGGAGGCCGCGGTGGCGGCCGCGATCTGATTGAATTGCTGCTGCAGCAGCTCCCACCAGGCCTTGGATGCCGACTGCGCCGCGGCGCCCATCTGCTCGCTCATGGCGGCTGCCACATCCGGCCCGGCGGAGGCGTCTTCGCCTTGCGCCTTGCCGCCGGATTGTGCGCCGGTGCTTTCCTTTTCATCTGCCGCCGCGGCATGGCCGGACGCCGCGGCCTTGGGCGCGGGCTTCAAGCCCAGCGCGACTTCCAGCGGCGACGGCGCCCCGGCTTCCGGGGTTGCGCCCATGTCCATGCGCGAGGCGCTGTCCACGAAGGCGCGCAGGGTGCTGATGGTGGAGCGTTGCACCTCCATGCCCTGGATGGTGCTGGAGAGCATGCTCAGATTCATGCGCAGCCAGTTTTCCACCGAGCGCAGTTCGGCGATGCGGCGGTCCAGGTCTTCGAGATTCATGGGCGGCGCCATGGGCAGGCTGCTGGCAAGGCCGCCGGGGCCAGTCAGGCCCGCCCACGCCTGGCGCATCATCTCCATGCTGGCCAGAAGCGGATTGCCCGAGAGATCGGAGTTCTGGCCCATGCCGGGCAGGACGAACGGATTGTTGAATTGGTCGCTCATTCCAGATCTCTCCATAGTGGGATGCTTGCCGCCGTCGGCCGGGATCAGCCGGGCAGCAATTGATTGTTCTCCACGCGCACGTGGTCGCCGGAGGCAAACGAGAACGGCTGCGCGCTGCGGAACTGGCGCTTGCTGCCGTCATTCATGCGGACCGTGAGCTCATAGTGCGTCACTGTTTGTTGCTGTCTGATATTACGCTCAACTTCACGGCCTGCCAAAGCGCCGCCGACCGCGCCCAGCACCGTCAGCGCGGTCTTGCCGTTGCCTCCACCAAACTGATTCCCCACAACGCCGCCGGCCACGCCGCCCGCGATGGTGCCGACCAGATGGTTGCTGTCATCCTTGGCGGGTACCTGCACCTGGCGGATGGTCTCGACCACGCCGCAGCTGGCGCACGCCTGCTGTGCGGGCGCGGCGGCCGGACGCGGGGCCGGGGCGGCCTGCGCTTGCTGCGCCTCGCGCATCTGGCCGGCGGGCCTGCCCGCGCCGGGCGGCTCGGCAGCCGGCGCAGGCGCCAGGTTGGCATCCTCGGGGCCGGCCTCGGCCACGGCTTGGTCCGCGTGCGGGTTAGCCGACGGCGACGGCAGCCAGCCCAGCACGGCGGCCACGCCCACCGAGCACATGACGATGACGGCGATCGCGGCGGCGGCAAGCAACGGATGCAGGCCGCGGCGCGGCGACGCGGTAGAGGTCGAAGTATTCATGACGATGCTCCATCGTAACTAACCGGCAGTGGTATAGCACCCGCGCGCGGTTTCGGCATGTTGCGATGGTGACCCTTCATTGCAGGGCGGATGGAGGGTGGACAGGGTGGGGCATTCGTGGACAATAGGCGCATGGATTTGATCACGCTGCCCCAACTCGAACAGGCCATCAACTACTGGCGCAACACGTCGCCCTCGGTGGGAGAAGAGGCGCGCCTGTGTCCCGAAGCGGCCGCGCTTGCCACGCCCTACGCCTTGATGATCATCGCGCATCGGCGCGATATTTCCACCGCCGAACTCAGCGAGAAGGCCCGCGCCGCATTGGCCGCGTGGGCGGCGGCAAAGGCCTGAACCCGCCCGGGGGAATCAACCCTTCAGCAGCGCCTGGATGTCCTGCGTCAGCGCGTCCACGCCGACGTTGTTATTGACCAGCACGCGCGATTCGCCCTTGCCGTCCAGCAGGTAGAACGCGGCCGTGTGGTCCATCGTGTAGTTGCCGTCCTTGGTGGGGGCCTTGGCGTAATAGGCCTTGAACGAGGCCGCCGCCTTCTTGACCTGGTCGGGCGTGCCCGTCAGGCCCAGGAACCGCGGATCGAACGCCGTGACGTACTGCTTGAGCACCTCAGGCGTGTCGCGTTCGGGGTCCACCGAGATCAGCAGCACCTGGACGCGATCGGCATCCGGACCCAGCTTCTTCATGACTTCGGTCAGTTCAGCCAGCGCCGTGGGGCACACGTCTGGACACTGCGTGAAACCGAAGAACACGACCACGACCTTGCCGGAAAAGTCCGACAGCTGACGCAGCTTGCCGTTGTGGTCGGACAGTTCCATGCCGCGGCCCAATTGCGTGCCGGTGATATCGCTACCCTTGAAGACGGGCTTGCTGTCGCCGCAGGCGGCCAGGGCGGCGGCGACGGCGGCGGCTGCGCCCAGTCGCAGGGCCAGCCGGCGGCTGGCGGAAAACACGGACATCGACAACCTCCAGGGGGTCAGCGCAACAGGGCGACCCAGTGGTCCACCAGCAGGGCGCCAAACAGCAGCGCCAGGTAGAGAATGGAAAAACGGAACATGCTGCGGGCCAGCTCGTCGCTGTATGCGCGGTACAGGCGCCACGCATACGACACGAACATGCCGCCCAGCACCAGCGCCGACAGCAGATAGAGTTCGCCGCTCATGCGGATGGCGTAGGGCAACAGCGTGGTCGCCATCAACGCCAGGCTGTACAGCAGGATGTGCAGACGCGTGAACTGGTTGCCGTGGGTGACCGGCAGCATGGGCAGGCCGGCCTTGGCATAATCGTGGTTGCGGTAAAGCGCCAGCGCCCAGAAGTGCGGCGGCGTCCAGATGAAGATGATGAGGACCAGCACCCAGGCCTCGGCCGGCACAGAATCGGCGACGGCCGCCCAGCCCAGCGCCGGCGGCATCGCGCCCGACAGGCCGCCGATCACGATATTCTGCGGCGTGCGCGGCTTGAGGATGATGGTGTAGATGATGGCGTAGCCCACAAACGTGGCGAACGTCAGCCACATGGTGAGCGGGTTGACCATGTGGTAGAGCACGAACATGCCCGCGCCGCCCAGCAGACCCGACAGGCTCAGCACCTGGAATGCCGAAATGGTGCCGCGCGCCGTGGCCCGGCGCGCGGTGCGCAGCATGCGGGCGTCGACTTCCTGTTCGATCAGGCAGTTGATGGCGAAGGCGGCGGCGGCCAGCAGCCAGATACCGATCGTGCCGAACAGCACCCGGCGCATGTCCGGAATGCCGGGCGCCGCGAGGAACATGCCGATCACGGCGCAAAACACAGCCAGCTGCGTGACGCGCGGCTTGGTGAGAACGAGGTACTGGCGGAGCAATCCGGATTGAGGAGCGGCAAGACTGGTCATAGTGGACCTCATTTTAAACGCGCACCAAATTGGGGTCGTACCGCCCCGCCGGCTCGCGGCCGGCAGACGCCAGCCGCACCATCAACACCACGGCCGACAATGTCAGGCCCGCCGCGCCCCCATTGTGCAGGACGGCGATGAGAAGCGGCCACTGAAAGAAGATGGTGGTCAGCCCCGTGAACAGCTGCGCCGCCAGGAGGGCCAGCATCAGCGTGGCCGGGCCGCGCAGGCCGGGCTCGGCGGCGCGCAGCCGCCAGGCCAGGATGCCCAGGTAGACGAACACCACGAAGGCGAAATTGCGATGCACCCAGTGGATCGCGGTCAGCGCGGGCTGCGAGATCATTTCGCCGGAAGGCAGTTCGCCCAGGCCCCGGATGACCGAATAGCCGCCGTGGAAGTCCATTTCCGGCACCCATTGCCCGTGGCACGTGGGAAAGTCCATGCAGGCCAGCGCCGCATAGTTGGTGCTGACCCAGCCGCCCAACGTGACCTGCACCAGCAGCAGCCCGAATCCGACCGCCACCCACGGCTTCCAGCGCACGGCCTCGGCGCTGACGGGCAGGTGCGGGCGCTCGCGCGAGGACAGCCAGGTCATCAACGCCAGCACCGACAGGCCAAACACCAGGTGCGCCGTCACGACGGCGGGCATGAGCTTGTGCGTCACGGTCCACGCGCCGAACGCCCCTTGCACGCACACGGCGATCAGCGTGGTGATGGCCAGCGCGGGCGAACGGCCCAGTTCGCGGCGATAGCGCCAGGCCATGTAGACGATGCCGATAATGAGCATGCCCAGGATGGCGCCGACGTAGCGGTGGATCATTTCGATCCAGGCCTTGGACAGCGTCACCGGGCCGAAGGGCATGGCCTGCGAGGCTTCGTGGATGTCACCCATCGCGCCGATCGGCGTGACGCTGCCGTAGCAGCCGGGCCAGTCCGGACAGCCCAGCCCGGAATCGGTCAGGCGCACGAAGGCGCCGAACATGATGAGGTCCAGCGTCAGGAACCAGGTGAAAAAAACCAGCTTGCGATAACGCGCTTTGATGCGTTCCATATCAAAACCAAAAAACCGTTCAACCAATGCGCGAGTTATAGACCAGCTTGCTGATGTCCTTGCGCACCCGCACGCCATCCGCCTCGGCGGGATACTGCATCATCAGGTTGCCCAGCGGATCGATCACCCAGATCGGATCCTGCAGTCCGGGCTGTCCCGCGGCCGTGTCGCGCGCCAGCAGGAATCGGGCCAGTTGGTCCGGATTCACCCGCACCATGACCGTGCCCTTGTATGCCTCCAGCACCTTGTCCGGCACCACCGCATCATCGGTGATGAACCACACCCGCGCCAGCCGATCCACGTTCTTGCCCTGGCTGGCGTGACTGTTGCGGGTGATGAAGAGCTTGCGCGCGCAGCTTTCGGGGCAGGCCGCGCCATCGGCGGCCACCAGCAGCCACTTGCCCTTCAGGCTCTGCAGATCGAACGGCTTGCCGTCCAGCGTGGTCAGGCGCAGTTCGGACGCTTCGGGCATCGGGCGTTGCGGCGACAGGAGCGTGCCGTAATTGCTGGAATCGCTGGGCCACCATTGCGGGTTCATGTAGACCACGAACGCGGCGACGATGGGCGCCAGCGAGCACAGGAACACCAGCACCATCGGCATCAGCGAACGCTTGCGTGCGGGCTTGTGGGATGAAATGTCGCGAGCCACTTTGTATCCTGGAATAGCGTTGGTCATCTGCGTGCCCGCATGCGAGCCTGCGCCTGCTGGTCCACGCGCTGGCGCCTGCGGCGGATGGCGCCCCCCAGCACCACAAGCCAGGCAATCGCCGCAATTGCGCCGAAAGCGAACCACTGTACCGCGTACGACGTGTTCTGCTGGAAATCCACCGACGGCTGGGGCCAGTCGCGCACCAGGCCGTCGTCCACCTGCCCGCCCTGGCTCAGCACCGTGGGCAGCAGATTCAATCCGGTCGCGCGCGCATAGTCGTCCAGCGGCAGGTTCTGCACTTGCGGCACCGCGCCGCCCGCCACCGGCAGCGCCGCGGGCAGCGCGGAGGCGTCGGCGCCTCCCAGCGACCACAGTTCAAACAGGCGCGGCACCCGCACGGACAGCTCGCCTTGCACGGTCTGCATGCCCTCGGGCGTGGCCGGCAGCTGCGGCTCGCCCTGGCCCTGGATCACGCGCGGCAGCCAGCCCCGCAGCACCAGCACCGCGCGATTCGTGGCCGCATCCAGCAACAGCGGCGTGGCCAACCAGTAGCCCGGCCTGCCGTCGTGGTTGCGATTGTCCAGCAGTACACTGAATTGCGGCAGCCATGTCCCGCTGGCCTGCGCCACGCGCCACGGCGTCATGTCCGCGGGCGGCGTCGCCGGCGTCAGAAGCAGAGGCGCTTGCTTGCGGCCGGCTTCGATCGCGGCCAGAATGGCGCGTCGCTCATCGCTGCGGCGCATCTGCCATTGTCCCAGCGACACCAGGACCACCACGGCGAGGCCAAGCAACAATAAGGCGGCTACCGTGTAGCGGGTGGAATGCGGTCGGGACATCTGTCGTTGCTAAATCTGAATTGTCGGGAGACCACAATGCGCGTTTTCGTCGTTCTGGCCTTCATCGGGATACTGGCCAGTCTGGCATCCGCCCTGGTCTACCTGATGCGGGACAAAGGTACCACCAACCGCACGGTCAACGCGCTGACGGTTCGGATCGGCCTGTCGGTCGCCCTGTTCCTCTTCGTGCTGTTCGCCCATTACATGGGCTGGATCGAGAGCACCGGATTTAGATAGGCTGCCCGCCGCCCGGTTCCCCGGGCCTCGCGTGACGCCTGCCGCAGCGCCCCGCCAGATGAGCTGAAAGCGCGACGGAGGCCGGCATGCCGCCCGGCTCCCTTCGCGCTTTCCCTGCCGCAACGGCCGCCGGCGCTGCCGGCCGCCGTCAGGGCCAATGCGGTCAGAACCAATACACGAACAGGTACAGGCCCAGCCACACCACGTCGACAAAGTGCCAGTACCAGGCCGCGCCTTCGAACCCGAAGTGATGATCCGGCGTGAAATGGCCGCGGATCAGGCGGATCAGGATGACCGTGAGCATCGTGGCGCCCAGGATCACGTGGAACCCGTGAAAGCCGGTCAGCATGTAGAACAGCGACCCGTACGCGCCCGAATTGAACTTCAGGTTCAGGTCGCGGTAGGCGTGGATGTATTCGAACGCCTGGCAGCCCACGAAGACAAAGCCCAGGATGACGGTGGCCGCCAGCCAGAACTTGGCCCTGCCGCGGTGGTTTTCACGCAGCGCATGGTGGGCAATGGTGAGCGTGACGCCGGAGCTCAGCAGCAGCGCCGTGTTGATCGTGGGCAGCCAGAACGGACCCACCGTCTGGAAGGGCTCGACCACGCCCGCCGGGCCGAAGTTGGGCCAGGCCGCCTGGAAGTCCGGCCACAGCATCAGGCGGTGGTCGATGTCGCCCAGCCACGGCGTCGTGATGGTGCGCGTGTACCAGAGCGCGCCAAAGAACGCGGCAAAGAACATGACCTCGGAGAAGATGAACCAGCTCATGCTCCAGCGGTACGAGCCGTCGATGCGCTTGCTGTTCAGGCCGATCTCGGATTCATGGATGGCGTCGCCAAACCAGTAATACATCACGATGATCACGCCGATGAATCCGACCAGCACGGACCACTTGCCCCAATCGGCGCCGTTGACCCACGCCGCGGCCCCCAGGCCCATGAAGAGCAGTGCCACGGCCATGCGCACGGGATGGCCCGAGTCGGCGGGGACAAAGTAGTACGGTGCCTCTTTACCTTGAACCGAGTGACTTGCACTCATGGCTTTCTCCCTGGTACAGATTTAGATTTAGGTAATTCAAGTCAGGCTGGAAACAGCCCAACGAACAATTAAAACCAGCACAGTCACAAAGATTGCCGCTGCCAGCAGCCCGCCCACGATGACGTGGACGGGATTGAGCTTGGCGCTGTCCTCGCGGTAGCCCGCGCCCTTGCGCACGCCGAAGAACCCCCACGCCACCGCCTTCATCGTCTGAAGGAAGCTCAGCTTGCGCTGAGACGTTTCGCGAAGGTCGTCGCTCATGGCCGAGGCCTCTAGCCCACCGCCTTGCCGGTCAGCAAGGCCGAACCGCGGATCACCGTCCAGGCAAACACGGCAATGACGAAAACCAGAAGAACCAGTCCTGCGATCTTGTTACGACGGCGCTGCTCGGGTGTCATTGCTGTGCGGCCTGAAACATGGATAAGGGATTACTTCACTTCGGGCGGCGTTTCGAAGGTGTGGAACGGGGCGGGCGACGGCACCGTCCATTCCAGTCCTTCGGCGCCTTCCCACGGCTTGGCCGGGGCCGGTTCGCCCTTGCCCATGTAGCAGCGCAGGATCGCAACCAGGAAAATCAGTTGCGACAGGCCGAACCAGAACGCGCCAATGGTGGCGATCTGATGGAACGTCGTGAACTGCGCGGCGTAGTCGGCGTAGCGGCGCGGCATGCCGGCCAGACCCAGGAAGTGCATCGGGAAGAAGGTCACGTTGAACGAGATCAGCGTCGACCAGAAGTGCAGCTTGCCCAGCTTTTCGCTGTACATGCGGCCCGTCCACTTGGGCACCCAGTAGTAGGCGCCGGCAAACAGCGCGAACAGGGAACCGGCCACCAGCACGTAGTGGAAGTGCGCCACCACGTAGTAGGTGTCGTGGACCTGGATGTCGATCGGCGCCACCGACAGGATCAGGCCCGTGAAGCCGCCCATCGTGAACACGAAGATGAAGCCGATGGAAAACAGCATCGGCGTCTCGAACGTCATGGAACCGCGCCACATCGTCGCGACCCAGTTGAACACCTTCACCCCGGTCGGGATCGAGATGAGCATGGTGGCGTACATGAAGTAGAGCTGGCCGGTCACCGGCATGCCCGTCGTGAACATGTGGTGCGCCCACACGATGAACGACAGCACGGCGATGGAGGCGGTGGCGTACACCATCGAGGCATAGCCGAAGAGCTTCTTGCGGGCGAACGCGGGCACGATGGCCGACACGATGCCGAACGCCGGCAAGATCATGATGTAGACCTCGGGGTGCCCGAAGAACCAGAACACGTGCTGGTACAGGACCGGGTCACCGCCGGCAGCGGCGTTGAAGAAGCCCGTGCCGAAGTGGCGGTCGGTCAGCACCATGGTGATGGCGGCGGCCAGCACCGGCATCACGGCCAAGAGCAGGAACGCGGTGATCAGCCAGGTCCAGCAGAACAGCGGCATCTTCATCAGCGTCAGGCCGGGCGCGCGCATGTTCAGCACGGTCACGATGATGTTGATGGCGCCCATGATGGACGAGGCGCCCATGATGTGGATGGCGAAGATGGCCAGGTCCATGCCCGGGCCCATCTGCAGCGACAAGGGCGCGTACAGCGTCCAGCCCGCAGCGGTGGCGCCGCCCGGCACAAAGAACGAGGCGGTCAGCATGATCGCGGCAACCGGCAACAGCCAGAAGCTGAAGTTGTTCATGCGCGCGAACGCCATGTCGGACGCGCCGATCTGCATCGGGATCATCCAGTTCGCAAAGCCCACGAAGGCCGGCATGATGGCGCCGAACACCATGATCAGGCCGTGCATCGTGGTGAATTGGTTGAACAATTCGGGGCGGAAGAACTGCAGGCCGGGCTCGAAGAGTTCGGTACGCAGCAGAAGGGCCAGCGTGCCGCCCTCCAGTAGCATGACGAACGAGAAGATGAGATACATCGTCCCGATGTCTTTGTGGTTCGTTGCAAAAAGCCACCGGCGCCAGCCCGTGGGCACGCCGTGATGGTGGTCATCGTGACCGTGGCCGTGGCCCGGCGACACGTGGTCTACAGTGACGCTGCTCATGATGGACTCCTTCCTGCTGAGTGCCAGCCCCGTCCAACGGGGCGGCAGGGTATCTCTGACTAAACGGAACCGGTTCTACGGTGAAGGAACGGCGCGCGCGCAATCAGCGCGCGGGCGTGATGTCCTTCGGTAGAACCGTCGGGTCCTGCCCCTTGCCGGCATTGCTCCAGGCATGGCGCGTATAGCTGATGACCGCTGCGATCTCGACATCGTTGAGCTGCCCGCCGAACGCCGCCATGGCGGTGCCGGGCTTGCCCTTCAGCACGGTGTTGATCTGCTCCCCCTTGGGGCCCAGAACAACCTTGTCTCCGTCGAGCGGCGGGAAGGAACCGGGAATGCCCTTGCCGTTGGCCTGGTGGCAGGCCACGCAATTCGCCGCGAAAACCTTTTCGCCGCGGGCAACCAGTTCGGCTTCCGTCCACTCTTTATTGGGATCGTCGGCGTTTGCCGCCATCTTCTTCTTTTGGTCTTCAACCCACTTATCGTAGTCGGCTTGCGCCAGGACTTCCACGACGATGGGCATGAAGGCGTGGTCCTTGCCGCACAATTCCGCGCACTGGCCGCGATAGATGCCAGGCTTTTCGGCGTTGAACCAGGTGTCGCGAAGGAACCCGGGGATCGCGTCCTGCTTCACGCCGAAGTCCGGAATCATCCACGAGTGGATGACGTCGGCCGCCGTGAGGACGATGCGGATCTTCTTGTTGGCGGGAACGACCAGATGGTTGTCCACTTCCATCAGATAGAACTCGCCCTTGGGCTCGCGGTTCTCGATCTGGGCGCGCGGCGTGGAAAGCGTGGAGAGGAACTTGATGCCGGCGGCAGAGCCGTCGAGGTATTCGTAGCCCCACTTCCATTGATAGCCGGTGACCTTGACGGTCAGGTCGGCGCTGGAAGTGTCTTTCATGGCGACGACCGTCTTGGTGGCCGGCAGCGCCATGGCGATGACGATGATGAAGGGAATGACAGTCCAGGCGACTTCGACACCCAGATGTTCGTGGAAGGTCGCCGCCTTGTGGCCGCGGGACTTCCGGTGCGCCCAGATGGAGTAGAACATCACTCCGAAGACGCCGATGAAAATCACAATACAGATCGTGAGCAGCAACCAATGCAGCCACATGATGTCGCGCGAAATCGCGGTGACGCCTTCATGCAGGTTCAGCTGATTGACCTTCGGACCGCCGGGCATGTTTTGCACCTGGGCACCGGCCACGCCGCCAATCAGCATCGCACAAGCCCCCAGTATCCCTCTCCACTTCTTCATGCTTACCTCGAAATACGGCGCGAAGGCCCATTTGCTGGTGGCGGAAGTCACCGGAATACGGGCAACACGCAATTATTAGATGGCAGGGCGATGCAGGGAGATAGAGCGGCCCTGTCGTTCCCTCTCGAAATCACAAAGAAACTGGCGGATTATAGCGGACGCGCAAACAGATGTAATTTAGTGCTCTTGAATTCATGCGGCCCGCCCCCACTTGGGCGCGCCCCCTTGACCGCGAGCCGTAAACAGGGTGGCTTAAAATCGCCCGCAACCTCATCACCATGGCGCCACGATGCAAAAGCCGCTGTCCGATCTGTATGCCGCCCTGTGCGCCCGCGCGCAGGAGCCCGCCCCCGAAGGCGCGCGCGCTTTATATATAGCGGGGCGACGCTGCGGCTGGGCCACGCACGCGGCCTGCGACGCGCTGCGCGACGCGCCCGAAACACAGTCCGACGGCACGGCGTTGCGCATCGGCGAGGGCCTGGCGCCGGGCAATGCGCTGGACGCGGCGCTGGAACAGGCCGCGGAACTGTTGCGCCAAGCCAACTGCCTGCGCGGCTGGCGCGACGAACTGCTGGACGTATTGGATGGCGACGAGACGCTCGGCGTGATCGAACGCGCCGCCGTGCGGCCGTTGGGCCTGTTGACCAAGGCCGTGCACCTGAACGCCTGGACGCCCGACGGCAAGCTGTGGGTCGCGCGGCGTTCTCTCAGCAAATCCACCGATCCCGGTATGTGGGACACGCTGGTCGGCGGACTGGCCGGCAGGGGCGAAGACCTGGAACTGGCGCTGGTGCGCGAATGCGGCGAAGAGGCCGGCCTGGACGAACCCGATCTCGTGCGCCGCACGCCGCTGCGCACGATCTTGCGCATCCATCGCCGGCTGCCCGAGGGCTATCAGGTCGAAGACGTGCTGACCAGCACGTGCATCCTGGCGCCGGACGCCCGTCCCGCCAACCGCGACGGCGAGGTCATGGAAATCGCCACCATCGACGTCGCCACGGCCCTGCACCATGTCGCCGAGGGCGAGTTCACGCTGGAAGCGGCATTGGTGCTGGTCGAGGACATCATGCGGCGCCAGGCCGCGGGCGAGATCACGCTCTGATCGGGCGCCCGCCCGGGGCTAAGCTGGGCTGGGCGGGGCCTTGTAGAGCGTAGAACCTAGAACATGGGATTGGGCGGGGCGCGCCGAGCGGGGTGCGCCTAGCGGGGCGCAGGTTCTGGCGTTCCCAGCACGCCCCCCGCCGCGGCGCCATCGGCACCCGATGATTCACCGCGCAGTTCGCGGGCCGCTTGCAGATCTTCGGCCTCGTCCGGACTGCCCGCGCCAGCCGCTTCCGCGGCCTCGGCCGCCTGTGCCGAGCTGGGAGGCGGCACGGGCGCCGGCGCGGCGGCCGCGGCCGCAGACTGCTGCGAAAACTGCTTCCACACTTCAATCGCGCGCAAGCGCTGCTTGGCCACGACCTGAATGCGTTCACGCAGGTTCTCGTCGCGGTCGAGCAGGGCGTGGAAGTCGCGCGACGACAGCATCAGCAGCTTGCTGTAGCCCAGCGAGGTCACGTCCGGCGTAAGCTGCACTTCGCCCAAAAGACCCAGTTCACCGAAGAATTCGCCGCTGCCCAGTTCGATCATGGTGTTGTCGGGCAGATGGACCGCCACGGCGCCCGACGCCACGAAGCACATTTCCTCGCCGTGCCGCCCCTTCGTCAGGACCCGCTGATCGGGCAATGCCAGGCGGGGCTTGAGCAGCTTGCTGATGGCGCGCAGCGAATCGGGCGACAGGCCCTCGAACAGCGGCACGCGCTTGATGAGTTCGGCCGCGCTCATTTCGATGTCCAGCGGCGGGTGCTTGTCGATGTGCGCCCAGCGGCTTTTCAATTGCTCGGTCAAGTCCGCATAGACTTCGCCGCTGATCAGAAATTGCTCAAGCATGTCGCGATAGCGGATGCGTTCGAGCTCGCGGGCCACGCGGCCCAGATAACTTTCCTGCAGCCATTGGGCGTACGACGGATATTGCAGGTTCAGCGCCTGCAAGGCGTTTTCGATCAGATCCAGACGACGCTGGTGCAGCGACACGATGCGCTGCGTGGCCTCTTCGCCAAGCAGCGGCGTAATCTGCTCGCGCGCAAAGGCGATCAGGCGCTGCGCGACCGAGCGCTTGCTCATCAGGTTGGCAAAGCGCTGGCCAAGCTCGCGCGCCAGCCAGCCCTGAAAGCCGAACAGGTAATGCAGCCGCAATGCCAGCCGGAAACCCGTCGAATAGCGGACATCGGCGGCAATGGCGCGCTCGAAGCCTTCAACGCCGCCCAGCCGGATCGCGTCTTCCAGCCGTTCGGCCCGCGCCAGCAGGGTTTCGGCCATGCGCCAGTCCACGATCTGCGCCTTCAGGATGTCGAAGAACATTTCCTCTTCGCGCTGGGCAACCATGGCCAGTCCCACGGACACGCGCTGCTCGTCGGTCATCTGGCTGACCCGGCCGTCGTGCACGCTGGCCAGGCTGGCGTCGAACACCGCGCGGATACGGTCGCGGACTTCGTTGCCGATGTGCTCGGCCTTGGCCACTTCCTCGGTCTTGCCCTGCAGATCTTCCAGCGCCACGGCCAGCACCTGATTGCGGATGGTGCGCTCGACCGGCGACAGCTGATTCAGCCCCAACATGCGAATCAGCGGCCGCAGGCTGATGCCGTTGACGAACAGGGTCATCAGCACAAAGCCCGTGGTGGCCACGGCGATGAATTGACGCGCCTCTTCGGGCACGCCCATCTGCTCGGTCACGGCCAGCGCCAGCGCCAGCGACACGGCGCCGCGCAATCCGCCCCACAGCATCACCACCTTGTAGGGATTGCTGACCTTGGTGCCCAGCCGGGTCAGGCCAAGCAGTGGCAGCAGCCCGAACACCACGATTGCCCGCGCGACCAGCGTCACCACGAACACCACACCCACCAGCACCAGTTCCTGCCAATCGGCCGCCGCCATCAGCTTCGGGATCAGCATGGCCGCGAACAGGAAGATGAGGGAATTGGCCCAGAAACCAAACTGCTCCCAGGCGCTGGCCAGGTGTTCGAAGGTGGTCGGCGACATGCGCGTGCGGCCGGTGGACCCGACGACCAGGCCCGCGATCACGGTGGCGACCACGCCCGACACGTTCAGGTAATGCTCGGAGATGAAGAAGGACAGATAGGCCAGCGTCAGCGTCAGGGTGATCTCGGCCGTGGGAAAGCCGCGCAGCCAGGCGAACAGAAAGCAGGCCAGGCGCCCCATCGCAAACCCGGCCACGCCGCCGCCGATGAAGTGCACGATGAAGTCGTTGAAGATGCCGCTGACGGACAATTCGCCCTTGCCGCTAAGTACGGCCAGCAGCACCGAGTACAACGCGATCGACGCCGCATCGTTGAAGAGGCTTTCGCCCTCGACCAGCGTCGTCAGGCGCTTGGGCGCGCCCACCTCGCGGAAGATCCCGACCACTGCCACCGGATCCGTCGTCGCCACGATGGCGCCCAGCAGCAGGCAAACGACTAGCCCATAGGGTGAGATGGCGTCCAGCGTCACACCCACCACGACCGTGCAGACAACCACGGCCACAATGGCCATCATCAGGATCGGCCCGATGTCGTCCATCAGCCGCCGCACGTTCATCGACAGCGCCGTCTCAAACAACAGCACCGGCAGAAACACCATCAGGAAGGTCTCTGACGAGATCTCGAAGCGCTCCAGCGAATCGAGAAAGTCGCCGATCCAGGCGGGCGCCCACCCGTGCACGTGAATGACGATCCCGAGCAGACAGCCGACGATGGCGAGCAGCACCGAATAGGGCAGCTTGACGCGGCCGGCCAGGGGCGGCATGAAGCAGACCAGCGTGAGCAGGCCCGCAAGACCAAATACGAGAAAACCAACATCCATGGGTAGCGCCGCGTCCCGATCTTAGTGCTTGTGGAAAGTTTCACAAGAATAGCGGCTTTTTTCCGGCGCTCGCGGCCGGGGCGTGACGGGAATCGGGGAGAATGCACGTTTCGTTACCCCAATGGACGCTTGCGAAACGTGCCGCGCCATGTTTTTTGGGTAATGTGGCATCACGCGAACTTTTGCAGGAGCGGCACGTGGCACGCATCCACACCTTGACCCGGCGCCACGACGCGCCCGCGATGCTCGTCCAGTTGACCGATAGCCATCTTTTCGGCGAGCCCGAAACGTCGATGCTGGGCGTCAATACCGACGCAAGCCTGCGCGCCGTGCTGCGCCAGATAGAGGCCGACGGCAAGCACCCGGACCTGCTGCTCGCCACGGGCGACCTGTCGCAGGACGGCGAGGCCGCGGGCTACCGGCGTTTCGCGCGCATCCTGTCCGAATCGGCCGCGCTGGAACGCGCGACCATCCGCTGCCTGCCCGGCAATCACGATCAACCGTCCGTCCTGCGCCAGGAACTCTCCGACTGGTCCATGCCCGTGACCGACGTGGGCGCATGGCGCATCGTTGCGCTGGACACCACGGTGCCCGGCTCGAACGCGGGCCATCTATGCAACAGCGAACTGGACATGCTGGAAGCGGCGCTGGCGCAGGCGCCCGATCGCCACACGCTGGTGGCGATGCACCATAACCCGATGCAGATCGACAGCCACTGGCATGACTCGATGATGATCGACAACCCTCAGGCGCTCTTCAAGCTGCTGGCGCGATTTGCCCAGGTGCGCGTGCTGCTCTGGGGCCATGTGCACCACGAGTTCGACCGCCGCCGGCACAACCTGCGCATGCTGGCCACGCCTTCGACGTGCTTTCAATTCAGCATCCGAGACGGCAAGCACATCGTCGACAACATGGCGCCGGGCTACCGGTGGATCAAGCTTTACCAGGACGGGTCGATGGCGACTGGCGTGCGCCGCGTCCAGGACGCGCTATGGCACACGGCGCTGGCGGCGCCGGACAGCGCACGGGCCGCATGATTTCTTGCAGCGCTTGCGTTCCGAGCGCGCATAAAAAACGGGGCACCGATATGCTAGGTGCCCCGCAAGCATCCGTCTCATAGGGGAGGGGAAAGAGGAGAAGCCGAGACGGATGACAAGACTGCTAACCGAAGTTCGCGGTCTACATGAAGTTAGGCGGCGCCTTCCCCATTAAGTTTCTGCGAACCCAGAAAATTTAACCCCGAATTTGTATCAATTTATTGGCCACCCACCGCGCGCGGCCAAAGAAAAAGGCCGCAACTTGCGGCCTTTAACTTGGGTGCAGCGACGGGCGCGGCGACGGGGTCTGGCAACCTCACGCGGCGAGGTTGCCGCGCATCTTCTTCAGCGCCGCCGCTTCGATCTGGCGGATGCGTTCGGCCGACACGCCGAACTCTTGCGCAAGCTCGTGCAGCGTGGCGCCGCCGTCGTCCTGCAGCCAGCGGGCTTCGACGATGCGGCGCGAGCGCGGATCCAGCGCATCGAGCGCGCCGGTCAGCCCGGCGCTTTGCAGCTGATCGCGCGCGGCGCGCTCCAGCACGCGCGTGGGCTCCTGGCGGCCTTCGTCGGACAGGTAGGCGATCGGCGCGTAGCTGTCGTCGTCGTCGTCCTGGTTTTCCAGCGACATGTCGCGGCCGGACATCCGGACTTCCATTTCGCTCACGTCTTCGTGGCGAACGTTCAGCTCGCGAGCAATGTGGTCGACCTGTTCCGGATCCAGGGTCTGGCCGTCGGGACGCATGCTGCGCAGGTTGAAGAACAGCTTGCGCTGCGCCTTGGTCGTGGCCACCTTGACCAACCGCCAGTTGCGGATGATGTATTCGTGGATTTCGGCCTTGATCCAGTGAACGGCGAAGGACACCAGGCGCACGCCGCGCTCGGGGTCAAAACGCTTGACGGCCTTCATCAGGCCGACGTTGCCTTCCTGGATGAGGTCGGCGTGGGGCAGGCCATAACCCAGGTATTGACGGGCCACGGACACCACAAGGCGCAGGTGCGACAGAATCAGCTCGCGAGCGGCGCCCAGATCTTCCTGGTCACGCAGGCGGCGGCCGAGTTCCGTTTCGCGATCCGCGGACAGCACCGGCAGGCGGTTGACCGCGGAGATATAGGCGTCGATCGTGCCGAGAGCGCCCGGATTGGCAATGGCCAACGCCAGAGCGTTGCCGGAAGCGGTCAACGAGGTACTGGGTTGTTTCATAGCGGGGGTCTCCGGATGGCGAAGAGATAACGACATGAATTCGATGTTAGCACTCAAGTAATAGGAGTGCTAATTCGACTGTTGCGACGCGTCAAAGTTTCATTCTGATGGCGCGTCCCCATTTATTCGGGCCGCCCAGTGTAATGGCTTTACCAGCCCAGGCGCTTCAGCCCTTCGGCGGTGGCCTGACCGTCCGGACGGATGAAGAGCGCGCCGCGCGGATCCATGAAGACCTGGTAGCGGGCCCCGTCAAACAGCGGCATGTACGCGCCGCTGCCAAATTGGACATCGACAAAGGGGAACCAGTTCGGAAAACTTTTCTTCAGGGACCCGAGGTCGGGTGCCGGCCAATCGTCCAGCGAATGCACGGAACGCGTGGCGGTGGCCTCGCGGGCGGCATCGCTGTAGCGTCCGGACAGGCGCTCAAGCCGGTACAGCGGCGGCACGCCGGCCATCAGCGCGGGCAGTCTCCAGCGGACGACCCGGGCGTCGATCTGCCACTGGTCGCCATATAGAACATATTGCTTTGAACCGATGGCGGGCGCGCTGGCATTGACCTGGAACTGGCCCTCGGCCTGTTGGCGGACCTCGATGCTGGCCACCGGCTCGTCGGTGGTCAGGCGCACGAACTGCACCAGCGACAGGGCCAGCAGACCGGTCACGCATCCCAGGCACACCAGCAGCAGGCCGCACGTGCGGCGCACCGGCCGGAACTGGAACATGCGGCGACCGCGTTCGTCTCGCGGCCCGCCGCGGCCCAGCAACATGACCAAGCCCGGCAAGAGGACGATGACGGCGCCCAGCAGGATCCAGGCGAAGGGAGCGATTCCGTTGATCAAATCAGACGTTCCTATTCAAGCCGCCGCAGGCTGCAGCGCGGCGGGCGCAGGAAGCCGCCACCCGCCGCGGCAGGTCCGCCAGTATAGAAGCGGGCGTCAGGCGCCCGGTTTTCCAAGCCGCTCGACGTGAAACCGGATGTGATCCTCGATGAACGTCGAGATGAAGTAGTAGCCGTGGTCGTAGCCGGGCTGGCGGCGCAGGGTCAGCGGCTGCCCTGCGGCCGCGCATGCCGCCTCGAACACGTCGGGATACAACTGCTCAGCCAGGAATTGGTCCGCGTCGCCTTGGTCGATGAGGATGCCGCCGGGGAAAGGCTGCTGCAGGCCGCGCATCAGCACGGAGGCGTCATAGGCCGCCCAGTCCGCCTCGTTGGCGCCCAGATAGGCGCCGAACGCCTTCTTGCCCCACGGGCACTGACTGGGCGCGGCGATCGGCGCGAATGCCGAGACCGAACGGAACTTGCCGGGGTTGCGCAGCGCCAGCACCAGCGCGCCGTGACCGCCCATGGAATGGCCGAAGATGCCGGCGCGCGACGCGTCACCCGGCAATTCGCCGCCGGTGACGATGCCGTGCAGCTCCTGGGTGACATAGCTGTACATGCGGTAGTGGTCGCGCCATGCGGGCGTGGTGGCATCCACATAAAAGCCGGCGCCGGTGCCCAGGTCCCAGCTTTCGTCTTCGCCGGGCACGCCTGCGCCGCGCGGGCTGGTGTCGGGTGCAACCAGCATGACGCCCAATTCGGAGGCCAGCCGCTGCGCGCCCGCCTTGATCATGAAGGTCTCTTCGGTGCAGGTCAGGCCCGCCAGGTAAAACAGCACCGGCACCGGACCGTGCTCGGCCTGCGGCGGCACGTAGACGGAAAACCGCATGGGCAGCCCGATTTCCGTGGAGGCGTGGCGGTAATAGCGCTGCGTGCCGCCGAAGCACCGATGCTGCGAGATGAGTTCGAGGGACGCGGCCATGGCTTGCTCCGGGAAAAGAGGTTGGAGATCGGAAAAATCGTCGGCGTTAGGGGAATCCACGGTGCGACGTTCCGTCGCCGAATGTTAACCTGCCCCTCAATGAGCGCCCGCCACAAAAAAATACGATTCCGCGCTCAGATTGTGGTCACGGGACTTGACCAGCGCCCACCGTGGCACTATTTATATACCGTGAGTGAAGACAACCCGTTCTTCCTGATACGCAAGCCCTGACACTATGGCCCGACTGCCCCGTCTGTACGCCCCTGGGCTGCCCCAACTGGTGCAGGCCAACTTTATTCAGCCGTTGGCGGCGCCATCGCAACCTGCGCCCGCCGACATCCTGAATCAGCTCGCCACCTGGCTGGGCGAGTCGGCCCAGCGACACCGGGTGTCGGTGCACGGCTGGCTGCTGGCCAATGACCGCATCCTGCTCCTGGCCACGCCCGCCGACGAAGAAGGCCTGCCCCGCTTGATGCAGACGCTCGGCCGCAATCTGGCGGCGCGGCTGCGCGGCGGCCGGGTGTTCGCGGGCCGTTACCGATCTGCCTTGCTGGAACCCGGCGCGTGGGTGCTGCCTTCGCTGGTCTGGCTGGAGACGTATCCGGTTCGCAGCGGGGCCTCGCAGGATCCCGATTCGTGGCCGTGGTCGTCCGCGTCCAGCCATACCGGCAACACCAGCGCCGCCCCCGCGCAATGGCAATCCGATCACGCCGATTACTGGGCCTGCGGCAACACGCCGTTCGACCGTCAGGCCAACTATCGCAAGCGGCTTCAGGATGGCCTGTCGCGCGAGGAAACCCAGCGCATCGACCAAGCCGTTTCCGGTCAATGGGCGTTGGGCGGCGCGAGCTTCATCGCCAGCCTGGCCCACACCGCGAGCCGGCGCGTGGCGCCCGGCCAGCGCGGCCGGCCCCGCAAGAAGCCTGCGGCCGCAGCCGCGGACAACGAATCCAGCCCGCCAGCGCCGTCGACATCCACACCGCCGGCCACCAATTCCTGATCCTTCGACCCGCCTACATGGCGGGTTTTGTTTGCCTGGGCGTCCTGCGCTGGAACCTGGCGGCTTCCCCCGCGGCATGAGCGCCTACCGCAGCATCGCGTCCGCATGACTGCGCGTGGCGGGCGGGATCGGTGCAGTTTCGCCACACCTCACGTCGATCCGGACCAGGAAAATCTTCCTTTTAAACGGGGACACATAACTGCAAATTGGCCCGCTTCGCTGGTCTCTGTCGTTCCTCCTGCAGAGACCCCTCCGGCAAGCCCAATAATGGCGCGGCCGTTGTTGTGTCCCTATATTAATGCACTATGATGGAGCGCCTATTTAAATAGGGTCACACCCCGTTTGTTCTTATTGCACCCTATTCCTGTCGGGGGTATTGTCCGTCTCCTGCACTGCAACATTACGACGCAGGCCCACTGCGGAGCGCGCCATGCCCCAAATTACCCCGACCGAATCCTGTCCCACCTCCAAGGCGATCCCCATCGATGCCAGCCGCATCGGTCTGCCTTCGGCCCAGGGCCTGTACAACCCGAAGAACGAACATGACGCCTGCGGCGTCGGCTTCGTGGCCCATATCAAGGGCAAGAAAAGCCACGCGATCATCCAGCAGGGTCTGAAGATCCTGGAAAACCTGGATCACCGCGGCGCGGTCGGGGCCGACAAGCTCATGGGCGACGGCGCGGGCATCCTTATTCAGATCCCCGATACGCTGTACCGCGACGAGCTCAGCCAGCAAGGCATCATTCTGCCCCCGCCCGGCGAGTACGGTGTGGCGATGGTGTTCCTGCCCAAGGAAACGGCTTCGCGCCTGGCCTGCGAACAGGAACTGGAGCGCTCGGTCCGCGCCGAGGGCCAGGTCGTGCTGGGTTGGCGCGACGTGCCGGTGGACGTCGACATGCCCATGTCGCCCACCGTGCGTGACTGCGAACCCGTGATCCGCCAGCTCTTCATCGGCCGCGGCGCCGACGTGATGGTGCCCGACGCGCTGGAACGCAAGCTGTACGTGATCCGCAAGACCGCCAGCCACGCCATCCAGAACATGCACCTGGCGCACGGCAAGGAATACTTCGTGCCCTCGGCCTCGGTGCGCACCGTGGTCTACAAGGGCCTGCTGCTGGCCGATCAGGTTGGCCGCTACTACCGCGATCTGGCCGACACCCGCACGGTGTCCGCGCTGGCGCTGGTTCACCAGCGTTTCTCGACCAACACGTTCCCTGCCTGGCCCCTGGCCCACCCGTACCGCATGATTGCCCACAACGGCGAAATCAACACGGTCAAGGGCAACTTCAACTGGCTGCGCGCCCGCGAAGGCATGATGCAGTCGGCCGTGCTGGGCGACGACCTGAAGAAGCTTTACCCCATCGTCTACGAAGGCCAGTCGGACACCGCGACGTTCGACAACTGCCTGGAACTGCTGGTCAATTCGGGTTATTCGCTGGCCCACGCCATGATGATGATGATCCCGGAAGCCTGGGAACAGCACACGCAGATGGACGAAAGCCGCCGCGCTTTCTACGAATACCACGCCGCCATGATGGAGCCGTGGGACGGCCCCGCCGCGGTCGCGTTCACCGATGGCCGCCAGATCGGCGCCACGCTGGATCGCAACGGCCTGCGTCCCGCCCGCTATCTGGTCACCGATGACGACATGGTCATCCTGGCCTCGGAAGCCGGCACGCTGTCGATCCCCGAAAACCGCATCGTCAAGAAGTGGCGCCTGCAGCCGGGCAAGATGTTCCTGATCGACCTGGAACAGGGCCGCATCATCGACGACGCGGAAATCAAGCTGCAGCTGGCCAACAGCCGTCCGTACCGCCAGTGGATCGAACGCCTGCAGATCAAGCTGGAATCGCTGCCCGCGCCGCGCCAGGTGGCCGTGGCCACGCAATCGGCCGTGTCGCTGCTGGACCGCCAGCAGGCCTTTGGCTGGACCCAGGAAGACTACAAGTTCATCCTGGAACCCATGGCCTCGACCGGCGAGGAAGTCATCGGCTCGATGGGCAACGATGCCCCGCTGGCCGTGCTGTCGGACCGCGCCAAGCCGTTCTACAACTACTTCCGCCAGTTGTTTGCGCAAGTCACGAACCCGCCGATCGACCCCATCCGCGAACAGCTGGTGATGTCGCTGGTGTCCTTCATCGGTCCGAAGCCGAACCTGCTGGACATCAACAACGTCAATCCGCCGCTGCGCCTGGAAGTGTCGCAACCGGTGCTGGACTTTGCCGCGATGGCGCAGATTCGCGACATCGACCAGGTCACGGGCAAGAAATTCCGCAGCTTCGAACTGGACATCACCTACCCCGCCGCCTGGGGCCCCGAAGGCATCGAAGCCCGCGTGGCAGCCCTGTGCGCGCGCGCCGTCGATGCGGTGCGCAGCGGCTACAACATCCTGATCGTGTCGGACCGCCTGGTCGACAGCGAGCGCGTGGCCATCCCCGCGCTGCTGGCCACTTCGGCCGTGCACCAGCACCTGATCCGCGCCGGCCTGCGCACCAACACGGGTCTGGTCGTCGAGACCGGCTCGGCCCGCGAAGTGCACCACTTCGCGCTGCTGGGCGGCTACGGCGCCGAAGCCATTCACCCCTACCTGGCGCTCGAATCGCTGGGCAAGATGAATGACCCCGAAAAGGCCGTGAAGAACTACATCAAGGCGCTGGGCAAGGGCCTGAACAAGGTCATGTCCAAGATGGGCATTTCCACGTACATGTCCTACACCGGCGCGCAGATCTTCGAAGCCGTCGGCCTGCAAAGCGCCCTGGTGAACAAGTACTTCACGGGCACCGCCTCCAACATCGAAGGCATCGGCATCTTCCAGGTTGCCGAGGAAGCGCTGCGCCAGCACCGCGCCGCCTTCAGCGCCGACCCCGTGCTTGCCAACGACCTGGACGCCGGCGGCGAATACGCCTATCGCGTCCGCGGCGAAGAGCACATGTGGACGCCGGATTCGATCGCCAAGTTGCAGCACGCCTCGCGCGCCAACAACTACCGCACGTACAAGGAGTACGCGCAGATCATCAACGACCAGAGCCGCCGTCACATGACGCTGCGCGGCCTGTTCGAATTCCGCTTTGACCCGTCGCGCGCCATTCCGCTGGACGACGTCGAGCCGGCCAAGGAAATCGTCAAGCGCTTTGCCACCGGCGCCATGTCGCTGGGGTCGATTTCGACCGAAGCGCACTCGGTGCTGGCCGTGGCCATGAACCGCATCGGCGGCAAGTCCAACACCGGCGAAGGCGGCGAGGACGAACTGCGCTACCGCGCCGAAATGCGTGAAGGCAAGAGCACCATCAAGGACGGCGACACGCTGGCCTCGGTGCTGGGCACGGACCGCATCGAAGCCGACGTCGCACTGAAGAAGGGCGACTCGCTGCGTTCGAAGATCAAGCAGGTGGCCTCGGGCCGTTTCGGCGTGACCGCCGAGTACCTGTCGTCCGCCGATCAGATCCAGATCAAGATGGCGCAGGGCGCCAAGCCCGGCGAAGGCGGCCAGCTGCCTGGCCACAAGGTGTCGGAATACATCGCCAAGCTGCGTTATTCCGTGCCGGGCGTGGGCCTGATCTCGCCCCCGCCGCACCATGACATCTACTCGATCGAAGATCTGGCGCAGCTGATCCACGACCTGAAGAACGTCAATTCCAAGTCCTCGATCTCGGTCAAGCTGGTGTCCGAAGTCGGCGTGGGCACGGTGGCTGCGGGCGTGGCCAAGGCCAAGGCCGACCACGTCGTGATCGCCGGCCATGACGGCGGCACGGGCGCCTCGCCGGTGTCGTCCATCAAGCACGTGGGCACGCCCTGGGAACTGGGCCTGGCCGAAACGCAGCAGACGCTGGTGCTGAACCGCCTGCGCAGCCGTATCCGCGTGCAGGCCGACGGCCAGATGAAGACCGGCCGCGACGTCGTCATCGGCGCGCTGCTGGGCGCCGACGAATTCGGCTTCGCGACCGCGCCGCTGGTCGTCGAAGGCTGCATCATGATGCGCAAGTGCCACCTGAACACCTGCCCGGTGGGCGTTGCCACGCAGGATCCGGCGCTGCGCAAGAAATTCCAGGGCAAGCCCGAGCACGTCGTGAACTTCTTCTTCTTCATCGCCGAGGAAGTGCGCGAAATCATGGCCCAGCTGGGCATCCGCAAGTTCGACGACCTGATCGGCCGCGCCGATCTGCTGGACATGCGTTCGGGCGTGGAGCACTGGAAGGCGCAAGGGCTGGACTTCTCCCGCGTGTTCCACCAGACCCAGTCCGACGCCGAAGTGCACCAGACCGAAGAGCAGGATCACGGCCTGGCGGGCGCGCTGGATCACCTGCTGATCGAGCGCAGCAAGCCGGCGCTGGAGCGGGGCGAGAAGGTCTCGTTCATCGTGCCGGTGCGCAACCGCAACCGCACGATCGGCGCCATGCTGTCGGGCGCCGTGGCCTCGCGCTACGGCCATGAGGGCCTGCCCGACGACACCATCCACATCCAGTGCAACGGCACCGCCGGCCAGAGCTTCGGCGCGTTCCTGGCGCACGGCATCACGATGGACCTGGTGGGCGAAGGCAACGACTACGTGGGCAAGGGTTTGTCCGGCGGCCGCATCATCGTGCGCTCGCCCAACGACTTCCGCGGCTTCGGTCCCGACCACATCATCGCTGGCAATACCGTGCTGTACGGCGCGCTGGCCGGTGAAGCGTTCTTCAATGGCGTGGCGGGCGAACGCTTTGCCGTGCGCAACTCCGGCGCTGCCACCGTGGTGGAAGGCACCGGCGACCACGGCTGCGAATACATGACTGGCGGCACCGTCGTGGTGCTGGGTTCCACCGGCCGCAACTTCGCGGCGGGCATGTCCGGTGGCGTGGCGTACGTCTGGGATCCGGACCGCACCCTCAAGCACCGCGTGAACTTGTCGATGGTGGAACTGGAATCGGTCGTGCCGCACGCCGAGCAGCAGTCGCTGAACAACATCGACATCTGGCACAGCGCGCAGCGCGGCGGCGAACGCGAGACGGACGAGACCATCCTGCGCCGCCTGGTGGAAGACCACTTCCGCTACACCGGCAGCTACCGTGCTCGCGAGATCCTGGGCGACTGGGAAGCCTCGCGCGGCAAATTCGTGAAGATCATGCCGACGGACTACCGCCGCGCATTGGGTGAAATGTGGCGTGCAGCCAACCCGCAACAAATGGCTGCGTGAGGGATACCATGGGAAAGATCACTGGCTTTATGGAATACCAGCGCCTGCAGGAGGCCTCCGAGGCTCCGCAGAAGCGGCTGAAGAACTGGCGCGAATTCGTGCTGCACCTGACCGACGACCAGGCCAAGCAGCAGGCGGCGCGCTGCATGGACTGCGGCATCCCGTTCTGCAACAACGGCTGCCCGGTCAACAACATCATCCCGGACTGGAATGACC
The DNA here is from genome assembly GCF_001428165.1 of Achromobacter sp. Root170. Classification (NCBI taxonomy): domain Bacteria; kingdom Pseudomonadati; phylum Pseudomonadota; class Betaproteobacteria; order Burkholderiales; family Alcaligenaceae; genus Achromobacter; species Achromobacter sp. Root170. The sequence continues at coordinate 45,605 of NZ_LMHN01000007.1, forward strand.
TGGTGTACAAGCAGGACTGGCGCCGCGCGCTGGACGTCCTGCACTCCACCAACAACTTCCCGGAGTTCACGGGCCGCATCTGCCCGGCGCCCTGCGAAGCCGCCTGTACCTTGAACATCAACAGCGACGCGGTGGGCATCAAGTCCATCGAGCACGCGATCATCGACAAGGGCTGGGCCGAAGGCTGGGTGGCCCCGCAAGTGCCGGCGCGCAAGACGGGCAAGAAGGTCGCCGTCGTGGGCTCGGGCCCTGCCGGCATGGCGTGCGCGCAGCAACTGGCGCGCGCGGGCCACTCGGTGACGCTGTTCGAAAAGAGCGACCGCATTGGCGGCCTGCTGCGCTACGGCATCCCCGACTTCAAGCTGGAAAAGCACCAGATCGACCGCCGCATCTCGCAGATGGAAGCCGAGGGCGTGGAATTCGCGCCGTCGACCTACGTCGGCAACCCGAAGGATCCGGTGGCCGATGGCCTGACCGTGCGCACGCCGCAATCGCTGATGGCCGAATTCGACGCCGTGGTGATGAGCGGCGGCTCCGAGACGCCGCGTGACCTGCCGGTGCCTGGCCGTGAGCTGGAAGGCGTGTACTTCGCCATGGATTTCCTGCGCCAGCAGAACAAGGCCGTGGCGGGCGACCGCCTCACCAACCAGACGCTGGCCAAGGGCAAGCATGTGGTGGTGATCGGCGGCGGCGACACCGGTTCCGACTGCGTCGGCACCAGCAATCGCCACGGCGCGGCGTCGGTCACGCAGTTCGAACTGATGCCCCAGCCGCCAGAGTCCGAGAACAAGGCCATGACGTGGCCGTACTGGCCGCTGAAGATGCGCACGTCGTCCTCGCACGAGGAAGGCTGCGAGCGCGACTGGTCGGTGACCACCAAGCTGCTCAAGGGCGCCAACGGCAAGGTCGAAAAACTGGTCGGCGCGCGCGTCGAATGGTTCAAGGACGACGCCACCGGCCAGATGAAGATGCGCGAGGTCGAAGGCTCGGAATTCGAGATCAAGGCCGACCTGGTGCTGCTGGCCATGGGCTTCGTGTCGCCGGTGCAGAACGTGCTGGACGCGTTCGGCGTGGATCGCGACGGCCGCGGCAATGTGCGCGCCAACACCGACGACTACCGCACCAGCGTCGAAAAGGTCTTCACCGCCGGCGACATGCGCCGCGGACAGTCGCTCGTCGTCTGGGCCATCCGCGAAGGCCGCCAATGCGCGCGTTCGGTCGACGCCTACCTCATGGGAAGCAGCGATCTGCCGCGTTGATCGCAACACGACCTATCAACGCCGCCGGACGCCTTGCGCGCCGGCGGCGTTTGTTTTGGGCGGCGAAATCACACATTCCTGTTGCGGCATAACCACTTTCTAAAAACGGTCTTTTCACGATTTGACACACGTCAAGTTGGGGGACGGGGCGGTCTGAGAACCTGTCGGCTCACCCCACACGGAAAGATCGGAGAAGAAAATGTTTTCGCTGAACGGGCGTATCCGCGCCACCGCCATTGCCGGTTTGATCGCTGCCGGCGCATTTGCCGCACCCGCCCATGCCCACGAAGCGGGCGATGTGCTGTTCCGCGTGGGCGTGACGCAAGTCCGCCCCTCGCAAAACAATGGCTCGGTGCTCGACGGCAGCGTCAAGCTGGATGTGAGCAACAACGTGCGCCCCAGCTTCACCCTGGCCTACATGGCCACCCGCAACATCGGCATCGAACTGCTGGGCGCCTGGCCCTTCCAGCATGACGTCAACGGCAGCAACCTGGGCAAGATCGGCTCCACCAAGCAGCTGCCCCCCACCCTCAGCCTGCAATGGCACATCCTGCCCGACAGCATGATCCAGCCGTACATCGGCGTGGGCATCAACTACACGCACTTCTTCGACACCAAGGGCGAAGGCGCGCTGAAGGGCTCGAACCTGAAGCTGGGCGATTCCTGGGGCGTGGCCGCGCAATTGGGCGCGGACATCAAGATCAACGACCGCTGGTTCATGAACGCGGACATCCGCTACATCGACATCAAGTCCAAGGTGACGCTGGACGGCGAACGCGTCGGCACCGCCCGGATCGATCCGTGGGTGGCCACGCTGGGCGTCGGTTACCGCTTCTGATCGCGGCCCCTGACGATGCGCGCGGCCTCGCGCGCATCGGTCAATCCTGCGGCGCCTGCAGCCGGCTCCGCAGGGCCTGCAACGCCGGCGTGTCGTCATCGGCACGCCAGACAAGCTGGGTCAGCGCCTGCCCGTGGGAACCAGACAGCGCCCCCACGCGCACCGACTGCTCCGCGCCCAGCACCGCCAGCACCGACCGCGGCACGATCGCCACGCCGGTCCCCGCGGCCACACACGCCACGATGGCGTGATACGACGCAAACTCCATCACCTTGTCCGGCGCAATGCCTTCCTGGTTCAACCACGACTCCAGGATCCGCCGGTACGAGCAGCCCGCCGCAAACGCGATGACGCTGCGGTTGACCAGATCTTTCGCGCTGCCGATAGGCGCCCAAGCCAGCGGTGAGATCAGCGCCAATTCTTCCTTGAACGCATCCATCGCCGCCAGGCCGTCCGCGGGAAAGGGCTGCGCCACGAACGCAGCCTCGATCTCGTAATTGCGCACCTTTGCGGCCAGCGCGCCCGACGTGCCGGTGACCAGTTCGATGCGCACCTTGGGCCAGGCCTCGTGATAGGCCGCCAGGATGGGCGGCAGGCGGGCGGCCGCCGTGCTTTCCATGGTGCCGATGCGCAGCACGCCTTGCAGGGCGCCTTCCCGCACGGCCGATTGCGCCTCGTCGGACAGGCGCAGCAGCCGGTCCGCATAAGACAGCAGCACCCGGCCCTGATCCGACAGCACCAGGCGGCGGTTCTGCCGCCGAAAAAGCGGCGTTCCCAGCGACGTCTCCAACTGCTTCAGGCGCGTCGAGACGTTGGACTGGACACGGTTCAGGTGCGCGGCGGCGCGCGCCACCCCTCCCTGGTCGGCAACCGTCTTGAAGATCTGCAACGCGTCGAGATCCAAGTTTCTCATTTTGGGAACTCACGTTCTTAATAATTCACTATTCAAGATATTAGTACAGTCGTAGAGTGAGGCCATGTCAACGCCTGCTTACCCTTCCCTCGACCCGTCGGCCAGCGCCACCCGTCTGGCGTGGCCCGCGGCCCTTGCGCTGGCGGCCGCCATGGGCATCGGACGCTTTGCCTTCACGCCGGTGTGGCCGTTGATGGCGCAGGAGTCTGGTCTGTCGCTCGCGCAGGGCGGCTGGATGGCGTCGGCCAATTACGCGGGCTACCTGCTGGGCGCGCTGGCGGCGATCGTCTGGCCCGTGCGCCGTCTGCGCGCCACGCTGGCGGCCAGCCTGGCCGCCGTGGCCGCCCTGACGCTTGCCATGCCGCTTGTGAACAACGTGGCCGGCTGGTCGGCGCTGCGGCTGGCCGCGGGCTATGCCAGCGCCAGCGCCTTCATCTGCGTGGTGGCGTGGCGGCCGGTTCCCGCCGGGGACGCGCGCGAGGCGTCGGTATCCGCGGTGACGTATGCCGGCGTGGGCGCGGGCATCGCGCTCACGGGGCTGGCGTGCCTGGCCCTGATGGGCTGGGGCGCGGGCGCCAACCTGACCTGGTCCGCGCTGGGCGCCCTGGCGCTGGCGCTGTCCGCGGCGGCGTGGGCTGGCCTCACCCGGCAATCGCCCCCGGTCCGCCAGACGGGCGCCGGCGCGCCACCGGCGCGGCTGCCGCAGGGCATTGCCGCGCTCTCGCTGCACTACGGCGTGTTCGGGGTGGGTTACATCATCCCCGCCACCTTCCTGCCCGCCATGGCCAAGGAGATCTTTCCCAATCCGGCGATCTTCGGGTGGGCGTGGCCGATTTTTGGGATGGCTGCAGCGCTGTCCTGCCTGCTGGTACCCCGGCTGGCGCGGGGCCGTGACGACCGGCAAGTGTGGCGTGGCGCGCAGGCGCTGATGGCGGCCGGCATGCTGGCTGTGGCGCTGTGGCATCACATTGCCGCCGTGATTCTGGCGGCGCTGCTGGTGGGCGGCACCTTCATGGTGATCACGCAGGCGGGCATGCTGACTGCGCGCCGCGTGTCCGGCGCGGCGGCGCCCCGGGCGGCGGCCATCATGACGGCGGCGTTCGCTGCCGGGCAGATCCTGGGTCCGCTGCTGGCCTCGTGGGCGGCGCGCTGGGGCGCCGGCTTGCCGCAGGTGTTGGCTGCCAGCGCGGCGCTGCTGGCGCTGTCGGCCTGGGGGCTGGGAAAAGTCACGACAGAGGGCAAGGGCGCTGGGCATAATGCCATCGGCCCCTCGGGCCAATCACACAGCAATTAAAAAGCAGGAAAAGAGGAGTCCCCAGCATGAAAGCACTACGCCCCCTGATTGCCGCCCTGGCCGCCACCGCCGCCTTTAGCGGCGCCGCCCAGGCCCAGACCGCCGAATGGCCCGCCAAGCCGGTGACCATGATCGTCCCGTATGCCCCCGGCGGGTTTGCCGACACGCGCGTGCGCCTCCTGGCGCGCAAGCTGGGCGAGTCGCTGGGCCAGCCTGTCGTGGTCGAGAACAAGGCAGGCGCCGGTGGCGTGGTCGGCACCAACCTCATCGCCAAGGCGGCGCCGGACGGCTACACGATCGGCACGGGCAACCTGGCCCCGATGGCGGTCAACCCGTCCCTGATGAAGGAAATGCCCTACAACCCGCAAAAGGACCTGGCGCCGATCATCCTGATCGAAAACAGCCCCCTGGTCCTGAGCGTGAACAACGAACTGCCGGTCAAAACGCTGGCCGATCTGATCGCGCTGGCCAAGAAGCAGCCGGGCAAGCTGACTTTCGGTTCTTCCGGCGTGGGTGGCGCGCACCACCTGTCGGGCGAGATGTTCCGCGAGCAGGCCAAGATCGACATCATCCACGTGCCCTACAAGGGCGGCAGCCTGGCCGCGACCGACCTGATGGGCGGCCACATCTCGATGATGTTCGAAATGGGCTACTCCGCGCTGCCCGCCATCCAGGGCAACAAGATCCACCCGATCGCCGTCACGTCCGCCAAGCGCCTGGCCGTGCTCCCCGACGTGCCCACCATGGCCGAATCGGGCCTGCCGGGCTTCGAGTCCTACAACTGGCAGGGCATCGTCGCGCCGGCCGGCACGCCCGCGCCGATCATCGCCAAGCTGAACGCCGAGTTCAACCGCATCCTGAAGGAACCGGATGTGCAAAAGGCCATCGCCGACACCGGCAGCCAGGCCGGCGGCGGCACGCCCGAGGAATTCGCCGCGTTCATCAAGAGCGAAAGCGAAAAGTGGGCGCACGTCATCAAGGCTGGAAACATCCAGCTTCAATAACCTCCCAGGAGTTTTCCCATGGCTTCCCCTCTGATTGAACTGCTCAAGCTGGACCATCCCATCATCCAGGCGCCCATGGCGGGCGGCGCCACCACGGTGGAACTGGTGGCCGAGGCATCGAAGGCGGGCGCCCTGGGATCGCTTGGGGCGGCTTACATGACGCCCGAACAGATCGAAGCGGCGGCCGCGGCGATCCGTGCGCGCACGGACCGCCCGTTCGCCATCAATCTGTTCGCGTCCGTGCCGCAGCAACCCATGGCGGGCAATGCGGACGCGATGCTGGCCCTGATGGCCCGCTACCACGAGCAACTGGGCCTGCCCGCCCCCGAGGCGCCCGGTCCGCAGACCGACCCGCTGGCGGGCCAGCTCGAGGCCATCCTGCGGATCCGTCCCGCCGTCCTGAGCTTCACCTTCGGCCGCCTGCCGGCCGAGGCGGTGGCCCGCTGCCGCGAGCTGGGCATCCTGACCGTGGGGACGGCCACCACCGTGCGCGAGGCCCAGACGCTGGAGCAGGACGGCGTGGACGCCATCGTGGCGCAAGGCGCCGAGGCGGGCGGCCACCGCGGCACCTTCCTGGATGCCTTCGAGGCGTCCCTGATCGGCACGATGGCCCTGGTGCCTCAGGTGGCCGACGCCGTCTCGGTGCCGGTCATTGCGTCGGGCGGCATCATGGACGGGCGCGGCATCGCGGCCGCCCTGGCGCTGGGCGCCGACCTGGTTCAAATGGGGACGGCCTTTCTCACGACGGACGAATCCGGCATCAGCGAGGCCTACAAGGCCGTCCTGCCCGCCTCCCGCGCTGAACAGTCGCGGGTCACCCGCGCCTTTTCCGGCCGCCCCGCGCGCGGCATCGCCAACGCCTTCATGCGGGACGCGGACGCCATCGGCGGCGACATCCTGCCGTATCCGCTGCAGAACGCGCTGACGCGCCCGATGCGCACGGCGGGCGGCAAGAGCGGCAACATCAACGTCCTGTCCCTGTGGGCCGGCCAGGGTGCGCCGCTGGCGCGGCGGGAATCGACGGCGGATTTGATTCAGCGGCTGGCCCGGGAAACCGCGGCGGCACGTGCACGTCACTGAAGGAACAAGGCGGGGCCGTTAAAAAAGGGTGTCTGACACCCGGGTCGGAGGCGTGTGCGCGGGGCTGGCGTTTCAGGGGTGTCAGACACCCGTGACGCCCAGCAAGATGGCAACAAGCCGCCCGCCGGATTGTCCGTGGAATTGAAAACACTGTTCCACGTGCGGCCGGTCCGATTGTGATTGCACAGCGTCGGGCTACAATGGCGCCTCGCCGCCGGGAGCCGACGCTTGAGCTCGTCCCCGGCATCTGAGTAACAGGGCGCTTCCCGACGCAGCCTGTCTTGCCCGCGCCGGCCAGGTTCTCCGGCCCGCTTGCCGGCAGGACAGCACGGCAAGCTCCGCCGCCGAAACTCCCTTTCGTTGCCCATGCCCGCTCAAACCAGCAGCACCCCGGAATTCGCCCTGCGCCTGGAAGGTGTGGCGCTTGGCTACGGTGATTTCACCGTCTTGCGCGATATTTCCATGGACGTCCGGGCGGGCCAGGTGGTGGCAGTCATGGGAGGGTCGGGCTCCGGCAAGACCACGCTGCTGCGCGCGGCCACCGGCCAGATCACCGCCCAGCAGGGCCGCGTCCTGGCGTTCGGCCAGGATATCGGCGCCGCCTCCCGCTCGGAAGTGCAAGCCCTGCGCAAGCGCATGGGCGTGCTGTTCCAGCAGGGCGCGCTGTTCACCGACCTGAACGTGTTCGAGAACGTGGCCTTTCCCCTGCGCGAGCACACGCGCCTGCCCGAGGCCGAACTCACCGACCGCGTGCTCGACAAGCTGGATGCCGTGGGCCTGCGCGCCGCCGCCCACCTGAAGGTCTCGGAAATCTCCGGCGGCATGGCCCGGCGCGTGGCGCTGGCCCGCGCCGTGGTCCTGGAACCCGAACTGATCCTGTACGACGAACCCTTCGCGGGGCTGGACCCGATCTCGCTGGGCATCACCGCCCGCCTGATCCGCAGCCTTGCCGACCGTCTGGGTTGCGCCTCGGTGCTGATCACCCACGACGTGCAGGAATCCTTTGCCATTGCCGACCAGGTCTACCTGGTGGGCCGCGGCCAACTCGCCGCCGCCGGCACGCCGCAGATGCTCGCGGCCTCGCCGGACCCCTACGTCCAGCAATTCCTGAAAGGCCAGCCGGACGGCCCGGTTGCATTCCAATATCCCGAAACTCCCGCCTTCCAGAAGTGGCTGTCGCAACAGAAAGGGCGCAAAGCATGAGCGGATCCAACAACGCCATCGCCGTGCTGGGCCAATGGGTGCGTTCCCACGTCGCCGGCATCGGCTATTTCACCCGGTTCTTCGGCGCCATGCTGGCGCGCAGCGGCATCGCGCTGTCCCGCCCGCGCCTGGTGTCGCAGCAGGTCCACTTCATCGGCAATTATTCGCTCCTGATCATTGCCGTCTCCGGCATGTTCGTGGGCTTCGTGCTGGGCCTGCAGGGCTACTACACGCTGAACCGCTACGGCTCCGAGGAGGCCCTGGGCCTGCTGGTGGCCCTGTCTCTGGTGCGCGAGCTGGGGCCGGTGGTCACCGCGCTGCTCTTTGCGGGCCGCGCCGGCACCTCGCTCACGGCCGAGATCGGCCTGATGAAAGCAGGTGAACAACTGTCGGCCATGGAAGTCATGGCCGTGGACCCGATACGCCGGGTGCTCGTGCCGCGCCTGTGGGGCGGCATCATCGCCATGCCCATCCTGGCCGCGGTGTTCTCCATGGTGGGCATCCTGGGCGGCTGGGTCGTGGGCGTGCTGCTCATCGGCGTGGACGCCGGCGCCTTCTGGTCGCAGATGCAGAACGGCGTCGATGTCTGGAAAGACGTCGCCAACGGCGTCATCAAGAGCGTCGTCTTCGGCGTCACGGTGACGCTGGTGGCGCTCTACGAAGGCTGGCAGGCCAAGCCCACCCCCGAAGGCGTTGCCCGCGCCACCACGCGCACCGTGGTCGTGGGCTCGCTGGCGGTGCTGGGGCTGGACTTCCTGCTCACCGCCTTGATGTTTGGAAATTGATACGGATCGATCATGTCACGCGAAAAAACCGACTTCTGGGTAGGCCTGTTTGTATTGCTCGGCGCGATCGCGCTTGGATTCCTGGCGTTGCGCGCCGGCAACTTGAGCACTTTTTCCTTTGCCCCGACCTATACCGTGACCGCCAACTTCGATAACGTAGGCGGCCTCAAGGTGCGCGCGCCGGTCAAGAGCGCCGGCGTGGTGGTGGGCCGGGTCACGAACATTTCCTTCGACGACAAGACCTTCCAGGCCATCGTTTCGGTCGATCTGGAAACGGCATACCAGTTCCCCAAGGACTCGTCGGCCGCCATCCTGACCTCGGGCCTCCTGGGCGAGCAATACCTGGGCCTGACCGCCGGAAGCGAGGAAGATAACTTTACCGACGGCGGAAAAATCCGCTATACACAAAGCGCCGTGGTCCTGGAGCAGCTGATCAGCCAATTCCTGTACGGGTCGGCGGAAAAGCAGGGCACGACCGCCGCGCCGGAAGGCGCTCCCAAGGCGCAGGATTAAAGGCCCGGCACAAACAAGCCGTTACTACGCTGCGTCTCGCGGTCGCGATAACAAAAGAATGTTGATAGGGATACCCGGATCATGAATAAAAAAGCTATTTCCCGAATTGCCACCGTCGCAGCGGCGGGCGCGCTGATGGCCGGCTGCGCCGCACCCAAGAATCCGGATCCGCGCGACCCCTGGGAAGGCTTCAACCGTGGCGTCTACCAGTTCAACGACACGGTTGACCGCGCGGTGTTCAAGCCGGTCGCGCAGGCCTACACGTTCGTGACGCCGCAGCCCGTGCGCAGCTGCATCCACAACATCTTCAGCAACGTCGGCGACCTGTGGTCCGGCACCAACAGCTTCCTGCAGGGCCGCGGCCACGACTTCGTGAACACGCTGGGCCGCTTCCTGTTCAACACGACCATGGGCGTGGGCGGCTGCTTCGACGTCGCCTCGGCCAATGGCGCGCGCAAGATCCCCAACGATTTCGGCACGACGCTCGGCGTCTGGGGCTTCAGCCAGGGTCCGTACCTGGTGCTGCCGTTCTTCGGCGCCTCCAGCGTGCGTGACGGCGTCGGCCTGGTCGGCGACCTGTACGGCACGACCTACGGCTACATGGGCGTGGACTCGATCGACAACGTCCGCCTGCGCAATTCGCTGTGGGGCCTGCGCATCGTCGACACGCGCGCCAACCTGCTCGACACGACCGACACCATCGACCGCGTGGCGCTGGACCCGTACAGCTTCGTGCGCGACGCCTTCCTGCAACGCCGCGCCGCCATGGTCCTGGGCCATCGCGTGGATGACGAAGGCTCGCTGCCCAACTACGAAGACGACGGCGACGACGCCCCCGCCGCACCCGCGCCGGCCCCCGTGCCTGCACCGCAACCCGCGAACAAGTAAGCTGTCGGATTGCGCTTTCGGTACTGAAGGAGATTTGATGCGATTTTCCGTTCCCTCCCTGTTGCAGCGGCTGATGTTCGCGGGCCTGCTGGGCTTGTCCGCCGCCACGGCCGCGTCGGCCGCACAAGCCAAGCCGGATCCCAATGGCCCGCCCGAACAATTCGTGCTGGCTGCCGCCAACGAGGCCCTGGATGTCTTGAAGGCTGACGGCGCGGTCCGGGCCGGCAACACCGCCCGCATCAACCAGGTCGTCGACCAGCACATCCTGCCGTACGTCAACTTCCAGAAGACGACGCGCCTGGCCGCCGGCCGCTACTGGCGCCAGGCCTCCGACCAGCAGAAAACGGCGCTGGCCGAGGCTTTTCGCGGCACGCTGATCCGCACGTACAGCGGCGCGCTGACCCGCGTCACGTCCAGCACCACCATCACCGGCCTGCCGTTCCGCGGCGATCCCAAGGCCGACGACGTGGTCGTGCGCACGCTGATCAGCCAGTCCAACAGCCAGCCGGTGGGCGTGGACTACCGCCTGGAAAAGACCCCGCAGGGCTGGAAGATCTACGACATGAACGTCGAAGGCATCTGGCTGATCGAGAACTACCGCAACCAGTTCGCCCAGCAGATCAACCAGAACGGCATCGACGGCCTGATCCAGGCGCTGAACCAGCGCAACAAGTAAAGACCCGTTCAGGCTCAGCTCGGCCCGGCGCGTCCCCTCGGGGGTCCGCCGGGCCGATTGTTTTTGGGGACGCAACAAGCGGGGCGTCCCTTTTGCCACCGGGGCCATCAGGGCTCCTGCCGCACCGCGCTTATATAATGGTCAATTCGCTCTTTCCGGGCCATCTCCCCCCGTCATGTCTGCCGTCAGCCTAGAAAACGTCTCCAAGATCTACTCGCCGCGCCAGCGCGGCTGGCAGAAACTGCTCGGGCGCGCGCCCCGGCCCGGCTTTCAGGCGCTGGACAACGTCAGCCTGAACATCGAGCACGGCGAGTTCTTCGGCCTGCTCGGTCCCAACGGCGCGGGCAAGACCACGCTCATCTCCATCCTGGCGGGCCTGGCGCACGCCACCTCGGGCCGCGCCACCGTCTGTGGTTACGACGTCGTGGCCGACTACAAGTCGGCGCGGCGGGCGCTGGGCGTCGTGCCGCAGGAATTGGTCTATGACCCGTTCTTTACCGTGCGCGAGACGCTGCGCATCCAGTCCGGGTACTTCGGCCTGCGCAAGAACGACGACTGGATCGACGAGATCCTGTTCAACCTGGGCCTGGCCGACAAGGCCAATTCCAACATGCGGGCACTGTCCGGCGGCATGAAGCGCCGGGTGCTGGTGGCGCAGGCGCTGGTGCACCGCCCGCCGGTCATCGTGCTGGACGAGCCGACCGCGGGCGTGGACGTGGACCTGCGCCGCACGCTGTGGGAGTTCATTTCGCGGCTGAACAAGGCCGGCCACACCATCATGCTCACCACGCACTACCTGGAAGAGGCCGAGGCGCTCTGTAATCGCATCGCCATGCTCAAGGGCGGGCGTGTCGTGGCGCTGGACACCACCCAGGCGCTGCTTGCCCGCGTGGGCGGCGTGGACCTGGAAGACGCCTTCGTGCGCATCATGCACCAGGACGACGAGCCCGGCGCGCGCGCCCTGCAACCCGAAGAGATCTCATCATGACCCAGCCCGCCACGCCTGCCGGCCAGCCGCTGGTGCAGCCCCGTCTGGACGCCGGCTCCGGCTTTCCGACCCTGCTGCGCAAGGAATTGCTGCGCTTCTGGAAGGTCAGCTTCCAGACCATCGCCGCGCCCGTCATCACCGCGCTGCTGTACCTGCTGGTCTTCGCGCACGTGCTGGAAGGGCGCGTCACGGTGTACGGCACCGTGCCCTACACGTCGTTCCTGATCCCCGGGCTCATGATGATGAGCATGCTGCAGAACGCGTTCGCCAATCCGTCCTCGTCGCTCATCCAGAGCCGCATCACCGGCAACCTGGTGTTCATGCTGCTGCCGCCGCTGTCGCACCGGGACATCTTCGGCGCCTACGTGCTGGCCGCGATCGCGCGGGGTCTGGCGGTCGGCCTGTGCGTGTGGGCCGTGGCGCTGTTCTTCGTGCCGCTGGCGCCCGCGCATCCGCTGTGGGTGCTGGTCTTTGCAGTGATGGCGTGCGGCATCATGGGCACACTGGGGCTGGTCGCGGGCCTGTGGTCCGAAAAATTCGACCAGCTCGCGGCCTTCCAGAACTTCCTGATCATGCCGGCCACCTTCCTGTCCGGCGTGTTCTATTCCATCCATACGCTGCCGCCGTTCTGGCAAAGCGTCTCGCACTGGAACCCCATCTTCTACACCATCGACGGATTCCGCTACGGATTCTTCTCGGTGTCGGACGTCTCGCCCTGGCACAGCCTGGCGGTAGTGACGGCGGTGTTCCTTGCGCTCTCCGCTTACGCGCTGCGGCTTCTGGCCAGCGGCTACAAACTCAGGAACTGACGTCCATGCTTCCCACTCCCGCGCAAGTCCGCCAATACATCGCTGACGGCCTGCCCTGTGAACATCTCGACGTGCAGGGCGACGGGTCGCATTTCGACGCCGTCATCGTCAGCACGGCCTTCGAAGGCAAGCGCCTGATCCAGCGCCACCAGCTCGTCTACGCCGCGCTGGGCGACCGCATGAAAGCCGAGATCCACGCCCTGTCGATGCGCACCCTGACCCCCGCCGAATACCAGAAAGCGGGCGAATGATGGACAAGCTTCGCATTACCGGCGGCGCGCGGCTGCATGGCGAGATCTCGATTTCCGGCGCCAAGAACTCGGCCCTGCCGATCCTGTGCGCGGGTCTGCTGACCGCCGATACGCTGGTTCTGTCCAATGTGCCGCGTCTGAACGACACCGGCACCATGCTGCGCCTGCTGGCCCGCATGGGCGTGCGCGCCGAACGCGCCGACGACGGCATCGTCACGCTGCAGGCCGGCAACGTCGACAGCCTGGAAGCGCCGTACGACCTGGTCAAGACGATGCGCGCCTCGATCCTGGTGCTGGGCCCGCTGGTCGCGCGGTTCGGCGAGGCCCGCGTCAGCCTGCCCGGCGGCTGCACCATCGGCCAGCGGCCGGTCGACCAGCACATCAAGGGCCTTGCCGCGCTGGGTGCTGAAATCAGCATCGAGCATGGCTTCGTGGTGGCGCGCGCCAAACGCCTGAAGGGCGCCTCCATCCGCACCGACATGGTCACGGTCACCGGCACGGAAAACCTGCTGATGGCCGCCGTGCTGGCCGAGGGCCGCACCGTGCTGGAAAACGCCGCGCGCGAGCCCGAAGTGGTGGACCTGGCGGAACTGCTCATCAAGATGGGCGCCCGCATCCAGGGCCACGGCACCGACCGCATCGTGATCGACGGCGTCGAGCGCCTGCACGGCGCAGAACACCGCGTCATCTCCGACCGCATCGAAGCCGGCACCTTCCTGTGCGCGGTGGGCGCGGCGGGCGGCGACATCCTGCTCAAGAACGCGGATGCCGACATCCTGGGCGCCACGCTGGACAAGCTGACCGAAGCGGGCCTGACCATCGAGACCGGTCCCGGCTGGATCCGCGGCGCGATGGACAAGCGCCCCAAGGCCGTGGGTTTCCGCACGCACGAATACCCGGGCTTTGCCACCGACATGCAGGCCCAGCTGATGGCGCTGAACACCGTGGCCGACGGCACGTCGGTCATCGTCGAGACCATCTTCGAGAACCGCTACATGCACGTGCAGGAACTGCGCCGCATGGGCGCCCAGATCGACATCGACGGCCACACCGCTGTCGTGCGCGGCGTGCCGCGCCTGTCGGGCGCAACGGTCATGGCGACCGACCTGCGCGCCTCGGCCAGCCTGGTCATCGCCGGCCTGGCCGCCGATGGCGATACGCTGGTCGACCGCATCTACCACCTGGATCGCGGCTACGATCAGATGGAAGTGAAACTGCGCGCCCTGGGCGCGGATATCCAACGAGTTACCGGCAAGGAACAGGCTCAATGAGCAATGCCTCCGTCACCCCCCTGACCCTGGCGCTGTCCAAGGGCCGCATCTTCGAAGAGACCATGCCGTTGCTGGCGGAAGCCGGCATCGAAGTCCCCGAGAACCCCGAAAGCTCGCGCAAGCTCATCCTGCCCACCAGCGATCCCGGCCTGCGCCTGATCATCGTGCGCGCCTCGGATGTGCCCACCTACGTGCAGTACGGCGCGGCCGACCTGGGCATCGCGGGCAAGGACGTGCTGATCGAGCACGCCAAGGAACAGCCCGGCGGCCTGTACCAGCCCATCGACCTGAACATCGCCAAGTGCCGCCTGGCCGTGGCCGTGCGCAACGGCTTTGACTACGACGCCGCGGTCCACCAGGGCGCGCGTCTGCGCGTGGCCACCAAGTACGTGCAGTCAGCCCGTGAACACTTCGCGGCCAAGGGTGTGTACGTGGACATCATCAAGCTGTATGGTTCGATGGAACTGGCGCCGCTCGTCGGCCTGGCCGATTGCATCGTCGACCTGGTGTCCACCGGCGGCACGCTGCGCGCCAACGACCTGGTCGCCGTGGAAGACGTCATGCCGATCTCGTCGCGCCTGATCGTCAACCAGGCCGCCCTGAAAACCCGCGGCGACCGCCTGCAGCCGCTGCTGGATGCCTTCGCAAGAGCGGCCTCCCGCAACGTCTGACTCCCGCCCGCCGCGCCCGGCGCGGCGGCCGATACCGTTACCTGCTTTGCTCCATGACGCCATGGCCCTGATCAATCGTCTCGACTCCCGCGATCCCGGATTCAAATCCGCCCTGTCCAAGCTGCTGGCCTTCGAGGCCACCGAGGACGAATCCATCGACCGCGCCGCCGCCAGCATCCTGGCCGACGTGCGCACCCGCGGCGACGCCGCGCTGGTGGAATACACGCAGCGGTTCGACCGCATGCCGGACGCGGCAGCGCATACGCTGGAGATCCCCAAGGCCGATTGGCATGCGGCCCTGGCCGGGCTGCCGGCCGCGCAGCGCAATGCGCTGGAAGCCGCCGCCGACCGCGTGCGCGCCTACCACGAGCGCCAGCGCGCCGAGACCTGGACCTACACCGAAGCCGACGGCACGCTGCTTGGCCAGCAGGTCACGCCGCTGGACCGCGTGGGCCTGTACGTGCCCGGCGGCAAGGCCGCGTATCCGTCGTCCGTGCTGATGAACGCCATTCCGGCCAAGGTCGCGGGCGTGCAGGAATTGGTCATGGTCACGCCCACGCCGGACGGCGTGCGCAATCCCATCGTGCTGGCCGCCGCCGCCATCGGCGGCGTGGACCGCGTGTTCGCCATCGGCGGCGCGCAGGCCGTGGGTGCGCTGGCCTATGGCACCGACACCGTGCCGGCCGTGGACAAGATCGTCGGCCCGGGCAATGCCTACGTCGCGGCCGCCAAGCGCCGCGTGTTCGGCGTGGTCGGCATCGACATGATCGCCGGCCCCAGCGAAATCCTGGTCATCTGCGACGGCAAGACGCCGGCCGACTGGATCGCGATGGACCTGTTCTCGCAGGCCGAGCACGACGAGCTCGCCCAGTCCATCCTGCTCTGTCCCGACGCCGCCTTCATCGAAGAAGTCGAAGCGGCCATCGCCCGCCTCCTGCCCACCATGCCGCGCGCCGACATCCTGCGCGTCAGCCTGGCCAACCGCGGCGCGCTGATCCTGGTGCGTGACCTGGAAGAAGCCTGCCAGATCGCCAACGACATCGCCCCCGAGCATTTGGAAATCTCCACCGAGCAGCCCGAGGTCTGGACCGCCCGCATCCGCCACGCCGGCGCCATCTTCATGGGCCGCTTCAGCTCGGAAGCCCTGGGCGACTACTGCGCCGGCCCGAACCACGTGCTGCCCACCTCGCGCACGGCGCGCTTCTCGTCGCCGCTGGGCGTGTATGACTTCCAGAAGCGTTCCAGCCTGATCCAGGTCTCGCACGCCGGCGCCCAGACGCTGGGCCGAATCGCCGCCGAACTGGCGCTGGGCGAGGGCTTGCAGGCGCATGCCGCAAGCGCCCAGTACCGGGTCGACAAGGCATGAGCGCGGGACCGGCGGACGTCGCCGGCCGCGTCAAAGGCACCGTCCGCGCCGACATCCGCGAGCTGGCGGCGTACCCCGTCGCCCATGCCGAAGGCTGCATCAAGCTGGACGCCATGGAATGCCCGTACGAGCTGCCCGAAGCCGTGCGCGACGACATTGCGCGCGCCGTCCGCGACACGCCGCTGAACCGCTATCCGTCCGCGGACCTGTCGGCGCTTGAGGCCGCCGTCAAGACGGCCTTTGGCGTACCGGACGCCGCAGACGTGTTGTTCGGCAACGGCTCGGACGAGCTCATCCACCTGATGGTCCAGGCGTGCTGCAATCCGGGCGACGTGGTGCTGTCGCCCTGGCCGTCGTTCGTGTATTTCGACATGGCCGCGCGTTTTGACCACGCGCGTTTCGTGGGCGTGCCGCTGACCGATGACCTGACCCTGGACCTGCCGGCCATGCTGGCAGCCATCGGCCAGCATCAGCCAAAGCTCGTGTTCCTGGCCACCCCCAACAACCCCACCGGCGGCCTGTGGTCGCCGGAAGACGTGAACGCCATCATCCAGGCCGCGCCCGGACTGGTGGTGATCGACGAGGCCTACCAGCCGTTCGCGGACTACACCTGGATGCCGCGCGTGCTGGAGGCGCCCAACGTGGTCGTCATGCGCACCGTGTCCAAGATCGGCCTGGCCGGGCTGCGCTTTGGCTACCTGGCCGGCGATCCGGCCTGGATCGCCGAGCTGAACAAGGTGCGCCCGCCCTACAACCTGAACGTGCTGACGCAGGTCACGCTGCAGGCCGTGCTGCGGCACAAGGCCGTGCTGGACGAACAGGCGGCCCGGCTGCGCGCCGACCGCGAGCCATTGGCCGCGGCGCTGGCGCAATTGCCCGGCGTCAGGGTATTCCCTTCCGCGGCCAATTTCATTCTGGCCCGCTTTTCCGGCAAGCTCGATGGCAACGCCGTGCATCTTGCCCTGAAAACGCGCAAAATATTGATTCGCAACTTCTCCAATGCCCACCCGCTGCTGGCCAACTGCCTGCGCATCTCGGTGGGCGCCCCGGCCGAGAACGCCGCCTTGCTATCCGCCCTGCAAGAGATCTTGAGTGCTTAACATGCGTACCGCAGAAATCACCCGCAACACCAACGAAACCCGCATCCGCGTGGCCATCAACCTGGATGGCACCGGCAAGCAGACGATCGACACGGGCGTGCCCTTCCTGGATCACATGCTGGACCAGATCGCGCGTCACGGCCTGATCGACCTGGACATCAAGGCCGAGGGCGACCTGCATATCGACGCGCATCACACGGTGGAAGACGTGGGCATCACGCTGGGCATGGCCATCGCCAAGGCCGCGGGCACCAAGGCCGGCCTGCGCCGCTACGGTCACGCTTACGTGCCGCTGGACGAAGCGCTATCGCGCGTGGTGGTGGACTTCTCCGGCCGTCCCGGCCTGGAATATCACATCCCGTTCACGCGCTCGCACATCGGCAGCTTCGATGTGGACCTCACGCGCGAATTCTTCCAGGGCCTGGTCAATCACGCGCTGATCACGATGCACATCGACAACCTGCGCGGCTTCAACTCGCACCATCAGGCGGAAACCGTGTTCAAGGCCTGTGGCCGCGCGCTGCGCATGGCGCTGGAAGTCGACCCGCGCATGGGCGACGTCGTGCCGTCCACCAAGGGCGTGCTGTAAGGTACGCAACCCAGGCAAGCCATCCCCTTCGCACCGCACCAGGCAGACAGAAGTGACCACTATCGCCATCGTCGACTATGGAATGGGCAATTTCCATTCCGTCGCACGCGCCCTGAAATACGCCGCGCCTGACGCCGACATCCGCATCTGCAACCAGCCCCAGGAAATCGCCGCCGCCGACCGCGTGGTGTTTCCGGGCCAGGGCGCGATGGCGGACTGCATGCGCACCCTGAACGAATCCGGACTGCGCGACGCCGTCGTGCGCGCCGCCCGCGAAAAGCCCCTGCTGGGCGTCTGCGTGGGCGAACAGATGCTGTTCGACGCCAGCGAAGAAGGCGCCACCACCTGCCTGGGCCTGTTCCCGGGCGTCGTGCGCCGCTTTTCCGGCCCCGGCTTTGCCGACCTGATCCCCGCCGACGACGAAGCCTGCCTGACCGACACGGGCGCGGCAGGTCTGGCGGACACCCGCCCCGAGCGCCTGAAGGTGCCGCACATGGGCTGGAACAAGGTCCGCCACACCCGGTCTCACCCGATCTGGGAAGGCATTCCGGACGACTCGCACTTCTATTTCGTCCATAGTTATTACGCCGATCCGGCCGATCCGGGCCTGACGGTTGGTGAAACCGATTATGGCGTCACCTTTACCTGCGCGGTGGCGGCAGCTAACATTTTCGCGGTGCAGTTCCACCCCGAAAAGAGCGCCGAGCACGGTTTGCGCCTGTATCGCAATTTTGTAGACTGGCAGCCGTAGGCCCCGAGCCCCGTGCGCCAGCCCGTTCAACCCCATTTTTTTTCTCGCTGCCAACCATGCTGCTGATCCCCGCCATCGATCTCAAAGACGGGCGTTGCGTGCGCCTGCGCCAGGGTGACCTGGACGATGCAACGGTGTTCTCCGAAGACCCCGCCGCCATGGCCACCCGCTGGCTTGACCAGGGCGCCCGCCGCCTGCATCTGGTCGACCTGAACGGCGCCGTCGCCGGCAAGCCCAAGAACGAAGCGCCCATCAAGGCGATCCTGGACGCCGTCGGCGACGACATTCCCGTCCAGATCGGCGGGGGCATCCGTGACCTGGACACCATCGAGCGCTACCTCGACGCCGGCATCTCCTACGTCATCATCGGTACGGCCGCCGTCAAGAATCCGGGCTTCCTGCAGGACGCCTGCGGCGCTTTCCCCGGCCAGATCATCGTCGGCCTGGACGCCCGCGACGGCAAGATCGCCACCGATGGCTGGAGCAAGCTGACCCGCCACGACGTGCTGGATCTGGCCAAGAAGTTCGAAGACTACGGCTGCGAAGCCATCATCTACACCGACATCGGCCGTGACGGCATGCTGTCGGGCGTCAACGTCGAAGCCACCGTACGCCTGGCCCAGCACGTGCGCATTCCCGTGTACGCCTCGGGCGGCATCGCCGGCATCCACGACATCGAGGCGCTGTGCGCCGTCGAGGAAGAGGGTGTCGAAGGCGCCATCCTGGGCCGCAGCATCTACGAAGGCACGCTCGACTTCCAGGCCGCGCAGGCGCGCGCCGACGAATTGGCAAAATGACCACATCCAGCAGCACCCCTGGGGCCGGCGCGACCATGCACAACGCGCTGACCCGCCGCATCATTCCCTGCCTTGACGTCACGGCCGGCCGCGTCGTCAAGGGCGTGAACTTCGTCAACCTGCTCGACGCGGGCGACCCCGTCGAGATCGCCCGCCGCTACAACGAGCAGGGCGCCGACGAACTCACGTTCCTGGACATCACCGCCACCAGCGACGGCCGCGACCTGATCCTGCCCATCATCGAGCAGGTGGCCTCGCAGGTCTTCATTCCGCTGACGGTGGGCGGCGGCGTGCGCCAGGTGTCCGACATCCAGCGTCTGCTGAACGCCGGCGCCGACAAGATCAGCATCAACAGCGCCGCAGTGGCCAATCCCGACCTGGTTCGCGCAGCCTCGGACTACCACGGCTCGCAATGCGTGGTCGTGGCCATCGACGCCCGCCGCGTCTCCGCGGCCGGCGAACCGGCGCGCTGGGAAGTCTTCACGCACGGCGGCCGCAAGGCCACCGGCCTGGACGCCGTGGCGTGGGCGCGCCGCATGGCCGCTTATGGCGCGGGCGAAATCCTGCTCACCAGCATGGACCGCGATGGCACCAAGTCCGGCTTCGACCTGGAACTGACCCGCACCGTCTCGGACGCGGTACCGGTGCCCGTCATTGCCTCCGGCGGCGTCGGCAACCTGCAGCATCTGGCCGACGGCGTCACCACCGGCCGCGCCAGCGCGGTGCTGGCCGCCAGCATCTTCCATTTTGGCCAGCATACCGTCGGCGAGTGCAAGCGCTTCATGGCCGAACAGGGCATCGCCGTACGATTGGACTAAACATGAGCAACGAACCTGCCTGGATGGCCGACGTCGTCTTCGACGAAAACGGCCTGATCCCCGCCATCGCCCAAGACGCCGAAAACGGCCAGATCATGATGGTCGCCTGGATGAACCGCGAATCGCTGGCCGAAACGGCCGCCACCGGCCGCGCGGTCTATTGGTCGCGCTCGCGCAAGCGTCTGTGGCGCAAGGGCGAAGAATCCGGCCATGTCCAGGAAGTGCATGAACTGCGCCTGGATTGCGACGGCGACGTGGTCCTCCTGAAGGTCCACCAGCAAGGCGGCATCGCCTGCCACACCGGCCGCGCCAGCTGCTTTTTCCGCCGCCTGGAAGGCCAGACCGACCATGCGTCGTGGGTCACGGTCGATCCGGTGCTCAAAGACCCGGAACTCATCTACAAATGACCGATCAGACCCTGACCGCCGCCGACATCCTGGCGCGCATCGCAGACACGCTGGAAACGCGCCGCCCGCAAAATGGCGGCGATCCCCAGGCTTCCTACACGGCCAAGCTGCTGGCCAAGGGCCCCGATGCCTTTTTGAAGAAGATCGGGGAAGAAGCCACGGAACTGGTCATGGCCGCCAAGGATGGCGCGCCCGACCGCATCGTCAGCGAAACCGCCGATTTGTGGTTCCACTGCCTGGTGGCGCTGACGCATTTCAATCTGCGGCCTGAAGACGTGCTGGCCGAGCTGGCACGCCGCGAGGGCCTGTCGGGCCTGGTGGAAAAGGCAAGCCGCCCGAAGGACTGACCACGGAAACCAAACCCATGAGCGACAACTGCCTTTTCTGCAAGATCGCCGCCGGCGACATCCCGTCCAAGAAGGTCTACGAGGACGAGGACTTTGTTGCATTTCACGATATCAATCCGGCCGCGCCGGTCCATTTACTGCTGATTCCTCGACGTCATGTCACATCCATGCAGGATATTACGGGCGAGGACGCAGATTGGTTGGGTAGAATGATGTCGTTGGCGCCGCGGCTTGCCGCCGAAAACGGTTGCCGTCCGGGCCCCGATGGCGGATTTCGCATCATGATCAACTCTGGCGTCGAAGGCGGCCAGGAAGTCCCGCATCTGCATTTCCACATCATCGGCGGCTCGCGTCCCTGGAAAGGGCGCGTGGCCCCCACTGCGTAATTCGGAGAATCATCATGGGTAGTTTCAGCATTTGGCATTGGTTGGTCGTCCTGGTCATCGTCGCGCTGATTTTCGGCACCAAGAAGCTGCGCAACATCGGCGGCGATCTGGGTGGCGCGGTCAAGGGTTTCAAGGACGGCATGAAGGAAGCCAACAGCGACAAGCCCGCCGAACCGGTCACGCAGCAGCGCGTTGCCGGCGACACCATCGACGTGCAGGCCAAGGAAAAGTCCAACTCCTGAGCGTCAGCCAGTCTCCCTCCGGGCCAGCCCTGAACGGGCCGGCCCTTATTGCTTCAATTCCCGAGCGGCCGTCGAATGTTTGATGTCAGCCTCACTGAACTGATGGTGATCGGCGTCGTCGCCCTGATCGTCATCGGCCCCGAACGCCTGCCCAAGGTTGCCCGCACCGTCGGTCACCTGCTGGGCCGCGCGCAGCGTTACGTCAATGACGTCAAGTCCGATATTCAGCGCGAAATCGAACTCGACGAACTCCGCAAGTTCAAGACTGAAATGGAAGACGCGGCCCAGGGCGTGCAGCAATCGCTGAACGAGACCGGCGCCTCGCTGCAGGAACCCGTGCAGCAGTTCCGAGCCGAATTGGACGAAGTCGCCCGCGAAGCCAGCGGCAAGGCCGCTCCCGCCTCACCGGCCACGGCGACTGCCACGCAAACGCCCGCCGCGGACACGCCCGCCGAACCCGCTCGCACGATCGCCCCGCCCAGCCAGAACCACAATCTGGACCTGGACCTGCCTGCCGCCGAGCCTCAACCCGTGCCCAACGCCGACCCGCGCCCGGCCGCCCCCCAACAACAACCCGCCCCGGCGCCCAGCGCGACCGCGGCTGACGTCGCCGCGCCTGCCGCCAAGCCCGTCTCGCCCTCCGGAACTTCGTCGTGACCCAGGACGCAACTCAAGAAGAAGGCCAGCAAGAGACCTTCATCTCCCATCTGGTCGAGCTGCGCACCCGTCTGCTGCGCGCTGTCGGCGCCGTGGTGGCGGTGTTCATCGTGCTCTTCATCTATCCCGGCGCGTCGGCCATCTACGACGTGCTGGCCGCGCCCATGCTGGCCTCGCTGCCCGAAGGCACCCGCATGATCGCGACCGGCGTCATCACGCCGTTCATGGTGCCCGTCAAGGTCACGATGATGGCCGCGTTCATCCTGGCGCTGCCGGTGGTGCTGTATCAGGCCTGGGCCTTCGTGGCCCCCGGGCTGTACCGGCACGAAAAGCGCCTGGCGCTGCCGCTCATCGTTTCCAGCACGTTTCTCTTCATCGCGGGCATGGCGTTCTGCTATTTCGTGGTGTTTCGCACGGTGTTCCACTTCATCGCCACGTTCGCGCCGCAGTCCATCACGCCGGCGCCGGACATCGAGGCCTATCTCAGCTTCGTCATGACGATGTTCCTGGCGTTCGGCATCACGTTCGAAGTGCCGGTAGCGGTCGTGCTGCTGGTCAAGATGGGCGTGGTCGAGCTCTCCAAGCTGAAGGCCGCGCGCGGCTACGTGGTGGTGGGCGCCTTCATCATCGCCGCCGTGGTCACCCCGCCCGACGTGGTCAGCCAGTTCATGCTGGCCGTGCCGCTTTGCCTGCTGTACGAGGTCGGCCTGATCTGCGCCCGCATGGTCACACCCAAGGAAAGCGCGTCGGAGGACGACGCAGCGTCGGACTCCCTGACCGAACGCCACTGACCCCGGGCGCACAGCCACCAAGACGGTCCGCATAAAAGCGGACCGTTTTACCTTGTCGGCCTCTGACCGCAGTCCTACATTGCAGTCATGTCGCTTTCTCAAAGACTGCGCACCCTCATGCGGTGGCGCGGCATCCATAGCCAGAACCAGCTTGCGCGCCTGTCGGGCGTGCCGCAGTCCTGCATTCATCGCATCCTTACCCGCGAAGACCGCTATTCGCCCGCCCGCAATACGCTCGTGCGCCTGGCGCACGCCCTGGGCACCAGCGTGCCGTGGCTGACAGATGGCGTGGTGCCCGCCGCCGCGCCCGGGGCCCACCCCGCGCCCCGGCTGCCAGACGCCGCAGCCAATGGCGTCGATGGCTACTGCGCCGAAATCTGCGCGCGGCTTGCGCCGCAACCCGACAGCACCAAGCGGCTGATCCTGGCCCTGGTGCGCGAACTGTCTGACAAGCCCGGCACCGGCATCAGCCCCGGCGCCGCCCGTGCGGCGGCGCGTAAATGCGCCTAGCGTGGCTTGCCCGGTCGTGTACCCACCACCACCGCCAGCTCCGCGGGCTTGCCGCCGCGCAAAATGCCCAGCGCGGCCCGCTGGCCGGGCGGCAACTGCGCAATCTCCGATAGCAGGCTGGTCGTGTCCGCCACCCGCTTGCCATTGACCGACTGCACGATGTCGCCCACGCGCAAGCCGCCGCGCGCACCCGGACCATCGCGCATGACGCCGGCGATGATCACCCCCGTCGTGTCGCGCGGCAACGCAAAGGCCCGCGCCAGTTCCGGCGTCACGTCCTGCGGCTCCACACCCAGCCACCCGCGCTTGACCGAGCCGGTCTTGACGATATCGTCCATCACCTTGCGCGCGATCTCGATCGGCGTCGCAAACCCGATGCCCATCGACCCGCCGGATTCCGAATAGATGGCGGTATTGATGCCCACCAGGTTGCCGTAGGCGTCCACCAGCGCGCCGCCCGAATTGCCGGGGTTGATCGCCGCGTCGGTCTGGATGAAGTTCTCGTAGGTATTCAGGCCCAGGCCATTGCGGCCAAGCGCCGACACGATGCCCTGCGTGGTCGTTTGTCCCACGCCGAACGGATTGCCGATCGCCAGCACCACGTCGCCCACTCGCAGGCCCTTGTCGGACGCCAGCGTCGCGGCCGGCAGCTCGCGCAGGCTGGACAACTTGAGCACCGCCAGGTCCGTGTCCGGATCCGCGCCCACGACCTTGGCCGTGTCGCGCCGCCCGTCGCGCAGCGCCACCTCGATGGCGTCCGCGGCCTGCACCACGTGGTAGTTGGTCAGCACGTAGCCGTCCGCGTTCACGATCACGCCCGAGCCCAGGCTGGTCGAGGCCTCCCGGCGGCTCACGCCCGGCATCTGTCCAAACAGCTGGCGCAGCACCGGGTCATCGGGCAGCGGGATCAACGGCACGTTCACGTGTTTGGTGGTGAATACGTTCACCACCGAGGGCGCCGCCTTCGCCACGCCGTCCGCGTACGACACCGCGCCTACGTCGCCGGCGGGCGCGCGCACGGGCGCCGCGGTGGCCGGCAGGACCGCGCCGGGCCCGTTCACCCGCAGCAGGTCGGGCCGCAACGTCGTCACCACGAATAGAATACCCAGGCAGACCGTGACGGCCTGAGCGAAGATCAGCCAATATCGGCGCATGTTTCTGATAGGACTAGCAATGAATAAAGTGGACTCCCGCGTCCTGGCCAGCTGGCTGGACGACACCCTGCAGGCGGCCCGTTTCAAGGACTACTGTCCCAACGGGATGCAGGTGGAAGGCCGATCCGAGGTCGGACACATTATCACCGGTGTGACGGCCAGCGAAGCATTGCTGCGCGCCGCCGTCGAACGCGGCGCGGATGCGGTGCTGGTGCATCACGGCTGGATGTGGCGCAACGAAGACCGCCGCGTCATCGGCACTCGTCGCACCCGCATGGCTCTGACGCTGAAGAACGACCTGAATCTGTACGCCTACCATCTGCCGCTGGATGCGCACCCCACGCTGGGCAACAACGCGCAGCTGGCGCGTGTGCTGGGCCTGTCCCCCGCGCGGCGCGACGATGGTGCGCCCCTGACCTGCGGCCAGGACGGGCTGATCTGGCTAGGCGAGGCCAGCGGCCTGACGACCCTGGGCCAGTTGGGCGAGCGCGTGGCGCAACGCCTGGGCCGCCCGCCGCTCGTCGTGGGCGATCCGGACCAGCCGCTGGCGACCATCGCCTGGTGCACGGGCGGCGCCCAGGGCATGATGGCCGACGCCGTGGATGCGGGCGCAAGCGTCTACATCACCGGCGAAGTGTCCGAATCCACGGTGCACCTGGCGCGTGAAACCGGCGTTGGCTTCATCGCGGCCGGCCACCACGCCACCGAACGCTACGGCGTCCAGGCGCTGGGACAGGCCGTGGCCGAGCGCTTCGGCGTCAAGGTCGAATTCGTGGATATCGACAATCCCGCCTGACCCTGCCGCCCTGGCAAGAAACAAAAGCGTCCCATCAGGGACGCTTTTTCATTTACGGCCGCTTGAGCAGGTCGCGGATTTCGCGCAGCAGGGCGACGTCTTCCGGCGTCTTGGCCGGCGCCGGCGCTTCCTCCTGCTTGTTGCGGGCCTTGTAGATGGCCTTGACCATCCAGAAGATCACGAACGCCAGCAGGACGAAATTGATGATGATGGTGACGAAGTTGCCCCACGCAAACACATTGGCGCCGGCCTTGGTCAGATCTGCGTAGGTCATCGGACCCGAATAGCCCTCGGGCATCGACAGGACGAGGAATTTATTCGAGAAATCGACCGATCCGCCCAGGATGAAATTGACGAGCGGCATGATGATGTCCCGCACCAGCGAGTCGACGATCCTGCCGAAGGCCGCGCCGATAATGACACCGACGGCCAGATCGACCGCGTTGCCCTTGACCGCGAAATCTCGAAACTCTTTGACGAAACCAGTCGATTTGCTCATAAATCCGCTCCATTCGTGATACGCCTGGGGTAGGCTGGCCTATAATACGCGGTTGCTATGTTGTTACATATTCCCGCGAACCCGATGCCGCAGAAGTGATGCTACTCGTTGAGCGGGCGCATCAACAAGGATAGGAAGATGAGTCAGGATACGCTGGTGCATGACGATGACGGTGCGGTTGATCCCAACCTGCCACCTGATCCTTCGCGACGTTTCTGGGTTACCACCGCCTGTGCTGTGGGCGGCGTAGCAGGTGTCGCAACGGCAGTGCCGCTTGTGAGCACGTTTTCTCCCTCTGAAAAAGCCCGCGCGGCCGGGGCGCCCGTTGAGGTGGATGTCGGCGACATTCCCGTCGGCGCCATGAAAACGGTCGAATGGCGCGGCAAACCGGTGTGGATCATCCACCGCTCGCCCGAGCAGCTCGCCGGTCTGAAAGCGCTGGACCCCCTGCTTGCCGACCCGCAATCCAAGCGGCCCGGCTTCACCCCTCCCTATGCCGAAAACGAAGCCCGCTCGCGCAAGCCCGAGCTCTTCGTCTGCGTCGGCATCTGCACGCACCTGGGTTGCTCGCCCACCGCGCACTTCGAAACGGGTGGCGGCGGCGGTCTGGGCGCGGATTGGCAAGGCGGATTCCTCTGTCCCTGCCACGGCTCCACGTTCGACCTGGCTGGCCGGGTCTTCAAGAACAAGCCTGCCCCCGATAATCTCGAAGTTCCGCCGTACCAGTACCTCAGCGACACCCGCATCATCGTGGGCGTCGATGAAGACAACAAGGCCTGACGCTCGCGTCGCGCTTTTTTCCCGATCTACGTAAGTAAAAACAATACGCCACGTATTAGAGAAGGAGCCGTTACATGGCTGGCGAGAAAACCGTCGAGACGACAGGCCTGTTGGGCTGGCTGGACCGGCGCTTTCCGGTGACCTCCACCTGGAAAGCCCATCTGTCCGAGTATTACGCACCCAAGAATTTCAACTTCTGGTATTTCTTTGGCTCGCTGGCGCTTCTGGTGCTGGTGCTGCAGATCGTGACCGGCATCTTCCTGGTCATGCACTACAAGCCGGACGCCGAGCGCGCGTTCCAGTCCGTCGAATACATCATGCGCGAGGTCCCGTGGGGCTGGCTGGTGCGCTACATGCACTCGACCGGCGCCTCGATGTTCTTCGTCGTGGTTTACCTGCACATGCTGCGCGGCCTGCTTTACGGTTCGTACCGCAAGCCACGCGAACTGGTGTGGATCTTCGGCGTTGCGATCTTCCTCTGTCTGATGGCCGAAGCGTTCTTCGGCTACCTGCTGCCCTGGGGCCAGATGTCGTACTGGGGCGCCCAGGTGATCGTGAACCTGTTCGCGGCCATCCCGTTCATCGGCCCTGAACTGTCCATCTGGATCCGCGGCGACTACGTCGTGTCCGACGCCACGCTGAACCGCTTCTTCGCCTTCCACGTCATCGCCATTCCGCTGGTGCTGATCGGCCTGGTTGCCGCGCACCTGGTGGCGCTGCACGAAGTCGGCTCCAACAACCCGGACGGCGTCGAGATCAAGCAGGGCCCGAAGGACAAGTACGGTCGCCCGAAAGACGGCATCCCGTTCCATCCGTTCTACTCGGTGCATGACCTGGTGGGCGTGGCGGGCTTCCTGCTGGTGTTCGCGGCCATCGTGTTCTTCGCGCCGGAAATGGGCGGGTACTTCCTCGAGTTCAACAACTTCATTCCCGCTGACTCGCTGAAGACGCCTCCGCACATTGCGCCGGTCTGGTACTTCACGCCGTTCTACTCGATGCTCCGTGCCACCACCGATGAATTCACGTGGGTGCTGGCGGGCGCGTCGGTGCTGGGCGCCATCGTGCTGTTTGCCAAGAGCAACCTGAAGGGCTTCATGCGCATCGCCGTCCCCGGCATCCTGATCGTCGTCGCCGTGCTTCTGCGCGTCATCGACGCCAAGTTCTGGGGTGTGGTGGCCATGGGCGGCACGGTCGTCATCCTGTTCTTCCTGCCCTGGCTGGATCATTCGCCGGTCAAGTCCATCCGCTACCGCCCCACGTGGCACAAGTGGATCTACGGCATCTTCATGGTCAACTTCCTGGTGCTTGGCTACATCGGTACGCAGCCGCCCAGTCCGCCGTTGAACCTGACGTCGCAGATCGGCACGCTCCTGTACCTGGCCTTCTTCTTCCTGATGCCGGTATGGAGCCGCCTGGGCACCTTCAAGCAAGTGCCCGACCGCGTCACGTTCCACGCCCACTGAGCCAACGAGAATAACGGACTAACCATGATCAAGAAGCTGATTGGTGCCGTGGCCTTGATGCTCACGTGTACCGCTACCTTTGCCGCCGGAGGCGGCTATCCGCTGGACAAGGCGCCTTACCGCGTCAACGACATGGCGTCGCTGCAAAACGGCGCCAAGCTGTTCGTCAATTACTGCCTGAACTGTCATAGCGCATCCTCGATGCGCTACAACAAGCTCCGGGACATCGGCCTGACCGACGAACAGATCAAGACAAGCCTGCTGTTCACCGGCGAAAAGATTGGCGACATGATGCACGTCGCCATGACGCCGAAGGACGCCAAGGCCTGGTTTGGCACGACGCCCCCGGACTTGTCCGTGATCGCCCGCGCCAAATCCGTGAACGCCGGCCCCTCGGGATCCGACTATCTGTACACCTACCTGCGCACCTTCTACCGCGACACGTCGCGCGCCACGGGCTGGAACAACCTGGTCTTCCCGTCGGTCGGCATGCCGCATGCCCTCTGGCAGGAACAGGGCCCGCGCGAGCTGACCACGGTCGCTGTCCACGAGGTCGAAGGCAAGGACGGCGCCCCCAAATCCTGGGAACGCGTCACAACGGTGTACGATGCACAGGGTTTTGCCACGGTGAAGGCCGAGCCGTTAGCCAATCACCATGGCCATGCCACCTTCGATGCCAAATTCAAGGCCGCCAACCCGGCCCAAACCGCAACATACGACAACGACGTCGCTGATCTGACCGCATTCATGTCCTGGATGGCCGAGCCCGTCCAGACACTGCGTGTCCGCATCGGCGTCGGCGTCATGTTGTTCCTGCTCCTGTTCTTCTTTGTTACGTGGCGCCTGAATGCCTCGTACTGGAAACACGTGCGCTAACCGTAACGCCCCGCCAGGTTCCCCAGCCACCCCGTCTATCGGGGACGGAAGAGGCGGATAGGGCCGTACGCCTATCCTGCCTGGCAATTGGGGCCAGCGCCTGCTAGATTTAGGCGCTGGCCTTTCGTTTTTCAATAAAGGACTTACCGCCATGATGGTGCTCTATTCCGGAACCACGTGTCCGTTTTCGCAACGCTGCCGCTTCGTGTTGTTCGAAAAGGGTATGGATTTCGAGATCCGCGACATCGACCTGTACAACAAGCCCGAAGACATCTCGGTGATGAACCCGTACGGTCAAGTGCCCATTCTGGTCGAACGCGACCTGGTTCTGTACGAGTCGAACATCATCAACGAGTACATCGACGAGCGCTTCCCGCACCCGCAGCTCATGCCCGCCGACCCGGTCATGCGCGCCCGCACGCGTCTGTTCCTCTACAACTTCGAGAAGGAACTCTTCGTTCACGTCTCGACGCTGGAAGACCGCAGCGCCAAGCCCGACGAAAAGAAGCTCGCCAACGCTCGCCAGAACATCCGCGATCGCCTGGCCCAGCTGGCCCCGATGCTGCTCAAGAACAAGTACATGCTGGGCGAGGAATTCTCCATGCTCGACGTGGCCGTGGCACCGCTGCTCTGGCGCCTGGACCACTACGGCATCGAACTGCCCAAGAATGCGGCTCCGCTGCAAAAGTACGCCGAACGCATCTTCTCGCGCCCGGCCTACATCGAAGCGCTGACGCCTTCGGAAAAAGTGATGCGTCGCTAAGGCTGGTTGTGTAATGGGTGAAACTTCGACCAAACCGTATCTGATCCGCGCACTGCACGAATGGTGCACTGATAACGGCTACACGCCGTACATCACCGTGCAGGTCGACGAGCACACCATGGTGCCCGTCGCCCACGTGCGCGACGGCCAGATCACGCTGAACGTAGGCACGCTGGCCACCAACCGTCTGGTGCTGGGCAACGAATTCATTGAATTCCAGGCCCGCTTCAGCGGCGTGACCGAAAACGTCTACGTTCCCGTGGGCGCCGTCAGCGCCATCTATGCGCGCGAAACCGGCGCCGGCATGGGCTTCGAGGTCCAGCCCTACGAGCCGCCCGAAGCCGGCGCCCAGGGCGCCTCGCCGGCCCCTACCGCCCCGGAAGGCTCTGACGTCAATCCCGCCCCTGGCGACGACGACGGCGACGACGACGAACCCAAGCGCCCGCGCCTGACCATCGTCAAATAACGACCCCACGAGAGGGGCTGCATTTTTTTCATTACAATGCAGTCCCTGCGCGTGCCCCGGCACGCATCGCCGGTGTAGCTCAGTTGGTAGAGCAGCTCACTTGTAATGAGAAGGTCGAGGGTTCGATTCCTTTCACCGGCACCAGAGAAATACCCCAGCAAAAAGGCCGATTCCTTGTGGATCGGCTTTTTTTTGCAGTGTGACCCGTCCTGGAATTGGTTGACACCTTTTTGAGAGAAAAAAGGAGAGTCAATTGGAATCAAGGATCAAGCGAACCCAGCGGGACTACAGTCTGGC
>NZ_LMHN01000008.1:0-39347 GCF_001428165.1 Achromobacter sp. Root170
GACAAAGTCCAGGCTCTAGGTGTCTGAACACGCTCATCGGTCCGCTTGTAGCGATAGCTAATCACTACAGCGGCCAAGATACAAGGTGTCTGACACCCCGCGGACGTGCTCTGGGCATGTCGCCTGTCTCACGAGGGAGTCAGACACCGACATTGGCTACGCGTGCAATGCCCGTCCAAACGCCGCCAGCACCGATTCGTGCAGCGTTTCCGATAGCGTCGGGTGCGCAAACACGGTGTGCATCAGGTCTTCTTCGGTGGCTTCCAACGATGCCGCCACACCGTAGCCGGTAATCAGCTCGGACGCCTCGGGGTGGATGATGTGCGCGCCCAGCAGTTCGCCCGATTTGGCGTCGAAGACCGTCTTGACGAGTCCCTGGTCCTCGCCCATCGCAATCGCCTTGCCGTTGCCGGCGAAGGTGAATTTGCCAACGCGAATGTCGCCGCCGTGTCGGGTGGCGTGTTCGCGCGCGCGGGCTTCGGTCATGCCGATGCTGGCGACCTGCGGGAAGGAATAGGTGCAGGCCGGAATGCGCAGCGGGTCGATGGCGTGCACGGGCAGGCCGGCGATGGCTTCCACGCACAGCACGGCTTCGTGGCTGGCCTTGTGGGCAAGCCACGGCGCGCCGGCCACGTCGCCGATCGCGTAGACGCCCGGCTCGCCGGTGCGGCACAGGCCGTCGGTGACGATGTGCGTCTTTTCGACTTTGACGCGCGTCTTTTCCAGGCCAAGATTCTCGACGTTGCCGACGATGCCGGCGGCGACGATGACGCGGTCGAACGTCTGTTCGATCTTTTTGCCGTCGTGCTCCAGCGTGACCTTGACGCCGTCGGCGGTGGTCGACGAGGCCGTCACCGCGCAGCGGGTCAGGACGCGGATGCCTTGCTTCTCGAAGGCCTTGCGCGCCAATTGCGAAATCTCGGCGTCTTCCTGAGGCAGGATCTCGGGCGTCATGTCGATCAGCGTGACCTCGGCGCCCACCGCGCGATAGAAGCTGGCGAACTCGGCGCCGATGGCGCCTGCGCCCACCACCAGCAGCGATGCCGGGATCGCGTCGGCAACCAGGGCCTGCCGGTAGGCCCAGATGCGTTCGCCCACGGGCAGCGCCGGCAACTCGCGGGCGCGCGCGCCGGTGGCCAGGATGATGTGCGTGGCCGACAGCGTGGCGCCGTTGTCCAGCGCCAGCTTGCCGGACCCGGCAAGCCGGGCGCTGGCGGCAAACACCGTCACGCCGTTCTTCTTCATCAGGTGCGCGACACCCTGGCCCAGCCGGCCGGCGACCTTGCGCGACCGGGCGACCATGGCGGCCAGATCGGGACGGGCCTCGCCCGCGCCCGTCACGCCGTAATGCGCGGCCTCGCGACAGGCGCGCAGCACGGTGGCGCTGTGCAGCAGCGCCTTGGTGGGAATGCAGCCCCAGTTCAGGCAGATGCCGCCCAGTTCGGCGCGCTCGACCAGCGCGACCGACATGCCCAACTGCGCGCCGCGGATCGCGGCCACGTAGCCGCCCGGGCCGCCGCCCACCACCACCAGGTCAAAACTCGTCTTCGTCATGGCGGGGCTCACAGCAGGATGCGCACGGGGTTTTCGATCAGCGCGCGCAAGGCCGCGAGCCAGCGCGCGCCGACTGCGCCGTCCACGACGCGATGGTCCGCGGATAGTGTCACCGTCATCACGGTGGCGGCGGCGAGCTGACCGTCGGCGTCGACCACCGGGCGGCGTTCGGCCGCGCCCACGGCCAGGATGGCGGCCTGCGGCGGGTTGATGATGGCGGCGAACTGGCTGATGCCGTACATGCCCAGGTTGCTGACCGTCAGCGAGCCGCCCGTGAACTCGTCGGGCTTCAGGCGGTTGACCTTGGCGCGCGCGGCCAGCTCGGCGATCTCGCCCGAGATGGCGGACAGCGGCTTGACGTCGGCATCGCGCACGATGGGCGTCACCAGGCCGCCGTCGGTGGCCACCGCCACCGAGACGTCGGCGCCGGCGTGGTACTCGATGTCATCGTCGTGCCAGGACGCGTTGACCTCGGGCACCTCGCGCAGCGCCAGCGCGGCGGCGCGCACGATGAAGTCATTGACCGACAGCTTGACCGCGCCGCCGTGATTGGCCTGCGCGCGCAGCGCCAGCAGCGCGTCCATGCGGCAGTCGACCGTCAGGTAGAAGTGCGGCACGTGCTGCTTGCTTTCGGTGAGGCGGCGCGCGATGGCGCGGCGCATGCCGGTGTGGGGCACGCGGCGCGCGGCCGGCCGGCCAGCCAGCGGCGCGGCAGCGGGGGACGCGGCCGGCGCACGGTCGCGCGCGGCTTCAACGTCCCGCCGCACGATGCGGCCATGCGGGCCGGTGCCGGTGACGCCCAGCAGGTCGACGTGCCATTGCGCGGCAAGGCGCCGGGCGACGGGGCTGGCGAAGAGGCGGCCGCCGGGGACGGGAGCAGCCGAGGATGCGGATGGGGAATGCGCGGCGGATGCGGCCGCGTTGCCGGCTTGCTGCGAGGCGGACGCAGCGCCGGCGCCAGCGGATGCCGAGGCAGCCGACGCTCCGGGAGCCGACGCTCCGGGAGCCGACGCTCCGGGAGCCGATGCTCCGGGAGCCGCCGCTCCATCTGCCGACGCGCCAGCAGCCGACCCGGCAGCCACCGCCGCACCACCGTGTTCAGCCAACGCGCGATCGATCGCCGCCGCATCTTCGCCGTCCGCGACCAGCACGCCGATCACGGTGTTGATGGGTACGGACGCCGGTCCGGCCTGCACCACGATGCGGCCCAGCACGCCTGCCTGTTCGGCGTTGATCTCGACGATGGCCTTTTCGGTTTCGACTTCCGCCAGCGCCTCGCCCACGGCGACGCGATCGCCTTCCTGCTTGAGCCACTGGTGCAGCACGCCGCCGGAGGCGTCGGCGGCAACGGAGGGGAGCTTGATAAGGTATGCCACGATGTTGTTCCTATTCAGCGGCGCGGGCCAGGTCGGGCCGGTACGCGGCGGGGTCGTCGTATTCGACGAGTTCGAGCACATTGCCTTCGGGGTCGCGGAAGAAGGCGAGCCACGTGCCCGGCCGCACTTCCATGGGCGCGGGCGCGCTGTCAAAGACCACGCCCTTCGATTGCAGGTCGCGCACCACGCCGCGCAGGTCTCGCACGATGAAGGTCAGGTAGGCGGCGCCCTGGCGGTCCAGAATGGCCTTGCCGCGCACGGCCGGTTCGGGCGCCACGGCCGGCTGCAGCAGCTTGATGCGCTCGCCGTAAGGCGTCTGCAGACGCGCCACGTCGTAGCCGTGCGGCGTGAGCCCCGTGGCCTGCGCCTTGCCGGCCGGCACGGTCACGCGACTCACCAGCGTCAGGCCCATCACATCGGTGTAGAACGCGGCCAGCGCATCCAGGTTCGCGCAGCAGATGCCGAATTCCATCGGCACGGTCATGTGCAGGGCAGTCATGGCTGTTCCCCCAGGTCGGCCAGCACGTCGGCCAGGCCCGCCACCACTTCATCGGTATCGGCGAATGCCGCGCGCTCCAGCACCTTGGAGATGCTGGGCGAGGCCTCGCCGCCCGTGACGCGCTTGACCGGCTGGTCCAGCCAGTCGAAGTAGCGGCGCTGGATCTCGTCGGCCAGCATGGCGCCGTAGGACGTGCCGCGCGCGCCTTGTTCCACGATCAGCACGTTGTTGGTCTTTTTGATGCTGGCGCCAATGGTGTCCCAGTCCAGGCTGGCGCGGTCCAGCGTGCGCAGGTCGATGACTTCCGCATCCACGCCGGCCGCTTCGGCGGCGGCCAGCGCGCGGCTGACCATGGAGAGGTACGTCAGGATGGTGACCTTGCCGCCCTCGCGCCGCACTTGCGCGCGGCCGAACGGAATGGCGTAGTCCAGGTCATTCTCGGGAACCTCGCCCGAGGACGCGTACAGATCGACGTGCTCGATGACCAGCACCGGGTCCTTGGAGGCCAGCGCCGTGTTCATCAGGCCGACGTAATCGTGCGGCGTGGACGGGGCGACGATGCGCCAGCCGGGCGCGGTGGCGAAGATGCCGGCCGGGTCCATCGAATGCTGCGACCCGTAGCCCGTGCCCATCGCGACCTTGGTGCGCAGCACAAAGGGCACGTCGATGTCGCCGCCGAACATGTGGCGCGCCTTGCCGATCTGGTTGAAGATCTGGTCGGCCGCGACCCACATGAAGTCTGGATACATGAATTCCACGACGGGCTTGTAGCGGCCGTCCATCGCCAGCCCGCCGCCCAGTCCTGCAAAGGCGTTTTCGGAAATGGGCGTGCCCAGCACTCGGTCCGGGTACTTGTCCTTCAGGCCGCGCGTGGCGCCGTTGGTGCCGCCCTTCAGACGGTGCACGTCTTCGCCCAGCACCACGACGCCGGGGTCGGTTTCCATGCGGCGGTCCAGCACGTCGGCCACCGCATCGACGAACTTGCGCGTGACGGTGGCGCCGGTGTGGTCCGCCGCCTCCTGGTAGCGCAGGCCGGCCAGTTCCGAGCCATCGCTGCGCAGGCCCACGTCGCGGAAATCCGGGCTGGGCCACAGGTCGGCGCGCACGCGTCGCTTGCCGCCGTCAGCCGCTTCGGTCAGGCGGCCGGACACTTCCTTCATCACGTCCTTGCAGCGCTGGCGCAGCGCGTCCACCTCCGCCTGCGTGACCAGCTTGCGGCCGATCATCTCGGCTGCGATGCGGTCCAGCGGATCGCGCAGGCGCCATTGCGCCTCTTCGTCCTTGGTGCGATAGCCAAACGCGCTGCCGGGGAAGGGCCCGTTCTGGTGGAAGAAACGGTAGACGTCCACCTCGACGATGGTGGGACCCTTGCCCGCGCGCATGTGCGCCACGGCTTCCGACATGGCCAGGTGCACGGCCAGCGGGTCCATGCCGTCGACCTTCCACGCGGGAATGTTGAAGGCCAGGCCGCGCGCGGACAGGCGCGGCTCGGCGGTGGACTCTTCCACGGTCGTGGACACGGCGTAGCGGTTGTTCTCGATGAAAAAGCACAGCGGCGTCTTCCACGCGGCGGTCAGGTTCATCGTTTCCAGCACCGAGCCGATGTTCACCGCGCCGTCGCCGAAGTACGTCACGGCTACGCGATCCGTGCCCGCGTGCTTGTGCGCCCAGCCCGCGCCGGCGGCCAGCGGCACGCCGCCGCCGACGATCGCGTTGGTGCCCAGCGCGCCCGCTTCCAGCCAGCGCAGGTGCATGCTGCCCCCACGGCCGCGGCAGTAGCCGTTTGCCAATCCCATGATCTCGGCCAGCGTTTTGTGCAGGACCTCGTCGATGGCGGGCGTGAGCGGGTTGCGCGGATCCAGGCCCAGCGGCGCCACGTGCTGCAGCGCTTTGGCCAGGAACTGGTGATGGCCGCGGTGCGAGCCGTTGATCTGGTCGCCGGCGCCCAGGGCCAGCACCGAGCCGACGGCGCCGCCTTCCTGCCCGACCGACGAGTGCGCGGGACCGTGCACCAGGCCTTCGGCGGCCAGTTCCAGCACGGCTTCCTCGAAAGCGCGGATCCAGTGCAGTTGGGTCAGCATCGTGCCGAGCAGCGCGGGGTCCGCCTGCTGCCAGTCCGAAGCCTCGGCCGTCAGTTGCCGCCAGGGCGCCTGGGGCTCGAGCGGTTGGTAGGTGGCCATGAATGAATCTCCAGTGTGTTTTTTTAAGCGTCGGGGCAATCAGAGGTAGCTGTAGCGGCTCCAGCCGCCGTCTGCCACCAGGGTGTGTCCGGTGATGTAGGCGGCCTGGCGCGAAGCCAGGAAAACCGCCAGGTCGGCCATTTCGGCCGGCTGCGCCATGCGGCGCAGGGGCGTGCGTTGCTTCAGGCGTTCGGGGTCCAGACGACCGCGCGCGGCCAGGTCGCGCACCAGGTCGGTTTCGACGTAGCCAGGCGCCAGCGCATTGACGCGCACGCCCGCCGGGCCCCATTCCACGGCCAGCGTCTCGGTCAGCAGCACCACTGCGCCCTTGGTGGCGCAGTAGGCGGCGCGGTCGGGGGCGGCCACCACGCCGTACATGGAGGCCAGGTTGATGATGCTGCCCGAGCCGGCGGGCACCATGCGCCGGCCTGCGGCCTGCGCGCACAGGAAGACGCCCGTCAGGTTGATGTCGACGGCCCGGCGCCATTCGTCCACGGTGACTTCCAGCGTGGGCTTGTTGGCCGAGATGCCGGCGTTGTTGACCAGCACGTCGATGCCGCCCCAGGTTTCCGCAACCTGCGCAAAGGCGCGCTCGACGGCGTCGGCATCCGTGACGGACGCCTGCACCGCCATGGCCTGCGCGCCGTCGGCGGTCAGGGCCGCGACGGCGGCGTCCAGCGCGCCGGCATCCATGTCCAGCAGCGCGACGCGCGCGCCCTGGCGTGCAAAGGCCTGCGCCGTGCTGTAGCCGATGCCCTTCGCGCCGCCGGTGATGACGACCGCCTGGCCGCGCAACTCGGCATGAATGACTTCAGTGGTGTTGTCCACGATGTGTGCCTGTGTAAGGTGAGTACGTAAGGCGGCTCAGACCGCCAGCCATTCCTGGACGACGTCCTGGCGGTCATGCAGCTGCGCGGGCGGTCCTTCGAACACGATGCGCCCGTGGCCCATGACGCTGACGCGCGTGGACACCTTCAGCGCGATCGTCAGCTTCTGCTCCACCAGCACGACCGACACGCCCTGCTTGTGGATATCCCGGATGACGTCGGCGATCACCTCGACGATCTTGGGCGCCAGCCCTTCGGTGGGCTCGTCGATCAGGATGACCTTGGGGTTGCCCAGCAGCGAACGGCACATGGTCAGCATCTGCTGTTCGCCGCCCGACAGGTTGCCGGCGCGGGTATTGCTGCGTTCCTTCAGGCGGGGGAAGTAGTCGAACATCTGCGCCACGGTCCAGTACGGCGCATCGTCGCGCCGGGGCTGCTCGCCCATGCGCAGGTTCTCGTCCACCGTCAGATTGGCGAACACCTCGCGTTCCTCGGGCACGAAGGCCAGGCCCGCGCGGGCAATCTCGAAAGGACGCTTGTTGGTGATGTCGCGGCCTTCCATGGCGATCTGGCCGCCGGTCACGTCCACCAGGCCCATGATGCT
The DNA here is from genome assembly GCF_001428165.1 of Achromobacter sp. Root170. NCBI lineage: Bacteria > Pseudomonadati > Pseudomonadota > Betaproteobacteria > Burkholderiales > Alcaligenaceae > Achromobacter > Achromobacter sp. Root170. The sequence goes on from NZ_LMHN01000008.1 coordinate 7,041, forward strand.
TTTCATGGTGGTCGAGCGGCCCGCGCCGTTGCGGCCGAGCAGGCTGACGACCTCTCCGCGCCCGATCGACAGGTCGATGCCGTGCAGGATGTGGCTCTTGCCGTAGTGGGCATGCACGCCCTGCAGCGACAAGAGAGGGGATTGCGTCGTCATACCGTTTCCTCTCCCAGGTAGGCCTCGCGCACGCGGGCGTCGCCGCGGATCTCGGCGGGCGTGCCGGTGGCCAGGATCTCGCCATAGACCAGCACGCTGATGCGGTCGGCCAGCGAGAACACCACCTGCATGTCGTGCTCGACGATCAGCAGGGTGCAGTCGCGCGTCACGTCCTTGATGAGTTCGACCGTGTAGTCGACCTCGTGCTGCGACATGCCCGCCATGGGCTCGTCCAGCAGGATCACCTTGGGCCGCGACGCCAGCGTCATGCCGATTTCCAGCGAGCGCTGCTCGGAATAGTTCAGGTCGCCGGCCGCCGTGTTCTGGCGCGCCGTCAGCCGCACTTTCTCCAGCAGGCGGTCCACGTCCTCGTTGACGGCGCGGTTGCGTGCGATGGGCCGCCAGAAGTTGTAGACCAGGCCGTGCATGCGCAGCACCGCCAGGCGCAGGTTTTCGCGCACCGGCAGACGCGGGAACACGTTGGTGATCTGGAACGAACGCGCCAGGCCGAGCCGGTTGATGGCTTCGGGCGCCAGGCCGCCGATGGGGCGCGAGCGCAGGCTGATGTCGCCCGAGGTGGGCGCGAACGAGCCCGACATCAGGTGAAACAGCGTGGACTTGCCCGCGCCGTTCGGGCCGATGACGGCGTGGCGTTCGCCGGCTTCGACCGCCAGATTCACGCCGCGGATGATCTGCGCTTCACCAAAGGATTTGCGCACGTCGGTCAGGGTCAGGATCTCGTGGCTCATTGGGCGGGCTCCAGAAGGGGGGCGGCTTCGCCCGTGTCGCGCCACAGGGCCAGCGCCCAGCGGCAGGCGGCAAGGCCCGCGGCAAACAGCACCAGCGGCACCAGCCAGGTCGATACCGCAAGCGGCGCCCAGTCCTGGCCGAACAGCGGGATGGCGGGCCAGCCGGCCTCGGGGTTCATGGCGAGGAGGGCGCGGTAATCGCGCGCGAACATGCGTTGCAGCAGTTCCACGGTGAAGACGGTGGCGCCGGTGAGCAGCAGCCCCCCGGCCACAGAAACCGCGGCGCGCGGCAGCCAGTTGGCCAGCCCGCGCTCGCGCAGCGACTTGGCCGCGCGCTGCACCAGGCCGACCAGGCCGTCCGGCACGAACAGCATCACCAGCACGAAGAGAATGCCCTGGTACAGCAGCCACGACCGCGTGATGTCGGCCAGCGTCTGCGACAGGAAGGTCAGGATGGACGCGCCCAGCACCGGTCCCAGGAACGCATTGACGCCGCCGATGTAGGCGAACAGCACCGCGTCGGTGGACAGCTTGACCTCGAACAGCACGTAGTTGCCGGCTTCGATGTTCAGCGCCTGCAAGCCCCCCGCGATGCCGGCAAACATGGCCGACAGCGCAAACACCATGGTCTTGAGCGCATGCGGGCGGTAGCCCAGGTAGCGCAGACGGTTGGCGTTTTCGCGCAGGCCCAGCGTCAGCCGGCCCAGCGGCGTGCGCGTCAGGCCATACAGCGCGGCCAGCGACACCAGCACCCACGCCAGCACCAGGTAGTACACCTCGATGTCCGAGCCGAAGGTAAAGCCCCAAGCCGGCATGCGCATCGCGGACACGCCCGCCTCGCCGCCGAAGACGCTTTTCAGGTGCGGCGCCAGCGCGTGCAGCAGTTCGGCCAGCGCCAGCGTGATCATCGAAAAATACACGCCCGATCGCATGGTGGCGAACCAGCCGGCGATCAGGCCGAACAGCAGCCCGGCCACGCCGCCCACCAGCGGCATCAGCGGCGTGGGCAATAGGCCCGCGCCGCCCAGCGCATTCATCGCGTGGATGGTGGCGAAGGTGCCGACGCCAAAGTAAGCGGCATGGCCAAAGGACAGCATGCCGCCCTGGCCTGCCAGCAGGTTGAAGGCGCAGGCGAACAGCGCGGCGATCAGCATCTGCACGGCCGCCACGAGCTGCCCGGCAGGCAGCAGCCACGGCAGCGCGCACAGCGCGGCGACGCACAGGATCAACAGCAGCGCGCCCGTGGCGCGGCGGGTGGAAGTGGCGGTCTGGCTCATGCCTGCTCTCCCTTCAGTCCCGACGGCTTGACCAGCAGCACCACCAGCATCAAGAGAAACGGCAGCGTTGCGGCCAGGCTGGAGATCTTCACCGTCATCAGCCCGCCCACGCTTTCGGCCCACTCACGCGCGCCGAACAGACCAAACAGCGTCGCCAGGCTGGCGTCGATGCCGACCGAGAACGAGCTGATCAGGCCGATCAGAAGCGAAGCGATCATCGCGCCTTCCAGCGAGCCCAGGCCGCCCACCACGACCACTACGAACACCAGCACGCCCAGTTCCAGCGCCATGTTCGGGTTGGTGGTGTAGAAGGCGCCCGCGACCGCGCCGGCCAGGCCCGCCATCGCCGCGCCCACGCCGAACACGCTCATGAAGACCAGCGGCACGTTGTGGCCCAGCGCCTCGGCCATGCGCGGCCGGTAGATGGCCGAACGCACCACGATGCCGACGCGGGTGCGCGACAATAGCAGGTAGATCACGGCGAACATCGCCAGCGACACGCCGCCCATCAGCAGGCGGTAGAACGGATAGTCCGCGTCGAACACGCGGAATGCCGCGAAGTTCAGGAACGGCGGCACGCGGTAGTCGACGGGAAAGTCGCCGTAGAACAGCTTGATCAGCTCGGCGACGATGAACGCCAGCCCGAAGGTGACCAGCAGTTCCTGCGCGTGGCCGAATTTGTGCACGCGGCGCAGGAAGAAGCGTTCGACGCCCATGCCCAGCACGCCCGCGATGATCGTGGCCAGCACCAGCGCCGTCCAGAAGCCCGTGACGGGCGTGAGGGTGTAGGCGGCATACGCGCCGATCATGTAGAACGATGCGTGCGCGAAGTTCAGCACACCCATCATCCCGAAAATCAGTGTCAGGCCTGCCGACACCATGAATAGCAGCAGGCCGTAGATCACGCCGTTCAACAGCGAGACGGTAAAGTATTCCATGTCCGCTCCAGGATTCTTGCGCGGGACGCCAGGCGTCCCGCGAGCGATTGCGCACGTTGTTTTTGCCCGGCCCGCGCCGGGAGTGCGCTTGTCATGTGCCGGCGGCGGCCCGCGCGCCTTTCAGCGCACAGCCCGCCGCGCGGGCATCACTTCGGACGTTGCATCTTGCAGGTGCCCTGCACCGGCGCGGACACGTCCGCCGCGGCCAGCACCTTCACCGGTTCGAAGCCCATGTCGGTGCCGTCGGCCTTGTACTTGGCGTTCTTGCCCACCTTGGACACCACCATCGGCAACTGCACCTGATGGTCTTCGGCGCGCATGGTGTATTCGCCCAACGCCGATTTGTAGGTGACCTTCTCGAGCGCCAGCGCCAATTCGGGCACCGGCAGCTTGCCGTCCTGCGGCTTGACCTGCTTCAAGGCCTCGCCCAGGAAGCGCACGCCGATCACGGTCTGCGGCTCGGTGTAGCTGGGGTAGTGGCCCGTCTTGGACTTGTAGTCCTCGGCGAACGCCGCGCCTTCCTCGCCGGCGGCCTCGATGTTGTACGGGTGCGCGATGTAATGGCCCAGCGCGACCTCGCCGGCGTTGGCCAGGTTGCCGACCTGGTCCAGGAACACCGTGGCAAAGCGCACCTTCAGACCGGCGGCCTGCGTGGCCTTCATGAGCAGCAGCAGGTCGTTGGACCAGTTGCCGGTGACCACGGTGTCGGGCGTGGCCGAGCGAATGCGCGCGACGTAGGGCGCGAAGTCCTGGATCTTGTTGACCTCGTGCAGCGTCTTGCCCACGACCTCGTAGCCGTACTCCTTGGCAAAGCGCTCGGTCGCGCCTTCCATGTCCTGGCCCCACGAGTAGTTCTGGTTGATCGCGTACACGCGCTTGCCCAGCGTGCCGTCGGCGGACATGACGGATGCCAGCGCCTTCACGCGCAGGTCGGCGTTGGTGGTGAAGCGGAAGTGGTAGAAGTGGCACTTCTGGCCGGTCAGCTCCAGCGCTTCGCCGCCCACGTTCAGGAATACGATCTCCTTGCCCGGGTTGCGAAGGTTGTGCTTGCGCACGTCTTCGGTGAGCTGGCCCGAAATGGCCGAGGACGACCCCTGCACCAGCACCTGCACGCCCTCGGCGGCTGCGGCACGGAAACGGTCCGAGGCGCCCACGGGGCCACCCTGGTTGTCGAACTCCACCAGCTCCAGCGGCTGGCCGTTCCAGCCGCCAGCGGCGTTGATGCGGTCCAGCTCGTATTTGACGGCGGCGCGGAACATCAGGCCGGTCGAGGCTTGCGGGCCCGACAGCGTTTCGATCAGTCCGATCTTGACGGGTGCGGCGTGGGCGGTGGCGGCGAGTCCGGCCAGGCACAGCAGACCGGTGGTGAAAGCCAATTTCATGCGTGTCTCCTCCGTGGAACGGGAGTGTGTTGATTTGCGTGGGTCAGGCAGGCGCGCACGCCGCATCGCCCGCGCGCCGCGAGGGCGGGCAGGCGATGTGGCGCGAAGGATAGGCAATGGCGCCGGCCGCGGACGCGCGAGGCGCCGGGGCGAGGCGCCGGCCGGGCAGGGCATGAAGCCGCCGGGGCGTCTGAGGATGCGCCGTCGGACGTGCCGAGGGCGCGGATGCGGTCATGCTGCCGGTGAAGTTCACCTGGTTGTCCCCTGCCTGTTTATGCGGCGTGACGCCGTGTTTTTCTGACTGACTTGCCTGAAAGCGGCAGTTGATTTACGCTTTCCAGACAAGTTGTCAGGCAACTTTATTAAGTTGTCCGATAAATCATAGGGCAAGCGTTTTTCTCGTGTCAAGCAACCGATTCAGGCGTTCAATCTGAATTCGAGCCGCTGCCGCGAACGCGACGCGGGCCGCCAAAAACAGCTTCAGGAGACAGGATGATTTCGTTCGAGGGGCAGGTTGCCGCCATCACCGGCGCGGGCAATGGCATCGGCTTGGCCACGGCGCGCCTCATGGCCGCGCATGGCGCGCGGCTGGTGCTGACCGACATCGACAACGCGCGGCTGCAGGAAGTGGCAGCCGAGCTCGATCCCAGCGGGCAGCGCGTCTACACGCACGCGCTGGACGTATCGGTGTCGCACGATTGCGAACGGGTGTTCGAGGCCGCGGCCCGGCACTTTGGCGGGCTTGACCATCTGGTCCACTGCGCGGGCATCTACCCCGAGCAGCTCGTCAAGGACACCAGCGACGAGTCCTGGCGCACGCTGATGCGCGTGAATCTGGACGGCACGTTCTACGTGTGCCGCGCCGCGCAGCGCCATCTGCGCCATGACGGTTCGATCGTCCTCTTGACGTCGCTGGCCGCGCAGCGCGGCAGCTACGCGCACGCCGCCTACGCCGCGTCCAAGGGCGCGGTGCAAAGCTTTACCCGCAGCCTGGCGCTGGAGCTGGCCCCGCAGATCCGCGTGAACGCGGTGGCGCCCGGCATCATCGCCACCTCCATGACGCACGACCTGATCGGGCAGAAGGGCGCGCAGCTGCTGGAAAGCACGCCGCTACGCCGCTTTGGCACGGCCGAGGAAATCGCCGGAACCATCGCCTTCCTGTGCTCGCCGCTGGCGGCCTTCGTGACGGGCGAGGTCATGCAGGTCAATGGCGGGATCTATATCGCGTAAAGTGCCAGAACGCGGCGCGCCGGAAAAAAAACCGGCAAACCTATAATTTCCAGGGCGCTGCCGCGAACCAGCCTGTCGGAACCACCACGCGAGACATTCCTATAACCATGGCCGACGCGCCCGCGCGCCGCCCTCACGTTCGAACGATCCACATGCAGCCAAGTCAAGAACCCGATCCGGCGCGCGCCGCGCCCCGCAGCTCGCTATCGGCGGCCGTGGCGGACGCCCTGGCCGACCAGATACGCCAAGGCGTGCTGGCCCCCGGCGATCGCCTGCCGACCGAAAAGCAGCTCACCGAGATGCACTCAGTCAGCCGCGCGGTCGTGCGCGAGGCCCTGGCCCGCCTCAAGTCCGAAGGGCTGGTCACGTCGCAGCAGGGCAGCGGCGTGTTCGTCGACCCGAATTTCCAGAAGAACGCATTTCGCATCGCCGCGCCCACGCCAGGCGACAACCAGGACCTGGAGCACATCCTGGAACTGATGCTGTCGATCGAAGTCACGGCGGCGCGCTATGCGGCGCAGCGGCGCACCGAGCCCGACCTGAAGAAGATGCGGCAGGCGCTGGTGGGCATGGAGTACGCGCTCATCAACGACAAGCTGGGCGACGAGGAAGACTATCAATTCCACCAGGCCATCGTGCAGGCGACGCACAACCCGCACCTGGTGGCGCTGAACGACTACCTGGAAGCCAACGTGCGCCGCGTCATCCGCAGCGCGCGCCACAACACGGCGCGCAGGTATGCCGAGCGCATGGCCGCCGTGCAGAGCGAGCATCAGGCCATCTTTGCCGCCATTGAAGCCGGTGATTCCGACGCTGCGGGCCGCGCCGCCGAAGAGCACCTGCGCAACGCGGCGGACCGGCTGCGGTTGTTCCAGGCGGAGCGCCCCGCGCCCGTGTGACCGCGGGGCCGGGCCTACGCGAAGGTCTGCTCCATCTCGCGGCGGAACTGCACCGCGGTCGAGCGTTCGTCGTACTCCACGTCGCGCCAGCGGATCGCCTGCGACTGGCGCACGGGGTTCTTCAGCTTGACCTTGTTCGACAAGCCCAGCGGCAGATAGCCTTCCTCGACCGAATCGGGGGCCGGCATCAGGCGCCCGTACACCGTGTAGCCGCCTTCGCCGTCCAGGATCTGGCCGGCCTGCAGGTCGCGCTTGGCGGTGGCCACGACGTCGCCGTGCCAGCCCGCGGGCGCGCCGGTGGGCTCGCGCCGCAGGCCCACGCTGGCCACGCTGATGCCCAGTTCCAGGCCGATCAGGTGGTAGGGCTTGTACATGGCGGTGAAGTTGCCGCTGGGATCGGTGACCAGGCCATACTCCTGAAAGCAGCGCCGCACGTAGTCGCTGTCGGCCGCAAGCGTGACATACACGCCCCAGCGCAGATCCCGGAACACCGGCCGTCCGTCGCGTTCCAGCGACGAGATCACCTCGACCTGGCCGCGATGATGCAGCATGCCGCCGTCCTCGCGGGGACGCAGCACGCGCGCCAGATCATCCACCCCGCAAGGCGGAAAGTGCAGGCCCGAGGGCGACGGCAAAAGACCCGTGGCATTGGAGACGGCCGCCATCTCGATGGCGCTCTTGGTGCCGTCCAGAAAGCTGTTGAACATCTGCGCGTTGAAGTCGCCCGCCGCCACCATTTCGGCGGTGAAGCCGTAGTACGGCCAGACGGTGTCGGGGGTGGACGTGTGGAATTCGGGTAGATACTTGGTGCCCTTGCCCGCTGCCATGACCTCGAATCCGCTGGCGCGCGCCCAGTCCACCATTTCGCAGATCAGGGCGGGCTGATCGCCGTAGGCCAGCGAATAGACGATGCCCGCTTCGCGCGCGCGTCGCGCCAGCAGCGGGCCGGCCAGCGCGTCGGCCTCCACGTTGACCATGATGATGTGCTTGCCGTATTCGCAGCAGGTGAGCACGTGCGTGATGCCGGCGGCGGCCTGGCCGGTCGCGTCGATGACGATGTCGACGTCGGGGCTGGCGATGACGGTGCGCGCATCGTCGCAGAAATAGACCTTGCCGTTCTTGTAGGCGTCATTGATGCTGCTGGCGTTGAGGGCGCCGGCCGGCCAGCCGACACGGGTCAGCGCGGCGCGGGCCCGGTCGGGCACCAGGTCCGCCACCGCCACCAGGCGGATGCCCGGCGTGCGCGGGGCCTGGCTCATGAACATGGCGCCGAACTTTCCGGCGCCCAACAATGCGACTCGCAGAGGCTTGTGGTCGGCTTCTCGCTGCTTGAGCAGGCGGTACAGATTCATGGCGCGGGCTCCTCCCGGGTGGGGCGTACGACTCCACAGGATAGTCCCAAACGATGACGCCTGAACAGGATTCAGCCGGAGTCAGGCGTCTGCCGTATAGAGCTCGCCGGCCAGCACGTTGCGCCAGTTCTGCCAGTTGATGCGCGGGCGGTCCGTCACCTCACGGTTGTACGGCGCATCGAACAGAATGTGCTTCCAGCGCGGCCGCGCGGCGCCTTCGATATGCGGTTTGTCGTCGATCAGCAGATGGCCCTGCACCAGCGTCTTGTCCTTGGTCAGGATCAGCCGGTTGGTGGCCTCGCGGCCCAGGTTCTTTTCCACCCACAGGTATTTCTCGGCGACGCAGTTTTCAAACTGGGACAGCGGCGACGAGCAGATCCGCACGTCCATGCCCAGCGCCAGCAACTCCTTGAAGGCCGCGAGCGCGCCCGGGACCGGCGGCAGGTTGCGGATGAAGCCCGGCGCCGTGTAGATGGCCTCGGCCATCCCGCGTAGTTCGGGGGCGTAGTCCTCGCGGATGTAGAAGGACTTGCGGTTCTCGAACGCCACGGGCGCGACGTCAGGGTGGCGCGCGCGCCAGGCGTCGATGAAGGCGTGTTCAAAATCGGCCAGCACGCCGTCTTGATCCAGCAGGATGATCATGGGGGTCCCAGGTATTGGCAACCGTACGATTGTGCCCTAGCCGCCGAGCGGCCGGGATTGCGCCACGATGCGGTAGCGGCTGCCGCCGGTCAGCGACTCGGACGCGACCAGCACCATGCGGTCGTAATGCCAGGCCAGCGGCGCGGGCGCGTCGTCGGGCGGCTCGGCCTGCGTGATGTTGCGCAGCAGCGTGACGTGCGGGCGGAAAGGCTGGGTGGGCGGGGTGAGCCCGTAGCCTGCCAGCCACTGCCAGAGATCGTCGTGAGCTTGCTGCAGGCCGAAAGGCGTTTCGGACGGGCCCGCCCACAGGATGCGCTGGCGGCTGAACACCCCATAGCGTTCCAACGGCACGTCGCCCGGCGCCAGCCCGCGTTCGGGCGTGGCGGCGGCCAGTTCATCGGCCAGTTCATCGGCCAGGGCGCTGTCGACCGGCCCCAGGAATGCCAGCGTCAGATGCAGCGTCTCGGTGCGCATGGCGCGTCCGCCGCATGTCAGCCTGGCCTGCTCTGCCCAACCGGCAAGAGACGCCGCCAGCGAAGGGGACGGCCATAGCGCATAGAAGAGGCGGAGGGTGGACATGCGCAGATTGTAGGACGCCCACCCGCTATTGCACTCGGCCGCCCTGCGCGGCGGGCCGGCCGGGTTACGGCTTGGGACGCCGGGTCAGTCCGGTATCAAAGCGTTCCACGCCGGGGCGGGCGGCAGGACGGTCGAAACGCTCGACGCCGGGGCGGTTCAGCCGCTCGACGCCGGGACGATCCAGCCGTTCCACGCCTGGACGGTCGAAACGTTCGACGCCCGGCCGCGCAAAGCGCTCGACCCGTTGCGGCGTGGCGGTCTTGGCCGCCGCGCTTTGCGCGGCTTCCTGTTCGCGCTTGGCGATGATCTCTTCGGCGCGCTGGTGGTGCGGCGCCATCTTGCGCACCATCACCCGGCCGTCGCGCGGGAAGTAATTGATGCGGCGCGCGTGCACGTCGCCCAGATCCTGCGCCTTGACGGGGATGCCTTCGGTCTTCAGGTAGTTCAGGACGAACTGGCCGTTGCGCTCGCCGATGTTCATCTGCTGCATGGCCGCCAGCACGGCGCCGCCACCGAACACCTTGGCTTCCAGGCGGTCGCGCGAGGCGCCGGCCTTGAGCAGCTCGTTGATCAGCACTTCCATCGCAAAGGCGCCATAGCGCATGGTGGCCGACGCGGGGGACTGCATGTCGCCCTCAGGCAGCATGAAGTGGTTCATGCCGCCCACGCCCGTCACCGGATCGTGGATGCACGCCGCCACACAGGACCCCAGCACGGTCGAGATCATCATGTTCTCGTTGGTGACGTAGTACTCGTTGGGGAGCACTTTCACTGCCTGAGATTGGAACGCGCTGTCGAAGTAGTGACGTGTTGCGCGGGCTTCAAGAGCGGCCATGGGACGGATATCTGGGCAAAAACGGCGATTGAGACACTGAAATGCGAGCGGAAGCGGTAATTGTGACAAAAAATGTACAAAAATGTCGCTTTATTCTTGCATATCCCGGCAGCGCTTGGAAGAAAACTGTGTAAATACGACCAAAGCGTCGTTTATTGGAACTCGTACCTGTCCCCCGCACGCAAAACGGCCCGCACGGATGGCAGGCAGTCATCGTACACAGAGCATTTGGGGGTCTTTCCCCGGATCACGGGGAGGAAGGGGCTTCAAACGGACCTTTAGACCCGCCGGCAGATAAGACACAGACGGCGGGCCGGACGTGGACGGCAGTACCTGAGGGGGCGGGCCCCCCTCGCGGCGGGGTCAGAACCGGGTGCTGCGCGTGACCGACCAGCGGGCAGACAGCGCGCCGAGCGCGGCGGAGGCGATGACCGCGCCGATCAGGACGGGGGCGCCCGGCAGGTGCAGGGCGAACTCCGCCCCGTAGCTGCGGGCCAGTCCCAGCAGGGCCTCGTTCAGGGGCGACAGCGCGACCGCCGCGACCCCGATGGCCAGCAAGGAGGCCAGGGCGCCGGACAGCGCACCCAAATAAAGGAACGGCCGGCGCACGAACGATTCGGTGGCGCCGACCAGCCGCGCCACGCCGATTTCCTCGCGTTGCGACAGCGCCTGCATGCGCACCGTGTTAAAGACGGTGGCCAGCACCACGACCGCCACGCACGCGGCCAGGAATCCCAGGCCGATCCGCGCGAAGCGCAGGATGGCTTCCAGCCGCTGGACCCAGGCGCTGTCCAGCTGGACGAGGTCCACGTGGTTCCATTGCTTCCAGGCCGAGGCCAGCGTATCGGCGCGTCCGGCCAGGTTGTCGCCATCGGCCAGCGTGACGACGACCGCATCGGGCAGCGGATTGCCGGGCAGCACGGCCAGCGCCTCCTGCCAGGCGGGGTTGGCGCGCAGGTCGGCCAAGGCGCTTTCGCGGCCCACCACGCGCACGGCGCGCACGTCCTGCGGGTAGTCGTCCTTGATGCGCTTGGCCACGTCCGCGGCGGCGCCTGCCGGGGCGTCCACACGCATGAAGACCGTGACCTCCGGCGTGACGGACATTTCCCGCGCAACCGGTTGCACGGACACCAGGATGGCGCTGCCCAAGAGCGGCAGCGCCAGCGCCAGCGCCATGACCAGCAGGTTGGCGAGCGAGGAGAAGGGTTGTTTGATCAGCCGGCGCAGCGTGACCAGCAGCGCGTAGCGATGTTGCCGCAGCCAGGCGTTCATGCGGACTCTCCCGGATGGCCAAGGCCTGGCTCGGTGCGGGCGGCGCGTGCCGGCGCAGCCTGTGCGGCCATGCCGTCCGTGGGGGTGGCGGGGCCGTGGGAGTCGGCAAACTTGCCCGGCTCGATCCGCAGGGTGCGGGTGGCGTAGCGCGCCATGAGTTCCTGGTCGTGCGAGGCGATCAGCGTGGTGACGCCGACGCGGTTGAAGTCGCGGAACACGTTCATGATGCGTTGCGCGTTGTCGTGGTCGAGGTTGGCGGTGGGTTCGTCCGCAATCAGGATGGCGGGCCGGTTGACGATGGCCCGGGCGATGGCCAGGCGCTGCTGCTCGCCGCCCGAAAGCTCGATGGGGTTGAGGTCTTCCTTGCCCGACAGTCCGACCTTGTCCAGGGCGGCGCGGGCGCGCGACGCGGCGGAATCCCAGGGGTGGCCCTGGACCGCCAGCGGCAGCATCACGTTTTCGAACGCGCTTCGATCGAACAGCAGGTGCGTGTCCTGCAGGATGACGCCGACCGCGCGGCGCAGGTAGGGCCGGGCGCGGGCCGGCAGCTTGTCCAGCCGCTGCCCGTTCACCTGGATGGACCCCCGGCTGGCGGGCTCAAGACCGCCGATCAGCTTGAGCAGCGTGGACTTGCCGGCGCCGGATGGCCCCGATACGAAAACGAACTCTCCCGCGCTCACGCGGAAGTTGATGTCGGCCAGAATATTGCGGCCGCGACCATACGATTTGAATACGTGCTGGAATTCGATCATGGCGGCTGTCAGATGAAGCCGCCATAGTAACTCGGGGACAGTAAGGTGGCCTACATCTGTTGGCGCGGTGGGAACATGTGCGCATCATTCGGCCGGCTGAAACACAGGTTCGTAAATCTGAAAGCGCGTCCCTGTTTTTAGTCAAAAACAGCGTTTCATTTCATCCAGTGTCCCTATATTTCAAGGGAATTCCCGGATGCGCCGTGTGCTTTTCGGACGCTACCATCCGCCCCATGCGTGGGCCCAACCCGGCCTTTGCTTTGGATTCGCTTCATCCCACACGGAGATCACGATGAAAGTACTGAAACTCGCTGCCATTGGCGCTGCCCTGTTCGCTGCATCCTCGGCTGCCAATGCGGGCGCAACCTTCGATAACGTCAAGAAGAAAGGGTTTGTCCAGTGTGGGGTTTCGACGGGCATCCCGGGGTTCTCCATCGCTGACAGCAAGGGCGAATACAAGGGTATCGACGTGGACATGTGCCGCGCCATCGCCTCTACCATGTTCGGCGACGCGACCAAGGTCAAGTTCACGCCCTTGAACACCCAGCAACGCTTCACCGCGCTGCAATCCGGCGAAGTCGACGTGCTGACCCGCAACACCACCGTCACGCTGACCCGTGACACGACGCTGGGCCTGATCGGCGTGGGCGTGAACTACTACGACAGCCAGGGCGTCATGGTCTCCAAGGACCTGAACGTCAAGAGCGCCAAGGAACTGAACGGCGCCACCATCTGCGTGCAGCCGGGCACCACCACCGAACTGAACCTCGCCGACTGGTTCCGCAGCCAGAAGATCGAATTCAAGCCGGTCGTGATCGACAAGTACGACGAAATCATCCGCGCCTTCTCGGCCGGCCGTTGCGACGCGTTCACGACCGACAAGTCGCAGCTCGCCTCGACCCGCACGACGCTCGAGAACCCGGACAAGTTCGTCATCCTGCCGGAAGACTTCTCGAAGGAACCGCTGGGTCCCATGGTGCGCCAGGGCGACGAGCAGTGGTTCAACATCGTGCGCTGGTCGCTGAACGCCATGCTGGAAGCCGAGGAATACGGCATCACCAAGGCCAACGTCGACGAAATGCTCAAGAGCCCCAACCCCAACATCCAGCGCATCCTGGGCGTGACCCCGGGCATGGGCAAGAACCTGGGCGTGGACGACAAGTGGGCCTACAACATCATCAAGAACGTGGGTAACTACGGCGAAAGCTTCGAAAACACGCTGGGCAAGAACAGCGCGATGAAGCTGGAGCGCGGCTTGAACGCTTCGTACAAGCAAGGTGGCTTGATGTACGGCTGGCCGGTGCGCTGACGCGCGGCTGCCTGGCATGGCGGAGCACGGCTCTCCGTCATGCCTAGGGCCTGTCTGCACAGGACGTGTATTCTGGACAGGCCCTAACCCGCCTTCGGGCGGGCGGCAGAAGTGGGTGGCGCGGCTTTTCGGGCCTGCCACCCGGTGTCCGACTTCTGTAGATTCATCATGATGACTCCCAACAAAAACGCCCCGATTTCGGCACCCCCACGGCGTCTGAACTGGAACGATCCCGGCGTGCGCGCCATCGTCTACCAGGTCATTGCGCTGACCGCGGTAGCCTGGGCCGTGTGGTTCCTGGTTTCAAACACGCTCCACAACCTGTCCGTGCGCAACATCGCCACGGGCTTCGGCTTCCTGAACCGCGAGGCGGGCTTTGCCATCGGCGAAACCGCCATCGCCTATTCCCCCTCTGACACTTACGGCCGAGCCATCGTGATCGGCCTGCTCAACACGCTGCGCGTCGCCGTCCTTGGCATCGTGCTGGCGACCATCCTGGGCACGCTCATCGGCATCGGCCGCCTGTCCAAGAACTGGCTCGTGGCTAAGATCACCTCTGTGTATGTCGAGGTGATGCGCAACGTGCCGCTGCTGCTGCAGCTCTTCTTCTGGTATGCGCTGATCACCGAGAACATGCCGGGTCCGCGCCAGGCGCACAATCCGCTGCCGGGCGTGTTCATTTCCAACCGCGGCCTGAAAGTGCCGGCGCTGGAAGGCAATTCGCTCGACTGGATGCTGGCCGGGCTGGGACTGGCGATCGTCGCGATCATCATCCTGGGCCACTACGGCAAGAAGCGCCATGAGGCCACCGGCCACATGTTCCCGCTGGGCCGCTGGGCCATTGGTCTCTTGATCGGGCTGCCGTTCATCGGCTGGCTGGTCAGCGGCGCGTCGCTGACGCTGGACATGCCGGCGCTCAAGGGCTTTAACTTCTCGGGCGGCCTGACGCTGTCGCCGGAATTCGCCGCGCTGCTGGCGGGTCTGGTGATCTACACATCGGCGTTCATTGCCGAAGTGGTGCGCTCGGGCATCCAGGCGGTCAGCAACGGCCAATGGGAAGCCGCGGGCTCGCTGGGCCTGCCGCGCTCGAAGGTGCTGCGCCTGGTGATCCTGCCGCAGGCGCTGCGCGTGATCATCCCCCCGATGACCAGCCAGTACCTGAACCTGACGAAGAACAGCTCGCTGGCCGTGGCCATCGGGTACCCCGACATCGTTTCGGTGGTGAACACGACACTGAACCAGACGGGCCAGGCCATCGAGGGCATTCTCATCATCATGGGCGCGTACCTCACGGTCAGCCTGTCGATCTCGATCTTCATGAACTGGTACAACAAGCGCATCGCGCTGGTGGAGCGTTGATATGAGCAGCACTACGCATACCCCCAGCGAAGCCCTGCCGCCGCCCAGCAACCAGACCGGAGCCTGGGCGTGGCTCAGGACGCGCCTGTTCTCGTCGCCGCTGAACATCCTCATCACGGTGCTGCTCGCGTGGTTCCTGCTGATGGCGGTGCCGGCGCTGGTTGAATGGGCCTTCATCAAGGCCAGCTTCGATGCCACGAACGCACAGGAGTGCCGCGCCGCCGGCGGCGCTTGCTGGGCGTTCATCATTGAAAAGCACCGGCTGATCCTGTTCGGCACGTATCCCTACGATGAACAATGGCGGCCGCTGATCGCCACCGTCATCCTGGTGGGCGTGATCGTCTGCAGCGGCATCCGCCGTTTCTGGAACTGGAAGCTCGCCGTCATCTGGACCGCGGGCCTGACCGCCGTGGCGCTGCTGATGTGGGGCGGCGTGTTCGGCCTGACCTACGTGGAAAACGCGCGCTGGGGCGGTCTGCCGCTGACGCTCATCCTGTCCACGTTCGGCATCGCCTTCGCGTTCCCGATCGGCGTGCTGCTGGCCTTGGGCCGGCGCTCGAAGATGCCGGCGATCAAGGCGCTGTGCGTCGTGTACATCGAGCTGATCCGCGGCGTGCCGCTCATCAGCCTGCTGTTCATGTCGTCGGTGATGCTGCCGCTGTTCCTGCCGGAAGGCTTTTCGATCGACAAGCTGCTGCGCGCGCAGATCGCAATCATCATGTTCGCCGCGGCCTACATCGCGGAAACGGTGCGGGGCGGTTTGCAGGCGATTCCGAAGGGACAGTACGAAGGCGCGGATTCGCTGGGCCTGAACTACTGGCAGCAGATGCGCAAGATCATTCTGCCGCAGGCGCTCAAGATCGTGATTCCGCCGCTGGTCAGCATCTTCATCGCGCTGTTCAAGGACACGTCGCTGGTGGTGATCATCGGCATTTTCGACCTGACGCTGGCGGCCAAGGCAGCCTTGTCCGATGCGGCATGGCGCGGATTCGGGGTGGAAGCGTACCTGTTCATTTCGCTGATCTACTTCGTCTTCTGCTTCTCCATGTCCAAATACAGCCAGGCGCTGGAAAAACGCCTGGCCACGGGTCACGCACGCTAGCAATTTGCCGCGCGTCCGCCGCCAGGCGGGCGCGCACCGCGATACTTACGGGAGTACAGGCATGTCGGATGCCATTATTCGTTTGCAGGACGTGAACAAGTGGTACGGCCAGTTCCACGTGTTGCGCAACATCAACCTGGACGTGGCGCCAGGCGAGCGCATCGTGGTGTGCGGACCCTCGGGTTCGGGCAAGTCCACGATGATCCGCTGCATCAACCGCCTTGAAGAGCACCAGAAGGGCCACATCATCGTGGACGGCACGGAGCTCACCAATGACCTGAAGCACATCGAGACGATCCGCAAGGACGTGGGCATGGTGTTCCAGCACTTCAATCTTTTCCCGCATCTGACGGTGCTGGAAAACCTGACGCTGGGACCCATGTGGGTGCTCAAGAAGCCGCGCGCGGAAGCGGAAGCCACCGCAATGAAGTACCTGGAGCGCGTGCGCATTCCGGAGCAGGCCAAGAAGTTTCCGGGCCAGCTGTCGGGCGGCCAGCAGCAGCGCGTGGCGATCGCGCGGTCGCTGTGCATGAACCCCAAGATCATGCTGTTCGATGAGCCGACGTCGGCGCTGGATCCGGAAATGGTGAAGGAAGTGCTGGACGTGATGGTGAGCCTGGCCCAGGAAAGCGGCATGACGATGATCTGCGTGACGCACGAGATGGGTTTTGCGCGCAAGGTCGCGAACCGCGTGATCTTCATGGACCGCGGCGAGATCATCGAACAGAACACCCCGGACGAGTTCTTCGACAACCCGCAGAACGAACGGACCAAGCTCTTCCTGAGCCAGATCCTGCACTGATCGCGCACGGATCCGTCAAACCGCCTTCGGGCGGTTTTTTCTTAGTGCCGACGGCCAATTGCGGGAATTCGGGGCGTTCTTGCTGGTAGCCCTTTGTTACCTCCGTCACGACGGTGGGGTATGCTACTGACCGCCAATGATTACGGAGTGAGGAGAACACACCATGACGAATACCCCCCGCAGCGCCGTGCGCCGCGCCCTGTTGCAAGGCGCCGTGGCGCTGGCCGCCACCCTGCCTTTCGGCGCCCCGGCGCTGGCGCAGGCCGCTGACTTCCCGACGAAGCCGATCCGCTTCGTGGTGCCTTACCCGCCCGGCGGCCCGCTGGATACGATGGCGCGCATGCTGGCGGAGAAGGTGCGCGGTTCGCTGGGTCAGCCGGTGATCGTGGAAAACCGTTCGGGCGCGGGCGGCAATATCGGCGCGGACCTGGTGGCCAAGGCGCAGCCTGACGGCTACACCCTGGTGATGGGCGCGGTGGCAACGCACGCGATCAATCCGTGGCTGTTCGCCAACCTGCCGTACGACCCGGTGAAGGATTTTGCGCCGGTGACGATCGTGGCGGCGGTGCCGAACGTGCTGGTGATGAATCTGGAGTTCGCGCAGAAGAACAAGATCGAGACGCTGGCGGACTTGATCGAATACGCGAAGAAGAATCCGGGCAAGCTGAATTACGGTTCGGGCGGCAATGGCAGCGCGGGCCACCTGTCGGGCGAGCTGCTGAAAGCGCGGGCCGGCATCAATGTGGAGCACATCCCCTACCAGGGCGCGGCGCCGGCGCAGTTGGCGCTGCTGTCGGGCCAGTCGGACTTCATGTTCGACAATCTGGCGGCGTCGGCCCCGCTGATCAAGGACGGCAAGGTGAAGGCGCTGGCGGTGACGACGGCCAAGCGCTCGTCGTTGCTGGCTGATGTGCCGACCGTCGAGGAATCGGGCGTGAAGGGTTTTGACCTGGGCACGTGGTTCGGGGTGTTCACGACGGGCGGAACGCCGGCGCCGGTGGTGGCGAAGCTGAACAAGGCCTATGCCGAGGCGATGGGGCAGGCGGATGTGAAGCAGCGTCTGCTGACGATGGGCTCCGAAGCGGGCCCGATGACGCCTGAAGCGTTTGCCGATTTTGTGAAGGCCGAGAAGGCGAAGTATCAGGAGATCGTGAAGATTTCGGGTGCCAGCTTGAATTGAGGTTTGTAGCGGCGGGCGTCCTTGATCAGGTGCCTGTCGCGATGGAATGTGAACGCCCGCCGGGATGCTTTTCTTGGCGGGCGTTTTGGTTTCTAGTGGCGCCCGGCGCGTCGCCGGCCTGTGGCGCGCGGGGCTACGATTGCGGTCCGGAGCCTTCGCTCCGGACTCCCCCTTCGTCATCTTCGTCCAGGCCTTCGGCCTTCCCTTCAGATTCCCTCGGGCCGCCGCCACACCGGACTCGGGTGGATTCAGCTTGGCGGGCGTTGGGGCGGGTGGGGTTCTTGAGGTTCTTGCCGGCGTCGACTGGGTTTGAAGCGTCTTGCGGTGCCCGCCCCGCGTCGGCCGCGCGGGCGGCCTGGCGGGACTTACGCGCTGTCCCGCGTCGGGGCGATGACGCTGCGCGCTGTTGCGCCAGGTGTCTGACACCCTCAGAGACGCCGCCCCGAGCCCGGGCAAATGCGACCCGCGTGTCTGACACCCATCGAAGCGCAAACCCAGGCACGGCGCGAAACGCCCATGCGCCTACCTCAAACCGCCGGTCCCTTGATCAGCCACTGCAACATCCTTTGCAGCGAAGCCCGGTCATATTCCGCATCGGTCAACCGGTATTGCTCCGGATCACGGTTCACCCACGAATCAGTCACCGTCCATGCATCGCCGTCCTGCTCCAGCCGCAGCGCGTAGATCCAGTTTCCGGTCCAGCTGCGATGCAAACGCAGCCAGCCGTCATGCAGGTAGATGAACCATTTGTCTTCCATCTCCTGCGGAATCACGCCGTGCTGCAAGCGGGCGTACTCGTCGGCGGTATAACGCCCCTGAAAATGCAGCGGTTCACGTTGAGCGGGCGCGGGCAGGTGCTTCCAGGAGTCTTGGGTGGCAATGGGCATGAATGGGCTTCTGTTCTATGCTGGTTTTTTCGCATCCTACCAAGGACCCGCCATGCACCTGCAAGCCGCGATTCCGATTCTGCGCATTTTCTCCGTTGAAAAGGCGCGCGATTTCTATCTGGATTTCCTGGGATTTACTTGGGATTGGGAGCATCGCTTCGAAGCGGGCTTTCCGCTGTACGCGCAGGTGCACCGGGACGATCTGGTGCTGCACCTGTCGGAGCATCACGGCGATGCGACGCCGGGGTCGGCGGTGTTTGTGCGGATGCAGGGCGTGGATGCGTTTCACGCGGAGGTCAGCGCGAAGCAGTACGCCTACATGCGGCCTTGTGTGGAAGAAATGCCGTGGGGGCGCGTGATGGCGGTGATCGATCCGTTTGGCAACCGGTTGAGCTTTTGCGAGTCGCAGGATTAGCGGCGGGCGCTACACACCCAGGTAGCGGTGCGCCAGTTCGGGTTGCGCGGCCAGTTCGGCGGGGCTGCCTTGCCAGACGACGCGGCCCTTTTCCAGGACGTGGTGGCGGTCGACCAGGGTGGCCATTTCCTTGAGGTTCTTGTCTATTACCAGAATGGTCTGGCCTTCTTCCTTCAAGCGGCGCAGGCAGTTCCAGATTTCCTGACGGATGAGCGGTGCGAGGCCTTCGGTGGCTTCGTCCAGGATGAGCAGGCGCGGGTTGATGAGGAGGGCGCGGCCGACGGCGAGCATCTGTTGTTCGCCGCCCGAGAGGGTGCGGGCCGATTGGGTGCGGCGCTCTTTCAGGCGCGGGAAGAGGTCGAAGACGCGGCCGACGTGCCAGCCGGCGCGGGTGTTGCGGGCGGTGGCGATGAGGTTTTCTTCGACTGATAGTGATCCGAATACGCGGCGGCCTTCGGGGACGAGGCCGATGCCGAGTTGGGCGATGCGGTGCGGCGCCATGCCATTGATGGGTTTGCCGTCGAGCAGGATGCTGCCGCCCTGTGCGGGCAGCATGCCCATGAGAGTTTTGACGGTGGTGCTCTTGCCCATGCCGTTGCGGCCGATCAGGGAGACGACCTGGCGCGGCGCGATGTCCAGGTCGACGCCGAAAAGCACTTTGCTGGCGCCGTAGCCGCCTTGCAGTTGTTTGACTTGCAGCATCAGTTTTCCTCGCCCAGGTAGGCGGCACGCACGTCGGGATGGCGGCGCACGTCGTCGGGCGTGCCGGTGAAGATCGTCTTGCCGTAGACCAGCACGGTGACGCGGTCGGCCAGCGCGAAGACGGCGTCCATGTCGTGTTCGACCAGCAGGATGGCGTAGCGGCCCTTGAGGGTCTGGAGCAGGGCGGTCATGCGCTGCGATTCCTCGGCGCCCATGCCGGCCATGGGTTCGTCCAGCAGCAGGACGGACGCGTCCAGCGATAGCGCCATGGCCAGTTCAAGCTGGCGCTTTTCGCCGTGCGCCAGCGCCGAGACGCGCACGCCGGCGCGGTCGCCCAGGCCAACGCGTTCGAGGGCGTCGCGCGCGGGCTCGCGCAGCCGCGCCATGCGCCGGGCGTTGCGCCAGAGGTTGAAGCCGCCGGGGCTATGCGCCTGCACGGCCATGGCGACGTTGTCTTCGGCGGTGAAGTCGGGATAGAGCTGGCTGATCTGGAAGGAACGGGCCAGTCCGGCGGCGGGGCGCTTGTGGGCGGGCATGCGCGTGATGTCGCCGCCGTCGAGCCAGATACTGCCGGCGTCGGGCAGGATCTCGCCGCTGATCTGGGAGAGCAGGGTGGTCTTGCCCGCGCCGTTGGGGCCGATGAGGGCGTGCAGTTCACCGGGCCGCACGGCCAGGTTGACGTCCTGCGTGGCGTGCACGGCGCCAAAGGATTTCTGCAGGCCGCGGATTTCCAGTTTGGGGTGTGATGTCATTGCTTGCCTCCCGCCAGCCAGCCGTATACGCCGCGCTTGCCAAAGAGCACGACCAGGACCAGCACGGGCCCCAGGATCAGCATCCAGTGCTCGGTCCAGCCGGTGGCGACCTGTTCCAGGCCCAGGTACACGGCCACGCCGAGCACGGGGCCGAAGATGGAGCCCATGCCGCCCAGGATGACCATGGCCATGAGTTCGCCCGACTTCTGCCAGGCCGACATGTCGGGGCTGACGAAGAGCGCGTAGTTGGCCCACAGCGCGCCCGCCAGTCCGGTGCCGGCCGCCGACAGCACGAATGCAGTAAGGCGGTAGCGCAGCGGCGCGAGTCCCAGCCCGATGCTGCGGCGCGGGTTCTGCTTGATGCTTTGCAGGGCCATGCCGAAGGGCGAGTTGACGATGCGCCGGCACACGATGATCCACGCAGTCATGAGCGCCAGGCAGACGTAGTAGAAGGTGGTTGGATCGTTCAGGTTCAGGCCGGGCAGCGTGTTGCGCGCGTCGATGGACAGGCCGTCGTCACCGCCGTAGATCATGAGCCCGACGAGGATGAAGTACAGCATCTGTCCGAACGCCAGCGTGATCATGATGAACTGCACGCCCGAGGTGCGCAGCGACAGAAAGCCCACCACCAGGCCCAGCAGGCCTGCGACGGCGACGGCCAGGGGCCACATGACCAGCGCGGCGTTGCTGCCGCTCCAGCCGAACAGTGTCTCGCCCTGGTTCAGGTGGAAGGCGGCGATGCCGATGACGTAGCCGCCCAGGCCAAAGAACGCGGCATGGCCGAAGCTGACCATGGCGCCGTAGCCCAGGATGAGGTCCAGGCTGACGGCGGCGATGGCGTAGATGAGAAAGCGCGTCATGAGGTTGACGAGAAAGCTCTCGCCGGTGGCCGACGCGATGGCCGGCACCAGCACGAAGAGCAGCAGCCCGATGGTGTTGACGATGACGCTGCGGGTGATGCGCGGCCTGCCTGTGGAGCAGGTGTCTGACACCCCCGATGCACGGTCGTGGCGTGGGGCGTTTGCGTGCTGGGTGTCAGACACCGGGGCAATTGCGGCGGACGGTGGAATTGATCTGGTCATGAATATCGTTCCTAGCGCTGGGCCGGCACCAGTCCGCGCGGCTTGAACAGCAGCACGATGGCCATCAGGATGTAGATGCTGGCGGACACGAGACTGGAGCTGGCCGAGTCCGACAATTCCGGCGGCAGCAGGCGCGACATCCAGAAGGGGATGTAGGCGCGCCCCAGCGCGTCGGTCATGCCGATCATCAGCGAGCCCACCAGCGCGCCGCGCACGGAGCCCACGCCGCCCACCACGATGACGACGAAGGTGGTGATGAGGATGCGTTCGCCCATGCCGATCTCCACGGCCAGCAGGGGCGCGGCCATGACGCCGGCAAAGCCGCAGAGCAGGGCGCCCAGCGTGAAGATCAGGGTAAACAGACGCTGGATGTTCACGCCCAGCGCATCGACCATTTCGCCGTCGTCGGCGCCCGCGCGCACCAGCATGCCGACCCGCGTGCGCGAGATCAGCAGCCACAACCCCAGCGCGACGAGCGCGCCGGCGCCAATGAAGGCCAGCCGCATGATGGGATAGTTCAGGCCGGGCAGGAGCGCGACGGACCCGGACAAGAAAGGAGGAATGTCCATGAACGGCGGGCTGCGGCCAAACAGCACGGTGACCAGTTCATTGGTGAAGAGCGTCAGCCCCAGCGTGGCCAGCACCTGATCCAGGTGATCGCGCCGGTACAGATGACGGATGACCAGCAGCTCGATCACCAGGCCGTACAGCGCCGCGCCCGCCAGCGCGGCCAGCAGCGAAGCTGCGAACGACCCGGTGGACGCCGCCGCGCTGGCGGCGCAGAACGCGCCCACCATGTAGAAAGAGCCGTGCGTCAGGTTGATGACGTTCATGATGCCGAACACCAGCGTCAATCCGGCCGACAACAGAAACAGCAAGGCGCTGTATTGCAGGCCGTTCAGGACCTGCTCCAGGAACATCAGCATTGCGACTCCTTCTTGGGAGCGTCCGTGTAGTGAGGCTGCGCGGCGCCGGCAAGCCCGGTGCCGCGCAGCCCGTGCCGCGTCATTGCATCTTGCAGTCGGCCGCGTGCACGTCGGTGTGGTCGCGCGCCAGCACCTTCAGGTTCTTGTAGACCAGCTTGCCGTCGGGTCCGGCTTCGATGTGCAGCAGATACCAGTCCTGGATGGGGTGCTGGTTCGAGCCGAACTTGAACTTGCCGCGCACACTGGGAAAGTCGGCGCGCCGCAGCGCGTTGCGAAAGTCGTCGGGCTTGCCGATGATGTCCCCATTCACGGCTTTCAATGCGGAGCCGATCAGGTTGGCGGTGTCGTAGGCCTGGGCCGCGTACGCGGTGGGCGGGCGGTTGTAGGCCTTGGTGAAGGCCTCGACGAAGTGCTTGCTCTGCGGGTTGTCCAGGTCGGCGCTCCACAGCGAGCTCAGGTAAAAGCCCTTGCCGGCGGTGCCGGTGGCGGCCAGCATGCGGTCGTCCATCGAGTAGATGGGCGTGATCATCTTGATCTTGTCGGCCAGCCCCGAGTTGGCGAATTGCTTGGTCAGGTTGATGCCCGCGCCGCCCGGATGAAACTGGAAGATGGCATCGGGGTTGAGCGAGCGGATGCGCGCCAGTTCCACCGAGAAGTCGGCCTGTTCGAGCTTGGTGTAGATCTCGTCGGCGATCTCGCCCTTGTAGGTGCGCTTGAATCCGGCAATGGCGTCGCGCCCGGCCTGGTAGTTCGGGGCCATGATGACGACGCGCTTGGCGCCCAGTTCGTTGGCGGCCATGCCGGCGGTGTCGGCGTACGAGTCGTTCTGGAACGCCACCGCGAAGTAGTTGGGATTGCAGGCCTTGCCGGCGTAGTTGGAGGGGCCGGCGTTCAGGCTGACATAGAAGGCGCCCGCGTTCAGCACGGTGGGGCCAACGGCGGCCATCACGTTCGAGAAGTTGATGCCGGTGAACAGGCGCACGCCGCCCTGCACCATCTTGTCGGCGATCTGCTTGGCGTTGGCGGGCTTGAGCGCATCATCCTCCACGCGCACGTTGACCGGCACGCCGCCCAGCTTGCCGCCGCCTTCCTTGACGGCCAGCATGAAGGCGTCGCGCTCGTCCTCGCCGATGTAGCCGGCGGGCGTGGACAGGGTGCCGATGAAGCCGATGTCCACCGGTTTGGGCTGCGCGCTGGCCGCGTACGAGGCCAATGACAGCATGACGGCGGCGGCGCCGCGGATGGTGCTTTTGTGCATGGTTGTCTCCTCTGGTGCTTTTCTTGCACTCGTGCTTGTTGTGCTGCGCTGTGTGGATACCGCTTGCCCTGCTGTTTCCTGTCCTGCTGCTTGACTATCGGTTGCTATTGCGGCGGCTTGGCCTGCAGGCAGTTCTCCACTTTCCACCCGTACAGCCACTGCAACGCGTCGTAGAACTGGGACTGGCTGCGCCCCGTCCACAGCATGTTGCGCACGGTGCGCTCCACGCCGCGCGCGTGATAGAGCCTGCCCATCTCCCGCGTGGACCACACCACGCGCGCGCTGCGCGGAATGCGCACCGATTCGTACAGCCGGAAGGCGGCCGGCAGGTCGTGATCGCACTGCCGGATCGCCTCGCCCAGTGTCACGGCGTCTTCCAGCGCCATGCAGGCGCCCTGGGCCATGTATTGCGTCATGGGGTGGGCGGCGTCGCCCAGGATCGTGACGCGTCCCTGGCCCCACTGCTCCACGGGTTCGCGATCGGCGGTGGCCCAGCGTCTCCACGAGGTCGGCCGGTCCAGCATCTGGTGCGGGGTCGGGTGGATGCCCTGGAAGTAGGACAGCACCTCGTCCTTGCTGCCTTCGCGCACGCCCCATTCCTCTTTTTCGCGGCTATGGAAGGTGACGACCAGGTTGTACTGCTGGCCGCCGCGCAAGGGGTAGTGCACCAGATGGCAGTGCGGACCGGCCCACAGCACGGGCGCGTTGATGCGCAGCTCTCGCGGCATGTTGTCCTGTTCGACCACGGCGCGATAGACGACGTGGCCAGTTACGCGCGCCGGGTCGCCCACCATGCGCTCGCGGATCACGGACTTCACGCCGTCCGCGCCCACCACGGCGTCGGCGCGGTAGCGGTTGCCCTGCGTGTCCACCACCTCCACGCCGCGTTCGTCCTGCGACATGCTGGCGATCTGCGTGGACGTGCGGAACTGGATCAGCGGGTCCTGCTGCACGGCCTCCAGGATCGACAGGTGGATGTCGGCGCGATGGATGACGGCGTAAGGGCCGCCAAACCGCGCGCGAAACGCCTCGCCGGTGTCGATGCGCACGACCTCTTTGGCGTCCACGGCATCCATCATGATGATGTGATCGGTGAAGACGGCCCGCTCGCGCGCCGTGCGGCCCACGCCCAGGGCGTCGAGCGCCGCGAACGCGTTGGGTCCGAGCTGGATGCCGGCGCCGATCTCGCCGATATGCGCCGCCTGCTCCAGCAGTTGAACCGCGATGCCCTGCCGCGTCAGCGCCAGCGCGGCGGCCAGGCCGCCGATGCCGCCGCCCACGACGATCACGGTTTGCGTTTTGGGCTTTGCAGCCTGGTTTTGCGTCATGTCGGAATCCCCCGGGATCAGTCCTGGCCGCCCAGGAAGGCGCCCTGCTTTTTCAATTGCGCCTGCAGCGCGGGGATGGACACGTCGCCGGGCGCGATGCCCTCGCGCAATGCCATTGCGGATGCGGTGCCCGCGGCCTCGCCCATCACAAAGCAGCTGCCGCTCACGCGGGCGGCCGATTGGCCTTCGTGCGTCATGGAGGCGCAGCGGCCCGCCACCAGCACGTTGTCGGCCACGCCCGGGCCGCGCCGGGGCACCATCATGCGAAACGGCAGCTGGTTGTAGCCGCGCGATTCCGGAATCGGCGGCCAGACCCATTTGACGTCGCCGGCGGTGTGCATCTCCAGCGGCCAGCCATTGACGCCGATGCTGTCGGGAAAGTCGGCGCAACCCAGCACGTCTTCCTGGCTGAGCACCGCCTCGCCGACGATGCGGCGGGTCTCGCGAATGCCAAGCTGCGGCGCGATGTCCAGCACATAGGCCTGTTCGAAGCCCGGCACCTTGGCGCGCAGGAAAGCCAGGTAGTTCATGATCTGCCGGCGGCCCTCCAGTTCGCCTGCCGACAGCGAATCCGCGTTGGTGCCGTCCGCGGCGCTGCCGTCGGCGTTGGCCAGCTGCGTGACGTTCACGCGCCATTCGTAATCGTGCTTTTGCGGGCGCACGATGGCGCCCTTGCGCGGAAAGGTGAACTCGCCGCTGGCGGCAGCCTCGTCCATCAGCGCCGGAATGGTCTTCCAGGCTTCCTGCGCCCGCGCGCCGTCGACATTGCCCACCTTGAACATCAGCGTGGGATACAGCATGTGGCCGTGCGCATCGCCCTTTTCAAACGGCAGGCCGCCCCATTGCGCGATATCGGCGTCGCCCGAGCAGTCGATGAAGATCTTTGCGCGCACGGCGCAGCGGCCGGACTTGGTTTCCAGAAACAGGGCGTCCACGCGACCCTGGCCGTCACGCGCGACGCCGGTGGCCAGCGCGTGAAACAACACCTGCGCACCGCTGTCCTGCACCAGGCCGTCGGCCGCGCACTTGAACGCTGAGATGTCGTAGGCCTGCGCGTGGATCTTGCCCAGGATCAGATGCGGGTCGTTCAGCCCGTCCATCGCGCGCATGCGGTCGAGCAGGTCGTCGGTCATGCCGTGCACCACCTGCCGGATGTCGCCATGGATGTTGGCGTGCAGGCCGCAGAAGTTGGACACGCCCGCAGCGGTGCCCATGCCGCCCAAGAATCCATAGCGCTCCACCAGCAGCACGCTGGCGCCATTGCGCGCGGCGCTGGCGGCCGCCAGCACGCCGGCCGGGCCGCCGCCCAGGACGACGACCTCGTACTCGCCATAAAGCGGCACCTGGCGGGCGGGTTCGGTGATGACCATCTGACTCTCCTTGCTTGTTGCTGTCGGCGCGCGGCCGGGCCGCGCGACGTCCTTACTGGCCCTTGATGCCCAGCTTCTTGATCAACGGCTCCCAGCGCTTCAACTCGTCGTCCATGTAGCCGCGAAACTGCGCGGGCGTATCGCCGACCGGGTCCATGAACTGCGCCTGCAGCCGCTTGGCGACCTCGGGGTCGTGAATGGCCTGGATCAGCGCGTCCGACAGCTTCTTCTGCACATCGGCCGGCGTCTTGGACGACACCACGAAGCCGATCCACGCGGAGCCTTCGATCCCTTGCACGCCCACTTCGGCCAGCGTCGGGATGTCGGG
The DNA here is from genome assembly GCF_001428165.1 of Achromobacter sp. Root170. Lineage (NCBI taxonomy): Bacteria > Pseudomonadati > Pseudomonadota > Betaproteobacteria > Burkholderiales > Alcaligenaceae > Achromobacter > Achromobacter sp. Root170. The sequence continues at coordinate 33,901 of NZ_LMHN01000008.1, forward strand.
CAGCAGGGCGGAGCGCTTGGACGAGGTCACCGCCAGCGCCTTGAGCCGGCCGTCCTTGACCATCGGCATCACGGCAATAGGCGGCAGCGCGGCAAACTGCGTGTCGCCCGACAGCAGCGAGGTCAGCGCCGCCGGCGACGACGGATAGGGCACATGCGTGGCGCGCGCGCCGATCTGCTGCAACAGCAACTCCACAGCCAGATGCGAGACCGTGCCCGCGCCCGGCGACGGGAAGTTGTACTTGTCCGGGTTCTTCTTCAATGCCTCCAGAAGCTGGCCGATGTTGTCGATGCCGGCAGCGGCCGGCACCACCAGCACATTGGGCTGGTGCACGGCCAGCGTCAGCGGCGACAGGTCCTTGGCGGGCGCGTAGGGAAGCTTGTCGAACAGCAGCGTGTTGTTCACCAGCGGACCGGTGATCGACACGCCGAACGTGTAGCCGTCCGGCTTGGCATTGGCGATGGCGAAGGTACCGATGTTGCCGCTGGCGCCGGGCTTGTTCTCGACGACGATGGTCTGGCCCAGGATCGCGCCGGCCTTCTCGCTGACGATGCGCGCAACCTGGTCGGGGCTGGAGCCCGGGCCGAACGGCACCACGGCCTTGAGCGGCTGCGTGGGCCATGCGTCGGCGGCGGTGGCGGCCAGCGGCGCCAGCACGGCCAGGCCAAACGCCGCGGCGCGGGTCGTAAAAAGGCGTGCAAAACGGCGTGAAAGGCGGCGGCCCGGTTGCGAGGTCGAAGAATCAAGCATGCGTGTCTCCCACGTTCTTCATGGTGTCGAAATAGGTCTGTTCATTGGCGATGAAGGCGGCCACCATCGCGCGGTAGGTGGCGTCCACCACCTGCTCCAGGTTCGTGAATCCCTGGTTGTGGCGCTGGGCCAGCGCCCGGGCCTTCTCGAAGACCTGCGCCTGGCGCGCGGGCGCGCTCACCTGAAACGCGTCGCGCTTGAAGCGCGCGGCGTCCTTCACGTACATCGCCCGCTCGGCAATCAGCCGCACGATCTCGTCGTCCAGCCGGTCGATATTGGCGCGCACGTCCGCCAGGGTGGCGCACAGCGGGTGGTAGGCCGGGTCGGTGTACTCGCGCAGCGGGGCGCCTTGCGTGTCGGGTTCTTGCATGCTCACTTGGTGTAGTCCGGTTGTTGCGCGGGCGCGGCCTCTTGGAAGGCTGGTTGCGCGTTGCAGTGTTCGACGACGCGCAGAATGCGCGGGTAGGGCGACAGATCGCAGCCCATGCGCTGCGCGTTGGCCACCTGCGGAACCAGGCAGCAGTCCGCCAGCGTGGGCGCATCGCCAAAGCAATACGCGCCGTGTCCATGACGCGCCAGCAGCGCTTCCACCGCCGTCAGACCCTCGCGGATCCAGTGGTGGTACCAGGCGTTCTTCTGCGCTTCGCTGGCGCCCAGCACTTCCTGCAGGTAGCGCAGGATGCGCATGTTGTTGACCGGGTGGATATCGCACGAGATGGCATGCGACAGCTCCAGCACGCGGGCGCGTGCCAGCGTGTCCGCGGGAATCAGGCGCGGCTCGGGATGCGTGGCGTCCAGGTAGTCGATGATGGCAAGCGACTGCGACAGCGCAACGTCGCCGTCGACCAGCAGCGGCACGCCGGCCGACGGGTTGCGCGCCACATAGTCCGGCGCCCGCTGCTCCTGCTTGCGCAGGTTCACGGGCAGGTATTCATAGGACAGGCCCTTGAGCGCGAGCGCGATGCGCACGCGGTAGGACGTGGAGCTGTTGAAGAAGTTGTGCAGTTGCATGCGGGTCTCCCGGCCTCAAGCCATCTGCACGCTGAGCGTGCCCAGTCCGTCCACGCCGCCGACCATTTTGTCGCCGCGCACCACGGGGCCGACGCCTTCGGGCGTGCCGGTGTAGATCAGGTCGCCGGCCTCCAGGCGGAAGTACTTCGAGAGATACGCAATGGTTTCCGCGATGGACCAGATCAGCTTGCCGATGTCGCTGCGCTGGCGGTCTGCGCCGTTGACCTGCAGCCAGATGCCGGCCTGCTCGATGCCGTTGACCGATTGGGCCGGATGCAGCGGGCCGATCGGCGCGCTCTGGTCGAACGCCTTGCCCAGTTCCCACGGGCGGCCGGCTTCGCGCATCTTCATCTGCAGATCGCGGCGCGTCATGTCCAGGCCGACGGCGTATCCCCACACGTGCTGCAGGGCCTCGTCGACACTGATGTTGGCGCCGCCTTTGCCGATGGCGGCGACCAGTTCGATCTCGTAGTGCAGGTTGGACGTTTCGGGCGGATAGGGCAGAGAGAGCGTGCTGCCTTCTGCAACCGGCACGACGGCGTCGGCCGGCTTGCAGAAGAAGAACGGCGGTTCGCGGTCGGGGTCAAAGCCCATTTCGCGCGCGTGGGCGGCGTAGTTGCGGCCGACGCAGTACACGCGGCGCACGGGAAAACTGTCCTGGCTGCCGGCAATGGGCACGGCAACGGGAGCGGCGGGAGCAAACACAAACGACATGGGTCACCCTTTGAAGGCGGAGGGAAATTGGAATCTCGGCCGTATTCGCGGCCAGCTTCGGCCGCGTGCTGCCACGTGCGGCCGTGTACGGGCGTCAGCCGACGCGTTCTTCGCGCCACAGGCCCAGCGCGTCCTGCACCGGGCGATCGGAATAACTGAAGAGCGTCGCGTCTTCCAGCGCGGCAAGCTGCACGGGCATCCAGGAGGGCGCGACGAACACATCGCGCGGCCCAAAATGAAACTCCTGGTCGCCGATGCGCGCCGTGCCCCGGCCCTCGACCACGCTGTACACCGTGGAATCGGTCGTGCGCGTGGTCTTGCCCTGAAAGCCTGCCGGCAGGAACTGCATGAAGGTGGCCATCGTCGGCATGGGATAGCCGCCCGTGGCCGGATTCAGGTAGCGCAGCTTGACGCCGTCCCACGGGTCGAGCTCGCCGTGCCGGTAGAGCGCATCCAGCGCCTCGCGGCTGCGTTCGTAGGGGTAGTTGAAGATGGGCGAGGTGCCGCTGGAAACGTGATGCCGCACGGGCGCCATGTTGTGGCCAAAGCGCGCCATGCTGTCGCCTTCGGGCCGCGTGACCGGCTGCGTGGCGGACGGATAGTTCTCGGCAAAGCCGGCATCCAGGAAGCGCAGCAGCGGAATGTCCAGGCCGTCCAGCCAGACCACCGGCTCGCCGCCTTCCACGGTTTCGGCGTTGCCGTGGTCGTGCCAGGTCCACGAGGGCGTGATGATGAAGTCGCCGGGGTGCATCGTGGTGCGCTCGCCGTTGACCGCGGTGTACGCGCCGCGGCCCTCGACGATGAAGCGCAGGGCCGATTGCGTGTGGCGGTGGCTGGGCGCGATTTCGCCCGGCAGGATGAGCTGCAGTCCCGCGTACAGGCTTTGCGTGATGCTGGCCTGGCCCGGCAGGCCGGGGTTTTCCAGGATCAGCACGCGGCGCACGGCTTCTTCCGCGGTGATCAGCGACCCGGACGCCATCACGTCGTCGCGCACGTCGTCGTATTTCCAGAGGGCCGGCACGCAGCGCGGCGCGGGTTGGCGCGGCACCAGGTTGTGCAGCGATTCCCACAGCGGGGCCATGTGTTTCTTGGCGATGCGCGCGTAGTAACGGGCGCGGTCCGAAGCGGCGCTGTCCGCGCCGGCGCAATGACCGTCGTGCATGGTTGTCTCCTGTATGTCCGGCTGGTGCCGGCTTCTACGGGCGGCCGCCGCGTAAGTTCGCGGCTGGTCCTGATATGGAGACGATTATGCGAGCAGGAGCTATGTGGTTTGAAATGAAATTATCTTATTATCCATACCAATAACCATATACATACGAGACAAACCTCCCATCAAAGGGGCCTGCATGGACTGGACCCATCGCTTGCGGCTGCGCAATCTGAAGATGCTGCTCAGCCTGGCCCAGACCCGCAACATCAGCCACTCGGCCGCGATGCTCAACACGACGCAACCGGGCCTGTCGAAATGGCTGAAGGATCTGGAAGACGATATTGGCTTGCCGCTCTTCGAGCGTCACGCGCGCGGCCTGCGCCCGACGCCGCATGGCGACGTGCTGATCGCGCACGCGCAGCGCGTGGAGTCGCAACTGGATCGCGCCAGCGCGGACATGGCGGCCCTGCGCGAGGGCGGCGGCGGGCGCGTCGTGATCGGCGCATCCGGCGCGTCGGCCTCCGACACCGTGCCGCTGGCGGTGATGAAGCTGCTGGAACGCATGCCGCAGGCGCGCGTGAAGCTGGTCGAGGGAACGACCGATCGCCTGCTGGCCCAACTGGCGCAAGGGGAACTGGATATCGTGGTGGGACGGTCTGCGCCGGAGCACCATGATCCCGCGATCCGCTTCGAGGCGCTGTACCTGGAACCCATCCACCTGGTGGCGCGGCCCCGCCATCCGCTCTTCGCAGTGGAGCAGCCAAGCTGGCAGGACCTGCTGTCCTACCGCTGGATCCTGTGGCCCAAGGGCACGCCCATCCGAAACGCGGTCGACGCCGCGCTGGCCGCGGCCGGACAGGCGCCGCCGCCCGACCATATCGAATCCAATTCCGTCACCGTCAACCTGACCCTCATCAACAACAGCGACATGATCGGCGTCGCGTCGCACCGCGCCGCGCTGCGCTTTTCGCAGATGCGGGCGATGCGCATCATTCCGGTGCGGCTGTCGGGGTTCGGGTCGGTCGCGATGTATTGGCGGGAGGATGCGTTCCGGCCTGTGGCCGTGGAAGAGGCGATGGCCGCGCTGCGAAGCACCGTGGCCGAACATGCACCCGGCGTGACACGGCTATGACCCCCGAGCCCGCCTCCGGCCTGAACGCCCTGATTGATCAGTGCCGCAAGCTGGAAGCGGCTTTGGAAGCTGGCAACGACCCTTCCTCGTCTGCGGCGATGCACCGCTTCGTGGCCCACATGGACGAGGGCCGCACGCCACCGGGCATGTGGTCGCCCCTGGTGCTGTCCGTGCTGGTGATGGCGGGCGGACTGGGCGTCGGCATTGAATTGCTAAGCCTGCTGCTGCGATTCATCGGCCCCGCGATGGCCGCGTTCGCGCTGGTCGCGGTGTGCGCGGGGACTGCGCTGGGCCTGTCGATCGGGATGGTGCTGATGATGGCGGGGCGGGTACAGGGCGTGGTGCTGCTCAAGCGCCTGTCGATCGGTCTGATCGCCGTGGGCGCACTCGGCGGCATCGCCTGGACGCAGGGCGACGTCAGGGCCGTGGGGCCGGTGGTGGCGGTGCTTGGCGGGTTGGGGGCTTGGCTGGTGATGAATTCTGGCGGGTTTTATGTGTTTGTGGGGTATCGGGTGGCGTTGCGGTGCTTGGCGCGCCGGGGGTGATGGGGCGTGGGGTTGACTGCGATGTTTGCGGGGTGTTGTCTTTTCTGGGAGTGTCAGAATTTTTGTGTTCTAGGCATTTGCTCTGACGTTGCATCATTAGCTAGCCCGCCGGCTGTGAGTCGATACGGGGCCGGGTAAATCGTTC
>NZ_LMHN01000009.1:0-33879 GCF_001428165.1 Achromobacter sp. Root170
GGCCAGGTGCTGTTTACGTAGCCCTTGGCTTCGCCGCCGAACTTGGTCGACAGAACGGTCGTGATCGCCGCCGTCAACGTCGTTTTGCCGTGGTCAACGTGACCAATCGTACCCACGTTCACGTGCGGCTTGGTACGTTCAAACTTGCCTTTTGCCATGGCTGACTCCTGACCTGGATTGCGCTTCTGACTGAAGAAAAGAATTTGGAATTTGTGGTGCCCATGGCGCGGATCGAACGCGCGACCTCTCCCTTACCAAGGGAGTGCTCTACCACTGAGCCACATGGGCATTTAAAAATCTTGGAGCGGGTGAAGGGAATCGAACCCTCGTCGTAAGCTTGGAAGGCTTCTGCTCTACCATTGAGCTACACCCGCGGCAAACCCTTTCACCTTCTCTCATCCCAACCCTTCGAAATGAAGGCCGGAGGTTCCTTGCCACCTTCTTTGCGAAGGTTGCACAAGGCCACCGGGCCTTACATTGCAAATCCAGGCCAACCGCGCCTGGATTTAGGTATGGGTCTCTGGTGGAGGAGGTTGGATTCGAACCAACGTAGGCGCAAGGCCAACAGATTTACAGTCTGCCCCCTTTAACCACTCGGGCACCCCTCCAGCGGAGAACTTGAGATTATGAACACTTTCAAATCCGCTGTCAAACCATTCGGACGAAAAATTCATAATTTCAGTTCCACCTCCGCCGCGTTTCCGCGCAGAGGGGGCGAAGCTTACAGGTTTCCGCGAATTGCTGCACGAACAAGCTGAGAATATTTTTCGGCGGAGAAAGTGACGGGGTTCGTGCCGGCGGAGGGATCCTGGCTGGCCATGCGCCCCACCCGCTCGGCCTGGCTGTCATCCAGGCCGATCTCGGCGAGCGTATGCGGGATGCCGACCGCCTCGCGCAGCGCCAGCACCCAGTCGAGCACCGCGCCCGGGCTTTGTCGCGGCAACCCGAGATAACGCGCAAGCGCTTCAAGCCGGGGCGCCACCGCTTCTTCGTTGGCCTTGAGCACGTAGGGCATCAAGATCGCGTTGAGCATGCCGTGATGCGCGTCATAGAGCGCGCCGAGCGGATGCGCCAGCGCGTGCATGGCGCCCAGGCCGCGCTGGAAAGCGGTGGCGCCCATGCACGATGCCGTCAGCATCTGCTGGCGCGCCTGCAGATCAGCGCCATCGGCAACCGCCTGCGGCAGATACACCTTGATAAGGCGCATGCCCTCCAGCGCAATGCCAGCCGCCATGGGATGAAAAAACGGCGAACAGTAGGCTTCCAGGTTGTGCGACAGCGCGTCCATGCCCGTGGCGGCCGTGATCTTGGGCGGCAGGCCCACGGTGAGTTCGGCGTCCAGGATCACGATGGACGGCAGCATGCGGGCGTGAAAGATGATGCGTTTTACCTGCGCGGCCTCGTCGGTGATGACGGATGCGCGCCCGACTTCGGAGCCGGTGCCTGCGGTGGTGGGTACGGCCACGACGGGCGCCATGCCGGCGGCATTGACGCGCAGGTAGTTGTCGCCGATGTCTTCGAAGTCCCACAGCGGCCGGCTCTGCCCCGCCATCAAAGCAATGGCCTTCGCCGCATCAAGCGCCGAACCGCCGCCGAACGCAATGACACCATCATGACGACCGCGCTTGAATGCCGCGACACCGTCGTCGACGTTGCGCCCGGTTGGATTGCCCTTGATGTCGTGAAAGACCGCGCAATCGACGCCATCATCGTGGCACATGCCCACGGCATCGCGGACCATGGGCAACGCGGCCAGTCCGGGATCGGTCACGAGCAAAGGCCGGGACATGCCCAGCTCACGGCAGCACGCGGGCAGTTCCTTGATGCGTCCGGGGCCCACCTTGATGGCGGTGGGATAGTTCCAGTTGACGTGGGGGACAGTCATGATTCGGTTCCTGGTGACGCCGCGTTCAGAGGCTGCGCAAATGGAAGGATTTCGCCTGGGTGAGCGGTTCGTAGCCGAGCTTGGACAAGGACACGCCGCGGCCCGACTCCTTGACGCCCGTCCACGCGAGCGCCGGGTCGAGGTAGTCGCATCGGTTCATGAAGAACGTGCCCGCGCGCACCTGCCCGCCGATACGCAATGCGGCCACTTCGTCCTGCGTGAAGACGGCAGCCGTCAATCCGTACGGACTGTCGTTCATCAGCGCGATGGCCTGTTCGTCGCTGTCGACCGGCATGATGCCGGCAACCGGACCGAAACACTCCTCGCTCATGATGCGCATGCGGTGGTCGACCTGCGTCAGCAACGCGGGCGCGACGTAACACGAGCTTTCGCTCGCTTTAAGTGAGCTTTCACTCACGTTCTTGAAATGCGAGTTATCGATCACGTTTACGGCGCCGGCGCCGACGGCTTGCGCGACCACTTCCCGGATCTCGGCCGCCGCGCGGGCGCGCACGACAGGGCCAAGCGTCGTGTCCAGCTGCAACGGATTGCCCAGCACGTAGCGGTGCGTTAACGCAGCGGCGCGCTCGACGAAGGCGTCGTGCACGCCACGCGCCACGTAGATGCGCTGAATGCCGCAACACGACTGACCGGCGTTGAAGAACGCGCCATCGACGAGCGTCTCTGCCGCGGCGTCCAGGTTGGCGTCCTCACGCACGTAGGCTGGGTCGTTGCCGCCCAGTTCCAGTCCGACGCCGATAAAGCGACCCGCCGCGCTTTCCTCGACAATGCGCCCTCCCCGGACCGAGCCCGTGAAGGACACATAGCCGATCTCCGGCGCGCGGATCAGCCGTTGCGTGATGTCGTGGCTGGCGTGCAGGTATTGAAAGACGCCTCTTGGCGCCCCCGCGTCTCGGAATGCGCGATCGATGAGCTCGGCGCACAGCGGCGTCTGGTCTGAATGCTTGAGAATGACGGTGTTGCCCGCCATCAGTGCGGGCACGATGCTGTTCACCGCGGTCAGCAGCGGATAGTTCCACGGCGCGATGGTGAGCACCACGCCGACGGGCTCGCGGCGGATGAAACGCGTAAAGCCTGGCTGCGCGGGAACGGCAATGGGAGCGAGGGCATCGTCGGCGATGGCGATCATGTGGCGCGCGCGGGCGGCGAAGCCATCGACTTCGCCGGGTGCGTCGCGTAGCGGACGGCCCATCTGAATGGTGATCGCGCGCGCAATTTCATCCTTGGCCGCCACGACATGGTCCACCGCAGCCGTCACGATGCGCCCCCGCGCCTGGATGCCGAGCGCATGCCACGCCGGCTGCGCGCCCTGGGCGTTGGCCAGCGCCTGCGAGATCTGCGCTTCGCTGGCGTACGCGCGGCGCACGACCGGACGTCCGTCGATGGGGCTGATGGTGATGAGTTCGTGGGTCATGGCTACCCTGATGCAATGGACGGGTTCAGATGATTTCGAAGTAGCGCGCAAGCTCCCAGTCGGTCACATGACGCCGGAACTGCCGCTCTTCCCATTCGCGCGTCGCGGCGTAGTGCTCGACGAAGGCGTCGCCGAACAGCAGCCGCGCGGCGTCGGAGCCGCGAAGACGCTGCGCGGCTTCCCACAAGGTCGTGGGCAGATGCAGATGCGCGGGAAACTCCTGCGTATAGGCATTGCCCTGCACCATGGGCTCGGGCGACAGCCCTTGCTCGATGCCGTACAACCCTGAGGCGAGCGCCGCGGCCAGCGCCAGATAGGGATTGGCGTCGGCCGATCCGATGCGCACTTCGACACGCTGCGATTTGTCGCTGCCCGGGATGAGGCGCAGTGCCGTCGTCCTGTTTTCCATCCCCCACGTGGCGTCCAGCGGCGCCCAATAGCCGGGCACCAGGCGCGAATAGCTGTTGATGGTTTGCGCGTACAAGGCCATGAATTCGGGAAGGTACCGCTGCACGCCCGCCATGAAGGCGGCCTGCAGGTTGCCGACGCCATGTGGCTGCGACTCGTCGTAGAAGGCCGAACGCCCCGTCTTGCGGTGGCGCAGGGACAGGTGAATGTGGCCGCTTTGACCCGGGTGGTCGTGCGACCATTTCGCCATGAAGGTGGCCATCAGGCCGTTCTGTTGCGCAAGCGCCTTGGCGAACGTCTTGAACAGAAACGCCTTGTCGCCGGCCGCCGCCACATGGTCCACAGCAAGCGCGGCCTCCAGCACGCCCGGCCCGGTCTCGGTGTGCAGGCCTTCGATGGGCATGTCCATGCGCTCGCACATGTCGAGCAGCTTGCGATAGAAGTCGCCCTCGACCGTGCTTCGCAGAACCGAATACCCGAAATTGCCCGGCGTCCAGTTCTCCATGTTGCGGTAGTGCTTGGCGCGCACGGAGTGCGGCGTCTCGCGGAACATGAAGAATTCGTACTCCAGCGCGGCATAGGCATCGAATCCCATGTCAGCCGCGCGATCGATCACGCGGTGCAGCAGGCGGCGCGGACAGATGGCGGCGGCATCGCCCTCGAATTCCGCCAGGAACAGCAGCATGTCTTCGCCGCCGGGGCCTTGTTCCAGCGCGAGACGGCGTGCGCTTTGCGGCACGATGCGCATTTTTGCGTCGGGGTACGCGGTGTGCCAGCCGGTGTACCGGGTGTTGTCGTAGAGCTGATCGTCCAGATCCCACCCCAGCACCACGTCGCAGAACGCGAGCCCGGAACGCAGCGCGCCCAGGAATTTGTCGCGCCTCAGGTACTTGCCCAGCATGACGCCGTCCACATCGGACAGGCCGATCTTGATATGCGAGAGCGGGCTGGCCTGCACCAGCCGCTCTGCGTCCTCCACCGTTGCTACCCCTAGTGCATGCATGCTCGTTCACCTTATGGCTGAAGCGTTGCGTGGAACTGCGGGCGGGCGGCGCGCCGGTCAGGCCATGGCCGCCCCCAGCACCTGCATCGCCTGGCGATGCAGCGCAGGCGTGGCGGCCGCGATCACGCGGCCTTCCGAGGCGAGACCGAGCGGCTGCCCTGCCCAATCCGTCATGACGCCGCCCGCGCCTTCGATCACGGGCGCAAGGGCAAGGTAATCGTAGGGTTGCAGCCCCGCCTCCACGACGAGGTCGACGTGGCCGCTGGCGAGAAGCCCATAGCTGTAGCAGTCGCCGCCATAACGGCGCATGCGTGTCTTGGCTGCCAAGTGGTCGAAAGCGGCCAGCTCGGCGCCCGTGAAGATGTCGGGCGCGGTGGCATACAGGATGGCGCTGTCGAGGTCGGTGCATGCGCGCGTCGCGCACGGCTTTCCGTTCAATTGCGATGGCGCGTGCGCCACGCCGATCCAGCGTTCGTCGAGCATGGGAATGTCGATCAGCCCCAACACCGGCCTGCCGCGGTGCATCAGCGCAAGCAGTGTGCCCCACAGCGGATTGCCCGAGATGAAGGCGCTGGTGCCGTCGATGGGGTCGAGCGACCATACGAATTCGGCATCGGCATGAGAGGCGCCGAATTCTTCACCGAATATGCCGTGTCCGGGATGATGCGCGGCGATGGCTTCGCGCAGCGCCGCCTCGACCTGCCTGTCTGCCTGCGTGACGGGACTGTCATCGGCCTTGGTGTCGACATCAAGCGGATGCCGGAACCACTTGCGCGACAGGGGCCGGGCGCGATCCGCCAGCGACTGCGCGAACGCGGCATACGCCGCGAGCTGCGGCGACGACAAGGCCGAGGAAGTCTGCATCGATGCCCTCCAGGAGGGGCGCGCGGAGGATCAGTGCGCCGACGGAACGCCTGCACGCAGGCGTTTCCAGTCTAGACACCTTGCTCCGCGTTGGCAAACATGCCGTTCAATCGAGCGACACGCCCGCCGTCTTCACCATGTCGGCCCAATACGTGGTGTCCTGCTGCAGCCGGCTCTTGAAGGCCGCGGGCGCGCTGCCCACGGGTTGGCTGCCGCCGCTGTTGATCTTGGCGATCACGGCGGGCGACTTCATGGCCTGCTCCACGGCCTGAGCCAGATAAGCGATGCGCTCGGGCGGCGTTCCCGCGGGCGCGAACAAGCCGTACCAGTCATCCGCGGTGATGCCTTCCAGGCCGGCCTGCTTCAACGTGGGCGCGCGCTTGAAGATGCCCACGCCATCGCCGTGACTCATCGCGAGGATCTGCAGTTTGCCGGCCGCCACCATGGGTTCGGCCGATGCCGGCGAAGTGATCAGCATGTCGACGGTGCCGCCCAGCAGGTCCGTGACCGCCGGCGCCGCGCCGCGATACGGCACATGCACCAGCTTGACGTTGGCCTTCTGGGAAACCAGCGCGCCCATCAGATGGCTCATCGTGCCGTTGCCTGGCGTCGCATAGGTGATGACCCCGGGCTGCTTGCGCGCGGCCGCAAGATAATCGTCCAGCGTCTTGTACGGGCCGTCCGCGCGCGAGACGAGCACCAGCGGCGCCGAGGTGATCTGCGAAACGGGCACGAAGTCCTTCAGCGGATCGAAGCCCACGTTCTTGTACAGGCGCGGATTGACGGCCATGACGCTGGTCTGCGACATCACGAGGGTGTAGCCGTCCGGCTTGGCGCGGGACACCTGCGCCGTGCCGACGTTGCCGCCCGCCCCCGAGCGGTTTTCGACAACCACGCTTTGACCCGTGATGGCGCCCAGCTCCTGCGCGATCAAGCGTGCGACGCCGTCGTTGCCTCCGCCCGGCGGGAACGGCGAGACAACGGTGATCGCCTGCTTCGGATAGTCCGCCAGCGGCGCCGGCGTCTGGGCATGGGCGGCGAACCCCCACGCGAGGGCTGCCGCTGCCACCGCGGCCGTCTTGCAAGCTTGCAATGCGTGTTGCTTCATCTGGATTTCCCCTTGAGATGGCGGCCGGATACTCGGCCGTCCTTTGCATTCCGGTTCGCCATGAACCGTCCGCACCCCGGCGGCAATTGCCGCCGGGGCGTCCTGATCAGGTTGAAGCGGGTGTCGCCGCGCAAACGCGCGGCGGCGGTGTCAGCTGGCCGGGAACCGGTACGCGGCGCGTTCCCGGTCGTCGATCTGCTTGACGAGATTGGTTTCCCAGGCGAGGTACTGCCGCGCGGCGGCCTTGTTCCCGTCGTGGCGGTCGTGCACGAAAAACAGGTAGTCGATGCAATCGCTATCGGGCGGATCGGCAGGCGTCGACTCCAGCGAAATGCCTTGAGCGGACCAGCTGTTCGGCGTGCCCGTATTGGCCTTGACGTCATCGATGCCCAAGGCAGCCAGATCGCGCGCCGCCCACGCCGCCAATGCGGCGTCTTCGGCCAGCAGCACGACAGGACGCCCGGGATCGAGCGCCAGACGATGCAGCCGCGGACGGATGGACCAGCGGGCGCCGGCCACGTGGTTCGCGCGGTACCGCATGCTGGGCCGAATGTCGACCATCTGGGCGCCCTGCTTCAGCACATCGGCCAAGGCCGCATCGGACAGCAGAGCAAGCGCGGGCGCCTCGGGCTGTGCCGGCGCGTGGGCCAGGACGGCGCCCGTGCCTTCTTCGAGCGTGCAGGCGTCCCATCCCATCTGCCGGAGCCAGCTGGCGACGACCGGCGCGCGCACGCCTTCGCCATCGAACACGACGATGCGGGCGCCGCGCACGGCGATGTACTGGTCCGTCGCCTGAATGAGTTGCCCGCCAGGCGCATGCTGCGCGCCGGGCAACGATCCCTTCGCGAACTCTTCGGCGCTGCGCACATCGCACAGGAACGTGGTGCGCTGCGGGTCTCGCAGCCAGTCCTGCACCTGCCCGGCGTTGGCCGACGGCACGCCGTGACGCTGGGCGAGCTGCGCGGAACGCTGCGCCAGCGCCGGCAAGTCTTCAGGCGTGACGTCATCCGGATACCGGCGGCGCGCGCCATGCTCGAGCTGCAGGTCTTCCAGGTACCAGCCCTGCGTGCCGTTCTCCAGGGCGTAGACCGGATTGGGCACACCCAGGTTGATGAGGGTCTGCGCGCCGATGATGCTGCGCGTGCGGCCCGCGCAGTTGACCACGATGGTGGTGTCCGGCCGCGCGGCCAGCGTGTGGGCGCGCAGCGCCAGTTCGCCGTTGGGGCAGCAGATGCCGCCGGGAATGCTCATCTTCTGGTATTCGGCGAAGGGCCGGCCGTCCAGCACGATAAGGTCGTCGCCCCGGCGCTGGCGTTCGGCCAGTTCGCGGGCGCCGATGCGCGGGGTGTGGAAAACCTCTTCGGCGAGTTCGCCAAATGTTTTGCTGGGAACGTTCACGCCTGCGAATGCGGCATAACCGTCGCGCTGCCATTGCGCGATGCCGCCAGCCAGGCGGTGCACATCCGTGTAGCCCAGCACGCCAAGGGCCCGCGCGGCACGGGGCGCGGTGTCGTCCTCGCCCCCCTCGTCGTAGACCACGACGCGCACGCCGCGGCGAGGCGCGAGGCGGACGATGTCGACTTCAAGGCGGCTGTACGGGACCGGCGCGGCGTAGAACAGGTGCGACTCGCCATACTGGCCATGCTCGCGCACGTCCAGAAGCGCAATCTCGCGGCCGTCGTGCAACCACTGCTTGAGCGTGTGCGAATCGACGTCGGCGAAGGTGGGGTCGTTATACGGCTGCATCATGAGATTCGGAGGGAACGGATGGGTTGAGTCAGTGCGGCCAGGCCGCGGTCAAGGTCGGCGATCAGGTCGTCAGGATCTTCCAGGCCGATGTGCAGGCGCAGCATGGGGCCGCGCGCTTCAAGGCCCGGCAGCGAGCGCGCAGCCTGCAAGTTCACCGGAATCACCAGGCTTTCAAAGCCGCCCCACGAGGCGCCGATGCCGAAAAGCTGCAGGCTGTCGATGAAGCGTTCGGCGTCGGCCTCGGTATAGGCGTCAGACAGTTCCAGCGTCAGCAGGCCGTTGGCGCCACTGCAATCGCGCCGCCAGATTGCGTGGGAGGGATCGCCAGGCAGCGCAGGATTCAAAACGCGCGCGACTTCCGGACGCGCCTTGAGCCACTGGGAGATCAGGAGCGCGCTGCGGGCGTGCTGCGCCATGCGCAGGGGCAGCGTGCGCATGCCGCGCAGCACCAGGAAGGCGTCGTCGGCGCCGACCGTCTGGCCGAAATCGATGGTTGCGCGTTCCAGCGCCCGCCATGCGCGCTCGTTTGTGACGACGGCGCCCATCATCACGTCGGCATGGCCGCCCAGATACTTGGTCGCGGCCAGGATGGAAATGTCGGCGCCCAATGCGAGCGGTTTTTGCACCAGACCGGACGCCCACGTGTTGTCCACAGCCAGCCAGCAATCGTGTTTTCTCGCGGTTGTGGATAACTCGGTGAGGTCCGGCATTTCGTAGGTCAACGACCCCGGCGACTCCGCGTAGATCATGCGGGTATTGGGCCGGATCAGCGCCTCGATGCCAGCGGCATCCGGCCGGTAGTACGTGAATTCGATCCCCAGGCGCGTCAGGTGTTCGGCGCAGAACCGGCGCACCGGCTCATACACGGCGTCTGTCACAAGCACATGATCGCCCGCGCGCAGATAGGCAAGCAGCACGGTGGCGATTGCGGCCTGGCCCGTGGGATAAAGCTTGGCGCGATAGCCCGCTTCCAGTTCGACGAGCGCGTCTTCCAGGGCGTGCGTGCTGTCGGTGCCCCGCGCGCCATAGGACGGCAGACGCTCCTGTTCGCGGCGCGCCCGCGTGTCGCGCCACGCTTCTACGCTATCGAAGACATACGTGCTGGCGCGCGTGACCGGCGTGTTGACCCAGCCTTGATGAGGACGTCCTGCACGCAGCAGGCGCGTTGCGGACCGGAAGGGCTTGCTCATGATCAGCGCCGCGTCTGCACGCCGATCGGCATGATCTTGCAGGTGCCGGTCTCCAGGTCGAAGCCCAGGCGTTGGTCCAGCGTTTCCAGCGCGCGTCCGTACATGTGCAGATGGCGGATGACGCTGTCGCCCTGGATTTCCACGGCGTGGATATCGTCGGGCATCAGCGCGATGCCGGTGCCGGGGCCCACCACCACGGTATCGATCTGCGCCAGCTTGCCGACGCCCGGCTGTGAACCGTCGTCCAGGCGGTCGTACACGTAGTTGTATTCGACGCCTTCGACCGCCGCGATACACGCCCAGGTGGTGTGGTTGTGCGGCACGATCTTCTTGCCCGGGCGCATGACGTTCAGGTACAGCGCATAGCTCTTGTCGGCGTCTTCGGCGATCAGATAGCGGGCCTGGCGTTCGTCGCCCTCGGGCGGCGGATAGCGGTCGGCGCCCCACCAGGCAGTATTGCCGGCCAACGCCACCAGCTCATCCAGGACGAGCTGAAGGCTGTCGCGGTTCAGGCCCTTATTTCCTACAGTTTTTTTAATATTTTCGACCGCGCTGTCGATGCCGGCCTGTTGGGGATGTGCAGTGCTCACGTCGTTGTTCCCTCTTGTTTCATGAGTTATTGCGTTTACTGTATCGCCGGGTGTGAATGCCAACAATTTAAATTGCTTGAACATTCCATTAGGACTGCTAATGTGTCGGGTTATCCCTGAACCCATTTCCCGCTGAACGAATGCGCAATCTAGACCTGGACCTGCTTCGCACGCTGACGGCCATCGCGCAGCATGAAACGTTTTCCGAGGCCGCCAACCGGCTGCACAAGACGCAGTCCGCCATCACGCAGCAGATGCAGCGGCTCGAGGCGATGATCGGTTTGCCGCTGTTTGAAAAGCAGGGCCGCAACAAGGTGCTGTCCTCGCATGGCCGGCGGCTTGTCGAATACGCCCGGCACATGCTGGCCATCAACGATGAAGCGCTGCGGGCGTTGCAGGACGGGCCGCTGGAAGGCGATCTGCGGCTGGGTGCGCCCCTGGACGTGGCGGACACGATCCTGCCCACCCTGCTCACGCACATCGCGCGCGTGGCGCCCCGCGTGAAGCTGGAGATCCGGGTCGATCGCAGTCCGTTCCTGATGGATGCCCTGCGCGCGGGCGAGATCGACCTGACGATCTCCACGCGCTTTGACCAGGACTTCGAGGGCGTGGCGTTGCGCACATCGCCGACGGTCTGGCTGGCATCCGCCGATTACGTGCATGATTCGCATGCGCCCGTGCCGCTTGTGCTGGCGGACGAACCCAGCATCTTTCGCCGCCTGGCGCTCAATGCGCTGGAGCAGGCGCAGGTGCGTTGGCACACGAACTACGTGGCGCCAAATCTGGTGGGGATCAAGGCCGCGCTGCGCGCGGGCCTGGGCGTGACGGCGCGCAGCGTGGAACTGCTGGGGCCGGAGATGCGGGTGCTGGGAGAAAAGGAAGGGCTGCCGCCCCTGCCGGACGTGACCTACTTCCTGTGGATAAGGCGTGATCTCATCAATCCGCTGACGCGGCAGGTGTACGACATGCTGCGGACCAACCTGGGTCTTGCGCAACAAGGCGCGGCGACGGAGCCGCCGCCCACGGTTCAATAACGGTCGAACACCTGCTGCAACGCATCCGGATCGCGAGTGATCGTCAGCGCGAGCATCAGGAGGATGCGCGCCTTCTGCGGATTCAGGTCGCGCGCGGCCACAAAGCCCAAGCTGGCATCGTCGACTTCGACATCGCGCGCCACGAAACCGCTGCCCGTGCGGCTGGACCGAACGACGGCCACGCCGTCGTCGGCTGCACGCCGCAGGCCTTCGATGGCCAGGTCGGTGGCGTTGCCGTCGCCCACGCCCGCCAGCACGATGCCGTCGGCGGCGCTAGCCAGGAAATCGATCAGGTCGGCCTGCAGGTTGGCATACGCATAGACGATGTCCACACGCGGCCAGCCAGCCTTTTCCAACAACGCGAGTGAAAACTCGCTTTGTGCGCCATAGGTGGTGGCATTGCGCGAGTAAAAGCAAGGCACGCCGCCGTGCATGACGCCGGCGCGGCCGCGATTGGGCGATGCAAACGCGCACAGGCCGGCGCTGGCGATCTTCTGGATTTCGCGGGCGTAATGGATGTCTTCGTTCATGACGACGAGCGGGCCGCGGCCCCGCGCATCGGGATGGCGCGCCAGCGCCACCGCGTTGTACAGATTGGCCGGACCTTCTGCGCCCAGGGCCGTGGCCGGGCGCATGGCGCCAACCAGCACGACGGCCTTGTCATGACGGTTCACCAGGCTGAGGAAGTACGCGGTTTCCTCGAGCGTGTCCGTCCCGTGGGTGATCACGATGCCTGCCACCGAGGCGTCCTGGCAAAGCGTGTCCACGCGCTGCGCCAGCGCGCGCCAGACGTCGTGCGTCATGTTCTGGCTGCCGACGTTGGCTACCTGCTCGGCGCGGATCTCTGCGATGCCGGCCAGCTGCGGCACCGCCGCGAGCAGGTCATTCACGGAAAAAGTGCCCGACTTGTAGCCGGCGGACGTGGCGTCAGCCTGGGCACCCGCAATCGTGCCCCCCGTCGCCAGCACCGCGATGACGGGCAATGCGTTTTCAGGCATCCACCGCTCCGGAAAGGCCCTGCCGCTCGAGCAGCGAATTCAGGTGCTCCCAGCCGTGGAAGTCGATGACGATCTGACCCTTTTCCTTGGCGCCCACTTTCAGCGCCACGCGCGTGCCCAGATGATCGGACAGCGCTTCTTCCAGACGCGTCAGGTCGCGCGACACGCCGTTGGTTTTCTTCTTGGGCGACGCCGAGGCTTCGGCTTCCTTGGCCGTCTTGGCAACGAGCTTTTCAGCCTCGCGCACCGACAGACGGCGCGCGATGATGAGATTGGCAAGCTGGATCTGCGTGGCCGCATCGACGGCGAGCAGCGCGCGGGCGTGGCCCATGTCGACGTCGCCGGCCAGCAGCATGGTCTGCACGGGCGCGGCCAGGTTCAAGAGGCGAAGCAGGTTGCTGGTGGCGGACCGTGAACGGCCGATGGCCTGCGCGGCCTGTTCGTGCGTCAGGCCGAACTCATCGAGCAGACGGCGCACGCCGTGCGCTTCTTCGAGCGGATTCAGGTCTTCGCGCTGGATGTTTTCGATGAGCGCCATGACGGCGGCGTTTTCATCGGCGACTTCGCGCACCAGGACCGGCACTTCTTTCAGGCCGGCAAGCTGCGCGGCGCGAAAGCGGCGTTCGCCAGCAATGATTTCGTAGTGGCCGGGCGCATCGCCCAACGCACGCACGAGAATCGGCTGCATGATCCCTTGCATGCGAATCGACTCGGCCAGCTCGCCCAGGGCCCCCTCGTCCATGCGCGTGCGCGGCTGGTACTTGCCGGCGCGCATCTTCGAGATGGGCAGGGTGGACGGCGGACCCTCGGGCTTGGCGACAGCCTTGCCGATGTTGTCGATTGCGGGCGCATCGGCGCCCAGCAAGGCGTCCAGTCCGCGACCCAATCCCTTGGGTTTCTTGGTGGCCATAATTAAATCCTCTTTCCTTCTGTCTTTGTATCCTGAGCGCCGGGCTCAGGCGTCCGCCTGCTCGGCGGGCAGGCGGTACCAATACGCGTAACAGTCTTTGAATCCGTAGCGGTCATACAGGGTCCGCGCGGCGACATTTTCCGGCTCGACCTGCAGATAGGCCGTCCTGGCGCCGCCGGCAGCCCCTTCGGCCAGCAAATGCTCCACCAGGACAGCGGCGTAACCTTTGCGCCGATGTCCCGGGTGGGTAACGATGTCGAACAGGCCGAGCAGGTCGCCTTCACGCACGGCCATCCCCGCAGCGACCACCTGCCCTGCCGCGTCGGTGGCGAGCACCGGCTGCTTATCCACAGCCAGACCGGCAAGGCGCGCGTGGTGTTCGGCGATGTGCGCAGCCGATGAGCAGCGCAGCGCCCCGACCGCCGCCGCAAAGCGCTCGGGATCGACCTTGCTGAAATGCAGATCGCTCCTGACGCTTGCGCGGGGAGCGAGCGGCGTGCTCATGACGCGAGTCTCACCGGTGTAGAGATAACCGCGGGCCTCCAGCTCGGCGTCGAGCGAAAAATCGGGGCCGATGGAGGTGATGCGCAGCACCATGGGCAAACCCTGGCGCGCATACAACGATGAACAATACGCCAGCCGCTCATCCAAAGGACGTGTGGATAACCCCAGCACATTGACGCTTCGGACCCGCTTGGCCGGCGATTGGGCAAAACGCACAAGCCAGCCATCATAGATCACCTGCGCGCCCACGGCAGTGGCGTTCAGCGCCGCGTCTTCCAGCCGCACGCGCAGCGCATCGCGCACGTCGGCGGGCGGCGTGGAGAGGGTTGGCTGTGGCGGAAAAAAGAGCGCGGCGTCGGGCATCGGGGACGGCTAGTTCAGGTCTTTCCTGACGCGTTCGATCATTTCGGCGCCGAACGAGATATACGCCTGCGCGCCGCGTGACGCGCGGTCATACACAACACCCGGCATCCCGTAACTGGGTGCTTCGGCCAGGCGCACGTTGCGCGGCACGACGGTCTTGAAGACCTTGTCGCCGAAGTGCGATTCCAGTTGCGCGGACACCTGCTGTTGCAGCGTCATGCGCGGATCGAACATGACCCGCAGCAAACCGATGACGCGCAGGTCGTCGTTGATGTTGCGATGCACGCGCTTGATGGTGTTGACGAGGTCAGACAGGCCTTCGAGCGCGAAATATTCGCACTGCATGGGAATGATGACGCCATGCGCGGCCGCCAGGCCGTTCAAGGTAAGCAGGGACAGCGTGGGCGGGCAGTCGATAAGCACGAAGTCGTACTGGGTCGCGACGGTGTCGATGGCGGCCTTCAGTTGGCGCTCGCGCTGTTCCATCTGCACCAGATCGATTTCGGCGCCGGACAGTTCGCGGTTGGCCGGCAGCACGTCGTAACCACCGGACTCGGACTTCACGCGCGCCTGCTCGATGGAGGTCTCGCCGATCAGCACCTGGTACAGATTGGACTCCAGCGAGTTCTTGTCGATGCCGCTGCCCATCGTGGCATTGCCCTGCGGGTCCAGATCCACCAGCAGCACGCGCTGATTGTGCGTGGCAAGACCCGCCGCCAAGTTGATGGCAGTCGTCGTCTTGCCCACGCCGCCCTTCTGATTGGCAATGCAGAAAACGCGGGCGGATGTGCTGGGGGGTATGTTCTTCATAGGGTTCCTTGACTGCGGCGCATCCAGATCAGGCAGCGTTCTGCTTGCAGCTCCGGCACCTGGAGCGGCTGAATATGGTCGACTTGCCATTCCCCGCGCGCGTGCAGCGCCTGGATTTCTTCTTCGGGGACCTTGCCCTTCATGGCGACGAGGGTACCATTCTTGGCTACATGGCGACCCGCGAGTTGCGCAAAATCATCCAATGATGCAAACGCTCGCGAGGTGACGATGTCGCACTCGGCGGGATCCAGCGTTTCAATGCGCGCGTGCCGCGATTGCAGGTTGGGCAAACCCAGCGCGCCGCTCATCTGGCGCACGAACGCGGTCTTCTTTTCGACGGCGTCGACGCACGTTACGGACCAATGGGGCTGCATGATCGCCAGGACGACGCCAGGCAGGCCGCCGCCCGATCCGACGTCGAACACCTTGGCTGGCGCGTCGGGCGCGGCCAGCGCCTCGCTGAAGGGCTTTACGGCCGCGAGACTGTCGAACAGATGCTGCACGAGCATCTGCTGCGGATCGCGAATGGCGGTCAGGTTGTACGTGCGATTCCAGCGCTGCATCTGCGCCAGGTAATTGAGCAGCTTGGCGATGGCGTCATCGTCCGGGCGCAGCCCGAGCTGCTCGCATGCACGAGTGAGACGGCCGGCCATGTCGATGCCGGCCTGATTGGCGGGCGCGCTCATGCCGCTTGCTTGCGCGAGCCGTAATGCAGGCGCTTCAGATGAATGAGCAGGAGCGAGATGGCAGCCGGCGTGACGCCGGAAATGCGCGCGGCCTGGCCGATCGTTTCCGGACGATGCGTCTTGAGCTTCTGGCGCACTTCAAAGGACAGGCTGGTCACGGCGTCGTAATCCACGTCCGCCGGGATCGGCTGTTGTTCATGGGCGATGTGCTTTTGCACTTCGTCCTGCTGGCGCGCGATGTAGCCGGCGTACTTGACCTGGATCTCGACCTGTTCCGACAGCACGTCGTCTTCGACGACCCCGGGGCCGGCCAGCAGCGTGCCATCGGCGTTTTGGGCGCCCATCAAGGCTTCGTAGGACACGTTCGGCCGTTTCAGCAGGTCTGCGAGTGAGTACTCACGTTCAATTGCCTTGCCCAGTAGCGGTTCGGCGACCTCGGCCGGCAGCAGGCGCGGATTTACCCACGACGACTTCAGGCGTTCAACCTCGGCCGCCACCGCATCGCGCTTACGGTTGAAGGCATCCCAACGCGCATTGTCGACAATTCCGAGCTGCCGGCCGATTTCAGTCAAGCGCAAATCGGCATTGTCCTCGCGCAGGCTAAGTCGGTATTCGGCGCGCGATGTGAACATGCGATAGGGTTCGGTCACGCCACGGGTAACCAGGTCATCGACCAGCACGCCCAGGTAAGCCTCATCGCGGCGCGGGGTCCACTGCTCGCGTTCCTGCGCCTTCAGGGCCGCATTCACGCCAGCCAGCAATCCCTGCGCGGCGGCTTCTTCGTAGCCGGTGGTGCCGTTGATCTGGCCGGCAAAGTACAAACCTTCGATGGCCTTGGTCTCGAGCGTGCTCTTGAGTCCACGTGGATCGAAGTAGTCGTACTCGATGGCGTAGCCGGGCCGCATGATGTGCGCATTTTCCAGCCCGGGTAGCGAGTGGATCAGATCCAGCTGCACGTCGAACGGCAAGCTGGTGGAGACGCCGTTGGGATACACCTCGTGCGTGTCCAGCCCTTCCGGTTCAAGAAACACCTGGTGGGACTGCTTGTCGGCGAAGCGGTGGATCTTGTCTTCGATCGACGGGCAATACCGCGGACCCACCCCTTCGATGACGCCGCTGTACATCGGCGAGCGATCCAGACCGCCGCGAATGATGTCGTGCGTGCGCGCGTTGGTGTGGGTGATCCAGCACGGCAACTGGCGCGGATGCATGGCCACGTTGCCCATGTACGAAAACACGGGAATCGGGTCAAGGTCGCCGGGCTGTTCTTCCAGGATGGCGTAGTTGATGGTGCGCCCGTCAATGCGCGGCGGCGTACCGGTCTTGAGGCGGCCTTGGGGTAGCTTCAGTTCCTTCAGGCGCTGACCCAGCGAAATAGCCGGCGGGTCGCCAGCACGTCCGCCCGAATAGTTCTGCAGGCCCACGTGGATCAGGCCGTTCAGAAATGTGCCGGCGGTCAGCACCACCGTCTTGGCCCGGAACTTCAGGCCGACCTGCGTCACGGCGCCGACGACGCGATCGCCCTCCACCATCAGGTCCTCAACCGCCTGTTGGAACAACCACAAGTTCGGCTGGTTCTCGAGGCGACCGCGGATGGCCTTGCGATACAGCACACGATCTGCCTGCGCGCGCGTGGCACGGACAGCCGGCCCCTTCGAGCCGTTCAGGATTCGGAACTGGATGCCGGACTCATCCGTGGCCAGTGCCATGGCCCCGCCGAGGGCGTCCACCTCTTTGACGAGGTGGCCCTTGCCGATTCCGCCGATGGACGGATTGCAAGACATTTGGCCAAGGGTCTCGATGTTGTGCGTGAGCAGCAGCGTCTGCGCACCAGTACGGGCTGCAGCCAGAGCCGCTTCGGTGCCGGCGTGGCCGCCACCGACGACGATGACATCGAATTCGCGGGGATAGTCCATGATGGGGGGAAGGTAAAGAAGAGAGCGTTCGGCGCTCATTATAGAGGCAGGGGTTGCATGTTTCACGTGAAACATTTTGGGGAGTGTGTTTTGCGCAAAAGGGCCTTTATCGGTTGGCGCGAGAGCTCGTGGGCGGCGGGCGGACAGGTCTGAAAGTATCGGCATCTGCCGGTGTCATGGGCTGATGTTCCACGTGAAACATCCCCGCCGCTTGTCGACTGAGTACGCCGCAGCAAGGCTCCCGCGTTGTTTCACGTGGAACATTCATTTATTTGGGGACTTGGTGGCTCGCGTATATGGCCAGATGCATCGCCGCGAGGGCTGAAGTCCGCACCTAAAGCGCCCGCCCCGCCATCCCGCAGGTGAAGTTCGGACTTGCTGGTCGAGGCAGCAGGCAAGTCTTGGAAGAACTGGGAAATGGGCATCCGAGTGTTTCACGTGGAACATTACCCGGGGCATCATCGACTCGTCAGCGAGCCACGATTCGTCCACAGTTGGACCCTACGGCTGGCTCCATACTTATCTCCCCTCGCCCACCGTCAGCATCGTTGCACATAGGACGTATGGCCAGATTTGAGACCCGCAAGGCGGGCGTGGTCGCATCCTTTGCATCACACGATGACGTCACGCTTCAGACAGCAGAGACTGCCGTCAGCTATGTAGAGGCCAGGTCAGTCCGCTAACCGACCGTGCATTCGGACTTGAGGCAATCATTCCTCGCTTCAACGTGCGCCTATCCCGGCTGCGGACCAACGGGTGTTTCACGTGAAACAAGCGCTTAGCTCCAGGCGGTTGCCGATGGGACATATCGCTAAGTGGCAGCCATACGCGCCAATCGATGCGGAATGGTTAGGTGAGATGGGTGCCGAGATGTACCTCGAGTACTGAAGTCCAGAAACGCCTTCACCAGCCGAAGCCCGATGCGCATCATTGTTGTTCAGCACCATCCAATGTTTCACGTGGAACACTGGTCACCAGGAGCGTCGTGGTTAACGTCGATGTACTCGATGCTAGCTAGCCTTCGATTGTTTGAACCAGCCTGCGATCGTCCCAACTAGTTCTCGGTGTTCTGTCGGTGATTGATATGGCTGCGGTATTCAACGATGCTCGCGCCCACTACCGGCACGGCTAAAGCAACGTGGACGTCGCTCCTTTTGGCACAAACCGCCCACCAGCCCGACAACCTGAAGTCGCGTTCTCGAAAGGCCGCCGAATCTACCGCCCCTCGTACCCCGCAAAAGCCGGCCGATGTTTCACGTGGAACATCCAAGACATAGCTCCCGCGGCTAGCCGGCAGCTATGTTCCACGTGAAACACCCAAAGCAGCCGGGGTCTATCCCCCCGCCACATCTCACTTTCCGCGGGAGGGCCCACATCAATAAGCAACGCATCGACCTGCAGCGCGTGACCCAGGAAAAGTAAGAAAGCAGTAAAATATCGATTTATTCCACCCTACCCTACCCCTAGCCTGAAAAAACGAACTTTTCGGACCACAGCGGTTGGACAAAACCTCAGCGGATGATTCGAAAGCCGCATTAAAGTTCCCCGGCGTAGCCAACCAGGCAGCCGAATGCGGCAAGCGAAACGGTTCTCACATTCCGTTCCGACGGCCGGCAGCATGAAACTCAAACACAGGTTGATGCCAAGCGAACGTCAAGCGGGAACCATGAAGCATGCGTTCCCAGCGTAAAACCTAAGGCTTATCCACAGACAACGGTTAACCGCAGCGCACTATGAAAATGTTCGAATTGCTCAACGCCAGACTCGGGTTACGCACATTCTTATCAACAGGCCGTCAACGGTGCAAGCCGGTACACGCCATGCATTGAAGACCCGTGCGTACCGTCAACAACAGCACAAGCCACCGGAACGCCCAGCAGCAGCGGGTTCCCGCAACACCAGCAGACACGGCCGTTTCAACGGCAGTCTTATCCACAGCGCCAGCAGCACGTTTTACTGACGTCGGCCTCATACCAACAGCTCGTTGATGGGCATGCTCATGCCAGCGCGGACTGCGGCTACGCCGATCAAAATCGGCGGCGTAAATCGGCATGTTGCTGCCGGCCACCTTGAGCAAACTCGCCGCGCAGATTACTGGGGGGCACGTTATTCACAAAATTATCCCCACCCCAGAAATTCGCTGAAAACCCACATGCCCAGGGCATCGATCTTCATTGACCCGACAATCATCTTGCTCGGTCTCTGCCGCCCGCGCCATCATCCATATGGCCGAGACGACAACACTTCATGTGAAACGCTGTGGAAAACTCGGCGGAAGAAGTTCTGTGAGCAATTCTCCACGCGACTAGTGCGCGCAGGCATCGTTGGGATAATCCAGTGCCCGGCTCTTGTCTGACCCTCTCGAATCAGCGATGCAACGTGGCGCGCCAACCGCTTGATGAAGCTCGTCTTGCGCACGCCAGGCATCGGGATAACTACGCAATTTCCATTCCCGGACCCTAACCCTTTCGGCGATATCCCCACTTCTATCCACAGGCGCAGACCGCCAATTTGGCCTCCAGAAGGCGTAATTCTGTGCATAACCGGGATGGGGATATCTTTGTGAACAACAGACAGCATTCAGGCCCGGACGCGCCAACTACAACCCCAAAAGCGCGCCTGTCAGCGCAAGAAAGAGCCGGCAGGCCAGCGGAAAATAG
Source organism: Achromobacter sp. Root170 (assembly GCF_001428165.1). Lineage (NCBI taxonomy): Bacteria > Pseudomonadati > Pseudomonadota > Betaproteobacteria > Burkholderiales > Alcaligenaceae > Achromobacter > Achromobacter sp. Root170. The sequence goes on from NZ_LMHN01000009.1 coordinate 20,114, forward strand.
TGCGCAAATCCCCGAGTTTCCCTATGAGAACGCGGATTAAATCCTCTCTGCAGCGCTAGGACGCAGGCAAAATGATTATTCACGGGAAACCCAATCGGGTCGCCGTTATTGATGCAGATATCTGTGCAAAACCGGATTGACCATGACCCGAATGCTTCATTACTGAGCATCAAAATCAATGGCCCCGGAAATAATTATCCACAGAGTTATCCAGTGGTCGAGAATATGTTAGTGAACACTAACACTGCGTGTTTTTAATGTGCAGGACCAGACTGCCAGGCGCCCCAAAACGGAAGGCCAAATGAAACAACGCCCCAGACCGGGAGGTCTTGGGGCGTTGTAGCCAGGCCGGGCCTGGCGGACGGGAAATTGGGATTTCCCGATTTAGAGCGGGCGAATGTCGGCCGCTTGAGGTCCTTTCGGACCATCCTTAACTTCGTATTCGACTTCCTGGCCTTCGTTCAGGCTGCGATAGCCGCGACCCTGGATGGCGGAAAAGTGTGCGAACACATCGGTGCCGCCCACGTCCGGCGTGATGAAACCGAAACCCTTGTCAGCGTTGAACCACTTGACTTTGCCCTTCTGAGCCATTTTCTCTAGCGTCCTGTAATTAAATCGAAATGCAATGAATCAAGGACGCCGTGCGAACTGAACGATCGGTGCAAAACCAGTGTTCCCGCTTGTCGCCAGAGCGGCAGACCGAGTCCGCGCGCTGCTTGAATCAACTGCGGAATCAGCATACTCATCCGGCATTACCGAGTCATATAGTTGTTTACCCCAATGTCGCTTTTTTTTCACTGGAACGGCAATACCGCCTGGCGGAATTAGCCTTGCCGACGGGCCAGAATCGCGTAAATGGGACCGGTCACGATCACCACGAAAACCATGCGCGTAACGTGAAAAGCGGTCACCACCGGAACGCCCAATTGCAGCACTTTGGCGGTGATGGCCATCTCTGCAATACCGCCGGGTGTCGTGCCTAGAATCAACGTGGGAATTGGTGCGGCGGACCATAGCGAAAGCAAGGCGCCCACGCCAAATGCAAGCGCCAGCGCAAGGATCGTGAAGCCCGCCACCGCCGCCATGAATCGCGGTGCGGCACGAAAGAAGTCGGGGCGATAACGATCGCCCAGCGACCAGCCGATAAGGAGTTGCCCCGCCTTGGGCACAAAGTCCGGCAGCGCGGATAGCTCTATGCTCGACGCGGTGAGAATCATGGCGACAAGCATGGGCCCCAGCACCCAGGGATTGGGCAGCCGAAATTTCGTGAAGGCAGCGCCGCCCACGATGGTCAGGGCCACCAGCGCCGCAAGCCCCACCGCATGCACATCGCGCGGCCCCGGCACGGTCGGATCCAGCCCCGCCACGCCCCACCACTGAAAGATGAAAGGCACGGTGACCACCACCAGCAAGACGCGCACGCTGTGCGCGGTGGCCACGCGATCGATCCTCGCGCCGTGGCGCTCGGCCAGGTTGGCCATTTCGCTTGCACCGCCGATGGCCGAAGAAAACCACGCGGTCTTGAAGTCCACATCGGTATAACGACGCAGAATCGCGGTGCCCAGAAATGCGAGCGCCAGCGCAAACAACATGCCGGCAATGATGGGGCCGGCGTTGCTGCCGATATGTCCGATGACCTGCGGCGTGAAGTACAGCCCCAGTGAGGCGCCGATGACCCACTGGCCCGCATTGCGAGCTGGCCTCGGGCACGCCGTTCGCAATCCGGCAATCCGGGTGGCCGCGGTCAATAGCAGCGCGCCCAACATCCACGGCAGCGGCATGTGCGCCCACACCGCCAACAACGCGCCGATCAGCGCAATACAAAATCCGGCCAGCACTCGGGCCATGCTTTTCTGAACCACAATCCCGTCCGCGTTGGAAAACTCTTGAAAATGGAATTATGAGTTAGTGGGATACTTACGAGAAATTTCCTCGGCTACCCGTGTTTACTTCGCGTCCAACATGATCCGCTCCAAACTCCCCGACGTCGGCACCACCATCTTCACCGTGATGAGCCGCCTGGCCATCGAGCACAAGGCCATCAACCTGGGCCAGGGCTTTCCTGACTTCGATCCGGACCCTGCGCTCTGCGGGCTTGTCACCAAGGCCATGGCCGACGGGCACAACCAGTACCCGTACATGCCCGGCGTCGCGCCGCTGCGCGAGGCCATCGCGGCCAAGACGCGGGAACTGTATGGACACGCCTACGATCCCGAAACCGAGATCACCGTGACCAGCGGTGCCACCGAAGCGCTGATGGCTACCGTGCTGGCGGCTGTGGGCAGCGGCGACGAAGTCGTGGTGATCGAACCTTGTTATGACTCGTATCTGCCGGCGATTCGCCTGGCGGGCGGCACCGCGGTTCCCGTGCCGTTGCGCGCGCCCACCGAAGCCGATCCGTACTACCGCATCGACTGGCAGCGCGTGCGCGACGCCATCACGTCCAAGACCCGTCTGTTGATGCTGAACTTTCCGCATAATCCCACCGGTGCGGTGCTGGACGACAGCGACCTGGATGCGCTGGAAGCCATCGTCCGCGACACGGGTGTACTGCTGGTGTCGGACGAGGTCTACGAACACATTGTGTTCGACGGCAAGCCGCATGCCAGCGTGGCGCGGCGCCCGCTGCTTGCCGAACATGCGTTCGTGATCTCTTCGTTTGGCAAGACGTATCACACCACCGGATGGAAGATCGGTTATTGCTGCGCGCCGCGGCACCTGAGCGCCGAACTGCGCAAGGTGCATCAGTTCATGGTGTTCACCGTGCCCTCGCCCATGCAGTTTGCGCTGGCCGAGTTCATGCGCGATCCCAAGCCCTACCTCGATCTGCCGGCGTTCTACCAGGCCAAGCGCGACCGTCTTTCGCAAGGCCTGGCCAAGACGCGCTTCCGGCCGCTGCCCAGCCCCGGCACGTTCTTCCTGCTGGCTGACTACAGCCAGATCTCGAAGCAGAACGAAGCGGACTTCGCGCGCGACCTGACCGTCAATCATGGCGTGACCGTGATTCCCGTGTCGGCGTTCTACCGCCAACCCGACGCGCCCGAATCCAATCATCGGATCGTGCGCTTCTGCTTTGCAAAGAAGGACACGACGCTGGATGCGGCGCTGGAGCGCCTTAAGCAGGTTTGACTTAATAACTGAGCAAAAGCTCATATATGAATGGGTGTGTCCGCGTTATGCGGCACACCTGAAAAAAAGGGGCGCCGAAAGGCGCCCCTCAACATTTGCCGGCCTGAATCCGCGCCAGCCCGCGCACCGTCAAGTGCGCGCCACCGTGCCATCAGGCCGGTCCAGCGGCAACCTTTCTCGCGGCCCGCATACGGCGCAGGACCTGCGGCACGATCACGACCGCCGCCGCGCCCGTCCACAGCGCAATCGAGACCGGGCTGGCGAACAGCACACCCACGTCGCCATCCGTCATCGACAGGGCGCGGCGCAAGTTCTGCTCCATCATGTTGCCCAGCACGACGCCCAGCACCAGCGGCGCCATCGGCACGCCGAACTTACGCAGGAAGTAGCCAAGCGTGCCAATGCCCGCCACCAGCAGCAGATCGAACGTGCCGGCGTTGATTGCATACACGCCGATGTAGCTGATGCACAGAATGCCCGGCACCATCAGCCAACCCGGCACCGACAGCACTTTGGAGAACAAGCGGACCAGCGGCACATTCATCACGAAAAGCAATACGTTCGCCACGAACAGCGAGGCGATCAGGCCCCACACCAATTCAGGCTTGGTGTCGAACAGCACCGGACCCGGCGTGATGTTGTAGAGCGTCAGCGCCCCCATCATCACGGCGGTAGTGCCGGAACCGGGCACGCCCAGCGTCAGCATCGGCACGAACGAGCCGATGGCCGAGGACGTCGCGGCCGCTTCCGGCGCGACCAGGCCGCGCATGTCGCCCTTGCCGAATTTGGCATCGGGATCCTTGGCCTCGATGATGCGCTTTTCCTGAGAATAGGCGACCGCCGCGGCCACGCTGGCGCCAGCGCCAGGCAGCACGCCCACGCCGAAGCCGACCAGCGCGCTGCGCACGACGCTCCACCACGTGAATGCCATCTCTTTCAGGTTGAACAGCTTGCGCCCGCTGGGCTTGACCTCGACGCTGTGGCCGGCCACTACCTTTTCAAGCATTTCCAGCATCTCGCTGACCGCGAACAGCGCAATCACCACCACGACGAAATCGATGCCGTCGGCCAAGTGGACGGACTCGAAGGTATAGCGATACACGCCCGAGTTCGCGTCCACGCCCACCACCGAAATGGACAGGCCGATCATCGCGGCCAGCACGCCCTTGACCGGTTGCTTGCCAAGCAGGCTGGTCAGGCAGCAGAACGCGAAAATCATCAGCACGAAGTATTCGGCGGGGCCAAACGCGAGCGCCCATTTCGCCAGCATCGGCGCAAGCAGGATGATGCCCACTACCGACACGATCGCCCCAAAGAAAGCCGACCACGCGGAAAGCGTCAACGCCACGTTGGCCAAACCCTGCCGCGCCAGCGGGTAGCCGTCCAGCGTCGTCATGATGGCGCTGGCTTCGCCCGGCACGTTCAGCAGGATCGCCGTGATACGGCCGCCATACTCGGCGCCCACATACACCGCGGCAAGCAGGATCAGCGCCGTTTCGGGCGGTAGATTCATCGCGAAGGCGATGGGGATCAGCATGGCCACGCCGTTGACCGGCCCCAGCCCTGGCAGCACGCCCACCATGGTTCCGATGAAGGAGCCGATGGCCGCGACCAGCAGGTTCGTCAGGGAGAAGGCGACGCCAAAGCCTATCGACAGATGATCGAGAATGCCGCTCATATCAGGTTCTCCAGCAGTCCGCCGGGCAGGACGACGTCCAGCACCTTGTCGAACAGCACGAAAAAGAAAAGACTCATCACCACACCGCCGATCGCGCACTTGATCCAGCTGCCGCCAAAGAGGCGTCCCACGAAGATCGTCATGAGCGAGGTGGCGATCACGAAGCCCAGCCACTGGAAGAGAAAGGCATAGGCGGTCGCGAACACGACCATCAGCGCGATGCGTCCGTTGGCGCCGGCGGAATTGTGCTCGACCGCATGGCCGCCCTTGTAGACGAGGCGCAACCCGCACAGGCCGATGATCAGCGCCACAAGCAGGGGAAAGGCGCGCGGGCCGACGGGTTCGTAGGCGAAGGGCGCCTCGATGCTCCAGCCGGCAGCCGTCATGAAGACGGCCAGCGCCAGGGCGGCAATGCCCAGGATTCGATCATTCATGGTCCAGGTTTCCGTTCAAGTCGGATTGCGCGGCGCAGCGGGCCCTGCCGCCGCCCCAGGCGGGCGGCAGGTGTGTCCCTTGCGGGCGCGGTCGGGAATCAGCCTGGCGGCTGGCTTACTTTTTGATCAGGCCAAAGGTGTCGGCGAGCTCGCCGTACTGCTTGACCTGGTTCTTCACGTAGGCGTCCAGTTCGGGGCCGGTCTTGTTGAAGGGGAACAGACCCTGCTGCTGGCGCAGCTTCTCGAACTCGGGCGCGGCCGTGGTCTTGTTGAATGCGTCGACCCAGAACTGGTAGTCGCTGTCGGACACCTTGGGACCGACATAGAAGCCGCGGATGATGGGCCAGACGATGTCGTAGCCCTGTTCCTTGGCGGTGGGCACCGAACCCAGCTTGCCCGGCAGGCGCTGGTCGTTGAAGACGGCCAGCACGCGGATGGGGGCGCCGCCCTCAAGCATGGTGAAGGCTTCGGCGGCGTCGCCCATGTAGGCCTGGATATGACCGCCACGCAGCGCCGTCACGGCTTCGCCGCCGCCTTCGAACGCGACAAAACGCATCTTCTTGAAGTCCACGCCCGCCGCCTTGGCAGTCAGCGCCGCCTTCATCCAGTCCTGGCTGCCCACGGTGCCGCCCGCGCCCAGCACGATCTTGGTCGGATCCTGCTTGAAGGCCTCCATCAGGCCCTTCAGGTCGGTGTACGGCGAGTCGTTGCGGACCACGGCCACGCCGTAGTCGGTGCCGATCGCGGCCAGCCAGCGCACGTCGTTGACGTTGTACTTGCCGAACTTGCCCTGCGCCAGGTTGAGCAGCGAGCCGCCGGAGAACGCGACGATGGTGCCCGGCTCGTTCGGATGCTGGGCGACGATGTTGTTGTACGCCACGGCGCCGATGCCGCCGGGCATGTAGACGATGCGCATCGCGCTCTTGAGCGCGCCGCTCTGCTTCAGGCCTTCGGTGGCCAGGCGGCACGTCAGGTCGAAGCCGCCGCCGGGCTGTGCCGGGGCGATGCATTCCGGACGGCGGGGCTCGTCGGCGGCATGCGCCGCGCCAAGGGACAGGGTAATGGCGCCGAGCGCCGCCAGGGCTGCGATGCGCAGCTTCAGACTCGTCTGCATTCTTGCGTCTCCAGGATTTATAGGTCTAGGTATCGCTGGCAGCGGCGCGGCGGCGGTTGATCGCATCCCACGGCTCCAGTGGACGCCACCGTACAAAATCGAACCTTTCCATAACCTTTCAATTCCGGCCGATTTCGTGACGCGGCGCAGCATCCGGGCCCGTTTCCAGGGAAAACACCAACGCCGCCCGCAATCCCGGCTGCCCATTCCGGTTCTCCAGCACGAGACGCGCCCCCAGGATTTCGGCAATCGTGCCCACGATCGCCAGGCCCAGGCCCGCGCCGGAGGTGTTCTTGCCCGCCGCGCCCCGCCGGAACCGCACGCAGGCCCGGGCAATGTCCTCGTCCGACATGCCGGGACCGTCGTCTTCCACGGCAAGGCGGGCCTGGCTGGCGTCCGCGTCGATCCGGACAGTGACCACGCCGCCCGCGGCCGCATACCGGATGGCGTTGTCCACCAGGTTGCTGACCGCCTCGCGCAACAGCCACTCGGCCCCGCTGACCACGACGGGCCTGCGGTCGGCTTCCAGCCCGATGTCCAGTTGCCGGGCGCGGGCATTGGGTAATTGGGTGCGGATCACCGCGTCCGCCAGCTCAACCAGGTCCACCTGTTCAGGCGCCGAACCTCCTTCGGCCAGCGAGGCGTCTTTAGCGCGCGCCAGGGCGAGCATCTGGTTGGTGGTGCGTACGGCCCTGTCCAACCCCTCTTGCATCGCCAGAAGGGCTGTACGGACCTCCTGGGGGTCTGTTTCGCGCAGGGCATAGGCCATCTGGGTCCGCAAAACCGACAAAGGCGTGCGCAACTGGTGCGATGCGTCGTCCAGGAACTGCGCCTGCACCCTCCCCAAGGCCGCAAAACGGGCCATGTGGAGATTTATGGCCGCCACCAGGGGTAGGACCTCACCCGGCATCTCGGACGCGCTGACGGGGCTTAAATCGTCTGCAGACCGGCCTTTGACTTCCTGACGCAGACGCTCCAGGGGACGCAAGGCCATGAAAACCCCCAAAACGATCACCAGGACGCTGATGAGGATCACGGCAAGGTCCCGCTCCACTGAGCGCACCAAAACCTTGTGAAGGAACGCCTGGCGGCTTTCCAGGCCCTCTGCGACCTGCACGATGACCCGCCCGCCCTTGTTGGCGTACAGCGGCGGATCCATGGCCCGCGCCAGCGCCGCCACCCGGACGGGCTGCCCCTGGTAGGTTGCATAAAAAAACCGCGGTTCGCCCGAGATGAGGGGCTGGTCCGGCAGGGGCAGCCCGGGATGGCCGATTTCGGCCAGCCCGTCCTCGGTCGCCACCCGGTAGAACACGCTGCCATTGGCCGTCAGCTCGAAAAATTCAAGCATCAGGTAGGGCTGCTCCATGGCTAATCCACCGCTGGCTGTGGATATGTTGTGGTCGATCGCGCGCAGCGCGCCGGCGAGAGACCGGTCATAGGCAATGTCGACCTGGTTGCGCAACTGGTGGTTGGACAGCCAGAGCGCGCCCATCATCACGAACACCAGGGTCGGGATCAGCCACCAGAGCAGTTGCGTCTTGAGCGTCCGGGCGCGTTTTTTTGCTGAAAAATCAACGCCGTTTTGCGGACTTCTAGTTGTCAACAAGGTTCTCCAGGCAATACCCCATGCCGCGCATGGTCACGATTTGCACACCGGTATCCGCCAATTTCTTGCGCAACCGGTGAACCAGAACCTCGATCGCTTCCAGGTTGACGTCCGCATCGTCGGTGAGGATGCGGTCAAGGATCTGCTGTTTGTTGATGGGTTCACCGCTTTTCTGGATCAACACCCGCAGTACCGCATGTTCACGTGGGGATAACTGCAAAGGCTGTCCGCTCACGGTGAATTTTTGCGCGGAAGTTTCAAAAACCAGGTTTCCCAGCGTCAGGCGGGGATGTTCGCGGCCGCGGCTGCGGCGAATCAAGGCAATCAGGCGCGCCTCCAACTCTTCCACAACAAAGGGTTTCGGCAGGAAATCGTCCGCTCCCTCGTGAAGTGTTCCGATCCGCTCGGCCAAGGAATCGCGCGCGGTCAAGACCAGCACCGGCGTACGGTCGTCCCGCGCGCGAATCTTCGCCAGCAAAGCATGGCCATCCATGCCGGGAAGTCCCAGATCCAGGATGACCGCATCGAAATCTTCCATGGCCAGCCTTCTTTCGGCGACCAGTCCGTCATCAGCCCACTCCACGACAAAGCCGGCATGTCTGGCCAGGCTTCTGGACAGCCAGCGGGCAAGTTCAGCTTCATCTTCGATCAAGAGGATACGCATGGACGCAGTCCGGGGGGCGGTGGATGGGCGGAATGGGAAAGCATGTTTGGCTTTTCCTTTTTTTTTCTTTATATAAAGACTAATGATTAATAAGGGCTGTGGATAACTACCTTAACCTTGAAAACATCTTTGCTTTCATTGCCTTGCGTCCGTTTTTGCCTGTGCAAGAACTCTGTGTGGGAAAAAAGCTGAAGTTGGACAAGATTTTGGACCGCGTCCGAAACCCCTGCTTGTTCAACTTGCCTCCACAACATGTGCACAACAACGCTACTTAGGAGTTATCCACAGGCCTCTTCTGGCAACCGAGCCTTGAAAAGGGCCCTTTTACCCCGGAAAACCGCCCTTCGCCTACCCTGATTTTTGCCCTTGCAGCGCCTCAAAACGGGCCGCTAAGCGACGTTCGGAATCGGGGATTCGAGGGGAGACGCGTACGGACCGCTGACGGTGAACTGAACAAAAAGTGAGCAGAATCCGCCGTAGAATCCGGCCATGGATAGCGACTTGAAACTGCGTCGACCGGCCTGGGCCAGACGGTTGAGACGCGGACTTTTGGCAGAAAATCTGGCCTTGACGTTGTGTGCGGCCGCGTTGGTTGGCGCGCTGGGTGCGCTGTCAACGGTGGTGTTTCGCGAACTGCTGGGCTGGATGCAATTGTTGGTGGGAGGCGGCGAGGTTCCCCATGGGATGGTGTCGCTGGCGCGCGGACTGGATCTCTGGCAGCGGTTTCTGATGCCAGCGGCCGGGGGCGCGATCGCCGGCCTGATCCTGCAGGGGGCCACCCGATGGCTGCCCCGGCGCGGGGCCGCCGACTATATGGAAGCCATTTCCATCGGACGTGGCGTCATCGGCTTTCGCCAGACGGTCGCGCGCAGCCTGTCCTCCATTTTTTCGATCGGTTCCGGCGCATCCATTGGCCGCGAGGGGCCGATGGTGCAACTGGCGGCAATGTGCGCCTCGTTGACGGGCCGCTATCTGGTGCTGCCGCCCCGCCATCTCAGGCTGCTGGTGGCCTGCGGCGCCACCGCAGGCATCACCGCGGCGTACAACGCGCCGATCGCGGGCGCGGTGTTCATTTCCGAAATCGTGTACGGCGTGATTTCAACGGCGACGCTGGTGCCGCTGGCCGTCGCTTCTGTTGTCGCCAACATCGTGACGCGGCAGGTGCTGCACTACGACGCGGTCTTTCAGATGCCGCATTTCGAGTTCGTGTCGGGCTGGGAAGTGATCAATTACCTGGGACTTGGCCTCATCGCCGGCCTGGCCGCACCCCAATTCTTGCGGTTCCTGGACTTGTCCCGCGCGGCGTTTCGCCGGTTGCCGTTTCCGATCTGGGCCAGGATGGCGGCAGGCGGGCTGGTTGTCGGCGCGCTGTCCGTGATCGATCCCGCGGTGTGGGGCAACGGCTACAGCGTGGTGAACAGCATGCTGCATACGGATTGGGCATGGCAGGCGGTGGCGGCCCTGCTGCTGCTCAAGACATTGGCCACGGCGGCCAGCGTCGGGTCCGGCGCCCTGGGCGGCGTCTTCACGCCGACCTTGTTTGTGGGGGCGGCGCTGGGCGCCCTGTATGGGACTGCGCTGCAGGGCCTGTTTCCGGCCGGTAGCCTGTCGGCCGTGTCCAGTTATGCGGTCGTGGGAATGGGGGCGCTGTTGGCCGCCACCACGCATGCGCCGCTGATGTCGATCTTGATGATCTTCGAGATGACGCTGAGCTATGAAGTCATGTTGCCGCTGATGCTGGCGTGCATGACGGGATACGTGATTGCGCAGCGCATCCGGCCGGCGTCCGTCTATGCGAAATCGCTGGCGAACAACCGGATTTCGGCTCACCTGATGGCAAAAAAGGGTAGACCGATAAATTACGAGTAAAAGCTCATATATTCGGCTTGTCTGTTCTTATGCGGCAAAGAGCGCTGCAAAAGCCCCTTATATAAGGGGTTTTTGCATGAAAACGCGGTTCAGTCCGATCTCCGTGGCGCGGTGCGTTTCCGCATAGCCGCGCCGCGTGTAGATGGCGATGTTCTCAGTCATCGCTTCCTGCGTGTAAAGCCGGATCCGTGAAAAGCCGGCGCGGCGCGTGGCGTCTTCGGCCCATTGCAGCAGTGTCCGGCCGTGCCCTTTTCCTTGCGCGGTTGGCGACACGGCGATGTTGTCCAGCAGCATGCAGCCGTCGTCGGGTTCGGGTATCAGCACGATGAGGCCTTCGATGCCAGCGTCCGATTCCAGCACATGAACCAAGCCTTGCGCGACGCGCGCCGGATAGTCGTCCAGCATGGGGCCGGGCGTGGCGCCGTTGCGTGCGATATAGGGGGAGTAAGCCTCGCGGACGATGTGCTCGATGCGGGCGACATCGGCGGGTGTCGCGGCGCGGATACGAAAGGGGGTGGGATTCGTATTCATGACGACGCGCCTCCGGTTATTTTCCCGATGCAAAAGCGATAGATGCAGTCTGACCGGTCGAATCTAGCACGGAGTCCACGTCCGGCGCCGTTCGAGATTCAAGATCCATATCCGCAGGCCACTGGACTTTGGGAGCCAGGCGCAAGGCGATGTTGTAGGGAGCGACGTCGTTGGCGTCACGCGGTTCGGCGTGATCGGGGTCGAGGCCGTTGATGCCGTTCTGCATATAGGCGCACACATACGCCCAGAAGTTGGAGGTGTTGGCAGCGTCGGTGTTTAAGTGAAAGCGCGTCACGACGTTGTTGGTGCCCGGTTCCACCACCGCGATGGAGACGCCTTCCTTGATGATGAGCCCTCCGCCTGGCGTCGCGCCACGGACTTTCCATTTCTCTGCGCGCAGATCGTCCCAGTCATAACTCGCTGTCGTCACGTACCCGCGCTCGAAGGGATTCCACCAGACTGAATGGAAGCCATAAACGTAGACCTTGCGACGTAGGCGATTGAAGCGGAGCGGGAGATCGCGGGGCGGGGAGACCTCGGCACGATAGATAACAAACGCTGTCCAGAGGCCGATGAAAATTGACCCGAAAAGCATCAGAAAAATTCCGGCCATAAGTGCACTAACACCCGTAGTGGCGAACGAATATATATCCTTTGCGGCCATTACGAAGAGATCTAAAAGAACCCATGCGACTACCGGTAAAAAGAAAAAGCAAACACCGCGCAAACTCGACGTGTTCCGAGCGAACTCGACATACGTCTCATCCATATGCGTCGGTGCCTGCCACAGCAGCATTGGGGGCTCGTCAAGCGGGTCATTGGGGCCGGGCAGATCGCGTTGCCAACCGAGGCAGGGGCGATTCAGTTGAGGTTTCGCCAACAGAGTTCCTAAGAAATGTCGATGGCGGCGAAGTGGGAGTTCGCCAATCGAATGTACCGGGACTGTGGAGCTGCAGTGGCGGGGTGGCGAGCGGGCCCTTCCGGCAAGCGAATCCAGTCCTCGGCCTCGCCCGCGTTCAGGGTGCAGTTCTTGATTCAAGATCCATATCCGCGGGCCACTGGACCTTTGGCGCCAGGCGCAAGGCGATGTTGTAGGGAGCGACGTCGTTGGCATCACGCGGTTCGGCGTGATCGGGGTCGAGGCCGTTGATGCCGTTCTGCATATAGGCGCATACATACGCCCAGAAGTTGGAGGTGTTGGCAGCGTCGGTGTTTAAGTGAAAGCGCGTCACGACGTTGTTGGTGCTCGGTTCCACCACCGCGATGGAGACGCCTTCCTTGATGATGAGCCCTCCGCCTGGCGTCGCGCCACGGACTTTCCATTTCTCCGCGCGCAGATCGTCCCAGTCATAACTCGCCGTCGTCACATACCCGCGCTCGAACGGATTCCACCAGACTGAATGGAAGCCATAGACGTAGACCTTGCGACGTAGGCGATTGAAGCGAAGCGGGAGATCTCGGGGTTGGGAGACGTCTGCGCGATAGAAAACACATGCTGCCCAAACGCATACTGCGATGGCAATTGCAAACAGCAAGAACATTCCTATTTCAAAAGCCCCCACACCGGTCGTCGTGATGGCCCTAAGATTTGTAGTGATCAGAATTGTCTGTTCGAGACATGTCCATGTAATCAGCAGCGAAAAGAAAAGGAGCGTTCCGCGAAATATAGATGTACTCCGAGCGAACTCGACATACGTTTCGTCCATATGCGTCGGAGCTCGCCATAGCAGCAGAGGGGGCTCAATGAGAGGGTCATTGGGTCCCGGCAGATCACACTGCCATCCGGCGCACGGGGGACTTAGCTGTGGTCTCGCCATCAAATTTCCTCCGTGATCTCGATAGCTGCGAAGCCGGTGCTGTCGTCCTTATCCGGCCAGAATGCCACAGCAAATGTTGCCGATTTAATCGTGTTGATCGGATCCAGCCAGTATTGGCCGCTGAGAATCGGCCGTTCAGATGTTGGTTTCGTCTCGCCGACCAGCGTGTAATCGAGATGATTGAAGGCCGAAGTTTGCACGCCGTGGGCGGTATCGTTAACTTGCCCAGATGCCATGACGTGCGAAGACAGAGTAGGACTTCGTTTGCCATCTTGTGCGAGGCCAAAGCGCTCGGTAGTGAGGGTGAAGCGGTAGCGGGATCGTACGGTATCGAAGCTAGGTAGGATCGCCCTATAAACAAGCGCTTTTGTCTGTATTACCGCGCCGCGGTTCTTGAGCACTTCAATGTCTTCGCTGTAAAGCTCATCTTTCGGTCTTGCTCTGTCTTCATCAGAGAAACGGAGGTCGACATCCATGCCGAGGACTGCGGCGTTGAGTGCAGCGATGGCGACGTCCATATTTTCCGGGTCGCGCCAGTGTTCACTACCTTCTGTGCGGCCGAAGTAGCACCGCCGAGCCCATTTTTCCAAAGCATCGGACTCTAGGATTTTTGCGATCTGCAACATCGCGTAGGCGACTAGTCCGACAACAACGCCCGCACCCAACGCTCCGAACAGCGCAAGCGACCCCGTAACTCCAAAATAAGTGAGCCCGGCTCCGATGATCGATAGAAAGCCGGAAAATGCGTAGGGTATTGCGACAACTGCTTCGCCAGCCTTTATTACGCGGATGCCGGCCCGAAAACTGGCACTAGCATCCGCAATCCCCGCCAAAGCCGAAATCGCTCCACCCACCATCACCATCTTCGAACTCAACCCGACAACGCGCGTGAGGACAGGAGTTTTCTCCACACCCCAGCGCAGC
>NZ_LMHN01000010.1:0-33164 GCF_001428165.1 Achromobacter sp. Root170
ATGCACTGGCCCGAGCCGCTAATCGATCAAGAGGTGTCGCATGATCGTGGCCCGGTCATGATCACGGTCGAATACCTGATCGACCCGGCGCAAGGCGCCGACTTCGTGCAGGCCATGCAGCACGTCGGCGCCGAGCGCCGCCGCGATGGGGCCTACGCCTGGGGGATCTTCGAGGACGCGGCGCAGCCGGGCCGCTACCAGGAATACTTCCTCGTGACCTCGTGGCTGGAGCACCTGCGCCAGCATGAGCGTGTGACCCACGCCGACGCGGACCAGCAAGCCGAAGCGCGCGGTTTCCACATCGGCGACGCACCGCCGAAGGTGTCCCACTTCGTGGCGCCGCAGCTGTCGTAATTGTCTTGTTATCGGATGCGGCTCACGCGAGCCGCATTCTTTCTTGCTTGGATGCAGCCCTGGGCTTCATCCGTCTTTGCGTGGGACGGACAGGCAGTCCCACGCTGATCCGATCAACGTTCCGGCGCCAGCGCCTTGAGACTTTCAAGGCGTTCCAGCTCCTTTTTCTCCCGCTCCTTTCTGGCGCCTTCGCGATGAGACTTGATCGCGAGGAACATGCACACGCCCAATATGGCGAGCTTGAACGTACCGAAGACGACGGGGATCCAGAAATTCATCATTGCCTCAAAATGCTGCCTTCGGCAGCTTCGTGGACTCCCCGGCGATGCCCAACAAGGCCAGGAGCGCGCAGCGCGAGCGCTATAATCCATACAAGTTCGCAAATTCTACCGCCAAAATCCATACAAGAAGTTGAATCGTCCGGCCCCGACTGCATTCCCTCTCGCCGGAAGCGGCAGAAAACCCATACATAAAGAAAAACCATGGCTCTCTCGCGTCGCCTGAAAAAAGCCAACACGTCGTGGGTGCGGCCCCTGACCGCGGGCTCGGGTTCCCGGTACCAGCAGATCGCCACGCAAATCGAGACAGCGGTGGAGGACGGTGTCCTTCGGCCCGGCGACCGGCTGCCCCCGCAGCGCGAACTGGCGCAGACCTTGGGCGTCGACCTGACGACCGTCACGCGCGCGTACACGGAAGTGCGCCAGAAGGGGATCCTGGAAGCGCAGGGAGCGGGCGGGACGTACGTGTCCTATTCGGGATTGGAGGCGGGCGGGACGATCGATCTGGGCATGAACATCCCGCCATTGCTTGGCAGTGCAGCGTTTGCAGACCTGCTTGCGCAAGGCAGCGTCGCCACCCAGGCGGCCGCAAGCGCAATGGATCTGATGAGTTATCACGTGGGCGCCGGCGCCAACCGGCATCGTGCGGTAGCCGCGACGTGGCTGCGGCCGATGACGGGCGACACGGACATCGAGCGGATCGTGGTCTGCCCGGGCGCGCAAACCGCGATCGCGGCGCTGCTGCTGTCCAAGAGCCAATCGGGCGACGCCATTGCGTGCGATGCATTGACCTACCCGGGCTTTCTGGCCGCGGCCCGCCTGCTCCAGCGCTCGGCCGTTGGCGTGAAGTCAGATGAATTCGGCATGGACCCCGCCGACCTCGAACGCGTGTGCGAACGGCATCGTCCCGCCATGCTGTATTTGAATCCGACGATCCAGAACCCGACAGCGATCACGCTGTCCACGGAACGTCGAACGGCATTGCTGCGCGTCGCGGCCAGACATGCGCTGCCGGTCATTGAAGATGATCCGTACTGGCTGTTGGCCGAGCATGCGCCCAGCACGATGTTTTCTCTGGCGGCCAACACGTCTTCGGCGCCGGTGTATTACGTGTCGACGCTGTCCAAATGCATCGCGCCCGGCCTTCGAACCGCTTATCTTGTCGTGCCTGGCGGCGAGCCGTTGAGTCCGGTGCTGGATGCCCTGCGTTCTCTGGCGCTGATGCCCACGCCCTGGATGACAGAGATGGCGACGACGTTGATCGAGTCGGGCGCTGCCGTTCAATGGCTGGCGCAGGTCAGGAGCGAGCTGCAGCATCGCCAAGCCGTCGCGGCGTCGATCCTGCCGGGCAAGATTGATGCCGACCCGAATGGGCTGCACCTCTGGCTTGAATTGCCGCGTCATATCGACTGCTACCGGCTGAAGCAGACGGCGCTGGCGCAGGGGGTGAGTGTGACTGACTCGGCGTCATTTTCCACGGGGGCGTCCAGCCCCTTGGCGCTGCGTGTGTCGTTGGGCGGGGCGATTGACCGGACGCGTTTGACGCACGGTCTGACCCGGTTGGCGGAGCTGCTCAAGGGCGATATTGCGGGGCCGGTTTCTCAGGCTTGATTTGCTTGGGCGCCGGGTCTTGCGCGTCGCCGTCGAAGTGCCGGGCGACACGGCGACGCCGAGCGCGTCAGAACGCTTCTCCCTGGCGCACCGCCAGCGCAGCCGCCGCCGCGCGCGTTTCCACGCCCAGTTTGATGTAGATGTGTTCCAGGTGTTTATTCACCGTTCGTGGCGACATGCCCAGTATCTCGGCGATGTCCCGATTCGTTTTTCCCTTGGCCAGCCAGCGCAGCACATCGGCCTCTCGCGGCGTCAGGCCGTAGGCCGTGGCCAACGGCGCCGTTTCCTGCAACAGCAGCAGCGTTTCGCCGCTGCGCCGTGATGCCGACAGGCTCAAGGTCAGGCGCCCTCGCGTGCTGACCAGCACCAAGGGCTCGGCCGCCGGGCCGGCCGTCAGGTTGCGCGCCACCCAATCCGCCAGGGGCGCGGGCAGCTCTGACGCATCCTCGGCGCAGCCAAAGTAGGCCGTCAACCAGATCCGCGCCTTGCCCGTCTTCCAGATCGGCTGCCCGCTCGCATCCAGCGCCACCACGGCGCGAGCGGCCGCATCGATCGCGTCAAAGGCAGCCGACAGGCTGCGCGCATTGCGCAGATGCGTTCGCAGCCGGGCCACCACCACGTCCGGGTCCAGCGGCTTGGTCACATAGTCGACGCCGCCGACGCGAAACGCCTTCAACACGTGCTCGGGCTCGGTCAGGCCCGTCATGAACACCACGGGCACGTCTCCCGCCGCGGGGTGCGCTTTCAAGCGGGCGCAGGTCTCGAAGCCGTCCATGCCCGGCATCACCGCATCGAGCAGCACGATATCCGGCACCACGAAATCCACCCGCTCGATCGCCGACTGGCCATCGATTGCCACCAGCACCTGATAGCCCGCCGCATCCAGTGCGGTGGACAGCATTTTCAGATTGTCTGGCGCGTCATCGACCAGCATGACGAGGTTTTTATCGGGCGTGGGCATGGTGACGCTGCACATGGTGTTTAAGCACCTGATTGAATTCACTCAGTTGAAACTCGCCTGCCAGCGCCCGCAGATGCGCCGTCAATTCGCGCGTTTCGGCGCGGCGGCCCCGTATTTCTTCCAGCTTGGCCTGGATACCCTTGATGTAGCCCATGGCCCCCAGTTCCAGCAGCGCCTCCGCATCCTCGCGTTCCAGCGCCACCCGATGCAGGTCACCCGCCGGCAGCGCCGCTTCGACCGGCGCCACTTGCCAGTCCAGCTTGAGCAAACGGCCCAGATGGTTCAGCAAGTCCTCGACCATCACCGGCTTGGCAATGAAGGCGTTGTGCCCGCTCTGCGCCGGGTCTTTCGGGTCCAGCCCCAGGATATTGGCCGACAGCATCACGATAGGGACGGCCACGCCTTCATCGCGCAGGCGCCGCACAACGTCCCATCCGGTCATGTCTGGCATCGAGACGTCCATCAGGATCAGCGCAGGCCGCAACGTGTGCACGCAGGCAAGGCACGCGGCGCCATGCGGCGCTTCGTGAACCTCAAAGCCCAGCGGCTCGAGCAGGTCGCGAACCAGGCGCCGCTGCGAGGGCTGGTCATCCACCGTCAGGATCCGCAGGCGCTCGCCGCGGTAGCCCACCACCAGCCCGGACGGCCGGGCGTCGCTGCGCGGCGAGCGCACTTCCGGCAGGAACAGTTTGAGCGTGAACACACTGCCGCGGCCGACGACGCTGCGCACTGTCAGCTCGCCGCCCATGATGCCGGTCAGCATGCGGCAGATGGTCAGCCCCAGGCCCGTGCCGGAATCGGCCTGTTCGACCCCCGCCCAGCTGCGCTCGAAGGGCAGAAAGATCCGTTCGAGATCCTCGGCCGGTATGCCTCGGCCGGTGTCCTCCACTTCGAACAACACCATATCCGCGGCCGACTTGACGCGCATCGACACCTGACCCGCCGAGGTGAACTTCAGCGCGTTGCTCAACAGGTTGATCAGAATCTGCCGCAGCCGCTTTTCGTCGATATGCACGATGGCGGGAAGTTCGGCCGCTTCATAGCAGAAGGCCAGTCCCTTGAGCGTGCTTTGCGGCCTGAACATCTGCACGATCTGCTCCAGAAACTCGGGCAGGCGCAGCTCGCTGTTCTCGAGCCTTAGCCGGCCCGCCTCGATGCGTGCGATGTCCAGCAGACCGTCGATGAGACCGATCAAATGCTTGCCGCTGCGATGAATCACGTCGATCGCCTCGCGGCGCGCCGGTGGCAAGCCCGGGTCGCGCTGCAGAATCTGTGCGTAACCCAGAATGCTGTTCAATGGCGCGCGCAGCTCGTGGCTCATCCCGCCCATGAAACGGCTTTTAGCCAGATTGGCGCTTTCAGCCGCCTCCTTGGCCTGTTGCAACTGGGCGTCGGTCTGCTTGTGCGCCTGGATCTCGCGCAGCAGCAGATGGGTCTGGCGATCTGATTCCTCTTGCGCCACGCGCCGGCTTTCATGGGCCAGCACCAGCCACCAGGCGGCGATGCCGCCGATCAGCAGCAAGGCGGCATACAACTTCAGGAAGGTTGGCCGCAACCCCGAGGGATCCAGCCCGCCTCGCAGGTGACTGGCGACCTCCTGGTAGTAGATCAAGCCCAGAATGCCGGCCAGCAGCGTGCCCATTCCCGCTACGATCAGGAGGTAGTGGCCCAGGCGGCTATGCAGCAGCGGCGTGACCCGTGCTGGCAAGAGCCGGGTGAGGACCGCCTGCACCTGATCCTTCAAGCGTCCCTGCTGTTTGCAGCGATCCTGGCAGCGGGCGTCCAGCGTGCAGCACAAGGAACAGATGGACCCGTTGTAGGCCGGGCAATGCGCCATGTCCGGCTGTTCGAAACGGTTGGCGCAGATCACGCAGACATGATCGGAACCCGCGACATCGACCGGCGTGCGCGCGAGGTTGTAGCGGCCCCGCGTGCGCCAGGCGATGACCGGTGCGCAGACAAAGGCGGCCAGCAAGGCGACGAACGGCGACAAGGCCTGCGCCAGCGCGCCCGCCGTGCCCGGGAACACGCCGGCAAAGGCCAGCAGGCCCAGTGTCATGGCGATCAGCATGCTGCCCACGCCTACCGGATTGATGTCATACAGATAGGCGCGGCGGAATTCGATCCGGGCCGGCGACAGCCCCAGCGGCTTGTTGATCACCAGATCGGCCACCAGCGCCCCTATCCAGGCCAGCGCGACGTGCGAGAACACTGCCAGCACATGCTCCAGCGCGCCGAACACGCCCATCTCCATCAGGACCACCGAGATCAGCACGTTGAACACCAGCCACACCACCCGCCCTGGATGGCTATGCGTGATGCGGGCAAAGAAGTTGGACCAGGCCAGCGAGCCGGCATACGCATTGGTCACATTGATCTTGACCTGCGAGATCACCACGAAGGCCGTTACCAGGGCCAGCGCCAGGCCCGGATGGCTGACGACATAGGTATAGGCCGCCAGATACATATGCGTGGGGTCGCCCGCCTTGTCGGGCGGCGTGCCCAGGGACAGGGCCAGCCAGGCCAGAAAGGCCCCGCCCAGGATCTTGGCCGCGCCGGGCACGATCCAGCCCGGGCCCGCGCAGACAAGGGCGAGCCACCAGCGCGTGCGGTTGGCGGCCGTGCGTTCGGGCAGAAAGCGCAGAAAGTCGACTTGCTCGCCGATCTGCGTGACCAGCGAGGCGGCCACCGCAACGGCCGAACCAAACATCAGCAGATTGAAATTGCCGCCCCGGCCGTCGTAGCCCGGAAACCGCAGGAATTCCTGCAATGTTCCGGGATCGCGCCAGGCGATGAACGCATAGGGCAAGAGCAGCAGCACCAGCCAGATCGGCTGCGTCCAGGATTGCAGCCGGCTGATGAAGGTAATGCCATAAGCCACCATGGGCAGGATGACGACGGCGCACAAGAGGTAGCCGATGGATAGCGGCAGGCCGGTCGCCAGCTCGATGGCCAGCGCCATGATGGCCGCTTCCAGCGCGAAAAAGATGAAGGTGAATGAGGCGTAGATCAGCGAGGTAATCGTCGAGCCGATGTAGCCAAAGCCGGCCCCTCGCGTCAGCAGATCCATGTCCAGACCATGGCGCGCCGCGTAGTAGGCGATCGGCAACCCGGTCAGAAAGGTGACGATCGCCACGGCGATGATGGCCCAGAACGCATTGACGAAGCCGTAGTTCAGCGCCAGCGCGCCGCCGATGGCTTCCAGCGCCAGGAACGACACGGCGCCCAGCGCGGTATTGGCGACCCGTAATTCGGACCACTTGCGAAACGACACGGGGGTGAAACGCAGCGCATAGTCTTCCAGCGTCTCATTGGCGACCCAGGTGTTGTAGTCGCGACGGATCTTGACGATGCGTTGGGGCGCGCTGGCAGACAAATCGGGCTCCGCGGAAGGTGGGGATACGTCATTGAACGTAGGTGCCGTTGTAACGCCCGGGGGGCGGCGGTGGCTCTACGTCAATCAACGTATGTTGCAGTGCGTCATAGGCTCCTAGTATGCCTTCACCCTCCGGGCTGCGGCATGTGCCGCGCATGCTCGGTTTCCCTGGTCGTGATCCATTGAGGAGTCATCGATGTCTGGCAAAACCCCTTTTGATAATGCCCCGGAGCTGCCCTCGCGCCGGCGCCTGGCCCTGGCTTTTGCCTCCCTGCCGCTGCTGGGCATACCGGCGCTGTCGCGGGCCGCTGCGCCGGCCACCTCGGCCATCAACACCACCGGCCTGGCCATTACCGACACCGAAGTCACGGTAGGCCAATTGCACTCGGCGACCGGCACCATGGCCATCAGCGAGACGGGGTCGATTCAATCCGAGCGCCTGGCCATCGAGCAGATCAACGCCATGGGCGGCATCCTGGGCCGCAAGATCAAGATCATCCAGGAAGACGGCGCCTCGGACTGGCCGACGTTTGCCGAAAAGGCCCGCAAGCTGCTGGTCAGCGACAAGGTCGCCACGGTGTTCGGCTGCTGGACCTCGGCGTCGCGCAAGGCGGTCCTGCCGGTGTTCGAGAAAGAAAACGGCCTGCTCTACTACCCGACCTTCTATGAAGGCCTGGAGCAGTCCAAGAACGTCTTCTATACCGGCCAGGAGGCCACGCAGCAGATCCTGTCCAGCCTGGACTGGCTGGCGCGCGAGAAGAAGGCGCGCTCCTTCTACCTGATCGGCTCCGACTACATCTGGCCGCGCACGTCCAACAAGATCGCCCGCAAGCACATCGAGAACGTGCTCAAGGGCGAAGTGGTCGGCGAGGAATACTACCCGCTGGGCCACACGCAGTTCGGCTCGCTGATCAACAAGATCAAGCTGAAAAAGCCCGACGTGGTGTTCGCCGTGGTGGTGGGCGGCAGCAATGTGTCGTTCTACAAACAGCTCAAGGCGGCGGGCGTCACGAGCGGCAAGCAAAAGCTCCTGACCATCTCGGTGACCGAGGATGAATTGCTGGGCATTGGCGGTGAAAACGCCGAGGGCTTCTGGTCCTGCATGAAGTACTTCCAGAGCCTGGACAACGCCAACAACAAGAAGTTCGTCGAAGCCTTCAAGGCCAGGTATGGCGCCGACGCCGTGATCGGCGATGTGACCCAGGCGGCCTATTTGGGACCCTGGCTGTGGAAGATGGCGGTGGAGAAGGCGGGCAGCTTCGATGTCGACAAGGTGGTCGCCGCGTCGGCCGGCCTGGAATTCAAGGAAGCGCCCGAAGGCTACGTCAAGATCGACCCCAACCACCACCTGTGGAGCAAGACCCGCATCGGCCAGATTCGCAAGGACGGCCAGTTCGACGTGATCTTCGAGACCCCGGAGCTCATCAAGCCCGATCCCTTCCCCAAGGGTTATCAGTAATCACGTCGATCCGGGCGCCGCGCGCGACGCCCTTACCACTGCCGGGAGCCATCCATGGAATCCTTCTCCGATCTTGGGGCCATCCTGCTGATGCAGGGCTTTAATGGTTTATCGGTCTTCAGCGTGCTGTTGCTGATGGCCTTGGGCCTGGCGATCATCTTTGGCCAGATGGGCGTCATCAACATGGCCCATGGCGAGTTCCTGGCGGTGGGCGCCTATTGCACCTATCTCTGTTCCGAACTGGTCCAGCAGTACGCGCCGGGCCTGATGCCGGCCTACTTCTTTGTCGCCATTCTGCTGGCCTTTGCGGTGACCTTCAGCCTGGGCTGGCTGACCGAGTGGCTGATGATCCGTCATCTGTACCGCAGGCCGCTGGACACGCTGCTGGCGACCTGGGGCTTGTCGCTGGTGCTGCAGCAGACCCTGCGTTCGCTGTTCGGTCCGCGTGAAGTCAGCCCCACGCTGCCCGATTGGCTGATGGGCTCCTGGCAGCCGCTGGACGGCGTGGACATCCCGATCAATGGCCTGTTCGTCATGTCGATCAGCATCGTGCTGACCGGCGCGCTGCTTCTCGCGTTGTTCCGGTCGACCTGGGGCCTGCACGTGCGCGCCACGGTGCAGAACCGCGCCATGAGCGGCGCGGTGGGCATCGATACGAAGCGCGTGGACCGCGTGACGTTCTCGCTGGGTTGCGGGATTGCCGGGATTGCCGGCGCCGCGTTCACGACCATCGGTTCCACCGGCCCGACCAGCGGCTCGCTCTACATCGTCGATACGTTCCTGACGGTGGTGTTTGGCGGCGCGGCCAGCTTGTTCGGCACCATCGCTTCGGCCTTCGTCATCGCGCAGACGCAATCGATCTCGGAGTTCTTCATGACCGGTTCGATGGCCAAAGTGCTGACGCTGTCGGCCATCGTGATCATTCTGATGCTGCGCCCGCAAGGCCTGTTCAGCATCAAGGTACGCAGGTAGGGGGCGCATCATGCAGAAATTCTTTCACAACGTGATCGGCGGGCGCGAAGGGCTTGCAGGGCTGGCCATTCTGGCGCTGCTGCTGTTCGTGGTGTTTCCGCTGGCCCTGGACGTCTTCCGGCTCAACCTGATCGGCAAGTACCTGTCTTATGCCTTTGTGGCGCTGGGCCTGGTGCTGTGCTGGGGCTATGGCGGCATCCTGAGCCTGGGCCAGGGGGTGTTCTTCGGGCTGGGCGGGTATTGCATGGCGATGTTTCTGAAGCTGGAAGCCTCGACACCGGAGGCCACCAAGATCCAGTCCACGCCCGGTATCCCGGACTTCATGGATTGGAACCAGCTGACGTCGCTGCCCTGGTTCTGGGTGCCCTTCAAGAGCTTCTGGTTCACCGTGATGGCAGTGCCGGTGCTGCCCTGCCTGCTGGCGTTGATTCTGGGCGCGGCCATGTTCAAGCGCCGCGTGGGCGACACCTATTTCGCCATCGTGACGCAGGCCGTGGCGCTGATCCTGTCGGTGCTCATCATCGGCCAGCAAGGCTGGACGGGCGGTGTCAATGGCATCACCGATCTGAAGACGTTGCTGGGCTGGGATATCCGCACGGACAGCGCCCGGCTGGTGCTGTACTTCATCAACGGCGTGCTGCTCTTCGCGTGCATCCTGTTCGGCCGATACCTGCTGTCGTCCAAACTGGGCAAGCTGCTGATGGCCATGCGCGACAAAGAGGAACGCGTGCGCTTCTCCGGCTATGACGTCGCCAGCTTCAAGGTCTTCGTGTTCTGCGTGGCCGCCGTGTTCTCGGCGATCGGCGGCGCCATGTTCACCTTGCAGGTCGGCTTCATGTCGCCTTCCTTCGTGGGGATCGTGCCATCCATTGAAATGGTCATCTTTGCCGCGGTCGGCGGCCGGCTGTCGTTGTTGGGCGCGGTCTACGGCACGCTGCTGGTCAACTTCGGCAAGAGCTATTTCTCCGAGAGTTTCCCGCAGCTCTGGCTGTTCCTGATGGGCGGGCTGTTCATTGCGGTCGTGATGGCGTTTCCCAACGGACTGGCCGGTCTGTATCACCAATACACCCAGAAGCGCCTGGCGCGTAAAGCATCGCGCCAGCAGGCGGATGGCGCCGCGGAGGCAGCATGAACCCGTCAGAATTCGCGTTGTATATCGAAGGCCTGACCGTGTCGTTCAACGGCTTTGTCGCCGTCAACGACCTGAACCTGTACGTCGATCAAGGAGAGCTGCGCGTGGTCATCGGCCCCAATGGCGCCGGCAAGACCACGCTGCTGGACCTGATCTGCGGCCGCACCAAGGCGACCGCGGGCTCGATCCGATTCAAGGATACCGAGCTGACCGGTCTGGCCGAGTACGAAATCGTGCGCGCCGGCGTGGGCCGCAAATTCCAGACGCCCTCCATCTATGAAACCCTGTCCGTCCGGGAAAACCTGGAAGTCTCGTTTCCGGCCGGGCGCAGCGTGCTGGGTGCGCTGACCTTCAGGCGCACCGCGGCCGTGATCGAGCGCGTGGAACAGGTGGCCGAAGAGATATTTCTTGCCGACCAGCTCGACCGATCGGCGGAGCTGCTGTCGCACGGCCAGAAGCAATGGCTGGAGATCGGCATGCTGCTGATGCAGGAGCCCGAGCTGATGATGCTGGACGAACCCGTGGCCGGCATGAGCGTGTCCGAGCGCGAACGCACGGCCGAATTGCTCAATCGAATCAGCCGGAATCGATCGCTCATCGTGATCGAGCATGACATGGAGTTCGTCAAGAACATCGCGCACAAGGTCACGGTGCTGCACCAGGGCCGTGTGCTGGCCGAGGGCAGCATGGACAAGGTGCAATCCGATCCGCGCGTGGTTGAAGTCTATCTCGGCCACTAAGGCCAGGAGGCAATATGTTCAATATCGCTGGCCTGGTGTCGGGCTATGGGCAAAGCAAAGTCATCCACGGTGTCGACCTGGCCGTGGCCCCCGGTGAAATCGTCGCCGTGATGGGGCGAAACGGCATGGGCAAGACCACGCTATTCAAGACCATGATGGGGATGCTGCCCACCATGCAGGGCTCGATCTCGCTCGATGGCAAGGCGCTCGAACGCCTGGAGAGCCATCAGCGCGTGCGCAGCGGCGTGGCCTACGTGCCGCAAGGCCGCATGATCTTCCCGACGCTCACTGTCGAGGAAAACATCCGTACCGGCATGCGCGGGCGGGCATTGCGCAACACCATTCCCGAGGACATCTACGCGCTGTTTCCGGTGTTGCACGAAATGCGCGGCCGGCGGGGCGGCGATCTGTCAGGCGGGCAGCAACAGCAGCTTGCCATCGCGCGCGCCCTGGTCACCAACCCTCGCGTGCTGCTGCTGGACGAGCCCACCGAGGGCATACAGCCGTCCATCATCAAGGACATCGCCCGCAGTCTGCTGGAGATCCGCAAATTGCGCAGTCTGGCCATTGTGGTGTCCGAACAAGTCTTGAGTTTCACCATGCAGATCGCCGACCGGCTCATCGTGATCGACAAGGGCCGCTTCGTGCACGAAGACCCGCGCGGGCGCGTGGACGAAAAGACGATCAGCAAATACCTGTCTGTCTGAAGCCGTTGTCCATCCAAAAGGAGCATGACATGCCTGAAACCCTGATCAAGGTCGACCTCGCCCAATCCCCCTACGAAAACGAAGGCGTGCACAATCGCTGGCATCCCGATATCCCCATGGCGACGTGGGTCCGGCCGGGCGACGATTTCGTGCTCGAAACCTACGACTGGACCGGCGGCGCGATCAAGAACGATGACGATGCCTCCGATGTGCGCGACGTGGACCTGTCCACGGTGCACTTTCTGTCTGGCCCGGTCGGCGTCGAAGGCGCCGAGCCCGGGGACCTGCTGGTGGTGGACTTGCTGGATATCGGCGCCAAAGAGGAAAGCCTGTGGGGATTCAATGGCTTTTTCAGCAAGAACAATGGCGGGGGCTTCCTGACCGAACACTTCCCGTCGGCGCAAAAGTCGATCTGGGATTTTGAAGGCATGTTCACGACCTCGCGCCATATTCCTGGCGTGCGCTTCGCTGGCCTCATCCACCCGGGCCTGATTGGCTGCCTGCCGGATCAGGCGCTGCTGGACAAGTGGAATGAGCGCGAACAGAAGCTGATAGACAGCGATCCCGATCGCGTGCCGCCGCTGGCCAATCCCCCCGCGCCCAAGACGGCGCACATGGGCAAGCTCAAGGGCGCCGAGCGGGATCGTGCCGCCGCCACCGGCGCGCGCACCGTGCCGCCGCGCGAGCACGGCGGCAATTGCGATATCAAGGACCTGTCGCGCGGATCCCGGGTGTTCTTTCCGGTCTACGTCAAAGGTGGCGGCCTGTCGGTGGGCGATCTGCACTTCTCGCAGGGCGATGGCGAGATCACCTTCTGCGGCGCCATCGAAATGGCGGGCTGGGTGCACATGCGGGTGTCGCTCATCAAGGGCGGCATGGCCAAGTACGGCATTCGCAACCCCATCTTCAAACCCAGCCCCATCACGCCCAACTACAAGGACTACCTGATCTTCGAAGGCATTTCGGTCGACGAAGGCGGCAAGCAGCACTATCTGGACGTGCACATCGCCTATCGCCAGGCCTGCCTGAACGCCATTGAATATCTGAAGAAGTTTGGCTATTCGGGCGCGCAGGCGTATTCGATACTGGGCACGGCGCCGGTGCAGGGCCACATCAGCGGCGTGGTGGACATTCCCAATGCGTGCGCGACGTTGTGGCTGCCGACCGAGATCTTCGATATCGACATCCAGCCCAACGCGCTGGGCGACGTGCCGCAGATCAAGCGTGGCATGGACATGCCCATCGCCGAAGACCTTTAAGGAGTTCGCATGCCGCTCTATGACTATCGTTGCCAGGACTGCGGCGAGTTCTCGGATCTGAGGCCGTTATCGCAATGGCGTGACCTTGCGTCCTGCCCCGATTGCGGCGTCTCCTGCGAGCGCTTCGTCAGCGGCGCACCCGCGGTCTCGGCGCTGTCCTCGGCAATGCACCGCGCCCGCGCCGCCAACGAACGCGCCGCCCATGAACCCCGCAGCACGCGGGGCGGCCACGGCATGGGGTGCAGTTGTTGCGCCGTCGCAAAAGCCGCGGGCAGGACGCGCCAGACCGCAGACGGAGGCAAGACCTTCGCTGGCGCCCGGCCTTGGATGATCAGTCACTGAATACGGACGGCAAGGCAAGCCGGGGCTGGCCTTGCCACGCCCCGCTCCTCACAGCGTCGACATTTGCCCCGGCAACCACAGCGCCAGTTGCGGCACGGCCAGCAGCAGCACGATCATCAGCAACAGCATGGCAAGAAACGGCAGCACGCCCACCACCACGTCCATGAACTTGCCCTGGCCGCGCACGCTGTGCACCACGAACAGATTCATGCCGAAGGGCGGCGTGAGCTGGCCCATTTCGCACAGCACGATCAGCATCACGCCGAACCACACCGGGTCGTAACCCAGCGCCATGACGATGGGCACGGTGAGCGGCGCGGTGGTGACCAGCATGGCGAGCGTGTCCATGAAGCAGCCGAGCAGGAGGTAGAAGAGGATGATGGCCAGCATCATGCCCAGCGGCGGCAGGTCCAGGCTGGTCACGGCATTGACCAGCAAGGTCGTCAGGCCGATGGAGGACAGCACGAAGTTCAGGAAGAACGCGGCCAGCGTGATCAGGATGATCATGCCCGTGGTGCGCAGCGTGGCCTCGAAGGCGCGGCCCAGCATCTCCCACGTCAGCACGCGCTTGTAGGCGCACAACAGGGTGGCGGCCACCACGCCGAGCGCGGCTGATTCGCTGGCGGTGGCGATGCCGCCATAGATCACGCCGATGACGAGCGCGAAGATGGCGAGCGGCGGGACCAGATGCGGCAGCGCCGCGATGCGTTCAGCCCAGCTTACCGTCGGGCGCTTGCCGGCCAGGCTTGGCCGCCACAGGCACAGGCCGACGATCAGTACGATAAAAAGCGTGGTGAGCAGAATGCTGGGCAAGGTGGCGGCCAGGTAGAGCTTGGGCACCGACACGTTGGCGATCAACGCGTACACGATCATGTTGATCGACGGCGGGATCAGGATGCCGAGCGTGCCGCCCGCGGCAATCGAGCCCAGGAACAGCGGCGCGTTGTAGCCCGACTTGCGCTGCTCGGGCAGGGCCAGCGTGGCGATGGTGGCGGCGGTGGCCACGCTTGAGCCGCTGGTGGCCGAGAACATGGCGGAGGCGCCGATGTTGGCGTTCATCAGCCCGCCCGGCAGCCACGACACCCACTTGGACACGGCGCCATACATGCGCCCTGCCACGCCCGAATGCACCAGCAGCTCGCCCATCAGGACGTAGAGCGGAATGGCGACCAGCAGGAATTCGGCGCTGGTGCCCCAGGCCAGTTCACCGATGGCGTTGGTCAGTTTCAGCGGCGAATAGACGCCGGCCAGGCTCATGCCCAACAGGCCTACCGTGGCGGCGGCGGTCACGCTCAGCGCCAAGAGGCCGAGCAGCATGGAAATCGTCATTATCAACATGGCTCACTCCTGGGGTTGCGTGCGCGCCGGAACGGGCGCGTCGGCGGTTTCTTCTTCGATGCCCTCTTCCACCGAGTGGATGCCGATCAGCGCATTGACCGCCTGCCAGCGGCCGCGCATCACGCGGCCCAGCGCGCAGGCGCCCAGGACCACGATGGTGAGGAGGAAGAAGGCATAGCCGGCAAACCAGAGCGACTGCGGGATCCATTGCGGCACCTGCAGCGGCGTGTTGGACACCGACTGGAAGGCGATGGAGTCGGCCAGCACGAACCAGGCGTGCCAGGTCAGCGTGCCCACGAATACGCCCAGGCATGCCAGCGCGAACAGGTCCAGCACGACGCGCGTCTTGGCGGGCAGGTGGGTGTAGACCACGTCGACCCGGATGTGCGAGCGGCGCAGCAAGGTGATGGGAAAGGCCCAGGCGCTCGCCACGGCCAGGGTGTACCCGGCCAGCTCGTCGGCGCCGCCAAGCGAGACGCCGGCAAATTTGCGCGCGGCGAGGTCGGCCACGATGAGCCAGGACACGAGCAGCAGCCCCAGACCGCCTATCCAGGCGCCGATGCGGGCCACGCGATCAAGCAGGCGTAGCGAACCATGCGTTTCTGTCGTCATGTGAGTTCCTTGATGTTCAGCGCAGCGTGACGCCCAGCGCCTGGCCGACGGAGGCGCTCCAGTTGGCGGCGCATTCGTCGCCGCAACGCTTGGCCCAGCGGCTTGCCATGTCGGTGGCCACGTCGCGCAGGGTGGCGCGCTCGGCCTCGGTGGGCGCGGTCGCCTGCATGTCGGCCTGGCTGTGGATGCGGCATTCGCCCTGTCCGGTGTTGCAGGCCAGCGCGTAGTCCCCCTCGCGGCCAGTCTCGTCCCACAGGCGTTCTTCGAGCACCTGCGCTTCCTTGAGCATGAACTGCTGCACGGCGGGATCGAGCTTCTGCCAGCGGCGTTCGGCAATGGCGTAAAAGCCGATGGACCAGTCGATCGGCAGCAGGTAGAGGTTCTTGGCCACGTCGTACCACTTGGCCGCGTTGCCCGAGCCGATGCCGGTCACCGCGCAATCGACCACGCCGGTTTGCAGGGCGGGAATCACCTCGGCAAACGCAATGGTTACCGGCGAGGCGCCCAGCGCGCGCACGTATTCGGCCATGTTGCTGCCGCGCGTGCGCACCTTGCGGCCCTTCAGGTCGGCCAGGCTATTGACCGGCGTGCGGCAGAAGAACACCTGGGCCGTGTACGGCACGGTGGCCAGCAGCCGCACGCCGTGGCGCTTGAGCATGCGCTGCTCCAGCACCGGCCGGTAGGCGGCGACCATCTTGCGCGCGGTGGCAAAGTCGGTGGCCATGCCCGGCAGGTCCACGCCTTCGAAGGTCGGGTCGTCGCCGCTCACGAAGGCGAACACGCCCATGCCCACGTCCAGCGCGCCGGCGCGCATCAGGCGCACGATCTCGGGTCCTTTCAGGCCGCTCTCGGACAGGCCGATCAGCTCGGCCGTGACCCGGCCGCCGGAGGCCTCGGGCAGGGTCTTTTCCCAGAACGGCTTTTCGACCGCGCCGAAGGTGTAGTTGTGGCTGCCGCCGCCGACCACCGCGAAGTGGGTTTCGGGCAACGCGGCGGTCTGCGCGCTCGCGGGTCCGGCAACTGCGAGCGCGGTCACGGCGGACGCCAGTAGCGCCATCAGGATGCTTCGTTTCATGTTTCCCCCCTGTTGTGTATGGGCACACGCGCCGCGCGTGCCCCGCCACGGCATCGGGTTATGCCGCGTGCGCTGGCGTGCGCGGGTTGGCGCGCACGCGATGCCAATCGGAATGACGCTGGAAGACTTCGGCCAGGTACAACGCCAGCCGGTCTTCGCCGCCCGGGCAAAGAATCTGCAGGCCGGTGGGCAGGCCCGCGTCGTCGCGGCCGTTAGGCACCGAGACGCCGCACATCTGCAACAGGTTGCCGATACGCGTGTATTGCACCGGCGCGTTGCCGTGATCCACCTCGTCAAGCGGCAGCGCGGTCGTGAGCGTGGTGGGTGTGAGCAGTCCGGCCACGCCCTCTAGCCGCGCTTGCATTGCGGCCTGCAGGCGGTCGCGTTCGCGCAGCGCGGCCAGGTAGCGCACCGCAGAGACTTCCAGCCCGACCAGCATGCGCGGACGTACCGAGTCGTCGACGGGCAGGTCCAGGTCGGTCATCTCGCGCTCGAACGAGGCCACGCCTTCCGTCATCATGATGTCGCCGGTCACGGCCTTGAATTCGGCCAGCGTGGCGGGCGGCGTGATCTCGACGATCTGCGCGCCCAGGCTGTGAAAGAGCGCGATGGACGCCTCGTAGGCTTGGCGAACCGCCGGCGTCACGTCGGCCAGGAACGCGTCGGGCAGACGGCCCAGCGTTGCGCCGGCGATGCCGAAGCGGGAGGCGTCGAGCGGCTCGCGCCACTCGCCGGGCGTGGCGGGCGCCAGCACGTCGAACAACAGGCGTGCGTCGGCCGCGCTGTGCGCAAACACGCCGACGCTGTCCAGGGTCTGGCTAAGCGTGACGACGCCCTGCGACGAGATACGGCCAACGGTCGGCTTCAGGCCGGTGATGCCGCAGTAGCTGGCGGGCACGCGCACCGACCCGCCGGTATCGGTGCCGACGGCCGCCGGCGCCAGACGCCCCGCCACCGCGACCGCCGAGCCGCTGCTCGATCCGCCGGGGATGCGGTGCACGCGGTCATCCCAAGGATTGCGCGGCGTGCCCATGTGCTGATTCGGGCCCCAGGCGCCCATGGCGAATTGCACCATGTGGGTCTTGCCCAGGATGATGGCGCCGGCGCGCTGCAACTGCTGCACCAGCTCGGCCGTGCTTGCGGCAAGGGTGTCGGCGTGGATCGGCGAGCCGATGGTGGTGGGCCGGCCGGCGATGTCGATCAGGTCTTTCAACGCGATCGGCACGCCGTGCAGCGGGCCCAGCCAGATGCCCTGGTCCAGCTGCAGGTCGGCGGCGCGCGCGGCCGCCAGCGCCTCGTCGGCGTACACGGCGACATAGGCATGCAGCCAGCCGTCCAGCGCCGCGATGCGGGCCAGGTAGTCGCTCACCAGCGTTTCGGCGCGAAGCTCGCGGCGGCGCAGGCGCGGCGCGAGGTCGGTGATGGTGAGGTCGATGCTCATGCGTGTGCTCCTTGGCCCGCCGCGATGGCGCGTTCGATCAGCGCACGCGAGCCCACGATGTCGGGGAATTTCTCGCCGGCGCGCAGGCGCGCCAGCGTGGTCTGTTCCTGTGTCTGAAAGTCGATGGCCTGCTGTGCGGCGGCGCGCACGGCGCGGCGGTCCAGCACCAGCACGCCGTTCTCGTCGGCCAGCACGGCCGCGCCGGGCTGCACCGCGATGCCGCCGCAGTGGATCGTGCCGCAGAACTCGCCCTCGATGCCCAGCAGGCGCGTGGTGATGGGCGAAGGCCCCCGCGACCATACCGGCATGCCGTGCTGGCGCAGTTCGCCCAGATCGGTCACCAGGCCGTCCACGATGATGCCGGCCACGCCGGCCTCTTTGGCGGCGTAGGCCATCGCGCCGCCGAAGGCCGCCGTCACCGCCTCGCCGGCCCGGTCGATCACCAGCACGTCGCCGGGGCGCACGCAGCCCATCGCGTGGTGCAGGATGCCGCCGTCGTTGCCGGGCATGCGCACCGTCACGGCGGGCCCGGCAATGCGCACGTCCTGCTGGTGCGCGCGGATGTCGCCGCGCATGAAACCGGTGGTCTGGAAATGGCCGATGGTGGCCGGCTCGGCCTTGAGCAACAGCGCCAGATCCTCGGGGGGCAAGGCCTCGGGCAGGGGATGAATCAGATACATCGCGTCGTCTTCACTACAATGAAAAAGGCTCTGAAAGCCGGTGAAAAAAAGGTATCACGCGGGCTTTCCGGGCCAATAATCAAAGTTTCGGCGCAGTTTGAAAAAGAGTTCTTATCATGCGGATAACCCTAAGCCAGCTTGAGGCCTTCTACTGGACCGCCAAGCTGGGCAGTATCCACGCGGCCGCGCGCCATCTGCACGTGACGCAGCCGGCGGTGTCGGCCCGCCTGCGCGAACTTGAAGGCGCGCTGGAGGTGCAGCTCTTTGACCGCTCGCGCCAGCGCGTGACGCTGACCGACGTGGGCCAGTCGGCGTTGCGACATGCCGAAAGCGCGTTGCACAGCACGCGGCAGCTGGAACACTTTGGCAAGGATCGCAGCCTGGGCGGCAAACTGCGCCTGGGCGCGGACGAGTGCTCGGCCAACGTGGGCCTGACTGCGGTGATCGCGCAGCTCAAGGAGCACTATCCCACGCTGGCGTTGGAGATGACGGTGGACGTGGGCTCGGTGCTGAACAGCAAGCTCAACGCGGGCGAGCTGGACATGGCGCTGCTGACCAACCCGG
Source organism: Achromobacter sp. Root170 (assembly GCF_001428165.1). Lineage (NCBI taxonomy): Bacteria > Pseudomonadati > Pseudomonadota > Betaproteobacteria > Burkholderiales > Alcaligenaceae > Achromobacter > Achromobacter sp. Root170. The sequence goes on from NZ_LMHN01000010.1 coordinate 18,902, forward strand.
CCACGGGCGACACCATCACCGACGTGTTCATCGGCTGGATGACGTTTCACTGGGTCGCTTCGCCCACGCTGCACATCACGGCCGATCCCTTTCGCGCGGAACACGCGCGCGGCCATCACATCGCCACGCACTCGCCGCCCTCGACGCTGTACACCGTGGTCGAGAATTGGCTGGCCTCGGGCGGGGTGGACATGTCAGGCCCCAGCACCACCAACTCGCTGGCGCTGATCTCGCGCCTGATCGCGGCCGGCCACGCGATCGGCATTCTGCCCGTGCCGCTCCTGCAGGACATGCTGACCATGGGCGTGTTGCGCGCCTTGCCCGCCGATCCGCCGATCCCGCCGGCGCGCTTCTACATCTCGTATCTGACGGCCTCGCACGGCGCGCACATCGATTCCATCGTGGACATTACGCGCGACACGCTCACGCGCCTGAACTTCCTGGCGCCCATCGAGGCCGACCCCACGCCTGTCCGCAAGGCATAGGCATGACAAAGGGGCCGCTTGCGCGGCCCCGGACGGTTTGATGCCATCGCGTACGGCGCGGCGTCGGATTCAGTCGATCCGCGCGCCCGACACCCGCACGACCTCGCCCCACTTCTGGACTTCGGCATCCACCAGCGTCACGAACTGCTTGGGGTCGGTGAGCTGCGGAATCACCAGGCCGACCGCGCCCAGCTTCTCCTGGATGGCGGGCGACTGCATGGCGGTGCGCGTGGCGTCGAACAGTTTCTGGAATACCGGCGCGGGCAGGCCGGCCGGGGCGGACAGGCCAAACCAGTACTCGGAAGAAAAGCCCGGGTAGCCGCTCTCGGCCACGGTGGGCGTGTCGGGATAAGTGGGATTGCGTTGCGGGCTGCCAATGGCCAGCGCGCGCAGCTTGCCGGCGCGTACGTGCGGCAGCGCGGTGTCCTGATTGACGAACAGCACGTCGACGCGGCCCGCCAGCACATCGTTGATCGCGGCCGAGCCGCCGTTGTACGGCACGTGCATGATGTCCAGCTTGGCGCGCTGTTTGAGCATTTCCATGCCCAGATGACCGGTGGTCCCGTTGCCCGACGACGCGTAGGAGTACTTGCCAGGCGCCTTGTGCACCAGATCGACGAACTCGGCCAGCGTCTTGGCCGGAAAACCCGGCGCGGTCACGAGCACGTCAGAGCCAAAGGCAAGGATCGCAATCTGGTCGAGCTGATCGAGCTTATAAGGCAGCTTGCTGTAGAGCCCCTGGTTGGTGGCGATGCCCACGCCCGATACCAGCAGCGTGTGGCCGTCGGGCCGCGCCTGCGTCACATAGGCGGTGCCGATGTTGCTGTTGGCGCCGCCCTTGTTCTCGACCACGATGGTGCCCTTGAGTGCCTTGCTCATCTCCGCGGCGAGCAGGCGGCCGATGAAGTCGGTGCCGCCGCCAGCCGGAAACGGCACGACCAGGCTGATGGGCTTGTCGCCCGGAAAGTCCGCGGCCTGCACCGGCGCGGCGGACACGGCGAGGGCCACGCCGGCGATCAGCGCCGGCGCCATCGACTTCAGAAACGTGCGGCGAATGGACGAAACCAACCCTGCCCTGCGGCATGCTTTTCCCACGGCTTGCATGGTGTGATTCCCCTTGGGTGTTATGAAACGGTCTCTCGACCGAAGGGAAAATTAGCACGCAGGGTTGGGCCGTCAGTAATCACAAATGCCCGCCGAATTGAGAGATTTTTGTTATTACGGGTAATCCCGGCGTGGCTCGCGGCTTGACAGGTTGGTTGTAGTGAGCAACATTATGGTTGTGCAGCACAACTTAACGGATGCGCCATGCAGATGCCCGCCAAATCAATCGACGAAATCCGGTCCGCATCGCGCACCATCGTGCGCGAACTGGGCTTCATGCGGCCGACGCTGGCGGGCACTGCCTATTCCGCCTCGGCCGTGCACGCGTTGCTGGAAATCGATGCTCAAGGCGGGGTGGCGGCGGCCCATCTGGTCTCTGCGCTTGGCCTGGAGAAATCCAGCGTGAGCCGCATGCTTTCCAAACTGATCGCGGCCGGGGACATCGCCGAATCGGCAAGCGCAGAGGATGCGCGTCTGAAGCAATTGACGCTGACCGGCCAAGGCAAGGCGTTGGTCAAGAGAATCCATGCGTACGGCCGCAATCAGGTCACCTCGGCAATGGCGCACTTGAATCCCTCGCAACAGCAGGCGGTCGCGCAAGGGTTGTCGGAATACGCCAGGGCGCTCAAGGCCAGCCGCGGCGCGCAATCCGCCGCGGCCCGCGATACCGTGCAGATTGTGCCCGGCTATCGGCCCGGTCTGGTGGGACGCGTGGCCGAGATGCATGCGGCCTTTTATTCGCGGCACTCGGGCTTTGGCCAGTTCTTCGAAAGCCAGGTGGCCACGGGGATGGCCGAGTTTGCGGGGCGGCTGGGCGAGCCATGCAATGGGGTGTGGACGGCGATTCAGAACGACCGGATTGTCGGTTCCATCGCCATAGACGGGCAAGACCTGGGCAATCGCCAGGCGCACCTGCGCTGGTTCATCCTGGATGACGGATGCCGAGGCAGCGGAACCGGCCGAAAGCTGATCGAGGCGGCGCTGGACTTCTGTGACCGGTTCGGTTTCTCCGCGTGCCAGCTCTGGACCTTCAAGGGCCTGGACGCGGCGCGCAAGCTCTATGAGTCCGTGGGATTCAAGCTCGTGCATGAGGAAGATGGCCATCAGTGGGGCAGCATCGTCACCGAGCAGCAGTTCACCCGCGTCAAACCCACGGCCTGATACCCGCGCGGCTGAGCTGCCATGCGCACCGCAATCGCCGCCGCTGCGACCGTGGGGATGCTCGTGGGCGCGGCGATGGTTTCCACAAGCGTGGTGTCCAGCGCCGTCTCGCCCGCAACACTTGCATTCCTGCGCTATCTGATCGGTGCGGCGGTCCTGCTGTTGCCGTTGGGCCCGGCCGTACGCACGACCTTCTCGGCCAAGGATGCGGTTGCCATCGCCACGCTGGGCGTTTTCCAGTTCGCCGTGCTGGTGCTGTTGCTCAACCATGCGCTGTTGACGGTGTCGGCAACCGTGTGCGCGCTGGTGTTTGCCACGATGCCGCTCGTGACGATGTGTCTTGCGGTGATAACCGGCAAGGAGCCATACAGCGGCCGAGGCCTGGTTGGCGTGTGCACGGCGGTGGCTGGCGTTGCGTATCTGCTGCTGTCGCCTTCCGCGTCTGCGGCGGGCGTGGCGCACATCGGCTGGGGGATGGTGGCGCTGGTGTCCGCCACGATCGTCGGGGCCGTGACGAGCATCCTGTACGGCCCCTATCTGCGCCGCTATCCGGCGCTTGCGACCTGCCGGCTCGCGATGGTTTCCGCGGTGGTGTTCCTGCTGGGTTTCTGCGTCCTCACCTCGCAGCCGCTGCTTCCCTCGCTGAATCGGCTTCAATGGGCCAACGTCGTGTTCATTGGCCTATCGAGCGGGGTGGGCTATTTTTGCTGGTTGTGGGCGTTGGGCAGGCTGGCTGCCAGCAAGGTCACGGCCTTCCAGGCCCTGGGTCCGGTGACCGCCGCGCTCATCGAGTCGCTGCTGTCGCAGCGGCTTGCGCCGATGACGGTGCTCGTTGCGCTGGCGATGGTTTGCGCGGGACTGGTCATTGCGACACGAAGGCTTGAGGCGAACTGATCGACCTGTTCTATCTGACGGTGACGGCGGCCGGGGCGCCGTCACCGTGGGACTCGCAGGATGCGCATCATCCCTGCGCACCGTCTGCGACCGGCTACATCAAGCCGAAAGTTCGTTACGAACCAACTCCGCGCCCGCGCTCAACGCCTTCAACTTGCCATTGGCCACCGCGCGCGGCAACGGCGCCATGCCGCAGTTGGTGCACGGGTACAGCTTGTCGGCATCCACGAACTTGAGCGCCTGGCGTAGCGTGGCGGCGACCTGCTCGGGGGTTTCGATGGTGTGGTTGGCCACGTCGATGGCGCCGACCATCACCTTCTTGCCGCGGATGAGTTCGATCAGGTCGATGGGCACGTGCGAGTTCTGGCATTCCAGCGACACGATGTCGATGTTGGATTTCTGCAGCTTGGGGAACGACTCCTCGTACTGGCGCCATTCGGATCCCAGCGTCTTCTTCCAGTCGGTGTTGGCCTTGATGCCGTAGCCGTAGCAGATGTGCACGGCGGTTTCGCACTTCAGGCCTTCGATCGCGCGCTCCAGCGTGGCGACACCCCAGTCGTTCACTTCGTCAAAGAAGACGTTGAAGGCGGGCTCGTCGAACTGGATGATGTCGACGCCGGCGGCTTCCAGTTCGCGCGCTTCCTGGTTGAGGATCTTGGCGAATTCCCAGGCCAGCTTTTCGCGGCTCTTGTAGTGGGCGTCGTACAGCGTGTCGATCATGGTCATGGGACCGGGCAGCGCCCATTTGATGGGCTGCTTCGTCTGCTGGCGCAGGAATTTGGCGTCTTCGACGAACACGGGCTTCTGGCGGCTGACGGCGCCGACGACGGTGGGCACGCTGGCGTCGTAGCGGTCGCGGATCCGGACGGTCTCGCGCTTTTCGAAGTCAACGCCGTCCAGATGTTCGATGAACGTGGTGACGAAGTGCTGGCGCGTCTGCTCGCCGTCGCTGACGATATCGATGCCGGCCAGTTCCTGTTCCTTCAGGGCCAGGAGCAGCGCATCCCGTTTGCCTTCGGCCAGTTGCTCGTCTTGCAGGCTCCAGGGCGACCAGAGCTTTTCAGGCTGGGCAAGCCAGGACGGTTTGGGCAGGCTGCCGGCGGTTGAGGTGGGCAAGATTTTTTTCATGGCGAAAGTGTCCGTCTGTTTTCGGTTTATTGATGGGAGTAGCTGGCAGCCCATTGATCGAGCACGTGCTTGTACGGCTTGATGAAGTGCGCCTCGGCAAACTTGCCCTGCTTGATGGCGAGCTGGCTGCGTTCGACGCGGTCGTACACGATCTGCGTCAGCGAATAGTCCTGGTTCTTCAGGCTGGGTTGATAGCGCTTTCCAGCCGCGGAATTGGCGTTGTAGATTTCGGGCCGGTAGATGCGCTGGAACGCTTCCATCGTGCTGATCGTGCCAATGAGTTCAAGATTGGTGTAGGCGCCCAAGAGGTCTTCCTGGAAGTAGAACGCCAGCGGCGCCACGCTGTTGGGCGGCATGAAGTAGCGGACCTGCAGGCCCATCTTCTCGAAGTAATGATCGGTCGAGGAGAATTCGCTTTGTTGATATTCCACGCCCAGGATCGGGTGGTGGTTGTCGGTGCGTTGGTAGGTCTTGCTGCTGGAGACGCTGATGCAGATGACCGGCGGCTTCGCAAAGTGCGCCTGGTAGGCCTGCGATTGCACGAAGTGCTTGAAGAGCTTGCCGTGCAGGTCGCCAAAATCTTCCGGCGTGCTGAACGTGGCTTTGTTGTCGTTGAATTCGGGCAGCAGCACGCTGAAGTCGTAGTCGCGCACGTAGGACGAAAAATTGTTCCCCACGATGCCGTCGATGCGCTTGTCCGTCTGCCTGTCGACGATGTTGGTCTTGAGCATTTCGATCAGCGGAAACGTGCTTCCGTCTTCGCCCAGCGTCATCTCGGCGGTGATGATGTCCAGTTCAACGGCGTAGCGGTCGCCGGTGGGGTTGTCCCAATGCGCCAGGTCATTGAAACGGCTGTCGATCATCTTCAGCGTATTGCGCAGGTTTTCCTGGCGGCTGGCGCCTCGCGCCAGGTTCGCGAAATTGGTCGTGATGCGCGTGCTGTCCGACGGCTGATAGTTCTCATCGAAGCGGATGCTCTTGATGCTGAAGGTGAAGTCGTTGCTCATGGGTGTCGGATGCCAAAAATGCTGCGATAAACGTGAATTCGTTGCCGGCGCGATCAGCGTGTGCTGTCACGCTGCCTGTTCGGCGATCGGTAAGGGTGGCCTGGCGTCAGGCCGCCAGGACTTCTTCGGCCGCGGCGGCGCGGGCATGCCGCGTCAGTTCGACCAGCGGCAGGGCGCGCTGGACGGCCAGACCGGCCCGCTGGATCAACGCGTCGTTCTGAAGCCGGTAGTCGGCAAAATCCTCGTCGGTCGCGTAGATGCCAAGCGGCAAGGTGCGCGCCTGAAAGAAGCTGAACAACGGCCGCAACTGGTGGTCGATCACCAGCGCATGGCGCTGGCTGCCGCCGGTCGCGGCCAAGAGGACGGGTTTGTCGATCAAGGCGTCCTGATGAATGAAATCGAAGAAGTGCTTGAACAGGCCGGTGTACGAGCCCCGGTAGACGGGCGTTGCCACCACCAGGACATCGGCTTGCTCGACCGCAACCAGCTCGCGCTCGACCGTGTCGGGCAACTGCGAGCGCCACACCGCGCCGGCAAGCTGCGGCGCCAGCCGGCCCATTTCGACCAGCCGGGGTTCGCAGGGGATTTCGTTGGCGATCAGCGCCAGCAGCTGTTCTGCCAGGGCGGTGGTCTTGGAGGGACGTTGCATGCCGCCGGAAACGGCGACCAGTCGCAGGGGGTGTGTCATCTTTGCTTCCATGGAGCCAATCGGCACGAAAGGGGTCGACTTGCCATGGAACGTGCGCGTTGATCAGGTCAACTTGCGGAACACAGCGGCAAACAAAGAATGCAATGCTAAAGATCAATATCCATGACGTAAAATGGTTTTATTTCACAAATCCATGAATCTGGATCATATAAATGCTTGAGCGCATCCATCTGAGCATCGTGCAGCAGGTCGAGAAACAGGGCTCCTTGACCGCCGCCGCGGGCGTGCTGAACCTGACCCAATCGGCGCTGAGCCACAGCATGAAAAAGCTGGAGCAGCAGCTGGGCACCGATATCTGGCTGCGCGAAGGAAGACGGCTTCGCCTGACGCAGGCCGGCCAGTATCTGCTGGCGGTGGCGAACCGGGTGTTGCCGCAGCTGGATCTGGCCGAAGAGCGGCTGGGCCAGTTCGCCCAGGGCGAACGCGGCGCGCTGCGCATCGGCATGGAATGCCACCCGTGCTACCAGTGGCTGCTCAAGGTGGTGGCGCCCTATCTGGCGGCGTGGCCGGACGTGGATGTGGACGTGAAGCAGAAGTTTCAGTTTGGCGGGATCGGGGCACTTTTCGGCTACGAAATCGACCTGCTGGTCACGCCCGACCCGCTGTTCAAGCCGGGGTTGAAGTTTGAACCGGTGTTCGATTACGAGCAGGTGCTGGTGGTGGCCAAGGGCCACCCCTTGGCATCCGTCGCTTACGTCAAGCCCGAGCAACTGACGCAGGAAGTGCTCATCAGCTATCCCGTCGATATCGAGCGGCTGGATATCTACAACCAGTTTCTCTTGAAGGCGGGTGTCACGCCCAAGCGGCACAAGGCGATCGAGACCACCGACATCATGCTGCAGATGGTGGCCAGCGGCCGCGGCGTGGCGGCGCTGCCGCGCTGGCTGGTCGAGGAGTACGCGGTCAAGATGGATCTGGCGCCGGTGCGCTTGGGCCCGCGGGGCATCGCCAAGCAGATCTTTCTGGGATCGCGCGAGGCCGATGACGCCCTGGATTACCAGCGAGCGTTCATCGAGATGGCGCGTCAATAAGAGGGACGGTTAGAAACCCTTAAAATCGCCGCATTTGCAGTGGGATGGCTGCCCCACGCGGCATGCGAGGCACGAAACCATCGGAGCCTGTCCGCCTCGCAAGGAGTCATAGCGTTGAACATACACAAACTGGGCGCGCCCTCGGCGATCGTCTATATCGTCGACGACCACCCCGAGGTCAGCCAGTCGCTGTTACGCCTGCTGTCGTCGATCGGCATCCATGCCGAGACCTTCGACTCGATCAGCGCCTTTCAGGCGGCGGCGCGTCCTCCGGTGCCTTCCTGCCTGATCCTGGATCTGCAACTGTCCGACGGCGACGGGCTGACGCTGCAGGCTCGTCTGCGCGAGCTGGGCGATCACATTCCGATCGTGGTGGTGACGGGCTTTGGGGATATCCGGCAGACGGTCAAGGCGATGAAAGCCGGTGCGATCGATTTTCTGGAAAAGCCCATCTCCGAGCAGCGGCTGCTGGACTCCGTGCATCGCGCGCTGGAATCGGACGCCGCGCGGCGCGCCAAGGAGCAGGAATTCGAGAAGATCCTGGCGCTGTACCGGTCTTTGACGGCGCGCGAACAGCAGGTGATCGAGATGATTGCGTCGGGCTGCCTGAACAAGGAAGTCGCGCAGCAGTTGGGCATCAGCGAAGTGACCGTCAAGGCGCATCGGGCAAGCGCCTACCGCAAGATGCAGGCGCGCAGCTTTGCGCAACTGGTGCAGATGATCATCAAGGTCAATCCGAGGGTTGCCGCGCACGCCGTGCCATTGCGTGGCGATGGCGACGGCGACGGCGAATAGGCCGGATGAATCAGGCCTGCGCGGGCAACGAAAAGTAGAACACCGCGCCCACCGGACTGTTGGGCCGCGCCCACATCTGGCCTTGATGCAGCTGGATGATCTCGCGGCAGATGGCCAGGCCCATCCCCAAGCCTTTGGTCTTGGTGGTGAAGAAGGGATCGAACAGTTTTTTCACCGACGCCGCATCGATGCCGCTGCCGGTATCAAGCACCTCCACCAGCAGTTCGTCCGTCGAAGACGGCCGGGTGACGACGCGCAACTGCCGCGCGCCTGGCGCCTGCTTCATGGCATCGACCGCGTTGACATACAGGTTGAGCAGGACCTGCTGAAGCTGGACGCGGTCGCCGCTCGTGTGCAGGGGCGCATCGGCCAGATCCAGCATGACGTCGACGTCGCTGCAATCGAGCTCGGATCTCAGCAGCGCCAGGGTTTCCTTCACGAGTCCATTCAGTTCGACGGGGGCGAAGGCTGCCGGCGCCTTCTTGATGAGCGCCCTCACGCCGGAAATGATCGAGCCGGCGCGTTGGCCGCTTTGCACGATGCGCCGCAATGATTCCGCGACCTCTTCGGTGTTGGGCGGGGTGCGCGCAATCCAGTTCAGCGCCGCCTGCGCTTCCGTCAGGACCGCCGAGACCGGCTGGCTGACATCGTGGGCGATGGAGGCGGTCATCGAGCTGACAGTGGTCATGCGGGTGACGTGAGCCAGATCCGACTGGATCTGCTGCATCTTGGTCTCTGCGGCCTTGCGTTCGGACAGGTCGAGCACAAACGAGACGCCCTGGTTGTCGCCGGCGGCAAACCGGGCCGCGCCAAGCAGCACCGGCACGCGCCGGCCATCCTTGCGGATCAGTTCGGTTTCCACCGGTTCGGCGGTCTCGCGCAGCAGCAGCTCGTCCAGCGTCACCGGGCCGCTGCGCGACACAAGCGCGGTCCACTTCAAGCGGCCCGCGCTTACATCGTCGCGGTCGTAACCGGTCATGGACAGGAAGAGGTCGTTGGCTTCCAGCACTTGCCCCTCGATGCTCCAGAACCAGATCCCGATGATGTTGGCTTCGACCAGGCGTTGAATCCGGGCCTCGCGCTGCGCCAAGTCACGGTATAGCCGCGCGCGTTCGATCGCGATGGCGGCCTGCGAGGCCAGCAGACGCAGAACGGCGGTGCGGTGCGGCGCAAAGACGCCGCGCGCCAGGGTGTTTTCCAGGTACAGCACGCCGATGGATTTGGACTGCGTGGTTAGCGCCAGGCACAACACCGACGGCAGCCGCGCGGCGCGCACGTAGGGGTCGCCGGTGAAGGCGCCGGCGCTCCACGCATCGTCCAGCACGATGGTTTCACCCGTGCGCCAGCCGTAGTTCACGATCTGCTGCGGCAGGCCGGCCTCGTCCAGCGACTGCGCGCGCTGGCTGATCGCGACGGAATCGCCGGACGTGGTGGCAATGGCGCGCACATACAGGTCACCATCGGCATGCAGGACGAGCACGCCGCGCGTGGCGCCGGCCTGCTCCAGCGCGATCTTCATCAGCTTGTCGAGCAGCGTCTGCAAGTCCAGCGCACTGGCGAGCGCGCGGGAGATGTCGATGACGGTGGCCAGATCCAGGCTCTCAACCGGCGTTTCGATCGTGGAATCGTGCGCGGCGCTGCCGCGATCCACGAACAGCGTGGGATGCAGCGCATCGATCTGCCTGACCTTGCCGGACGCGCCCCAATGCTGATAGCAGGCGCGCGCGTGTTGCAGGTACGTATGCGCGATGCGTTGCTGGCCACGGCTTTGGAAAAACCGTGCGGCGCATTCATTGGCCAGCCCTTCGACGTGGACAAGGCCGTGATCGCTGGCGCAATGGATGGCATCGTCGTAGCGCTGCATGGCCTCCAGGATGTCGCCCTTTACCCGCGCGACTTCGGCGTCTATCAGCATCCGCTGGCTTTGGAAGTTGGACGGGCAGGACGCCGCCCACGGACGCAGCTTCGCCAGATGGACCTCTATCGCCGCAAGCGTGGCGGCTTGTCCCGCCGGACTTGCGGGCGTGGGGCACCAGGCGTGCGCCAGCGCGGAGTAGAAGTGAAACTCCATTTCCTCGACGAACGCCAGAGACGTCCATACGAACCGTGACGCTACCTCGCTTGCCCGCACGGCGTCCGGGAAATCGCCGCCGAACACCCTGGCCTGCAGCTTGCGCAGGTAATGCCAGCACGCCGTGACATTCCAGCCTGCCTCGGCCTGGAGCTTGCGCTCGAAATCGGCCTCGGTGAATCCAGCGTCGTCCAGCGTGCCGAAATGCGGCGTCATGCCTTGCAGCATCTTGGCCAGTTGCAGTTGCGACGTGTACCGGTCCAGGACTTCAAGCCCGGCCTTGCGCGCGAATGCCAGGCCGCGGCTGGCGTCGGCGCGGATGGTGTCCAGCGCGCCGCCGGTGGCCAGCATATGCGTGACCAGGCTGTTCAGCGCGAAGGATGCGTAGGTCCAGTCGCCCTGCTGGCTGGCCAGTTCGAAGGCGGTCTGCAGCAGGTTGCGCGCCTCGCTGATCGGCTGCGACCAGGGAACGATCTGGCCGCCGAACACCTGATAGACGCGCGCGGCGAAGCGGACCTGCGCGCGCTGCTGAATCAGGTCGACGCCCAGCTTGCCGAAGGCGTAGCCGTCTGCGTAGTCGCCGGTGCGCGCGGCCAGGATCATGCCCAGCCACGCGTATCCCAGGCTGGACGCATCCGTGTTGCCGTGGCGCAGGCTCAGGTTGGCCATGCGCAGGATGACGCGCTCGCGCAGATTCGCAAAGAGCGTCCAGGCCGGCGGCAGCAGTGCGGTCAGCACGCCCATCGTCGCTTCCGCTTCCGGGTTTTCCATCGCGGGCAGGTCCAGCAGCGTAGCCGCGGGCCGGCCGGCACGCAGCGCATTGAACTGGGCGTACTCGTCCGAGACGGTCTCATCGGAAGGGTTGTCGGTCCAGTCGATGCCGGCGCGGCGAAGATAATGCAGCGCGGCCTGAATGGCCTCGTGCCGCTCGCCCAGCGCCATGAAGACCTCCACGCGCAGCTGGGTCACGCGGGCCAGTTCCGTCAAGGGCGCGTCGCGCTCGCCCAGGCGGGCCAGCCGATGCCTGGCGCTGCCCACCGCGCCGCTGCGCAACTCGCACTCGGCGCGGGTAATCTCGATCGTGAAGGCAAGCGCGGGCTCGCGCTGACGTCCGTCGTCGGACAGGAATGCCGAGGCCGCTTCCAGATAGCGGATGGCGGCCGAATAGTCGGCGGTGTCCTTGGCCAACGCGCCTGCCAGGGCATTCAGATGGGCAAGCCGGACGCGTTCGTCGGGGCTGTGGACAAGTTGCCATGCACGGTTGAACTGATCGACCAGTTCAAAGGCGCGCGCCTTCAATTGTTCCGGTTCCAGGTCCTGGGCAAGACGGCGGCCGATCGACAGATGGGTGGCCGCGCGCTGCCGTTCGGGAATCAGCCCATAGCTGGCCGCCTGCACCCGGTCGTGCGGAAAGCGGTACACGTCGCCGCTACGAAAGACGAGGCTCTGGCGCTCGCACTCGCGCATTGCCGTGGCGACGTCGAGCCGCGGCCAGCCCAGCGCCGCCGCCAGCTTGTCCAGCGAGGCGTCGTGCCCAAGGCAGGCCATGTGTTGAATCGCTTCGCGGCTGTCGCGCGGCAAGCGCTCGACCTGCTGGAGGATGATGCCGACCACGTTGTCGGTGTAGGCCTGTTCGCGGATGGCATCCGCATCCCAAAGCCAGCGCTGGCGCCCCACGTCGTAGCGCAGCAACCCTTCGGCCGCGAGCGTGGACAGGAACCGGAGCACGAAGCAGGGGTTGCCGGCCGTCTTGGCCTGCACCAGGGCGGCAAGCGGATCGATCCACGGCGACCTGCTTTGCAGCGCATCGGCGATCAGGTGGGCGCAGTCGCGCGCCTGCAGATTGTGGAGCGCGAGTTCGGTGAGGGGGATCGCGCTGGCGCGCAGGCCAGCGATGAACGCCGCCAGCGCGTGGCGCGCCGTCATGTCCTCGGCCCGATACACGCCCACGACCAGGATGTTCTGCAGACCGGTCTGCGCAAGCTGTTCGATCACGCGCAGGGTCGCGGCGTCGGTCGACTGCAGGTCGTCCAGGAACAGGATCAGCGGATGGCCCGGCGACGAGAACGCGCAGAACAGATGCTGAAAGGCCAGGAGCAGCCGTGCCTTGGCGTCCGCCTCGGCCAGCAGGCCCTTGGCGTCCGGCACGATCAGCGCCAGTTCGGGAATCAGCGTGAGCAGGCTGCCGCCGCCGGCCGAGACCACCACGCGCAGTTTCTCCCGCCACTCGTCCAGGTCGCTTTCGTTCTTGGCAAGCACCGACTGAAGCAGGCCTCTTGCCGCCTCGACCAGCGCGGCGTAGGGACCGGCGTGGCTGTGAGAATCGCCCTTGCCCTTGGCAAGCAAGGTGTATTCGCTGCCGACAACGCGATGCAGCTCTTCGATGAGGATCGACTTGCCGACGCCCGCCTCGCCCGAGATGAGCACGACCTCGGCGCGTCCGGACCCCGCCACCCGGCCCATGGCGCCCAGCAGGACGTCAAGCTCTGCGCCTCTGCCGTACAGGGTTGCAGGCACGCGCACGCGGCCTGGATGGTCGTAGCGGCCCAGTGCGAAGTCCGGCGCGGCATCGGGGTCCATCATCAGCGCGGCCAGACAGCACTGCAGGTCGGCCGCCAGCCCCTCCGCCGTCTGATACCGGTCGTCCGGCGACTTTTCCAGCAGCTTCATGACGATGGCCGACAGTGTCGCGGGTATTGCGCTGCGTCGTTCGGCAGGCGTTACCGGCACGCGCGCGGAATGGCTGTGCAGCCACGTCAGCGCCGACTCGCCTTGAAAAGGCAGCTCGCCGGTCAGGGCCTCGTAGAACACGACGCCCAGCGAATACAGGTCCGAGCGCGCGTCGGCGCGATGCCCGGCGCGGCCGGATTGTTCGGGTGCCATGTAGGCGAGGGTGCCGACGATGTCTGCTGGCTGCGAGCCCGGCGCCGCCTGATAGGCGCCGAGCGGCGTGGAAAAAGAAAAGCCGGTCAGGTGGGCGGCTTCGTCATGGGCGTTGAACAGGATGTGCGCGGGCTTGAGATTCCGATGGATCAAGCCGGCGTTGTGCATTTGCCCAAGGGCGTTCGCCGCCGCGATGGCCAAGCGCAGAAATGCCTTGGCGGGCATGGGCTGCGGGCGATGCGACGCCAGGGGCTGACCGCCGGGATCCTGCAGATACAGGACGGTGGAGCCGCCCACGCGCGCCAGCGCGGTCGGCACAGCGGCCCAGCCGGGATGCAGGTAGTCGCGCAGGCCGTATTCCTGATCCAGCAGGTGGCGCGCGCATTCCGAGCTGTCGTTCGGCCGCAGCCAGACGGCAAGGGTGGCGTCGCCGCGTCCGAAGACCCGGTCGCCGTCCACCCACAGAACCTCGAACCGGGCCCCGTTGACTGCCTCGAAGCGAGGAGCACTATCCATGTCGCACACCCAGCCGAGGCCTGTCGGCGCGCGGCAATAATCCCTGTCGGCGCAATTCTAATCAGGAATTATGCGTCTCATGTAACGGTGTGTGCGCCAGCGCCGGGTGTCGTGTTGATTCCGCCTATTGCACGATCGGCGCCACGAAGTGCGAGACCCGCGGGGGCGTGCCGCCGATGTGGAAGGCGCGCACTTCCGCCTGCTGGTCCGCGTCTGCGTGCGTGACGCGTTCGTGCTGGCGCAGATGCTCCAGCCAGGAGGTCACGAGGAAGTATTCCAGGTAGCGGCCGGGTTGGGCGGCGTCTTCGAAGATGCCCCAGGCGTATGCGCCATCGCGGCGGCGCTCGGCGCCTGCGTGCTGCATGGCGCGCACGAAGGCCGCGCCTTGCGCCGGGTCGATCAGGTATTCGACCGTGATCATGACCGGGCCACGATCATGCGACACCTCTTGATCGATTAGCGGCTCGGGCCAGTGCATC
>NZ_LMHN01000011.1:0-23244 GCF_001428165.1 Achromobacter sp. Root170
TGATCGCCGCCGTCAACGTCGTTTTGCCGTGGTCAACGTGACCAATCGTACCCACGTTCACGTGCGGCTTGGTACGTTCAAACTTGCCTTTTGCCATGATCTCTATCCTTTGACTTTCAAGGAAACTTGATATCTGCCGGGGCCGTCCAGTTGGACGGACCCGGCAAGGGTTATTTACTTGGCCCGAGCGGCGATGACTTCGTCAGCGACGTTCTTGGGGGCCTCGGAGTAATGCTTGAATTCCATCGTGTACGTGGCACGGCCTTGCGTCAGCGAACGCAGGTTCGTGGCGTAACCGAACATCTCGGCCAGGGGCACTTCGGCCTTGATGGTCTTACCACCGCCGACCATGTCATCCATGCCTTGGACCATGCCGCGACGCGAGGACAGATCGCCCATCACGGTGCCAGCGTAGTCTTCCGGCGTTTCGACTTCGACGGCCATCATCGGTTCCAGCAGCACGGGGCTAGCCTTGCGCATGCCTTCCTTGAATGCCATCGAACCGGCCATCTTGAACGCGTTTTCGTTCGAGTCCACATCGTGGTACGAACCGAAGAACAGGGTGACCTTGACGTCCACGACCGGGTAGCCGGCCAGGATGCCCGAAGGCAGCGTTTCCTGGATGCCCTTGTCCACCGCGGGGATGTATTCGCGAGGAACCACACCGCCCTTGATGGCGTCGACGAATTCGTAGCCACCGCCAGGAGCGAGGGGCTCGACCTTCAGGACCACGTGACCGTACTGGCCGCGACCGCCCGACTGCTTGACGAACTTGCCTTCGACTTCTTCGCAGACCTTGCGGATCGTTTCGCGGTAGGCCACCTGCGGCTTGCCGACGTTGGCTTCCACGCCGAATTCGCGCTTCATGCGGTCGACCAGAATTTCCAGGTGCAGCTCGCCCATGCCGGAAATGATGGTTTGGCCGGATTCTTCGTCGCTGCGCACGCGGAACGACGGATCTTCCTGAGCCAGACGCGACAGCGCCAGACCCATCTTTTCCTGGTCAGCCTTCGACTTCGGCTCGACGGCCTGCGAAATCACGGGCTCCGGGAAAATCATGCGTTCGAGCAGGATGTGGGAGTCGATGTCGCACAGCGTTTCGCCGGTGGTCACGTCCTTCAGGCCGACCACGGCGGCGATGTCGCCCGCCAACACTTCCTTGATTTCTTCGCGGTTGTTCGCGTGCATCTGCAGAATGCGGCCGATACGTTCCTTCTTGCCCTTGATGGGGTTGTAGACCGTATCGCCCGACTTCAGGACGCCCGAGTACACACGCACGAAGGTCAATTGACCCACGAACGGATCGCTCATCAGCTTGAATGCCAGGGCCGAGAACTTCTCGGAGTCGTCGGCATTGCGCTGGATGGCGTTGCCATCGTCGTCCTGACCGTCGACCGGGGGAATGTCCACGGGCGAAGGCAGGTAGTCGATGACCGCGTCCAGCATGCGCTGCACGCCCTTGTTCTTGAAGGCGGTGCCGCACAGCATCGGCTGGATTTCGCCAGCGATGGTGCGTTGACGGATGGCCAGGTTGATTTCAGCTTCTTCCAAGGAACCCGTTTCCAGGTACTTGTTCATCAGCTCTTCCGACGACTCGGCAGCAGCCTCAACCAGCTTTTCGCGCCATTCGTTCGCCAGACCTTCCAGCTCGGCCGGAACGTCCTTGTAGTCGAACTTGGTGCCTTGGCTGGCTTCGTCCCAAATGATCGCCTTCATCTTGACCAGGTCGACCACGCCTTGGAACGTGTCTTCGGCGCCGATGGGAATGACGATCGGCACGGGATTGGCGCGCAGGCGGTTCTTCAGCTGGTCATAGACCTTGAAGAAGTTGGCGCCGGTGCGGTCCATCTTGTTGACGAAGGCCAGACGCGGCACGCCGTACTTGTTGGCTTGGCGCCACACGGTTTCGGACTGGGGCTGAACACCGCCCACCGCGCAGTAGACCATGCAAGCACCGTCCAGGACGCGCATGGAACGTTCCACCTCGATGGTGAAGTCCACGTGTCCCGGGGTGTCGATGATGTTGATGCGGTGCTCGGGGTAGTTGCCGGCCATGCCACGCCAAAACGCCGTCGTAGCAGCCGACGTAATGGTGATGCCACGCTCTTGCTCCTGCTCCATCCAGTCCATGGTGGCTGCGCCATCATGCACTTCGCCAATCTTGTGATTGACGCCGGTGTAGAACAGGATACGTTCGGTCGTGGTGGTCTTCCCTGCATCGATGTGCGCAGAGATACCAATGTTGCGATAGCGCTCGATCGGGGTTTTGCGGGCCATGGTGGATTAATCCTTAAATTACCAGCGGAAATGGCTGAAGGCCTTGTTGGCCTCTGCCATCTTGTGCGTGTCTTCGCGCTTCTTCATCGCGGCGCCACGACCTTCGGAGGCGTCGATCAGTTCGCCAGCAAGACGCAGATCCATCGACTTCTCGCCACGCTTCTTGGCGGCTTCACGGAGCCAACGCATAGCCAGGGCCAGGCGGCGCACGGGGCGCACTTCAACCGGCACTTGGTAGTTGGCACCGCCAACGCGGCGGCTCTTCACTTCGACGATCGGCTTGATGTTGTTGATCGCCAGGCTGAACACCTCGATCGGCTCCTTGCCGGTCTTGGTGGCGACTTGCTCGAGGGCGCCGTAAACGATGCGCTCGGCGACGGCCTTCTTGCCGTCCAGCATGACGACGTTCATGAACTTGGCGAGCTCGACGCTGCCGAACTTGGGATCGGGCAGAATCTCGCGCTTGGGTACTTCGCGACGACGGGGCATTGTTGCTTCCTTGTGTCTGTTCAGTTGAACCGTGTTTCATTACACGGCCATGGCCGCCCATTGGGACGACCCCTTACGTGCCGCGCACCTTCCCATCATCTGGATGGCGCGGTCGCACTTCCCGGGTGACGGACTTCCGTCACGTGGGGGTACTGCTGACTTGTAATTAAGCCTTCTTCGGGCGCTTGGCGCCGTACTTCGAGCGGGCTTGCTTACGGTCCTTGACGCCTTGCAGGTCAAGGGAACCGCGCACGATGTGGTAACGCACACCGGGCAAGTCCTTCACACGGCCGCCACGCACCAGAACCACCGAGTGCTCTTGCAGGTTGTGGCCTTCACCGCCGATGTACGAAATGACTTCGTAACCGTTGGTCAGACGCACTTTGGCAACCTTACGCAGAGCGGAGTTCGGCTTCTTGGGGGTGGTGGTGTACACGCGGGTGCACACGCCGCGGCGTTGCGGGCAGTTTTCGAGCGCGGGGCTCTTGCTTTTGATGATGCTGACTTCGCGCGGCTTGCGCACGAGTTGGCTAATGGTAGGCATGACCTTTGAAATCCCTTTTACGTACCACTGGTAAGTACTTACGTACTCGTCTCCTGGAGCGGGTGAGCTTTCGGAGAAGGCAGTTCGCGCAAAACCGCCTCAAACGTTCAAATACGTAAAAGAGCGGGCTTGCCAACAAACCATGACAAACGCACAAAATCGGGGGCAGCCAGAAAAACAGTTACTACTAGCTGGAGCAAGGACAAAAGGCTCGTGACGCACCTTCGACTATGACCCTGAACTGTCTGCCTGAGCGTGCTGATTTTGCGCGCGAAATAAAGCAGTAAGCCCTTTAGCATAACTGAGATGAAGGGCTACTGTCAAAGTTTTTTGTAAGTGTCGCCAAGCCGCGCGTTGCCGGCAAAAGCCGGGCAGTTGGCTACGGCTGACGAAAAATGGGGCCATGTAAGGGGCAAACCCCGGGGACAAACCCGGCGGACGAACCCGGCGGCAGACCCAGCGGCCAAATCCGGTGCTTGATACCGCAGCGCTCGCGGCGCGAGCTGCGAGCAATCCCTGCCCCACGTTCTGGATTGGAGGAGTGTACCCCCTTGCGCGCTCAGCGATCAGTAAATAGATAGCCGCTGCCGTAGACGGTGCGGATCGGCAACACCACGCCTGCTTGCTCGGCCTTGCGCCGCAACCGGCTGACGATGACGTCGATGCTGCGCGCGCTGCTGGCGCGCGCTCCGCCCCCTTCCGCCTGCAATTCGCTGCCCAGCACGTCGCGGCCCACGGCCTTGCCGGCCACGTTCAGCAACGCCCGAACGATGAGACGTTCGTTGGCAGACAGGGATAGCGTCACGCCAGTCGGCGCGACCAGCGTCCACCCCTGGTCGCGCAGCTCCCATCGCCCGCTGCCCGTCTCGTGCGCGTCGGCCGGTTCAGCGGTGGCGGGCAGCCGGCGCGCGAGGGCGAGAAGGATGCAGACGAGTTCGCGTGGATCCTGGGGGTCTGGCAGACACGCATCGGCGCCGCTCTGAAGACAGCGCAGGCGGTTATCCACGGACATGTTCTTGCCGACGACCACAATGCCTAGCGGCGCGGAGCCATGCAAGCGGGCGACAAGGGCATAGCCGATTTCACCGGATGCGCCGATATCCAGAACCACGGCGTCGAAGTGCCCGCCGCTGAACAGGCCAAACAATTCCAGCGTAGTGGAGCACCCGCGGGCCGAGATGCCGGCCTGCAGCAGCGTGGATACGGACGAACCCCGTACGGCTTCGTCCGGAGACATCACAAGTATGCGCAATTGATTCATATCTGTCCCGATCTGCGTTCCCTCCCCTTGCACCGCCTGCTGTGTCGCGGCTGGTGACATCGTTGGAACAGTGTGGCGCTCGATAACGCAACAACTCCAGTCAAGATTCGTCAACTTTGCAATGTTTGACAGTTCTTGCCATAACGTAGCCGCGGAAGGGTTTTCCCGAGTTATCATTCGTTTACATAAATCCGCCCCCTTCGTTTTGCTAGGTCGCCACACGCGCGCCTGCGCAGCCAACTTTCGCGAGAACTCGTCTAATGAAAATCGCGTCGCTGGAAGACGACCTGGATCAGGCTCGGCGCATCCAGCAGGTTCTGACCGCCGCCGGCTATGCTTGCACCAGTTATCACCAAAGCCGCGATCTGCTCGCGGCTTTGCGTACCGAAGCGTTCGACCTGGTGCTGCTGGACTGGCACCTGCCCGATATCGACGGCGACGACGTTGTCCGCTGGTTGCGCACCCATATCGGCGCGCGCATCCCTGTGATTTTCCTGACCAACCGATCGGCCGAAGATGACCTGGTCGAGGGCCTGCGCGCGGGCGCGGACGACTACATCGTCAAACCGATGCGTCCCCTGGAACTGCTGGCCCGGGTCGCGGCGCTGCTGCGCCGCAGCCAGATCGCCGAGCCCGTGGACCAGACCATCGAAGTCGCGCGATACCGTGTCGATCCCGCCGCACGCGTCGTTACGCTGGACCACGTTGCCATTACGCTGGCGCCGAAGGAATTCGAACTGGCGTTGCTGTTCTTTCGCAACATTGGGCGGCTGATGTCGCGCGATGTGCTGGCCGAGTGCGTCTGGAACCGGGAAATCCCCGCCACCTCGCGCACGCTGGACACCCACTTGTCGAACATCCGGCAAAAGCTCCAGCTTCGTCCGCAGCACGGTGTGCGGCTGACTTCCTCTTATGCACTTGGCTACCGGCTTGAACTGGTCAGCCCGACCGACGACGGCCAGACCCTTTCGCTGTAGCTGCGTTGCCCGACTCCCTGGAGAATCGTTTGCCATGAGCCGCTTCCGCGCGCTTTGTTTGCTTGTCCTGGTTTCCTGCATCACGCTCGCCGCCCCCGCGCGCAGCCAGCCGGCGGGCGCATTGGGCGACGACTTCATCCACCGGGTCCGTCCCGGCGATACGCTGATTGATTTGGCCTCGCGGTACACGCGCAGCCCGGCCAACTGGAACCGGCTGCAGACGCTGAACAAGATCGTCACGCCCGAAACGCTGCCCATCGGGTTGGAGCTGCATATCCCGCTGGCCATGATTCCAGTGCGCGACGCGCAGGCGCAGGTGGTGCACGTGAGCGGCCGCGCAGCCCTGAATGGCAAGCCCGTGCAGCCCGGCACGCCTGTGACCGAAGGCAGCACGCTGGAGACCGCCCCCGACGGCTTCGTCACGCTGCAACTTGCCGACGGATCCCGCCTCACGCTGCCGTCCAGCGGCGCCGTGGACCTTACCCGCCTGCGGCAGTTCGAGGGCACCGCGCTGACGGATTCGGTGATCAACGTGCGCCGCGGCAGCGTGGAATCCAGCGTCGCGCCCGCGGGTCAGGGCGTGGGCCGTTTCGAGATCCGCACGCCGGTTGCGGTGACGGGTGTGCGCGGAACGCGCTTTCGCGTGCAGCGCAGCGCACAGGGCGTGCATAGCGAAGTCTTGCAAGGCAGTGTGCGCCTGCAGGCGCATGCGCCCGGCGACGCGCCCGCCAAACCGGTCGCCGTGGCGCAAGGGTTCGGCGCCGCGGTGGGCGCCGACGGCGCCATGTCGGGCGTACGTCCGCTGCTGGCTGCGCCGCAATTGGGCGAGCCGGTTCGCGCAGGCGGCACGTGGTCGATCCCCTTCGCCCCCGTCGAAGGCGCGCAAAGCTATCTGGTGCGCGTCTCGCGCGATGCCGAAGGCCTGCTGCCCGTTTCTTCCGCGAGCTTTCCGACCCCCGACATCCGCTTTTCCGCCCCCGGGCCCGGCACGTTCTACGTATCGGTGCGCGCCGTCGATGCCATCGGCCTCCACGGAACGGATTCGGTCCAGTCGTTCGAGGGCGCGAACATGCTGATGACGTCGTACGGGCTTGGCGTGGCCAGCGGCTCCGGCGGCCTTGTGACGCTGACTGCGTATTAAGGCACCCGCCATGCCCGACGCCGCCGACTCGCTCGACCGGTCCTGGCGGTCCGGCCTGTGGCTGACATTGGCGCTGGCGGCGTTGGCGGCGTTCCTTGGCGCGTTCAACGGCCTGGGCCGTCTGGACCAGGTCTTCTATGACCGCGCGGTCATGCTGACGGGCAGGCCCGCCGACCCGGATATCCTGATCGTGGCGATCGACGACGCCAGCATCGACGCGCTGGGCCGCTGGCCGTGGCGGCGCGCCATCCACGCCGCCCTGCTCGACCGGCTGACCGGCGCGCGCGCCGTGGGATTGGATCTCATCTTTGCGGAACCCGACAAGGTCAATGCCGACGACGATGCAATTCTTGCAGACAGCATCCGTCGCAATGGGCATACCGTGCTGCCGGTGGTGCTGGACCGCCTGAAGAACCCGACGGCCATCGGATTGCCCATTGCGGAACTGGCGCAAGCGTCCGCCTCCACAGGCTTCATCAATGCGGTCATCGACCCGGACGGCGTCGTGCGCGAAGCCGCCCTCACCGCGCAGTTTGCCGGAGATCGCCGCAACCCCCTGGCCATCTCGATGCTGGAAGTTGGCGGCCAAGCCGGCGAGGCGCAACGTCTGCTCAAGCGCGCCGATGCCGACGGCCGCATCCTGATTCCGTATGCGGGTCCTCCCGGCCATGTGCGGACGGTGTCGTACCTTTCCGTACTGCGCGGCGACTTGCGGCCGGAAGACCTGCGCGGCAAGTATGTGCTCGTGGGTGCGTGGGCCACCGGCCTGGGCGACGATTACCCGACGCCGGTGTCGCACGACGCCAACGGCATATCGGGCGTGGAGATCGTCGCCAACGTCCTGCAGGCCGCGCGCGACGACATCGCATTCCAGCGGCCGCCGGCTGCGTGGGGCGCGCTGTTCGCGGCGTTGCCGGTATTGCTGGCCTGCCTGGCCTTGTGGCGCCTGGCGCCGAAAAAGGCGCTGCTCGTCACCCTTGCGCTGCTTGCCGTCATTCCCGCGGCAGCTTGGCTATTACTGGCCCACGCCTATCTGTGGTTCGCGCCCACCGCGGCGCTGGCGGGCGTGGCGCTGTGCTATCCGCTCTGGAGCTGGCGTAACCAGGAAGCCGCGCTGCGCTATATGGACACGGAGTTGCAGCGTTTGCAGCGCGAGTACCCGCCGATTCTGAACGAAGCCCGCGTGCAGCTTGCCAATCCCAGCGCCTCGCTGGAGAGCCGGGTGGGCGAACTTCGGCGCGCGCTGGCGCGGGTCCGCAACCTGCGGCGGTTCCTGGCTGACGGGCTCGACGGCATGCCCGATGCGACGCTGGTGTTCGACCAGGAAGGCCGCGTGCGATTTCGCAACCAGGCCGCCATCATGTTCTTCCAGCAGCTGGGCATTCGTCCGCCGCGCATCGGCCGGCCGGCGGCGCATCTGCTTGAACACACCTTTGCCGACGACGCTGCGCGGGCGCGCGTGGCCGACGCGCTGAGCGGCCGTCACCCGGCCGATGCGGCTTCGCCCTGGAGCGCCGACCTGGAAGTGCGCGACCGGGCTGGCCGCGACCTGATCCTGAAATGCGCCCCCATCCACACGGCCGAGGGCCAGTTCGCGGGCACCGTGGCCACGCTGACCGACATTTCCAACATCCGTCAGGCCGAGCGGCAGCGCGAAGAGACGTTGCGCTTCATCTCGCATGACATGCGCGCGCCGCAAAGCTCGATCCTCGCATTGGTGGAAATGGCGCAGGAAGGCGGGCAGCAGGACGTTCGGCACGACACGCTCGCGCGCATTGCGCTGCTGGCCAACCGCACGCTCAGGCTGGTCGACGACTTCGTGCATCTGACCCGCGCCGAATCGATGCCGATCAGCACCATCGAACTGGATCTGGGCGGGTTGCTGCAGGACGCCGTCGACGATCTCTGGCCGTCCGCCAGCAAGCGCGGCATCGCATTGGAAGCCAGCACGCCGCTACCGGTCGCTTACACGCGCGGCGAGCAGACACTGCTGATGCGCGCGCTGTGCAATCTGGTCGACAACGCCATCAAATACAGCGCGAGCGGCACGCGTGTCGATTGCAGCATCGATGAGCAGCACGGCTTCTGGTGCGTGCGCATCAAGGACCAGGGTCAGGGCATCGCGGCGCAGGACGTGGCCCGGCTGTTCGAGCCCTTTGCCCGTGTCGGCGCCGACAATCGCGACGACGTTGGCGGTGCGGGGCTGGGACTGGCATTCGTGCATACCGTGGCCGGACGGCACGGGGGGCGAATTGAAGTGCAGAGCGAGCTCGGCGCAGGCTCCGAATTCATCCTGCACCTGCCAAAGGCGTAGGTCGCGATCCTATTGGAAGGTGTGCGAGATGACCGCGGGCTTGCCCGGTCTGACCTCGAGCGTCATGCGAAAAGGCGGCAGGTCTGCGTTGCGCACGACCACCCGATACTTGCCCGGAATCAGCTTGAGCTCCTTCACGGGCGGACTGATTCCCCGCGCCACGCCGTTGATCCAGACTTCGCCCCAGGGGCGGATGTCCACCCGCACGGTGACCGGCACCGGTTTGGGCTTGGGCGCCTCTTCGGCAACGGAAGCTGACGGCGCGGTTTCCTGCGCCGTGGGCGCGGGCGGCGGCTCGGCGGCACTTGGCGAATCCGCCTGCGTGCGCGCAGACGGCGAACCCGGCCCGGCGGTCGGGCCAGTCGCGGTTGCTTGGCCTCCATCGGCGGCGCCGGCCGTCAAGGGCGGCAGGTCGGCGGGCGCTTGCGATGCCGCCGGCGCGGGTTTAGGCGTGGGTGTGGGCGTTGGCGCGGACGCGGGCGCGGCAGGCTGCGGCAAGGGATGCACGACGGGCGGATTAGGCTGTACGACTTCCGAGCGGGTAATCAGCGCATTGGGACTGCCCTTGCCCCAATGGAACCACGCATAGATGCCCGCGCCGATCAGCGCGAGGATCAGCAGCCAGAACAGCAGCGGACCGCGCCGGCGGGCGGGCTCGCGCCGTTGCGCGAAACCGGCCACGGGCGGGGGCTTGGCCGTCTCGACCGATTCGTCTTCCGGCTCGGCCGGTTCGTCGTAAGCGGCGACGCCAAGCAGGCTGGCCAGCTCCGCCAACGACTGCGGGCGCGCCCTGGTGTCCATCGCCAGGCCGGCATCGATGACCCGCAGGAAGTCCTGTCCGTACTTGGGCAGTCCCATGTCGGCCAGCGCTTCGTATTCGTCGTGGGCGCGGCGCTCGGGCGCCGGCGGCGGCCGGCTGCCAATCACGAGCGCGTACGCCACGGCGCACAAGGAATAGATGTCGGTCCATGGTCCGCGCGGCCATTCCACGGAATCCGTGTATAGCTCGAACGGCGCGAAGCCCGCTGCCGGCGTCCTGCTGGCCCGGCGCGAGCGCGCCACCACCAGTTCGGGCAGCAGATGCGCCCGCGCACCTTCATCCATGCCCACGGTTTCGAGCGAGATGTCGCCGCAGATTTCCCCTTGCGCGTGCAAAGCGATAAGCGAAGGCAGAAGGTCGGACAGGAGCCGCTTGATGCGCGATTCCGGCACCCCGCCCGCCGCGCTGGCAGCGATGGCGCTCAATGGGCGAAGCGCCAACGGCGCAGCGCCTGAAAAGGGGCCACGCGGCGTCAACAAGCCGGCCGGTGTAGACATCATCGAAGCTGCGCAGACGCGCCAATAACAGGTTCAGGGGCTATTTAGGCGGAATATTATCCAATCCGCAACGGCAGGACATTGCCGAAAATGTCCGAGCGCATCAGGCTGTGGCACGATAGCGTACCGCGTCACCATCCTACATCTTTGGAAGCCATGAAAATTCGCATCCTGAGCAGTCTGCTTGGCGTATCGGCCCTGTTGGCCGGTTGCACGGGCATCTCCAAATTGCAACCCGAGAGCCCTCCAACGGCCGAAGCCCTGGCCGAGCTGCAGCAGGTGCGCGACCAGTACAGCGCCGGGCGCTACGGCGAAGTCATCCGCGGCGTCGCCCGTTCCGACACCCTGGCCACCTCATCCAAAGCGGTACGCATCGAGGCCTACAAGCTTCAGGCGTTCAGCTACTGCGTCACGCAATATACGCAGCTCTGCGAGGACAGCTTCGCGCGCATCCTGGTTCTGGATCCGGCCTTCGAACTGGCGCCCAACGAAGCTGGCCATCCCGTCTGGGGACCGGCCTTCCAGCGCGCCCGCGCCCAGACGGCCAAATAGTCCTGCCGCACCCTTTCTTTCGCAAGTAAAAAGGCCGCTGATTCTCATCAGCGGCCTTTTGATTTTCAGGCTTGCCCGCGAACCTCGCGGGGCAAGCCTGCCGGAGACTTCCGCTTATTCGGCGGAATCCTCGGTACCCACGTCGGAAGCAGGCGTCTCGGCGTCCGAGCCCACCGTGACCGGCGCGTCCTCGAACGGGTTGGCCTGCTGGCGGGCGGCTTCGCGTTCCGCGGCCTCCAGCAGTTCCTTGTCGCGGCGTGCGTGGTGGTAAGCCAGGCCGGTACCCGCCGGGATGAGGCGGCCGACGATGACGTTTTCCTTCAAGCCGCGCAGGTCGTCGCGCTTGCCCATGATGGCAGCTTCGGTCAGGACCCGGGTGGTTTCCTGGAACGAGGCGGCCGAGATGAACGAGTCGGTCGACAGCGAGGCCTTCGTGATACCCAGCAGCACGTTGTCGTACGTGGCCGGACGCAGGTCGGCAGCCGTGACGCGGTCGTTCTCGTTCAGCAGCTCGGAGCGCTCGACCTGCTCGCCCGGGATGAACTCGGTATCGCCCGCATCGACGATGTTCACACGACGCAGCATCTGACGAACAATCACTTCGATGTGCTTGTCGTTGATCTTCACGCCCTGCAGACGGTAAACGTCCTGCACTTCGTCGACGATGTACGTCGCCAGCTTCTCGATGCCTTGCAGGCGCAGGATGTCGTGGGGATCGGCCGGGCCGTCCACGATCATTTCGCCCTTGTTCACCACCTGGCCGTCGTGCACCAGAACCTGCTTTTCCTTCGGAATCAGGAACTCGTGGCTCACGCCTTCCAGGTCGGTGATGACCAGACGCTGCTTGCCCTTGGTGTCCTTGCCGAACGAAACCGTACCGGTGACGTCGGCGAGCATGCCGGCGTCCTTCGGCGAACGGGCTTCGAACAGTTCGGCCACACGCGGCAGACCGCCGGTAATGTCGCGGGTCTTTTGCGATTCTTGCGGAATACGCGCCAGAACTTCACCCACGGCAACCTGCTGGCCGTCGCGCACCGTGATCAGGGCGCCCACCGGGAACGAGATGTTCACCGAGTGATCGGTGCCGGCGATCTTGACGTCTTCGCCGTTCTCGTTGACCAGCTTGATCTGCGGACGCATGACGATCTTGCCGCCACGGGTCTTCGGCGTGATGACGACGAGCGTCGACAGGCCGGTGACTTCGTCCACCTGCTTGGCAACGGTCACGCCTTCTTCGATGTTCTCGAAGCGGACGGCGCCGCCGTATTCCGACACGATCGGACGGGTCAGCGGATCCCACGTCGCCAGACGCGCGCCGGCCTTCACGGCCTCGCCATCGCCCACCAGCACGGTCGCGCCGTACGGGATCTTGTGGCGTTCGCGTTCGCGGCCGTTGTCGTCGAAGATCGCCAGTTCGCCCGAGCGCGAGATCGCGACACGTTCGCCCTTGGCGTTCGTGACATAACGCATCGTGCTGGCAAAGCCGACCGTACCGGTCGACTTCGTTTCCACCGCGCTGGCCAGAGCCGAACGCGACGCCGCGCCACCGATGTGGAACGTACGCATCGTGAGCTGCGTGCCCGGTTCACCGATGGACTGCGCGGCGATGACGCCGACGGCTTCGCCCTGGTTGACGGACGAACCGCGGCCCAGGTCACGGCCATAGCAATGCGCGCACAGACCATGACGCGTTTCGCAGGTCAGCGGCGTGCGAACCTTGACTTCGTCCACGCCAATGCGGTCGATGGTGTCGACCAGGTCTTCGTCCAGCAGGGTGCCGGCGACGATGGCCGTTTCCTGCGTGTCCGGATTGACGATGTCCACGGCAGCCACGCGGCCCAGGATACGGTCGCGCAACGGTTCGATGACTTCACCGCCTTCGACCAGGGCCTTCATGTTGTAGCCCTGCGAAGTGCCGCAGTCATCTTCCGTAATGACCAGATCCTGCGTCACGTCGACCAGACGGCGGGTCAGGTAACCCGAGTTCGCGGTCTTCAGTGCCGTGTCGGCCAGACCCTTACGCGCACCGTGAGTGGAAATGAAGTACTGGAGTACGTTCAGGCCTTCACGGAAGTTCGCGGTAATGGGCGTTTCGATAATCGAGCCGTCCGGCTTGGCCATCAGGCCGCGCATGCCGGCCAGCTGGCGGATCTGGGCGGCCGAACCGCGGGCGCCCGAGTCAGCCATCATGTAGATGGAGTTGAACGATTCCTGGCGCACTTCCTCGCCGTGACGGTTGGTCACGGGCTCGGTGGCCAGTTGTTCCATCATCGCCTTGCCGACCTTGTCGCCAGCCTTGCCCCAGATGTCCACAACGTTGTTGTAGCGCTCTTGGGACGTGACCAGACCCGACGAGTACTGCTTGTCGATTTCCTTCACTTCGCGGCTGGCTTCGGCCAGGATGCCTTCCTTGGCGGTCGGGATCAGCATGTCGCCCATGGCGATCGAGATACCGCCGCGCGTGGCCAGGCGGAAGCCCGACTGCATCAGCTTGTCGGCGAAGATCACCGTGTCGCGCAGGCCGCAGCGGCGGAACGACTGGTTGATCAGACGCGAGATTTCCTTCTTCTTCAGCGCCTTGTTCAGGACGGTGAAGGGCAGGCCCTTGGGCAGGATCTCGGACAGCAGCGCACGGCCGACCGTCGTCTCGTGACGGCGGATGACCGGTTGCCATTCGCCGTTCTCGTCGCGCTCGTGTTCCTTCAGGCGCACGGTGATGCGGCTTTGCAGCTCAACTTCGTTGTTGTCGTAGGCGCGCTGAACTTCAGCGACGTCCATGAAGAAGATGCCTTCGCCACGGCCGTTGATGCGCTCACGGGTCGTGTAGTACAGACCCAGCACGATGTCCTGCGACGGCACGATCGACGGTTCGCCGTTGGCCGGGAACAGCACGTTGTTCGAGGCCAGCATCAGCGTACGCGCTTCCAGCTGGGCTTCCAGCGACAGCGGCACGTGAACAGCCATCTGGTCACCGTCGAAGTCGGCGTTGAACGCCGCGCAAACCAGCGGGTGCAGCTGGATCGCCTTGCCTTCGATCAGCACCGGCTCGAACGCCTGGATGCCCAGACGGTGCAGCGTCGGCGCACGGTTCAGCATGACCGGGTGTTCGCGGATGACTTCTTCCAGGATGTCCCAGACCACCGGTTCCTGGCTTTCGACCAGTTTCTTGGCAGCCTTGATGGTCGTGGCCAGGCCCATCATCTCCAGACGATTGAAGATGAACGGCTTGAACAGTTCCAGGGCCATCAACTTGGGCAGGCCGCACTGATGCAGCTTGAGCTGCGGACCCACCACGATGACCGAACGGCCCGAGTAGTCGACGCGCTTGCCCAGCAGGTTCTGACGGAAACGACCGCTCTTGCCCTTGATCATGTCGGCCAGCGACTTCAACTGGCGCTTGTTGGCGCCCGTCATGGCCTTGCCACGGCGGCCGTTGTCCAGCAGCGAGTCGACAGCTTCCTGCAGCATGCGCTTTTCGTTGCGCAGGATGATCTCAGGCGCCTTGAGCTCCAGAAGACGCTTCAGGCGGTTGTTGCGGTTGATGACGCGGCGGTACAGGTCGTTCAGGTCGGAGGTCGCGAAGCGGCCGCCGTCCAGCGGCACCAGCGGACGCAGGTCCGGCGGCAGCACGGGCAGCACTTCCATGACCATCCACTCGGCCTTGATGCCGGACTTCTGGAAGCCTTCCAGCACCTTCAGGCGCTTGGAGATCTTCTTGATCTTGGCTTCCGAGCTGGTGGCCTTCAGTTCGCCGCGCAGCGTTTCCACTTCGCGATCAATGTCGATGGTGCGCAGCAGTTCACGCACGGCTTCGGCGCCCATCAGGGCACGGAAGTCGTCGCCGTATTCCTCGGTCTTGGCCAGGAAATCGTCGTCCGACATGATCTGGCCGCGCTTGAGCGGCGTCATGCCGGGTTCGATCACGCACCAGGCTTCGAAGTACAGCACGCGTTCGATGTCGCGCAGGGTCATGTCGAGCACCATGCCCAGACGCGACGGCAGGCTCTTCAGGAACCAGATGTGCGCGACGGGGCTGGCCAGCTCGATATGGCCCATGCGTTCACGGCGAACCTTGGCGACGGTGACTTCAACGCCGCACTTTTCGCAGATCACGCCACGGTGCTTCAGGCGCTTGTACTTGCCGCACAGGCACTCGTAGTCCTTGATCGGGCCAAAGATCTTGGAGCAGAACAGACCGTCACGCTCAGGCTTGAACGTGCGGTAGTTGATGGTCTCGGGCTTGCGAACTTCGCCGTAGGACCACGAACGGATCTTCTCGGGCGAGGCGATGCCGATCTTGATGGCATCGAACTGCTCGTCTTGCGAGACTTGCTTAAAGAGGTCGAGTAGCGCTTTCATTAGTTACGCTCCAAATCCATGTCCAGGGCCAACGAGCGGATTTCCTTGACCAGAACGTTGAACGATTCCGGCATGCCGGCATCGATCACGTGGTCGCCCTTGACGATGTTCTCGTAAACCTTGGTACGACCGTTGATGTCGTCCGACTTCACCGTCAGCATTTCCTGCAGGGTGTAGGCGGCGCCGTATGCTTCCAGCGCCCACACTTCCATTTCCCCGAAACGCTGGCCGCCGAACTGCGCCTTGCCGCCCAGCGGCTGCTGCGTGACCAGCGAGTACGGGCCGGTGGAACGGGCGTGCATCTTGTCGTCGACCAAGTGGTGCAGCTTCAGGTAGTGCATGTAGCCGACCGTCACCGGGCGTTCGAACTGCTCGCCCGTGCGGCCGTCGAACAGCCATGCCTGCGTACGCGAAGGCGTCAGCGCCATGCGTTCGGCGACGTCGTCCGGATAGGCCAGTTCCAGCATCTTGGTGATTTCCTCTTCGGTCGCGCCGTCGAAGACGGGCGTCGCGAACGGCACGCCGTTCTTGAGGTTCTGGGCCATTTCCATGACTTCGTCATCGGTCAGCTCGTCGATGCGCGCGCCGGTGCCGGTCGTGTTGTAGACCTTGTCCAGGTAGGCGCGGACGTTCTTGACCTGCGCCGTGCGCTCGTCACGCAGCATGTCGGCGATGCGATGGCCAACACCCTTGGCAGCCCAGCCCAAGTGAACTTCCAGCACCTGGCCGACGTTCATCCGCGAGGGCACGCCCAGCGGGTTCAGAACGATGTCGGCCGGCGTGCCGTCAGCCATGTGGGGCATGTCTTCCACCGGGGTGATGCGCGACACGACACCCTTGTTGCCGTGACGGCCTGCCATCTTGTCGCCAGGCTGCAGACGACGCTTCACGGCCAGGTAGACCTTGATCATCTTCAGCACGCCCGGGGGCAGCTCGTCGCCCTGCGTCAGCTTCTTGCGCTTCTCTTCGAAGGCCAGATCGAACTGGTGACGCTTCTGCTCGAGCGATTCCTTGGCCTGTTCCAGCACGACGGCGTGCGGCTCGTCGGCCAGACGGATGTCGAACCACTGCCAGCGATCCAGATCGGCCAGGTAGGCCTTGGTGATCGTCGCGCCCTTGGCCAGCTTGCGCGGGCCGCCGTTGACGGTCTTGTTGATCAGCATCTTTTCGATACGATCGAACTGGTCGTTTTCAACGATGCGCAGCTGGTCGTTCAGGTCCTGGCGATAGCGGCGCAGTTCATCGTCGATGATGGACTGGGCGCGCTTGTCGCGCACGATGCCTTCACGCGTGAACACCTGCACGTCGATCACGGTGCCGGTCATGCCCGAGGGCACGCGCAGCGAGGTGTCCTTAACGTCGGACGCCTTTTCTCCGAAGATGGCGCGCAGCAGCTTTTCTTCCGGCGTCAGCTGGGTTTCGCCCTTGGGCGTGACCTTGCCGACCAGCACGTCGTCGGCGCTGACTTCGGCGCCGATGTAGGTGATGCCGGAATCGTCCAGACGGTTCAACTGCGTTTCAGCCAGGTTGCTGATGTCGCGGGTGATTTCTTCCGGTCCGAGCTTCGTATCGCGGGCGACAACGGTCAGTTCCTCGATGTGCACCGAGGTGTAGCGGTCATCCGCCACGACCTTTTCGGAGATCAGGATCGAGTCTTCGAAGTTGTAGCCGTTCCAGGGCATGAACGCGATCAGCATGTTCTGACCCAGGGCGAGTTCGCCCAGGTCGGTCGATGCGCCGTCAGCCAGCACGTCGCCCTTGGCAACGCGGTCGCCACGCTTGACGATCGGACGCTGGTTGATGTTCGTGTTCTGGTTGGAACGCGTGTACTTGATCAGGTTGTAGATGTCGACGCCCACTTCGCCGGCGACGTTTTCTTCGTCGTTCACGCGAATCACGACGCGCTCGGCGTCGACGTGGTCGACCAGACCGCCACGCAGCGCCTGCACGGTGGTGCCCGAGTCAACGGCCACGGTGCGCTCGATACCCGTACCCACGACCGGCTTTTCCGGACGCAGGCAAGGCACGGCCTGACGTTGCATGTTGGCGCCCATCAGTGCGCGGTTCGCGTCGTCGTGTTCCAGGAACGGAATCAGCGAGGCAGCAACCGACACGATCTGCGACGGGGCAACGTCCATGTAGTGCACGTTGGCCGGGGCGGTCAGCATCGTTTCGCCAGCTTCACGGCAGGCGACCAGGTCGTCCACGAAACGGCCTTCTTCGTCGAGCGCGGCGTTGGCCTGCGCGATGACGTAGTGGCTTTCTTCGATGGCCGACAGGTAATCGATCTGCTCGCTGACGCGGCCGTCGATGATCTTGCGGTAAGGCGTTTCCAGGAAGCCGTACTCGTTCAAGCGAGCGTACAGCGCCATGGAGTTGATCAGACCGATGTTCGGGCCTTCCGGCGTTTCGATCGGGCAGACGCGGCCGTAGTGGGTCGGGTGCACGTCGCGGACTTCAAAGCCGGCGCGCTCGCGGGTCAGACCGCCCGGGCCCAGTGCGGAAACACGACGCTTGTGCGTGATTTCCGACAGCGGGTTGGTCTGGTCCATGAACTGCGAGAGCTGGCTCGAACCGAAGAACTCCTTGATGGCAGCCGAGATCGGCTTGGAGTTGATCAGGTCGTGCGGCATCAGGTTTTCGGTCTCGGCCTGGCCCAGACGTTCCTTGACGGCGCGCTCGACGCGCACGAGGCCCGCGCGGAACTGGTTTTCGGCCAGTTCGCCCACGCAACGCACGCGGCGGTTGCCCAAGTGATCGATGTCGTCGATCTGGCCACGACCGTTACGCAGCTCAACCAGCACCTTGATGGTTTCAAGGATGTCTTCGTTGGTCAGCGTCATCGGGCCGGTGATGTCCTCACCACGGCCCAGACGGCTGTTGACCTTCATGCGGCCGACGCGCGACAGGTCGTACGTCTCTTCGCTGTAGAACAGACGCTGGAACAGCGCTTCCACCGCTTCTTCGGTGGGCGGCTCGCCAGGACGCATCATGCGGTAGATGGCAACGCGCGCGGCCATCTGGTCGGCGGTTTCATCGGTGCGCAGCGTTTGCGAGATGTACGGACCGCGGTCCAGGTCGTTCGTGTAGAGCGCCTGGAACTCGCGCACGTTGGCGGCGCGCAGGGCGCCGAGCACGCTTTCCGTGATTTCGTCGTTGGCGTTGGCGATGACTTCGCCGGTATCTTCGTCAACGATGTTCTTGGCCAGCACGCGACCGTACAGGAAATCTTCCGGCACGGAGATGCGCTGGATGCCGCCGGCAGCCAGGTCGCGCAGGTGCTTGGCGTTGATGCGCTTGTCCTTCTCGACGATCACCTTGCCCGAACGGTCGGCGATGTCGAAACGGGCCATTTCGCCCTTCCAACGCTCAGGCACGAATTCCATCATCGCGCCTTCGCTCTTCAGTTCGAAGTTATCGAAGTCGAAGAAGTTGGCCAGGATGGTTTCCGGCGTCATGCCGATGGCCTTGCACAGGATCGTGACAGGCATCTTGCGGCGGCGGTCGACACGGAAAAACAGGACGTCCTTCGGGTCGAATTCGAAGTCCAGCCACGAGCCGCGGTAAGGAATCACGCGGGCCGAGAACAGGAGCTTGCCGGAGCTGTGCGTCTTGCCGCGGTCGTGTTCGAAGAACACGCCAGGCGAGCGGTGCAGCTGCGAAACGATGACACGCTCCGTGCCGTTGATGACGAAGGAACCCGTGCCCGTCATGAGCGGAATTTCGCCCATGTAGACTTCCTGTTCCTTCACTTCCTTCACGGTGGGCTTGCTGACTTCGCGGTCAAGCAGCACCAGGCGGACCTTGGCTCGCAGGGGCGAGGCATAGGTCAGGCCACGTTGCTGACATTCCTTGACATCGAACACCGGTTCGCCGAGCACATAGCTCACGAACTCCAAGCGCGCCATACCGTTGTGACTAACGATCGGGAAAATCGACGAAAACGCCGCCTGCAAACCGTCGGCTACGCGTTCGGACGGGGCGGTATCCGCCTGCAGGAAAGTTAGGTAGGATTGAAGCTGTGTCGCCAAAAGGAAAGGAACGTTTTGAACGTCTTCACGCTTGGCGAAGCTTTTGCGGATGCGCTTTTTTTCGGTGTACGAGTAAGGCATGAGCACTCCGACTCGAGGTTGCATGGGCCGTCAACCACGGCCCCAGGTGATACGACTCCAGGAAACCCCACTGAATGGGCATACCCCCAGTAGGGGTTTCCTGGAAACGCAAAAGCCCGGGGACTGCAAACTGTGCTGTCCCCGGGCAGTTGACGCAGGTCTTACTTGACTTCGACCTTGGCGCCAGCTTCTTCCAGCTTCTTCTTGGCGGCTTCGGCGTCAGCCTTGGCCACAGCTTCCTTGACGGGCTTCGGAGCGCCGTCGACCAGGTCCTTGGCTTCCTTCAGACCCAGACCGGTCAGCTCGCGCACGGCCTTGATGACGCTGACCTTGTTCGCGCCGGCTTCTTGCAGGACGACGGTGAACTCGGTTTGCTCTTCAGCAGCGGCAGCAGCGCCACCAGCGGCGGGAGCAGCGACAGCGACGGCAGCGGCAGCAGCCGACACGCCGAACTTCTCTTCCATTTCCTTGATCAGCTCGGACAGCTCGAGCACGGTCATGCCAGCGATGGCGTCAAGGATTTCAGCTTTGTTAAGTGCCATTTTTCAGAACTCCAAATATTTTGGTAATGCCAGGGTTTGGGTGTCGCTTCGTCGTTCAGCGAATTCCGGACAACAGGGCGATTAGGCCGCTGCCTTCTGGTCGCGCACGGCAGCGAGGCCACGGGCGAACTTGGTCGGAACTTCGTTGAGCGTACGCACGAATTGCGCGATGGGGGCTTGCATGGTGCCAAGCAGTTTCGACAGCAACTCTTCGCGCGAGGGCATGGTGGCCAGGGCCTTCACGCCTTCTTGGTTCAGCAAGTTGTTGGGCAGAGCGCCCGCCTTGATGACCAGCTTATCGTTGCTCTTCGCGAAACCAGCAATGACCTTGGCCGCCGCTACCGGATCAGTGCTGATGCCATAGATCAGCGGACCGGTCAGTTGCTCGGCCAACGGCTCGAAAGCCGTGCCAGCAACAGCACGACGGGCCAGCGAGTTCTTCAGAACACGCAGATACACGCCCGATTCACGCGCAGTTTTGCGCAGTACGGTGACAGAGGCGACGTCCAGACCACGGTACTCAGCGATAACAATCGATTGGGCCTTGGCGACTTCCGCCGAGACTTCCTCGATTACCACCGCTTTCTCTTGACGATTGAGACTCACGGTTTGAACACTCCATCAAAAGACGCCTGGGGCCGGAGCCTTGCGCGTCAACCGAATGCGGCGCCTGGACGAGTTCTTCGGGTAAAGAATTCTTCCTGGGGACGCCGTCTACGCTGGATCCGGACTAGATGAGCTCCGGGATTAAGCGGGGCAGCGGCGATGCTGCTTTCCTTGCGGAAGGACAATCCCTTCCACTGCCCTGCTCCAGCGGTCTTTGACAGCAACATCCGGAGGGGTCCGGATGCAGCCCAAAGTACGTTTACTGCTGTTGGCTTAGTTGGAAGCCGACAGCGAGGCAATTTCCACACGCGCTCCGCCGCCCATCGTGGACGAAACGGCGAGCTTGCGCAGGTAAATGCCCTTGGCAGCTGCGGGACGAGCCTTTTGCAGGGCGTCGACCAGAGCAGCCAGGTTGGTTTGCAGCTGTTCCACGCCGAACGACGCGCGGCCGATCGTTGCGTGGATGATGCCGGCCTTGTCGGTACGGTACTGAACCTGACCGGCCTTGGCGTTCTTCACAGCGGTTGCGACGTCGGGGGTCACGGTGCCGACCTTCGGGTTCGGCATCAGGCCGCGCGGGCCCAGGATCTGACCCAGGGCACCGACGACACGCATCGTGTCGGGCGAGGCGATGACAACGTCAAAGTCCATTTGACCGGCCTTGATGCTGTCGGCCAGGTCGTCCAGACCAACGATGTCGGCGCCAGCGGCCTTGGCGGCTTCAGCCTTGTCGCCTTGGGCGAACACGGCGACGCGGACCGACTTGCCGGTGCCGGCGGGCAGCACGACCGAACCGCGGACCAGTTGGTCCGACTTCTTCGGGTCGATGCCGAGCTGCACGGCCACGTCAATGGATTCATTGAACTTGGCGACGGCGGTTTCCTTGACCAGGGTCAGGGCTTCAGCGACCGGGTACAGCTTGGTGCGGTCGATCTTTTGTGCAATAGCGGCGGCGCGCTTGGACAACTTAGCCATGATTAGATCCCCTCAACCGTGATGCCCATGCTGCGGGCGCTGCCAGCGATCGTGCGCACTGCGGCTTCCAGATCGGCGGCGGTCAGGTCGGGACCCTTGGCCTTGGCGATTTCTTCAGCTTGCGCGCGGGTCAGCGTACCGACCTTGTCGGTATGCGGCTTGGGCGAACCCTTTTGCACGCCGGCGGCCTTCTTGATGAGGACCGTCGCGGGCGGGGTCTTCATGATGAAGGTGAAGCTCTTGTCGGCGAAAGCGGTGATCACCACCGGAATCGGCAGACCAGGCTCCATGCCTTGGGTCTTGGCGTTGAACGCCTTGCAGAATTCCATGATGTTCAGGCCACGCTGACCCAGGGCCGGGCCAATCGGGGGGGAGGGGTTAGCCTTACCAGCCGGTACTTGCAGCTTGATAAAGCCGACGATCTTCTTCGCCATGCTTTGCTCCTTGCGGGTGATATCGCCCTGGCCGATAAGGACAGGGCTCCCCGGGGGTTAGATTCAGGTCTTTTCGACCTGGCTGAAATCGAGCTCGACGGGCGTGGCGCGACCAAAAATGGTGACGGACACACGCACCTTGCTCTTTTCGTAGTTGACTTCTTCGACGTTGCCGTTGAAGTCCGCAAACGGACCTTCCTTGACCCGAACCATCTCGCCCACTTCGAACAGGATCTTGGGGCGGGGTTTCTCGACGCCCTCTTCCATCTGGGAGAGGATCTTTTCGACTTCCTTTTCGGAAATCGGGGTCGGACGATTGCCCGAGCCGCCCAAAAAGCCGGTGACTCGGTTGGTGTTCTTGACCAGGTGCCACGTTTCGTCGGTCAGGTCCATTTCAACCAGGACATAACCGGGGAAAATGCGGCGCTCGGTGATCGACTTCTGACCACCCTTGACCTCGACGACTTCTTCGGAGGGCACAAGGATGCGGCCAAAAGACGTTTGCAGGCCCGCGCGCTCGATGCGCTCATTCAGGGCCTTGTGTACGCTTTTTTCCATGCCGGAGTACACATGGACGACATACCAACGCTTACTCATTTGCCGTCCTTATTTCCAGCCCAGCAGCAGGCCGTAGAGAATCCATTCGATGCCCTTGTCGAGCACCCACATGAAAATGCCCATGACGGCCACGAAGGCAAAAACGATACCCGTCATCTGGGTCGTTTCCTTGCGGGTGGGCCATGCGACACGCTTGACTTCGTTGTAGGACTCGCTGGCAAAGCTCAGGGTACGGCGACCGGGTTCGCTGAACCAGGCGATCGCGGCTGCGATCACGAGGCCGCCGACGAACACACCGATCCGAGCGGGCATCGGCTGCGCGCTAAGCACGGAGAACCCGACGATGCCAGCAATAACGACGAGAACCGCCAGCCCGAGCTTGACCCGGTCGGCGGTACTGGTTACGGTTTCTACGCTGGTATTAGACATATTGCGACGCGAGCCGCCGTGAATGCGTAACTCGCGATGATCTCCCGCGGGTTTATCCTGGCGGTGGCAGGGGCAGTAGGAATCGAACCTACAACCTTCGGTTTTGGAGACCGACGCTCTGCCAATTGAGCTATGCCCCTAAACACATCAAAATCTTGTTCCGCCCTGCATCGGCTCGCGGAACCATACATAGTACTACTTTTACAGCAAAGATGGATAGAGGGGCATGAATGCCCACCCTACCCATCCGGGTATTGCTTACTTCAGGATCTTGGCGACGACGCCGGCGCCGACGGTACGACCGCCTTCACGGATGGCGAAACGCAGACCTTCTTCCATGGCGATCGGGGCCAGCAG